>SXUI01000065.1 GCA_005790605.1 Planctomycetia bacterium | reverse complement strand
GTCTCGAGCGTTGTGAAGGTCTTTGAACTAATGACGAAGAGCGTTTCCTCAGGGTTGAGGTCCTGTGTCGCTTCAAAAAAATCATTGCCGTCGACATTCGAGACGAAGCGCATCGTCAGTCCTCGGTCGCTGAAGCTCTTGAGTGCTTCATACGCCATCACAGGGCCGAGGTCGCTTCCTCCGATGCCAATGTTCACGACATTCTTGATTGGCTTTCCCGTGTATCCAAGCCACTTGCGCGAACGAATCTGCGTCGCGAATGCCGCCATCCGATCAAGGACCGCGTGCACATCCGGGACGACATTCTGTCCGTCGACCTTGATCACGCTACCGCGCGGCGCGCGCAGCGCAACATGCAGCACCGCTCGGCCTTCCATGAGATTGATCTTCTCGCCCCTGAACATCGCCGTGCGTTTGCCTGCGACTTTGCACTCCTTTGCGAGAGCCAGAAGCAACTTCATCGTTGACGCGTCAAGCACATTCTTCGAATAGTCGAGGCGAATGCCGAGTGCTTCTGCGGTGAACTTCGTTCCGCGGAGTTTGTCCTTCGCGAAGAGTTCGCGCAGCGAGAACTTTCGAGCCAGCTTCGCGTGCGCTTCGAGCGTTTTCCAAGCCTTGGTCTGCGTCGGCGCTCCACTCCAGGTGGGGACTTTGGGTGCCGGGGGTACGAGTGTGGCTTGCTTGATCGACTGCGTGTTCGATTTCGTGCGAGACTTCCCGGAGGGCATAGGCCGTATTCCTTCTTCGTTCGGTGCTTCGTGCGGTTCTGCGCCGAACTGTCGCAGGAAGTGCTTGACGCGACAAGGGGATCAGGCACATTCCCGATCTCTTCTCGCAACGCACGCAAATGCGGGAATGCGATCTGCTACCGTTCGCGCCTATGACTCCTACCGCCGCCCTTGCCGCAACTGGTCAATCGCTCTGGCTTGACAACATTACGCGAACTTTGCTTGAGTCCGGGACGCTCGCTCGGTACATCGCGCGGCTCAATGTGACGGGACTGACCTCAAATCCCACGATCTTCGAAAAGGCTATCGCCGGCGGAAACGCGTACGACCCACAGGTGCGCGAACTTGCAGCGAAGGGACTCGGAGTCGAAGCGACCTTCTTCGAATGCGCGATCGATGATCTCCGCCGCGCGGCAGATCACTTTGGGCCGATCCACGAAGCATCGGACGGCATGGATGGCTTCGTTTCTCTCGAGGTATCGCCGCTGCTTGCAAATGACACCAAGGCCACGATCGAGCAGGCTGTCGCGCTGCACGCGCGCGCAAACCGGCGCAACCTGTACATCAAGGTGCCCGGAACGCCAGAAGGATGTCCTGCGATTGAAGAACTCATCTTCCGAGGCATCCCCATCAATGTGACGCTTCTGTTTTCGCGCGAACACTATCTCGCAGCAGCAGAGGCATACATCCGAGGCATTGAGCGACGAGTCGCTGCGGGTCTGCCTCCATTCGTTTCGAGCGTCGCAAGTGTGTTCATTTCTCGATGGGATCGTGCGACGAGCAAGGCGCTTCCCGCAGAATTGCAGAACAAGATTGGCATCGCGATGGCGGGGAGAATTTTGAAATCTTCACTCGACCTCGCGGCATCCGCTCGCTGGAAGGCGCTTGCTGCCAAGGGTGCAAAGGTGCAGCGCGTGCTGTGGGCGAGCACAGGGACGAAGGACCCCGCACTGTCGAAGTGCCTGTATGTCGATGCGCTTGGCACGCCGGACTCCGTGAACACGATGCCAGAAGAAACCCTTCTCGCACTTGCAAGCGAGGGGAAACCGCGCGGTCCGATGCCGACTGATGGCGTTGCGGCAGAGGCAATTCTCGCGAGCGCAACCAAAGCGGGCGTAAACCTAGATTCGATCGCGGCAGAGCTGCAAATCGATGGACGAGACTCCTTCAACAAGAGTTGGAACGATCTCATCGTGAAGATTGGTGAGAAGATGCAATCCGTTCGATGAACGGCGTTCTCAAGCTGCTTCGATGTCCATTCCCATGCTTCCATTTCTCGATGAACTTCAGTGGCGCGGTCTGCTGCACCAGTCGACCTCGCCGCAACTTGCGGCGCATCTTGGCAGCGGCGTGCGATCGGGCTACGCCGGGTTTGATCCGACGGCCGACAGTCTGACCATCGGCAACTTCATGGGTATCAAGTTGCTCGCGCACTTGCAGCGAGCAGGGCACCGACCGATTGTGGTTTCGGGCGGCGGGACAGGCTTGATCGGTGACCCAAGTGGAAAGAGCGCCGAACGACAGCTCCTTTCGCGAGAACTTGTTGAGCACAATGTCTCTCGACAGCGTGGCATCTTTGAGCGCTTCCTCGATTTCTCCGGCCCGCGCGCCGCGGTCATGCGGAACAACGCCGATTGGCTCTGCGAGATGCGATTCCTCGACATGCTCCGCGATGTCGGAAAGCATTTCTCCGTCAATCAGATGATCGCACGCGACTCCGTTGCGTCTCGTTTGGGCGGACGCGAGCAGGGCATCAGTTACACCGAATTCAGTTACATGATTCTGCAGGCGTATGACTTCCTGCACCTCTATCGCGCCGACGGCTGTTCGTTGCAGTTGGGCGGAAGCGATCAATTCGGAAACATCGTCAGCGGCATCGATCTCATTCGCCGAGTCGCGCAAGGCGAGAGTTACGGCGCGACCTGCCCACTCGTGACGACAAGCGACGGGCAGAAGATCGGGAAGACCGAGAAGGGGGCGATTTGGCTGACTGCCGATCGCACCACTCCGTATCGCTTCTATCAGTACTGGTTGAACACCGCGGATGCGGACGCAGTCAAGTTCTTGCAATGGTTCACATTTCTTGACGCTGACGCCATTGGATCGCTTGCGCATGCGGCCGCGCAAGATCCGGGAAAGCGCGATGCGCAGCGAACGCTTGCGGCGGAAATGACGCGCCTCACGCACGGCGAGACAGAACTCGCTCGTGCACGGGCGACGAGCGAAGCGATCTTTTCAGGAGAAGTGCGGAGCCTTGACGCGGCACAAATCGCGGACATCGCTGCGGATCTTCCATCAAGCACGCTCGCTCAAGATGCGCTTGCCGCAGGCGTCGCGATCGTCGACCTCATCACAGGGACATCCATCGCCGCGAGTAAACGCGAAGCGCGTGAGCTCGTGCAGAATGGGGCGGTGAGCGTCAATGGCGAGAAGGCGACGCTCGAGACGCTCATCACCAAGCAGCACCTCCTCGCCGGCGGCGTACTCCTGATTCGTCGCGGCAAGAAGGCGTATCACGCCATCTCCATGGCGTGATCCAAGATTTCGCTTGAGTGCGATGCGCGAGTTGTTCGGCGACGGTGTGCATTTGCCCAGGTCAGCAAAGTTCGCTGTTCGCCGATTAGCGAGGCGCGTTTCGCACACCGATGCGAATCGACGCAGGCGTCACATTCGCAAGGTCGACACCGAGCGGTGCGAGGGTTGGGCTCGCGCTAAGAATGTCGAGGACAGGAAGTTGATGGTCGCCCGAGCTGCTTGGAACCCCATCAGCGCCAGTGACGAGTCGAATGGTCCTTCCATTGAGAACTTCAAACGCGCTCAGCACAGATTGTCGAGATCCGACGAGTTGTGCGAGGACTCGGTGTGGTCCGGAGTTCGTGACCACCAGTCTCGAGGGATCGTTGGATTCGATGATGAGATCAAACGAAGCGGTTCGCGATTGCAGTGTCTGATCTGATGCCCAAAGCCACACGAGCGCCGTGACTGCTGTCACGGTCGCGAGATCGAGAAATCGTTGGCGCCAAGACCGGGTCGGCGTTGCTTGCCAACTCATGTTCCATCCTCCGAACGGCGTCGCACACGGGGGGACTCCATCGCCGAGGACACATGCGTCGCGCTCCGTGCCGCAGATCGCGCTCCCTCGAGCATTTCGTTCACGATCGCGCTGCTCTGCGTGAGCCGTCTCGCAAGTTCGGCCTCGACAGCTTCGCGAGCTACTGGCTCGCTCAGCGTGCCTCCCTCGGCAAATCGAACAAACCCAGTTTCTTCGCTCACGACGAGAACCACACAATCCGCATCGAGCGTCGCTCCGATGGCCGCGCGGTGGCGTGCGCCGAGCGTCGACGGCACTGCGGCCTCCTCTGCGATTGGCAGTTGCACATTCGCCGCCCAGATTCGACCGTTCCGAACGACCATCGCGAGGTCATGCAGCGGACTGCTCGGCCAGAAGACACTCTGAATGAGTGCCGCACTTGGCAACGCATCGAGTTTCACGCCGCTCTGCACCAAGTCGCCCATGCCAATCTGTCGCTCAAAGACAATGATCGCTCCCATCCGGTTCTTGGACAGAAACTCGGTTGCTTGGGCGAACTCACGGGCGAGTCCACCAACCGCACCGGCATTTCTGGAGAAGAAGTTCGTGCGCCCGAGTCGACTCATCGCCGCGCGCAGTTCGGGTTGAAAGACGACAATGATCAGAATGGCGAAGAGGCCAAAGAGGCGATCGAAGAGGAAGCGGAGACGAACCAACCCATCTGTTGCGTCACCGAGCACGCGCACGAGCACCGCCACGCCAACCGCGACGAGGAGAAACCCCTTCACGACGCCAGCGCCGCGCGTACCGCGGAGAAACCGAAATGCTGCGTAGACGCAAATCCAAATGACTGACAGCTCGAGAAAGATCTCAAGCGGTCGATCCGGCGCCATGATTCCACTCAGCGAGTCCACCGATTGATCGTAAGGGATTTTGGAACGCGCGCGAATCTGCTTGCGCGTGCGCGTACACTTTCGACCATGTCTCGATTGACTTCTGGCTGGGATGTTGGACGCCCGTTGGGGCGCTGCTCAATGACCGGCGCGCAACTGGAACGCGGCGCGCTGATTTTCGCGGCTTTGGTTGATGATCCGACCACGGCAACCGGCTTGCGCCGTGTTGAGATTTCATCGAGCGCTTGGGAAGCCGGCCAGCGACCCGCGCAAATCTTCGCGTTCTGGAAAACGGAAGTTCCCGAGGAGGGCGTGAAGCGTCGCGCGTTCGTGGATGACGCCGCGCTCCTTGACCTCTTCGAGCGACTCGGACAGGACGCGCGAGCGCACCAGGTCGGATTTCGTTTTGTGCTGATGTTGTTGCTCGTGCGCAAACGGCTTCTGCGAGTGATTGGGCAGAAGGAACAGGCTGCCGGCGAATGTTGGGTCGTCGCTCCTAAGGGCGTGCCCGAAGGGGAAGCGGGTGTTGAGGTGATGAATCCGAAACTCGATGAGGCCGCGATGCGTGAGATCACCGAGCAACTCGGCGAAGTACTTGACGGCGAATGGTCTTGAGAGGTCACCGCGTTCCATTCTTTGCGGCACTCGCTCTGTGCGGACTGCTGTTGCATGCATGCGCGCCGAAAGCACTCACAAGCGGTAGCGGGCCACCGCTGCCGACCGACGCGCCGCCCCCGGCGCAACCTCCAAGCAACGAAACGCTGATGGGTTGGATCAACGCTCGCAACGCTGAGCTTGCGCGACTGCAGGTTCTTGAGTCGCGCGGAGTCCTTGAGTTCCGCTGGCGCGACGACCAAGGCGAGCACTTCGAGCAGGTCGACGCAGATCTCTACCTTGCGTTTCCGGATCGAGCCGCGTTGCGTTTGTCAAAGTTGGGTGAGAAGTATTTTTGGGCCGGCGGCGATGGGGCGCGATGGTGGGTCTTCGATCTGCATGCGAAGCCATCACGAGTGGAGGTCTTCCGCGATGAAGACGGACCGCATCGGGGTGGGTTTGGATTGCTTGAACCAGGTTGTATTCGAGCGCTCGCTGGAATCGAGAGAATTCCCGAGAGCGCAGAGTGCACGGCCGAAGGATGCGTGCGGTGGATACGAAACGGCGTGACGCGCACCATGCGTTTCGATGCGAGCGGCCTTCCCGCGTCGGTGACGCTCGCGGATGCGGAAGGAAAGCTTGTTGCGTCGAGCACGCTTCGCGATTTCGTGTCCGTGCCCGTCGACAACATCGCCATGGGTGCTTGGCCGCGCATCGCGCTCAGAACCGAGGCGAAAGCGCCGGAGGGCGGGGAAGTGAAACTTGCGCTCGACGCTCCGAGCGGTCGCGCGGTCCGTATCAAACCGTCACTGTTCGATCTCGAGAGTTTGCTCAAAGCGCTTCACCCCGATGAAGTGATCACTCGGTCGAAACGCAACGGGGTAGTTGGACCGACCCCTTGACGCTTCGAACTCAACAACTGCTGCGATGGTGCGCGCAATGTTGTGTGCTGATTGCAAGTTGTGCGCTCGAGCCAGTCCACGCAGCGCCCCCCGGCAGCGCGGTGTACGCGGCGGCGAGTGAAACTCACGCGTGGTGGATCGGCGAGATTGCGCCGAGCGAACATGAGCCTCGGGCGTGGGTCTTGTTCCATCGAGCGCTTCTCGATGAGGAACCGATCATTCGCCGAGCATGGACTTTTTCGCGCCCGCCTGAAGCGGTCGCCGCGATGGGGCGAGAAGTTTGGATTGCATTCGCTCCGCAGGGCGATCGCGCGCGCGAGGTCTTCCAGCTTGCGACCGATCGAGTTTCGTCATCGGTGTATTGGGTGAACACATCGATCGCGCCTTCGCCGAGGCCGCCGCTTCCCGCCCTTGGAGTGCTGCGCGGACTCGCTCTCACCAAAGACGGCGCGTTCGCATGTTGGTCACCGACATTGCGGGAAGCTCCGCAACTCTTGCACTGCGATGGAGATCGTTGGAGTGCTGAAACCGTCGCGATCGAAGGGTCTGCAGCCACGGCTCTCTCGCTTGACGACGGCATCGGGCTTCTTGGCGTGGCTCCGAGCGGAAGCCTTCTCATCGGACAGTCGCGAGGGAACCACGCTGGGACAGGCACTTCGCCGTCGCGCTCGGTGATACTCCTTGAGCGTGAAGTGGCAGGTTCAGACGGCGCGACCACGCGCAAGTGGTCGACGCGAATGCTCGCGATTCCGACGAAGGAGGCGGCGCACTTCGACGCGACTCCTACCCTCGGCTCGACCATCGTTGAAGGCCGGCTTGTGCTTGGGATGGGTGAACCGATGGGGCGCGTGGAGTGCTTTGATGTGCGAGGTGATGCACTGCTCCCGTGGACCACGATTGACTTGGGAACGATCGCATCGCAAGGGCGTGCGCCTTCGAGTTTCATCGCGATTGGTCTGCAAACAGGAGCGCGCATCATTGCGTTCGAAGACACGCCCGAAGGGAAGTCACTTGGCGCGCGGATTGCGTCGATTGATGTGTCGCGAGGGATCATTGGTCCATGGACGCCGCTGCGCGAAGGGAGCCCGAACGCGGGGCAGTGGATATTCAGCTTGTTCGGGCTCGCGGCAGCCGCGCTGCTCGTTGTCACATTCTTCATGCGACCCGCTGGGAGAGACGGCGTGCAGGCGATCGCCCCCTCGCGATCGGTCGCGAGCTTTGGTCAACGATTGGTTGCGCTTCTCATCGATCTCATCCCCGGCGCTGTCGCCTCGATCGTGCTGTTCGACCTCAGCCTGAAAGAGGCGGGAGTTCTTCTCATCACTCCTTCACTTGCGGTGGATCTCGAAGCTGTTCTGCCGTCTTGTGTGATGGTCGGTGTGAGTGGGGGTCTCGTCATCCTCGTCGAGTCGATCACCGGGGCGAGCGCTGGGAAGTGGGTCATGGGTATCTGCGTTGTGAGCGACTGCGGAGAGCCAAGTTCGTGGAAGCGGCGATTCCTCCGCGCGTTTCTGGCATTCGTGGTGGTGCTCGCGCCAGTCCTCGCGCTTGCGACGATTTCTCACCCACGGCTCCGCGGAGTTCCCGAACTCCTTACCAAGACTGAAGTTATACGCAGGAGCGGTAATCGCTCCGAGCGCCCAACCGGGGACGCAGACGGCCGTTAGGCAGAGTGGTCGCCGTGACACGTCGTGTTCCATTCGGAAGCTCGAGTCAAAGGTGCTTCGAATCTTGCTTGGGGTGAGCAGAAATTGCCTTTGCAGGATTGTCTTCCTGCCGACCGATCTACCGAGACCACTGATCTTCCCCCAGTCTCTTCGTTGGCGAATGGATTCGCCAGTGATCAGTGGTACGGAGTCAACCGCGTTCATAGGCGCGGACTCAACACAGGACCTCGAGAGGATCTCGAGCAGCCCGCGTGACCACAGAACCTGATTCGCCGACGACTCTTGAGCGCCCGATTGCGAAACCCATTCGCTGGGCTGCGCTTTGGCCGATCCCCGCACTCGCCGCGGCGGCGTTTGGCGTGTGGTTGGCACTCGATTGGGGAGCGCGAGCGAAGCCCGATGATGATTTTCCCGCGGCGCTGACGCAAGTCGATGAGCTCTTGGATCGTGGCGAAGTTGCCGCGGCGAGGTCCATTCTCACAGGCGTTGTTGAGCCGCGGCTCGCGACTGCGCCGGCAGACATGCAAGCGCGCTACCAAGCAGCGCTGGCTGATGCGCTCGTGGTAGAGCATCGCACGAACGCGCCCTCGCACGAGATTGACGAAGCAATTGTTGCGCACTACGCGGACGCTGAACACCGTGGTTGGGCGCTCAGTCCATCGCAGTTCGCCTCGCGCGCAGAAGTTCTCGTTCGGCTCGGTCGTCCGGAGGAGGCCTTTGCATCGCTCGCGACATCCGCCGATCGCGAGGGCGCGTCCAAACTGCGCCGCACCGTGCGAAGATCTTCACTTGAAGCGCTTTTGGCGAGAGGGGGAGGATCTCCCACAACGCTTCTCGCAGCGATCGACGAGTATCGCGCAGATGCTGTGATTTCCGCCGAAGATGAAG
This sequence comes from Planctomycetia bacterium, assembly GCA_005790605.1. GTDB lineage: Bacteria > Planctomycetota > Phycisphaerae > Phycisphaerales > SM1A02 > F1-140-MAGs142. The sequence continues at coordinate 25,077 of SXUI01000065.1, read as the reverse complement.
CGTGGGCGGTTGCGCGCGCGGCGGAGATTCGTCTCGCGGCGGGGGACACCACGCAAGCACTTGATCGATTACTGCTCGATATCCGAAGGCTTGAGACAACGGGTACCGAAATCGAGGCGCGGACTTTCGCGGGACTCTCCAACCTCCTTGGAGAGTGCTATCGACGGCTGACGAGATTTGACGACGCGCTCGTGCAATTCGAGCACGCACTCTCCCTTGCTCCAGCCGGTTCACTCGAGTCAGGTGACTCGTCCCTCGGGATCGGTCGAAGCGCATTTGCGATTGACGATTTCGTTCGGGCGCGAGATGCGCTCACGGTTGCAATTGATGGCGCGCATGCGGATCGGGTCACGAGCGCAGCGCTCTTCACTCGTGCGCAGGCATACGCCGCGGGTGACGATCATGAGGGGGCACTGGCGGACTTCAAACTCTTGCGGGAGCGATTTGCGCAAGGAAAGCACGGACAACTCACGGGAAGCGAAGTTGTTGAGACGATCGTCGCGCTCGCGGATGGAGAGTTGTTGGAAGATCGACCAGGAAACGCGTTGGCGTTTGCATTGGTTGCATCTGACCTCGTTCCAGGCGTCGCTCCTCCTAGCCCAGTCTTGCTCCGACTCGCGAGCGCGAGCCGCGCTGAAGCGGATCGATTGCGCGATGCGGCGCAAGGTGGCGATCCAGGCAAACTGCCACCCAACGAGCGGATTCGCGTCAACCGACTGTTGAAGAATGCGGCAGATTGGTTCCTCGCACACGGGCGGCATCCCGCCACTATCGCGCTCGCGGACGGCTCGGATGCTGCGAGTTTGTGGGCGGCTGCGGATTGCTTTGATCTCGCTGGTTGGCGCGAGCAGGCTGCGGAAGGATTCACCGCATTCCTGCGGAGCGTGCAGCCTGAGAATCTCAGGTGCGCGGAGGCGCAGTGGCGTTTGGCTGGAATCCTGCATGCGGAAGGAGACTTCGAGTCCGCGGCGCAGCACTACGAAGCAGCGATCGGTGTCGCGCCCAACGGTCCCTTCGCCGTCCGCTCCATTGTTTCGCTCGCGCGCGCGCTTGATGCAGGCGGTCGGAGCGCGGATGCAGCAGTGAAGTTGGGAAGTGTGCTCGATGGAAGCTTCGGACTTGAGCCCGTCGCTGATGAGTATTGGGATGCGCTCGATGTGCTCTCGGGCATCGTTGCACGCAAGGGAGATCACGGGCGCGCGGTGGAGTTGTTACGCGAAGCGCTCGCCCGTCGGCCCGATGCGGAGCGAGTTGGAGAGCTTGAGTTCCGTCAAGGCGAGAGTCTGCGCGCGCTCGCCATCACCGTGCGACAGTCGTCGACGGGACAACTTGCGCCGTCAAAGGCGGAGGAAATCCGCGTGCAATGGGCTGCACTCTTCGGAGAGGCGGAGGCTGCCTATCGACGCGCAGTCGTCGCACTCGAGACGCGCTCGCCAGAGACGCGAGACGGGCTCGCAAACGACATGCTCCGGAACGCGCACTTACACCGCGCTGACAGCGTGTACGAAATCGGTCGTTACGCAGACGCCATAGAATTCTACGAAACGGTTGATCGCAAGTACCCCGAGGACGCCGTCTCGATGGTGGCGCTCATTCAGATCGTGAATGCATGCGACGCGCTCGCAGACACCGAACGCGCGTCGACGGCGCATCGCCGTGCGGAGTTGCGACTCGCGCAACTTTCCGACGACGCTTTTCTCGTCGGTGGTGGCATCCTTTCGCGTGAAGCGTGGGATCGATGGCTTCGCAATCATCCTCCGCGCGCCGGGGCGATCGCGTCGGGTGAATCGCGATCGGTACCGGATGGGGGTGGCAGTTGACAGAGACGCTCACCGATCTGACGACGATGCGAATTGAGGTTGCGCGTGCGCTCCTGAAGGCTGCGCGAATGCAGGACTCGATTCTCACGCGGATTGCTTCCGCCGAAGCCGACTCCGTGGAAGCCGTGGTCGCGACCGAAGAACTTGCTCACCTCGTCGCCGAACGGGCGCAGTGCGTCGCAGCGCTGAGTGGTGGGCAAGCAGCATGGGCCAGCGCCGTCGCCGGGTCGAGCAGGACGGAGTTAGAAACTGTTCGCGCTTTCGCTGAAGAAGCTGAGAGCATTCTGCGTGAGATCCAGTCCATCGACGAGCGGACGGCGTCGCTCCTCGTCGCGCGGCGGTCGGAGGTGTGTGAAGCGCTTCGAAAGACGGGCAACGCGGCGCTCGCGCTGCGCGCGTACGGACCAGTCGGCGCGAGCCCTTCGGCTGCGATGCCTCAGTTTACGGATACCAAAGGTTAACCCGAGTTTTTTGCGCGCCTCGCGCGTGTTCTTGTGAGTTCAACATCGTGTCAGCACTTCCACGCTCCATCCCTCATGCGCTTGCTGAACCGACCGACGCGCCTCTCGCGCTCGCCGGAGCTCATGATTTCGCGGAGTTGGTTTCCGCCTTCAACGATGCCACGCAGCGATTGCAGAGAACGCATGTCGCGCTGCAGTCGGAAGTCGCCGCGCTGAAGTCAGATCTGGCGGAGGCGAATGAGCGTTTGCGCCGCTCGCGATCGCTTGCCGCACTCGGCGAAATGGCGGCTGGCATTGCGCACGAGATTCGCAATCCGCTCGGCGCCATCACGCTGCACGCGGAGATGTTGTGCGAGGACTTGCGAGGCAATGAGGCTTCTTGTCAGAGTGCCGAAAAAATCTCACGCGCCGCCGAGCGCCTGAACCGCATCGTCGGAGATGTGCTCGCGTTTGCGCGCGATACCAAGCTGCGTTCGCAGTCTGTCACGGCTGGTGAGCTCTTTGAACTGACCCTGGCAGACTGCGAAGAGGTCTTGCATCACGGTGGCGTCCATGTCGAATGCACTGGCGAGCAACTCTCGTTCTGTGCTGACGGCGCACTCCTTGTGCAAGCCCTCACGAATCTCGTACGCAATGCCGTCGAAGCAATGCGAGATCGATCCAATCGAGTTGTGCGACTCTCAAGTTGCCGTGAGAAACGGTGCTGGGCTGATGGCGCGCGCCGCGAGACGATTGTCCTCTCTGTCGAAGACACGGGGCCTGGCATTCCGCATGCTTCGCGCGATGCGGTGTTCAATCCGTTCTTCACGACCCGCGAAGAGGGCACAGGACTTGGGCTCGCCATCGTGCATCGCATTACGGATGCGCACGCTGGACAGGTTTGTGTCACTGACGCGCCAGAAGGTGGTGCGCGAATCGAATTGTTGTTGCTTCCCAATACGCAGGTCCGCGCGGATGCGGATGGTGTTTCGCTCGATGCGGCGGTGCAGCGCCGTATTGGTTTGTAGCGGTTTCTCTGCATGCTCAACGGACTGAGGGCACTTCACTATGGCCAGAATTCTCGTGGTCGACGACAAAGAACTCATGCGCGACGGTGTCGCGACGATGCTTTCGCGAAAGGGTCATTCCGTCGTCGCGGCGTCTGACGCTCGGCTCGCGCTCGCGCGGATTGCGGAGAAGCGGCCTGACTGCGTCGTCACGGATCTTCAAATGCCAGGTATGAGTGGGCTTGAATTGCTCGCAGAGATTCGCAAAGTCGATCCTGAACTGCCCATCGTGTTGATGACGGCCTTTGGGACGGTTGCAACCGCGGTGGACGCGATGCGCAAGGGCGCCTTCGACTATGTGACGAAGCCGTTCTCGGGTGATGAGCTCACGATGAGCGTCGAGAAGGCGCTCGAACACGGCGCGCTTGCGAAAGAGAACGCAGTGCTTCGCGCATCGCTTCCGCGAGAGGGGGCCAAGGCGCCAGTGCATCGCATGGTTGGCTCTGGTCGCGTGATGCAAGAACTCCGCGCGCAACTGAAGCCGATCGCAGAAAGTCACGGCACGGTGATGGTGACTGGCGAATCTGGAACCGGCAAAGAGGTTGCCGCGCGTGCATTGCACGAGGCGAGCCCGCGCGCTTCGCAGCCATTCTTGGCCCTCAACTGCGCTGCGCTCAGCGCGAGTTTGCTCGAGAGCGAACTCTTCGGACACGAGAAGGGGGCGTTCACGGGAGCCGACCGGTTGCGCAAGGGACGCTTCGAGCTCGCGGACGGCGGCACGCTGCTGCTCGATGAAATCAGCGAGATTCCCCCAGAGCTGCAAGCAAAGCTCTTGCGCGTGTTGCAGGAGAAGAGCTTCGAGCGCGTCGGCAGTTCGATGGCGCAAAAGACGGATGTGCGAATCATCGCAACGACCAATCGCGATCTCGCGACCGAAGTCGATGCTGGTCGGTTCCGCGGCGATCTGTTCTTCCGTCTCAATGTGTTGCCGCTTCGCATGCCTGCATTGCGCGAGCATGTCGAGGACATCGGTGAGCTCGCGGAACATTTCCTCCAGCTTGTTGCCGCACGCGAGGGCGGGAAGCCCAAGCGACTCAGCTCTCAAGCGCGCGAGTTGTTTGAGCAGTATCCATGGCCTGGCAATGTGCGCGAGTTGCAAAATCTTTGCGAACGCGCGGCGGTGCTGTGTGGCGGTGAAGAAATCGGTGCGCAGTTGGTCGCTCCGTGGTTGACACTTCCGTCGTTCGTCGCAGGCGCAGCGCCACGGACAGGTGCGACTGGGGGTGGCGTTGGACTTCCTCTCGCAGAGCCTTCCTTGCGAGGCGAGACGATCGTCGAGACCATGCCGATTCGACTGCAGCCCCTTCCTTCGCATGCCGTGGCGGAGTTGTCGGTCGAGCCGAACACGCCCATCGTCTGTGATGGAAGCCTCACGCTCGACGAGATCGAGCGTCGCGCCATCGTCGCGACACTTGAGAAGCATCGCGGTCACCGGCAGCGTAGTGCCGTGGCACTTGGCATCGGCGTCCGAACCCTTGGCCTGAAATTGAAGAAGTGGAAGGAGGAAGCGCTCGTTCCGCAGTCGCTCTGAGACGCGAAGAGTGCTCGCTTCCTATGCGTGCCAATCTCTACTCAGATTCTCCAATCCCAGCACTGGCACGGGCGGTGCAGTTTGCGGCCGCCCGTCAGAAACTCATCGCGGGCAACATCGCCAACATCGAAACTCCCGGGTTTCGGCCGAGCGATGTGGATCCACGGGAGTTTCAGGCGTCTCTTGCGGCATCGCTTGAGCAAGAGAAGCGAACGCCCGATGGCGCGCTCGCGTTTGACGAAGGGGGACCCGTGTCCTTCTCGAGCGACGGGATGCACCTTGAACCGACGCCCCTTGGCGACAATGTCCTCTTCCATGATGGCAATGATCGGAGCGCGGAGCATCTCATGCAGATGCTGAATGAGAATTTCTACGCGTTCAAGGCCGCGACTCAGCTCGTCCGATTCAACTTTGGCATGATTGATGCCGCTATTCGTGAGCGGCCATAGTGAGAGTTGCCTCGGCGCCGAGTAGGCGCGCGTGGCATAGTCCTTGCAAGAAGGGTCCTCGCTGATGTTCAGTGCACTCTCCATCTCAAGCTCCGGGCTCTACGCGCAGCGCGTGCGCATGGACGCCATCGCCGCCAACATCGCCAACGCGGATGTTCCCGTTGACCCCTCCAGTCGTGAGGAGCCGTTTTCGGAGCGCATGATTCTGCTGGCTTCAGGCGGCCAGGATGGTTCGCCACTTGGAGTGCATGTCGCCGGTATCGAGTCCCGGAGGGCTTTCATTCTCCGAAATGAACCATGGCATCCATTCGCCGACGCTGATGGATTTGTGAAGTATCCAGACATTGACCCGGTGGTCCAGCAGGCCAACGCGCTGCTCGCCGCACGGAATTACGACGCGAATCTTGCCGCCGCGCAGGCATCGAAGTCGATGATCGAGGCTGCGATTTCGCTACTCGCGTAGTACTTGGACTCCCACCTGCGCGTTTGGCACGCCCGTTGCATCACGGAACGACGACCTGTACGCCTTTGAACTCGCTCCATAGACTCCGCTCTCGCCAGAACGACCAACCGCTCTTCGAGTGACCCCCATGTCTGACCCACTAGGCCTCATTTCACGCGCCAGCGGTACTCCGCCGATCACGCCTCGCCCGGCTGGGGCACCAGCACAGGGTGGTGCCGACTTCAAGCAGCAGCTGCTTGAGCAGATTCAGCAGGTGAACGATGCTCAGAAGGACGCGACGAGTGCCACGAATGATCTTTTGACGGGAAAGCGCGATGACTTGGAGGGCGTCATGCTCGCCACCCAAGAGGCTGATTCCGCGTTCCGCGCCCTCCTTGCGGTCCGTAACAAGGTGGTCGCCGCGTACGACGAGATTCGTCAGATCCGCGTCTGATCTTGGGCACGCTTGATCGGAAGCGTTGTTGCCCTCACGCAGTTCCTGCGCGCAAAAACCTTTCTCGGTAGTTCCTGCAGGCTGAAACGACCTGCTGCCGATGAGCCTTCTCTGACAGTGTCACTCGGTTGCGGCACAAACGCTTCAGGATGAAGCGCAGTCGGAACATTCCGGCAGTCACGGCATGGAGGCCGTTGCCCTTGCAGGCGATTCGAAACATTCTTGAGTCCATCCGCACGAAGCTCAGTGGGCTCACCCCCACATCGAAGCTCCTCGCGGGTTCCTTAGTCGTCATCATTGGACTGACGCTCTTCCTCGTCGCGCAGTATTCCTCCACGCGGTCGATGGTCGCGTTTGAGGTTCTTCCGACTGGCCGCGATGAAGCGAAGCGCTTTCTCAGCGATCGCGGTGTGAACTACGAGGAGACTGGCGGACAGATTCTCGTTCCAGTCGAACAACACGCGACACTCGTGAGCGGATTCACGGAGGCGCACGGTGGTGCGTCGGACCTCTTGGACTTCAACAAACTCTTCGAAAGCGACAACCCGTTCGAGACCGGTCGACGCAGTGAAGACAAGAAGCACTTTGCGCTGCAGAATGTGCTCGGTCGGACGATCTCGGGATTCAAAGGCGTCAAGAGCGCGACGGTCGTGATCTCGCAGAAGCCGCCGCTCAGCCTGGGCTCCATGCGTGCCACGCAAACGGCGATGGTGAATGTCGTCATGAAGTCGGGCGAGCTTTCGCAGGATCAGGTCGAGGCGATCGCGGCGATGGTTGCGGGAACGCAGTCGGGCCTGAAACCAGAAAATGTCTCGGTCACCGATCAAGCGCGCCGGTACAAGGTCGCGCGCAGCGGAAGCAACGCCACGGGCGAAAATCTGGAGTACTCGCTGAAGGTTGCCGAAGCTGTCCACACGCGGATTGCAAATCTGCTCGCGAACATTCCAGGCGTCCTCATCAGCGTGAATCCACAAGTGGTAACCGCTGCTGTGACGCGAACGAAGACCGAATACGGTGAGGGCGTCGTGATGCCGCTCTCCGAATCTGCGTCGAGCACGACTTCGCAAGGCGCAGCGCCCGGGCGGGAACCTGGCGTCGTTCCCAACACTGGGATCAGTGTCGCGCAAACTAACGGCGGCGCGTCGCATCAATCGACCGAGCGATCGGACAATCGGTACCTGCCTGCAGTCCCATCGACGCAAGAGACCTCGATCGATCCGACCGGATACGCCGCGAAGATCGATGTTGGCGTGGCGCTGCCGTACACCTATTTCCGAGGTGTATGGAAGCTCATGAATCCAACCTCGACGACCGAACCCGACGAGGCGGCGCTCGCGCTTGTGCGGGATGCCGAGATTTCGAAGATTCGAAAGCTGCTAGAGACGCAGATCAGCACCGATGCCTACGAAAAATCGAAGAAGGGCGTGGTGGAAGTCAGTTGGTACTTCGATGTGGACATGAACACGGCGAGTGGCGGCGCGCCCGCAGCCACCGCTGGGCTTGATCTTGGCGAGATCGTTTCGAGCGACGGCATCGGCGGAACGCTGATCAAGCCTGCGTTGTTGGGACTTCTCGCGATCGGCAGTTTGTTCTTCATGTTCAGCATGGTGAAAAAGGCTGCGGTGCAAGAACCACTTCCGAGTGCAGAGGAGCTTGCAGGAATTCCGCCAGCGCTTGACGGTGATGACGCCGACATCGTGGGCGAGGCTGATGAAGCGACGCCCGCGCTTGAGGGCATGGAACTCGATGACGAAAGTCTTCGTCGTCAGCAGATGGTGAAGCAACTCAACGACATCGCGAAACACGACGCAACAGACCTCGCGGGCATTCTCAAGCGCTGGATGCGCAACACCGCCTGAAACAAGCCTGAGGAAGCACCCACGCTATGGCGCGAACTACTACGCTCAAGCCTCAGAAGTCCATGGAAGAACTTGATGGCACCGTCAAGTGTGCGATCTTGCTGCTCATGCTCGAAGAGGGCTCGGCGCAATCGATCCTGCGAGAACTTCCGCAAGAGCAAGTCGAAGAAGTCATGCGCGCCTTGGCGAGTCTCGGTGATGTGCCGCGAGAACTCGGACAGCAAGTGATCAGTGAGTTCTATTCCCTCGCGATGGCGCAGGGGTATCTCCGTGAAGGTGGACTCGACTATGCCAAGACACTCCTCAAGAATTCGCTTGACCCGAAGCTTGCTGACAAAGTCATTCAGCAAATCCAAACCCAGGTCCAGCGCACGCCGTTCTCCTTCTTGCAGCGCGCGGAGAGCGGCAACCTGCTCACTTTCATTCAGGATGAGCACCCGCAGACGATCGCGCTGATCGTGAGTCACCTCGCGCATCACAAGGCGAGTGAGATCCTCGTTGGACTTCCGCCGCAAAAGCAGGTTGAGGTTGTGCGGCGCGTCGCCAACATGGAGCAGACGAATCCAGAGGTCGTGCGAGAAGTGGAGGCTGCGCTTGAGAGCCGGCTCTCTAACATGATTTCTTCCTCCATGGAAAAAGTGGGTGGTGTTGAAACCGTCGCCGAAATCCTCAACCTCGTGGATCGCGCGACGGAACGCACGATCATGCAGGGCGTCGAAAGCGAAGACCCCGATCTCGTCGAGGACATTCGTCGTCGCATGTTCGTGTTCGAGGACATCCTCAATGTCAATGACAAGGGCATCCAGACCGTGCTGAAGGAAGTGGACAACTCTGAGTTGTGCATGGCACTCAAGACCGCGAGTGACGACCTCAAGTCGAAGATCTTCACGAACATGTCGAGCCGCGCCGCGGAGGCGGTGCGCGATGACATGGAGTTCATGGGGCCGGTTCGCATGTCCGATGTTGAAGCTGCGCAGCAGCGGATTGTTGACATCGTGCGTCGACTTGAGGACGCGGGCGAGATCATCATCTCTGGTCGCGGTGGCGAGAAGGATGTCGTGGTCTGATTCGCGCGTGATTGCCGCGCACGCCGTGAGACGAGGTTCCGATGAGCGTCATCAAGCAACAATCTAAGAGCGTCAACCTCGCGTGTGGCGCCTTCGATCTCACCGATCTTCGTCGCGGCGCGGAAGAAACGCTTCGCGCGGCGCGACTCGAAGCCGAGCGATTGGTCGCACAGGCTCGCATCGACGCCGTGCAGATTGTGGATGTCGAGCGGAAGCGGGCGCACGCCGAAGGTCTCGCGAAGGGGTTTGCCAAAGGTGAGAGCGATGGACTTGCGGCGGGTGAGCGCGCGGGTCATGAGGCCGCGCGAGTCGAGTGGAATGCGCGGTTTGAGGCACTTTCGACGGCGTATGTGAAGGAACTGGTTCGCTGGCAATCGGTGCGCGAGGAGCGGATGCAGGAGGCCGAGCGAGACCTCGCGGCGCTTGCGGTCATGATCGCTGAGAAGGCCGCGCGGACCGCGGTGGCTGTGGATGATTGGGCGGTCGTTCGGCAAGTCGAGGCGGCGATCGCGCTTGTCTCGAAGGCCACCACTCTCGTCGTTCGATGTCACCCCGACGATTACGCGATTCTTGAGCGCGAGTTGCCCGCGCTCATCTCCGTTGTTGGTGGAAATCCTTCGGTACGTCTCGAGCAACAAGAATCGGTCGGTCGCGGCGGCATTCTGGTGACTACGCCCGAAGGCTCCGTCGACGCGACACTGACGACGCAGTTTCGTCGCATCCAAGAAGCGATGGTTGGCGACACGCCGCGCACGACCATGCCCGATCGACGAGCCACTCCGCAGCCGCCTCCATCTGGGGATGCAACATGAATCTCGCGGCGATCCGTGCCGCGATGCCATCGGTGGAACCACGAGAAATCGTCGGCACTGTTGCGGCCGTCAAAGGGCTCGTGGTCGTCGTTGACAGTCTGCCCTTGCCCGTTGGATCGCTCGTACGCGTTGCCGTCACGACTCGGAGAGAGCACCCGCGTGGTGAAGTTGTCGGATTCGACGGACCGCGCGCGCTCGTCATGTTGCTCGGTGAAGCGGATGGTATTGGCAGTGGCGTCAAGGTGATCGGCGAGCGGCCGATCGCTTCGATCCCTGTCTCAGGCCAGTTGCTTGGACGAGTGGTGGATGCACTTGGTCGACCGTTGGATGGAAAGGGCGCGATTCTCACAGGTTCGCCGCAGCCGCTTTGGCCAGCGAGAACCGGTCCGCTTGAGCGCGGTGTCATTCGCGATCCTCTTCCCACTGGTGTGCGAGCGATTGATTCATTTCTGACGGTGGGCAAGGGTCAGCGCATCGGGATCTTCGCGGGTCCTGGCGTTGGCAAGAGCACACTCTTAGGCTCGATCGCGCGCGGCACAGATGCCGATGTCAATGTGATTGGGCTCATCGGTGAGCGAGGCCGTGAAGTTCCTGAATTCCTTGAGCATGTTCTTGGTGAGGCCGGACTGGCGCGGAGCGTCGTCGTTGTGGCGACGGGTGACGAGACTCCGCTCATGCGAGTTCGGGCTGCGCTCGCGGCTTGTTCGATCGCGGAGCACTTCCGCGGCGAGGGGCAAGATGTGCTTCTCATGCTCGATTCCATCACGCGATTCGCGCAGGCGCAGCGACAGATCGGTCTTTCTGCGGGAGAAGCGCCAGCCACGAAGGGATTTACTCCGAGCGTTTTCGCACTGCTTCCGCGTGTCCTTGAACGCGCGGGGCGGCTTGCGTCGGGTGGCTCCATCACAGGCTTCTACACCGTGCTTGTGGAAGGCGATGATTTCACCGAGCCGATTGCCGATGCAGCGAAGGGCATTCTTGACGGACACATCGTTCTGAGTCGCAAGTTTGCTGAGCGCTCGCACTTTCCCGCGATTGATCCACTGCAGTCGATCTCTCGCGTGGCGGATCAAGTTTCGGATGCCGCGCATACGCAGGCTCGGCGTCATGTGCTCCGGCTCCTGTCTGCGCATCGAGAGGCGGAGGAACTACTCGCCATCGGGGCGTATCAGAAGGGCGCGTCCCCTGATGTCGACGCTGCGATTGTCATGAAGCCACACATCGATCAGTTCCTCAAGCAGGATCGCGACGAGCGTGCGGAGTACCCGCAGTCGCTTCGATCGCTCATTGAGCTCTCGCTCGCCGCCGATGCGCTGCGCAGTAGCAGTACTGGAGCCTCGCCGGCTGCGCATACGACGACAACACCAAACGGAGGCGCGCGAGCGCGTCGCTAAGACACGATGGCACGATTCATTTTCAAACTCCAACGCGCGCTTGAGCGCCGGATGCAGGTCGAAGAAGAGAAGCGCGCGGCCTTTGCGCGCATCGATGCGATGCGCATTCGCCTAGAAGAAGGGCTTCGCGCGCGACAGGCGGAGATCCAGTTGAGCCGCGAAGCATGGCGGAGTTCGATGGTGGGCGCGATCGACCCAACGCAACTTCGTCAGCATGCGAATGCGGGACTCGGCCTCTTCCGAAAGGCGCAGCGGACGGTCATCGAACTCTCAGGGCTCGATCGAGGACTGCAGGCTGCGCGGGCTGCAATGGTTGTCGCGGCGCAAGAGCGTCGCGCGTTGGAAATGCTCCGAGATGCGCGCGCGGCGGAATGGCGTCGTGCCGAGGAGAAGAAGGAACGAGACCAACTTGATGAGTTCGGCGCAGATCTTGCCCAACGCAAGCAGCAGGAAGGAACTTCATGAAAACGCTCTGGCGACTCCTTTCCATCCTCGCGATCTCGAACCTCATCGCGCTCGGTGCATTTGTGGGCTGGCTCTGGCAGACCGGACGGATGGACACGCAGCGGTTCGAACTTTTGAAGACGATTCTCGCGTCAAGCACGACGGAAGATGCGGCGCGGCTCGCTGAAGAAACGGCGATTGCAGAGGAGACTGCACGCGTGGCGGCTGAAGATCGCAAACTGCTCGAAGCGCCATTCACGCGCGTTGAGCAGATCGCGGCCTCCGAGCGCTTTGAGGAGCGCGCGCAACTCGCGATGAAATCGCTCAACGATGAGCAAGTACGCCTTGCGAACAAAATCGGCGAGCGCGAAGATGCTGTCGCGACTCGTGAGAACGCGCTTGATGCGCGTCGGACGGCGTGGGAGCAGGCGATCGCGGATGAAAAGCAGCGTGAGACGAGCGAGCAGTTCAAGAAGGCAGTCAAGCTGCTTGAAGGGATGCCGCCCAAGCAGAGCAAAGACTGGATTCTCGAACTCGTGGCGAGTGGGAAAGTGGAGCAAGCGGTGAAATACCTCGACGCGATGAGCGGCACGAAGAGTGCGAATCTGCTGAAGGCATTCAAGACCGCGTCAGAAGCGAAGATCGCAACGGACTTACTTGAGAGGCTTCGTTCTCTCGGACTCGAGAGTGAACAAGCTGAAGCGTCGAAGTCAAAGCCAACCGCGCCACCAACTAGCCCAGTCACACCCGCCTCCGCGGCGGCTGCCCCTCCGAAGCCTCAACCGCAGGACGCGCCTGCTGCGAACGCGCCCGTGAGCGTGAAGGGCTGACGAACCGCCTCGGCTTCGCGCCGAGGCACTCCAATTGCAACCTTCGGAGACGAGTCCCCCTGCAAGGGGCTTTGGTGCTCTCTATGGTTGATTTCTCGCCAACTTCTCCGTTTGCTGCCGCAGGATCCGCCCGACTGGGTGCAGTTTCTGCGCCTACGACTTCGCCGGCCGCGGATGCGCGCGGTGATTTTCGCGGCGCGTTTCAAGATGTGACGGAAGCCCAGACGGTCGAGGAAAGCCATCGGAGAAGCGCACGCGAAGATCTTTGCGATGGCACTTCAAATGCCTTGAGCGCGGTCGCCCAGGCTGACGCGGAGCCGCGAATGTCTACGGAGCATGGTGGTGATCCGTCACGCGAGCCTGATTCGGTCGTCGAGAACGGGACAGAGTCGACTCTTTCTCCCCAGCAGTCGCGAGCGAGTCTTGAAGCAGCGGCGACGGGCAATGTGGCCGCAGAGATTGAAGCCGTCCGTGCGAACCCAACCGTCGCTTTGTCGTCTCCTGCGGTGTCGCAGGCACGCGTCGCGTCGCAAAGCGTCGAGGGGCAATCGAGTTCAGTAGCGCCATTCCTCGCAACCGTGCAAGCTGACGCTTCGACGAGTGTGGATCGCGCCGAGAGCGGCGTCTCGTTGAGTTCGGTTGAGCCAATCAAGTTGCAACTTTCGCCGAAGGAATCTACGCAAGCGCTGCAACTTGCATTGGCACTTCGACCGCAACTTGCCTCACCGAGTCAGGCTTCCACTTTCACCAGCGCCGCCGCGCGCGCCCAACAGCCGAACACCGCGAAGCAGGCCGCGACGAGCGCGCTCTCAACCGCCTCAGCGCTTGAGTTGCCGTTCTCGGTCCTCGAGCATTCCTTCTTGCCGTCGCCGCGAATGGCGGGTCGAGCAGCGATGGATGCGTCGGCTCACGAAGCTTCTAGGATTGGCGCGTCGCTGGCCAACGGGAACGCCAGTGCGCAGGCGATTGCATCGCGCTTGACCGCCGTCGAAAGCCAAATCGCACTCGCCAATCAAGCGGAGACCGTCACGACAATCGAAGCAGAGCCAATGCCGTTGCAGGCGTCGCCCAACGGCGCCACTGCGGCCTCGACGCCTTCTCTCGCCAACACAGGAGTCGTCGCTTCACAGATCGGAATGGTCCAATCTTCACCAAGCGCACCTCAGGCGACGCAGGCGGTTCTCCTTGCGCCAGAGTTTGCTGCGGCTTCCGCGCCCGCGCCCGAACTTGCCGCGCAATCGAACAGCAAACTTGTCGCGCGAGGTCTCGCGGCACTCACGCAGCAGCGGGGCGGCACACTTTCGATTCGACTTGATCCGCCCGAACTAGGCGCGGTGCAAGTCAAGATGGTGATGGATCAAGGAAGCGTTCGCGTGGATTTCCGCGCAGCGACGCCTGAGGCGCGCGCGATTCTTGAGATGCACCTTGGTGCGTTGCGCGGCGCGCTTGAGTCGCAGGGCTTGCATGTCGATCGGTTGCAAGTCGAAGGAACCGCAACCCCATCCACCTTGCAGCGCGGTGCGAATGCTGAACAAGCGAGCGCCGCACTGGCATCCGGTGATCGGCGCGCGACCATCGCAGCAAACACACACAACGACGCATCGCAAGATCGTTCGAATCAACAGCAGTCGTCAGCGCGCCAAGACAGTGCCCACGGAGAGTCGCGCGGTCGTCAAGACCACGGTGCTCGATCAGGGTCTGGGACTCGCGCGCGCGCAGCCGACGCACTTCAAACCGCAGATTCCTTTGCCTCCGCACTATTGAATGGAGCCCGCTCATGAGCGCAATCGCTAGTAATGCCGCTGCAGTCGGATCGACCGCATCTTTGCCAAGTCGCTTCAACGAACTCAGTAGTGAAGACTTCATGAGAATCATCTTCACGGAGCTTTCGAATCAGGACCCATTCAAGCCGAGCGATTCTTCTGCGTTGCTCGAACAGTTGAACTCCATTCGATCGATCGAGACCGACATCCAATTGCAAGAGCGATTGGGTGCCATCGTGTTCCAGAACCAACTCGCGAGTGCTGGCAATCTCATCGGGAAGCGCGTCAGTGGGCTCACGCAGGACGCGATTCGCGTTGGCGGAACCGTGCAAAGCGTGATTCGAGACGGTGATTCCGTGGGACTGGTGCTCAATACTGGTTGGTTGCTGCCCATGGACAATGTTGAGTTCATTGATTCGCCACCTGCGACGCCATCGACTCCAACGGGCGGTACTGGCGGCGGCTCGAGTGGTGGCGGAGCATCAGGCGGTGGCGGCTAACACGCCGAAGTCCCGATGACGATTGATCCGCGTCAACTCTTGCGCAGGCTTGAACCGGCGATTCGCCCGGCGAGTTCTGGGAAGTCGAGTGCCGCACGCGTGTCGGTCGCGGACGGCGGCTTCGATGCATTGCTTGAGCTCGCACGGGATGGAGAGCTGCAGTCGCATCGCACGGTCGATGCGCGTGGCGGCGCGGATCTCAACCAGACTGAACTCGAAGAGATCGCGCAGGCCCTTGATCAGGCCGAGGCTCGAGGGTTTCGCCGCGCGCTGATTGTGACGCATGAGGGTCCGTTCGTCGCGGATGTAGCGACTCGAAGCGTGGAGCGGCCGCTTGGTGCAGCGCTCGAAGCGATCGATTGCGCCATTCGCATCGGAGCAAGGAGCGCGAGCGCTGGCTCACGAGTGCTTGTCTTGCATGCGCTCACGCCCCTTGCTGTGCAAGAGCAGATCGTTCTTGCGCGGGAAACGGCAACGGATGCCGAGTCGATGACTGGCACAGACCTTGCTGCACAGAGCGCGGATCCCGTTGGTATGGGCTCCGCTTCGCGTGGCGCGTCCGCCGCGTAGAAGTTGCTTCCGACACTTGGAGGTTTTTCTTATGGCATCAACAACCGCACTCTTCACTGGCCTCTCGGGACTCATCTCGAACTCTCGCAGGCTCGATGTGATCGGTAACAACATCTCGAATGTGAACACCACCGCGTTCAAGTCGAACCGGATCCAGTTCACGCCAACCTTCAGCCGCAACTTCTCCCTCGGGAGCGCGCCGAGTGGAAACAACGGCGGCACGAACCCAGGTCAGATTGGACTTGGCGTCACGATCGCCGGCACGCAGCGAAATTTCAACAATGGCGCGATTGGCGCGACGGGCGTGGCGACCGATGTGGCGATCGAGGGCGATGGATTCTTCATCGTCGATGTCGCTGGTTCGCGCGCGTTCACCCGCTCGGGAAACTTCGTGCGCAATCCGCAGAACGAACTCGTGACGCAGAGTGGCGCGCGCGTCATGGGTTTTTCCGTGGACGAACAGTTCAATGTCATTGAGGGCGACCTTGTGCCGCTTTCCGTTCCAGTTGGAACGCTGACGCTCGCGGAGGCGAGTCGTAATGTGATTTTCAACGGCAATCTGAATGCATCGGGAACGGTTGGAACGACGGGCTCGGTGCATGAGGGCCGCGCATGGTTTACGGATGCGGCGCTCACCATCCCGGTCGATGCGTCAACTGATCTCACCACGACGGATGTCTACATGTCCGATGGCGCGGGCGGGTTTGTCATGGCCTTCGATAGTTCAACCAATCCAAAGGTCATCACGCTCAGCGGCGTTGAGAAGGGCGGCAAGGACCTTGAGACGCACAGCTTTGCGTTTAGCGCAACCGCGGTTGCTGGCTCTGATGGATTTGGAACAACGCTTGGTGACTTCACTTCGTATCTCGAAGACATTCTCGGCGTCGACAACTCGGCGATCGGGTCGAACTCGAATCTTGGCGGCACTGTTTCGATCAACGCTGGGGGCCAGCTCGTCATTCAAGGGAACGAAGGTACGGTGCAGGAACTCGGGCTCGAAACTGCAGACTTCGTCGTGACCACACCCGGTGCAGGAAGCGGTCAGCCACTCGTGCTTACCAAGACCGGTTCCGCGACTGGTGAAAGTGTGCGCACGAGCTTCGTCGTGTACGACTCGCTTGGGACGCCACTCACCATCGACCTGACCTTCGTGTTGCAGGCAACTTCAGCGAGCGGCGGAACGACTTGGCAGTTTGTGGCTGAGAGCAACGACAACGATGCTGCGGCGCGTTTGATCGGACTTGGCGAAGTCAGCTTCGATGCAAGCGGTCGATTCCTCTCCGCGACAAATCAGGCGTTCTCGATTACGCGCACGAATGGTGCAGTCTCGCCCTTGACGGTCAATATGGACTTCAATTCGGGCGCGGACTCCGTCTCGAGTTTGACGGACTCTGCGTCAAATCTCGCCGCGGTGTACCAAGATGGTTCTTCGATCGGGACCCTTGCCAACTTCTCGATCGGCGAGGATGGCATCATCGCTGGCTCCTTCACGAATGGACTGACCCGAGCGATTGGTCAGATCGCGCTTGCGAAGTTCTCCAACCCAGAGGGTCTCGTGGATGGCGGCGACAATGTCTTCCGCACGGGACCGAATTCAGGAACGCCGCTCGTTGCGAAGCCGCGTGATTTCGGAACGGGCCGGCTCGTGGGCGGCGCGCTCGAGCTTTCCAATGTCGACCTCTCGCAAGAATTCATCAACATGATCCTCGCAAGCACCGGATACTCCGCTGCGAGCCGAGTGATCACGACAACGGATGAGTTGATCAACCAACTCCTCGCGCTCGGTCGTTGATTCGAATCAGTCTTTCACACTGTTCATCATCGCAACGCGCGTCGGAAGGCGCGCGTTGCGCGTTGTGTGCTCGCTCGTCACCGGCGCGGATTACGGTCGCTCGCGCTTCGCGACGCGGGTGGCGGTCCCTTCCATTTCGGCTGTTCGGTCGCGAGCTTCGTGACGCTCGCAGTGCTGCCTGGTTCGGGCGTGCCCTGCACAACCTTCGCAAAGATGATGCGGCCCGAAGCAGTGGTCACGCTGTTCGTGGTTTGGACACGGACGACTGTGCCGATGGTTCGCTCGCCATTTTCGATGACGACCATCGTGCCATCATCGAGGTAGCCAACGCCTTGTGCAGCAGTGTCGCCTGAGCGGAGGACTTCCACTTCAAGAATGTCACCCGGAACGGCAGCCACACGAAGACCCATCGCGAGCGCGTTCACATTGATGACGCCGACACCGCCGATGGACGCGATCTTTTCGAGGTTTGCGTCGGTCGTGAGAATGCGGTAGCCGTCGCGCTGTGCGAGTTCGACAAGTAATCGATCGACGCCGCGGCCGCCTACATCGACATCGAACTCCTCGATGCTTAGGTCGACGAGCGCATTCGATTGCAATCGTTGCACGATTTCGAGTCCGCGCTTACCCCGCGCGCGCTTGCTGCGCTCACTGCTGTCCGCGAGCCGCTGGAGTTCATCGAGGACGAAGGATGGAATGGAGAGGGGGGCATCGATGATGCCTCCGAGTCCAAGTTCTTGCACGCGCCCGTCAACGAGCGCACTCGTATCCACAAGAATTGGGAGCGCCCCTCGCCGTTGCCGTTTGAATTCCACGAATGGGATGATGAATCGGAAGTCGTTGCGTGTGGTGAGCACCGTGCTGACTGCGATGTACGAGAGGGTGATCGCGAGCATCGCTTTCACGACCGGGATCCAGATCGGAGGCGGCGCGTTTGGATTCTGCGGAATGAGTTCCCATGCGTGCGCGAGCATTTCGAGGAGGGCGCCAAGCGCGAGCGCGCCGATGAGTCCAAAGCAGATGCCGAGATAGGTCCCGAACATCGCCGCCATGCGTTTGTTCGGTGTCATGATGTCGATGACGAGGACGATGACGCCGACGCTGATCGCGGTTCCAGCGATGACCGCGAGATTGAGGTAGGAAAAACTTTCGTTCGCGCTGGTCCGAGTTGCAATGAGCAGGACCGCGGTCGTCACGAGGAGCACGAAGAAGCTGAGCCGCACGACGAGTAAGACGACGCGCCGCGATTGCTCTTCGCGTAGGTGCCGTTCACTCGAATGGCGCGCGCGCGAAGTCGTTTGCAGGGGAGGTGGGCTGCTACTTGGCGATGCTTCATTGGCCGCGGACATCGCCTGAGTTTACACAACGAACTCTCGTGGGCTCCATGGGGCTTGCGCTGTGCTACCATCGCTGTCCTTGGAGTTTCTGAAGACGGTCAGGCTCGGCAGTCGGGCGGACCGTGAACTTGGTCAGGGCTTGACCGCAGCAGCCATAAGCGTCGTCGTCCGAGCAGTCGTCGCCTGGCCGTCTTCAGCAACTCCACTGTGGTCCTTGGACACTGCCCAGCGACCTGCGCCCTCGCACTTTGGTACCTCGCTCCATGGCCAAGAAGTCTGTTCGATCTCCGGACTCCGCTGCGCTCGTTGAGGATGTCGTCATGACACCGCTCACGACGGAGCAGTCGCGCAAGCCCTACACAGTGCTCGCGCGGCGCTACAGGTCGCGTGAGTTTGAGGACTTGATTGGACAGGAACCCATCGCTCGCACACTCCGAAATGCGATCGCGACTGGTCGCACGGCGCATGCCTATCTCTTCTGTGGAACGCGCGGCGTTGGAAAAACTTCACTCGCTCGGATCTTTGCTCGCGCGCTGAATGCGGGGCAAGGCGAAGGCGACCAAGGCGCGGTCGGAGAGGCGATTCTCCGCGGCGAAGACCTTGATGTGATGGAGATCGACGGCGCTTCGAATCGCGGCATCGACGATGCGCGCGAACTCATCGCGGGGGCGGGACTCGCGCCAACTCGTGGCAAGTACCGCATCTACATCATCGATGAAGTGCACATGCTGACCACGCCGGCCTTCAACGCGTTGTTGAAGACGATGGAAGAGCCACCGAGTCATGTGAAGTTCATTCTCTGCACAACCGAACCACACAAGGTTCCGCAGACAATTCAGTCGCGTTGCCAGCGCTTTGATTTTCGCAACATTCCTGCGACAGAGATTGCGAAGCACCTCGGCGTGGTTTCCGTCAAGGAAGGCATGGACTCGAGCACGGACGCGCTGCTCGCCGTTGCGCGCATGGCAAATGGATCCATGCGCGATGGCCTCAGCTTGCTCGACCGACTGTTTGCTGCAAGCACGGATCATCGGGTCGACGCTGCTCTCCTCGAACAAGTCTTCGGGCTTCCGCAAGACGCGCTGCTTCTTGACTTGATTGCGGCAATCGTGGAGGAACGATGCGCCGACGCGCTTGCCATCGGCGGGAAGCTGCTTGAAGGCGGAACCGCGGTTGAGCACTCGCTCGACATGCTTGCGGAACGCTTCCGCTGGTTGCTCGTCGCCGCGACCTGCGGAGGCGAGAGTGCGTTGCTCGAGTGTGCGAGCGCATCGCGAGATCGACTCGCTGGATTGGCACCGCGGGTGGATCCTGCCTACTGCGTGCACGCGATTGCCGCGTGTGACAGCATTGGCCGCAGCATTCGAGCGTCAAGCGCTCCCCGCGCGCTCTTCGATGCGTGCCTCGTGCGCCTCGCGCTGGCATCGCGCTTCGCTTCGGGCGCGGCACTTCTTGCTGGTGCGCCTCGAACGCCCACAGGGGTTGACGCAAAAAAAGCGGATGACCCCCGCACCGAGCGTGTTGGGGGTCAGGAATCACGAGCGAGCGCGTTGCCCCGTCCCGCAGTGCCTGAGCCTCGGGCTCTGCCGCCGCGCACAGTGAGTGCTTCGCCAAACTCCGCGCCAAACTCCGTGTCATGCGAATCGGTTGAGATTCATTCGCTTGAGGCACTCCGCGCGCAACTTGCCGTTGTCGGTGAGCAAAGCCCGGCGGACAACGCGCTGATCGGCGAACTTGCACTTATCGAGTTCACCCGAACGCGCGACGAGGTGCGGGTTGTCCTCGACGCCGATGCTTCGACGGCCTCCGGACGGTTCGTCTTGGACAATCCCGATCGCGTGCGCGCGTTGCTGCGGCGGGTCCTCAACGGTCCCGTGCAGTTTGATCTGCGACCGCGACTGGGAACGACGGCGCCCGCGCCGAGCGTTGCGATTGGAATCGATGCCTCAGTGCGCAACGATCCAATCGTCCGCGGCGTGATGGAACTGTTTGATGCGAGTATCGTGGAAGTCACTCGTCTTCCGCTCGCGGGCTCGACCGAAACGGTGGCGAACGACGCGCCAGAGTCCCACTGAGTGCAGCAGTTGTCGAGTTTGTTGATGGAGGTTTGCGGATGTTTGAGAAACTCAAGTTGGCATCGCAACTTGGTGGCATGTTGAAGGACTTGCCGAAGCTGCGAGCACGCATGGATGAAATCAAAGCACGTCTCGCGACGACCGAGGTCTCGGCTGTCGTCGGTGGCGGCGCGGTGCAAGTCCGCGCGACTTGCGACCTTCGTATCACGCAAGTTGAACTCGCACCAAGCATGATCCGCGGCCTTGCATCGGGGAGCAGCGCGGACACCGCCTACGCGAATAGGCTCATCGCGGAGTGCGTGAATGCCGCGCTCGACATCGCGCGAGCGCGACTTGCGAGCGAACTCTCGGAGGCCGCGAAGGAGATGGACATTCCGCTTCCTCCTGAAGCAGTGCAAGGGATGCTCGGATGAAAGGCTATCCTGAGGCGGTCTCGCGGCTCATCGACGCGTTCGCGCGGCTTCCCGGCATCGGCCGTCGAAGCGCCGAGCGGCTCGCGTTTCATGTGCTTCGTGAGAGCCCTGCGGATGCGGATGCGCTCGCTGAAGCAATCAAGGACGCAAAGACGAAAATCTCGCACTGTCCAATCTGTTGGAACATCTGCGACGACAAACAGTGCGGCATCTGCTCAGATGCTCGTCGAGAAGCGTCCATCGTGCTCGTTGTGGAGCAGCCGAAGGATGTTCTTGCGATTGAGAAGGCTGGATCCTTTCGTGGGATCTACCATGTGTTGCTTGGTCGGTTGGACCCACTCGCGGGCGTTGGTCCTGAGGGCATCGTGCTGCAACCTCTGCTCGCGCGTCTTGACGACGCGACCAAGAACGCGCAGTCAGTCGCGGTTGAGGAACTTGTGCTCGGGATGAACCCAGATCTTGAAGGTGACACAACGGCGCTTTGGATTGCGCGGGAGGCGGGAAAGCGCGGGGTGCGGGTGACGCGACTTGCGCGAGGGCTCGCGAGCGGAAGTCAAATCGACTTAGCGAATCCGGGAGTTATCGCCGACGCGATCGCGGGGCGAACGGGCTTGTAAGCGGGTCATCGCCCGATTCATGCGGGGAAGTGTGAGGTGTGCTGAAATGGCATCGCGGGAGCGCGCTTCTCTTTGCGTTCTTTCTGCGGCTTTCGGCTTCGAGATGGCCGAGGCTGTGCCATGCTTGCCGTAGGATTGCCTCGTCCGATTTGCCCTGCGCTGCGTTGAACACCTATGAGCGGAATGCGATTTGAAACTTCTCAGGGACTGCGGCAAGGCCAGAATCTTGCGCTCACGCCGAAGTTGATTCAAGCGGCGGAGATACTTGAGTTGCCATTGCTCGCGCTTCGCGAGCGACTCGATCGTGAACTTGAGACGAATGTCGCGCTTGAGATCGTCGAGCCGGGGGATGATCGACCGCAGTCACTCGACGCGGTCAAGACTCGCACGAGTTCGACTCGCGAAGATGCACCGCAGGGCGGTGGCTCGACAGAGTTTGAGCGGCTCCGGTTGATGGAGCGAAGTTACGGCGATCAGTGGTCGGGTGATCGAGACTATCGGCCGAGTCGGGCGAGCGATTCCGACGAGGACCCGAAGTTGTCGGCGATGAACAACACCGCTGGCAGCGGCGCGTCGTTAACCGAGCAACTGCTTGAGCAGTGGTCGTTTTCGGAGATTCACGATCCCGAACTTCGCGCAGTCGGCGCTCGCTTGATTGAGTACATCGGCCCTGAGGGTTTGTTGAGCGCGGATCTTGAAACAGTGCTGCATCAATCGGCTTCCATGCCGGGTTGCGACTGGTCGATGGAACTCCTGCAGCGCGGGCTTACGCGCCTTCAACATGAATTGAGCCCGCCTGGTTTAGGTGCGACTTCCGTACGAGATTGCTTGCGACTGCAAGCATCCGCGGCTCTTGAAGAGGCGCAGACAGAAGCGACGGCGGTGGTGTGGAGCGACGCGCTCGCACTCCTTGAGAACTACTATGACGACCTGCTTGCGAATCGACTTCCCAAGATCTGCGGTGCGAGCGGCATGGACTATGCCAGAATCGATGAGGCAAAGAGCGTGATGCGTCGCCTGACGACCGCGCCAGGCTACGCACTTGTTCCGCCAAGCAATGAACCCATCGTGCCGGATGTGATTGTCGAACTCGATGTAGATGCGGATGAGTACACGGTGCGACTCTCTGACGAGTTGATTCCGCGCGTGCGAGTTTCGCGCGAGTACGAAGAGCTCGCGGAGGACAAGTCTGCGGATAAGGCTGCGCGCGCATTCGCCGGCGACAGTGTCCGCGCGGCGCGGACCTTGCTTGAGGCTATTGAGCAACGCAAGACGACGCTTGCGCGAGTGACCAAGGCAGTCGTCTCGCGTCAGCGCGAGTGGTTCGAACATGGGCCGAACTTCTTGCGTCCCATGCCGATGACCGATCTCGCTGAGCAACTTGGGATCCATGTCAGCACCGTGAGCCGAGCGGTTGCAGAGAAGTGGATGGCATCGCCACGCGGTCTCGTGCGACTCCGGGATTTCTTCGCGGGCGGCACGGAGAATCGAGAGGGCGAAGATGTCTCTTGGAACGCGATCAAAGCGATGCTCTCCGAGGTCGTGGAAGGCGAGGATCGCCATCATCCACTCAGCGACCGGGCGATTGCCGAACAATTGCAGGCTCGCGGTGTCGAGATCGCTCGCCGCACGGTTGTGAAGTACCGCGAACAACTTGGCATTCCAGCGGCGACCGTGCGAAAGATTCATGCATAATCTAGGTAGTTTCGGCGTTTTACCTTGATCGCTGACGAACTGCGGCGCAAACGGTTAGTCTGCGAGCAAGCTCTTTCTCCGTCACCTTCACGATGCGGATCTTCATCACCGGCGCTACTGGAACGATTGGACGCAGGCTCGTGGCAGATCGCGCGCGCCGAGGTGATCGCGTTGTCGCGTTGAGTCGGCACGCGGCGCATGCGCGGAGCTTGTTCGCGCATCTTGGGAGGTCTGTTGAGGTCGTCGCTGGAGACGCTCGATTTCCTGGACTTTGGCAGAGTGCATTGGAATCGTGCGATGCGATCGTCCATCTCGCAGGTCATTCCACCTCGCATGGCCGATGGACCAAACGGGTGCGGGAGGAGATCCGAACGAGTCGACTCGAGAGCGCCCGGCGTCTCGTGGATGGTGTTCGAATGGCGACAAACCCTCCGCGCGCGTTTATCGTCGCGTCGACGGTGGCCGCGTTTGGAGATCGAGGATTTGAACAACTCGACGATCGCGCGTCGTACGGCGCAGGTTTCCTTGCCGGTGTCATGGCGCAACTCGAAAGCGAGTGTGCGCGGGCTGAAGTGCTCGGCATGCGAATCGTGGCACTGCGACTTGGAAGCGTGCTTGACGCGGAGGGCGGACTCATTCCGCACGCCGCGCCGTGGTTTCGGCGCGGATGCGGCGTGATTCCTGGGAAGGGAGTGCAGTTTGTCCCATGGATTCACTGGCAAGATGCCGTTCACATGTTCGATTGGGCCATCGCGAGCATCGCGATGAGAGGAGCGGTGAATGCCGTCGCTCCAGAGTCTGTGCAGTGGTCGCGGCTCGCGAATGAACTTGCCGCGCGTTGCGGCGCGCGGGGAGTCATTGCACCGGTTCACTCGATTCCCGCAATCGTCTTGCGTGTGCTGCTCGGACAGGGCGCCGGGGAACTGACGGCGTCAAGGCACGCAGTGCCGAGTCGAGCGACTATGCATGGCTTTCAGTTTGAATTCCCAACGCTCGCTCGTGCGCTCGATGACTGTTGTTCGAGGTGGGCCGCGTCGCGCAGCGTGATGGGGCAGGAGGAGAAACTTGTGCCTCCGCGCGCACCGGCCGCAGAGGACGGGTTGGCAACCGGACGCGGAGGTGGGACCGCGCTCTCCCCCGCGGATCTTGCGAAGGGGACGGCTGCCATCCACGATGGAGTCCTTGTCGATCTTGATCACGGGCTGAGTGCGCCTGATGGCCGACTTCTTCCGGAAGCGTTAGAGACTCTGATGCAGGTCACGAGTACTAGGCGCGTGCGCATCGGGCTGATCTCTCAGCGACCGCACTGGGAGCTCCCCGATCTCGCAACTGGTTCACTCACGCATTGCGCGCAGTTACTTTCGGGCGGGACGCTGATGCGCGTGCCTGCGATATCGCAGGACATTCCGACATCAGTGGTGACGAAGTGTGCGCCGATTCCAGCCGCAACCGTGACAGAACTTTTGGCGCGACTCGGTGCGCTCGCCCCGCGCATTGGACTCGTTTTCGAGCACCCGGATGGGTTCGATACGCCCGAACCGAATCGATTGCGTCATCCGCAACACGGGAATCCGATCTTCATAACGCGCGTGCGTCCGATCGCGGAACTCAAGGATGCCGAGACGATGCGTATCCATCTCGTCGGCGGTGCCGAGGAGCGCGGCACAGTCGTGGAGTGGCTGATGCGTGAGTTTGTAGGGAATGGG
>SXUI01000064.1 GCA_005790605.1 Planctomycetia bacterium | reverse complement strand
CGTCACTGTCGCGCCTGGCGCGATGGCCGCGTTCCAGCCGTCGTTCGCCACCGTATGCGTGACGCCACTCAATGAGTGCACGCCGTTCCACAGCGACGAGATCACAGGACCGTTGTCGAAGACAAGTTGCCACGACGGAATCGGCGCGGACTCGCGATTCTGAATGCGAATCTCACCGTTGTATCCAGTGTCCCAACTACTCGTGACCGCAAAGGTGACAAGTGGCGGTGCAGCAACTGCAACTTGTGACAAGAGGGCGATCATCGAGGCGACGAACGACCAACGAAGCCCGCGACACGCGAGAGCGGATGCCCCAGCGTTGATTGAGGTGCTGGCACTGGGGAGGAGAGAACGCTGATCAGTTTGCTGTTGCATGAGTGTCAGTCCTTCGAAGGAACTGGCGCGAGCGAAAGTCCGCTCATTCGCCGTTCATGCAGGCGAAGTTCGTCGCACGCTGCAAAAGTGGAACGCGTCAGATTCTCCTGCGCGCGCAGACGAGCCATCGCGCGCTTGAACACCCTACTGATCGACGCGCGAAGATCTGACGCGATTCGATGAGATCATCAACCACCGCGATGCGATGGTCTGTTGAGAGTACTGCGAGTGCGCCGATACGCCCGCTTGCTTAAGCGCACGGACCCCATGCGGCGAGCAAAGTCGCGAGGTCTGCTGCGTCGACTTGGCCATTCCCATCGAGATCCGAGTCGCACGCCTTACATCTTCCCCACGCGCTCAGCATGATGGCGAGATCAGCAGCATCAACCTCGCCACTCGCGTCGAGGTCAGAGGTGCAAACTCCGAGCACCGTCAACGCAGCGGCCGAACTCAGTTGCGCGCCACAGCTGTTTCCAGAGCGGCAGGTGTATTGACCGGCATCCGACGCTTGCACGCCGGTGATCGATAGCGAGCCGGTGTATGCGCCAAAGACTCGACCGCCATTCACAAGTTCCACGCCGTCGCGATACCACCGATAGGTGCGCGGCGTACTGCCTGCGCCATTGGCCGTGAAGACCGCGGTAGCGCCGACATTCACTGAGACTGACGCGGGATTCGCGGTAATCGTCGCGGCAGTGCACGCACCAGAGGTCGGCACGACGAATTGGAAGAAGTCGTCGTGCGTGCCGTCTGGAAGAATCGTCTCTTGCATCAAGAGCGCAGCGTTGTAGAGGCTGTCGGTTGCGTTCTGCGGAACATTTGGAAAGTAGGTCTGTGTTGTGAGCAGTGCGGTGTTGGCGCCGTCGACCTTCCAATGGATGTGCCGCGTGCGTCCGGGGTACAGACCGCAGACGATTGTGTGAAACACGAACTCGCCATTAGCATCCGTGAACATCGTGGCGCGGTAACGATCGAACGGCGCGACATTGTCATAGGCGCCGGTTGGATCGGCGTGCCAAATCGCGACCCATGTCCACGGCATCGGGTTGCAGTTCTGATCGACCACTCGCCCGCGCATGTTGAGCAGCGGCCCATCACTGCCGAGCCGCATCTCAGTTGTTACCGGATTCGGCGTTCGGTAGTACGGACCTTCCGTTTGTGAAATGGTCGACGCACATGTCTGCGCGAGGGCTGCGTGCACCGAGAAGAGTTGGGTCGCAGAGAAGAGAGCAATGAAGATGGAGGCGCGATGTTGCATGGATCATCCAAGGGCGAGTGCGGAACAAACCATGAATACACCAAGATTCCCGCAGCATGAAGCGTATCGCGACAAAACCGTCGGCGATTGTTTGGAAGCCTTGCAATCAAGTCAGGCCCTCACGACCCATCCGAGCGGCACGCTCTCTGTAACCGCTTCTACATACGAACCGAACTATCGTTGACGCGCCGATCGAGCGAGGTCTTTGAGCGCGTCCCGACCGACCCACCTCATGTTCGCATCAGCGGATGCCGCAAGGCAATTCGCGAGGTCGTATGCCGGTGCATGAAGGGTTCCTCCCCGTCGCTTCCCGAGTCCACGCAGCGCCCAACTCACTCCCTTCCTTACGAAGTTGCGCTCGTCTTTCGCAGCACGCTCGATGAGAGGAAACACATCAAGAAACAGTTTGTCCGGCGCCTTCTTGTCGTGCAGCGCGAGACTCGCGAGAAGCGCAAACGCGGCTCGCTTCACGAATTCGTCACGACTCCGCGACCACTTTTTTACTTTCGCGAATGCGTGCGGCGTGCGGTCAAAGAGATGAAAGCACGCGGTGTCACAGACAGCCCAATTGTCAAAGGTCTTCGCCCATGCATCCATCAGCGCAGGAGTCATGCGCGCAGGATCCGCGATGAAACAAGCGAGCATCCGTGATTCATACTGACCCGTCTTCCATAACGCCATCGCGAGCTCGTGCTGTCGACCGAGTGTCTTGGCGAGCGTCCTGATTTTCCCCACCGGAACTCCGAACGCTCCTACTGATGGAATGCCGTAGCGCGACATACCGTCCAGGGTCGCGCGATTGGCGAGCAACCGAAGTTGCTTCGTCGCCGCCGCGAGAGAGACGACTTTTCGACTAGGGGCTGCGCGCATGAGCATTGCATCCTATGTCGTGACGATAACGCGCAACAGTTTCGGACCGCGGGTCAAACAGCGACCTTCGCGCGGCCGCACGATCAACGCGCGTACGCAAATCAGATTTCGTGTGTTGACTTCCTTCGATACTCGGAGTAAGTTTCAGTCTGCGTATCACGAGTCCCGAGAAGGCCTCTTCTCTCGGGCGGCAACCGAGCCACACTCCAAGGCGAGTCTGGACGCGGTGCCGAGGCCAGCGTCCTGTCGCGCGAGCAATCGCAGCAACAGGAACGAACGATGCGGTGAAATGTCCGAGTTTTCTCGGAATTTCGCAAATCTCGCGACGATGTTCGTCGCGGCGCTTCTGTTCTGCTGTTCCGCCTGCTTCGCGATCACGCCTCGGTCCCTGAAAGGCCCTAGGCATGTCCCCGTTTTGTCCCTCTGCATCCGACCGACCCACGCATCGCGAACCATCCCGCATGCAGCCCGCGCTTCAAGCTGCGACACGCGCGATGCACGGGAGCGAACCCAATCGGATGGCCGGAGAACCGCTCGTCGCGAGCATCACGCAGAGCGCGACCTTCGTGCAACACGAACTCGGCGAGTGCGTAAGTCACAGCTACTCGCGCGCAACGAACCCAACTGTTGCGGCACTTGAGGATCGACTTGGAGCGTACGAGCACGCGCTTCCCGCTCTGGCGTTCGCGTCCGGGCTTGCAGCGACACAAGTCCTCGCGCTCTCACAACTCTCCGCCGGCGACCACGCGATCGTTGGAGCTGCGAGTTATGGAGGAACCGTCCGGCTCTTCGCGCAAGTGCTCGCACCGCTTGGAATCCGCTCAACCTTCGTCGATGCCGCCGACCTCGACGCCATCCGCGCGGCAGTGCAACCCAAGACTCGATTGGTGCTGGTTGAAACGCCAGCGAATCCGACGCTGATCCTCGCGGACCTTGCCGCAATCGCTCCGATCGCGCGTGCTGCGCACGCGATCTTTGCCGTGGACAACACCTTTCTCACAGCCGCGCTGCAGCGCCCGCTTGATGTCGGCGCTGATGTCACGCTCTATTCGACGACGAAGTGGATTGAAGGCCATCACGCCACCATCGGCGGCGCACTCGTGACGCGTGACGAAGTGATCCGCGAGAAACTCGCGTTTCTCCGCAAGTCGCTTGGCTGCATTCAATCGCCGTTCGATGCATGGCTCACGCTGCAAGGGCTCAAGACGCTTTCGCTGCGCATGCGCGCACACAGCGCATCGGCGCTGCGCATCGCGACCGCACTCGAGGGACACTGCGCCCTTCGTCGAGTGATTTACCCTGGCCTCGAGTCTTTCGATCAGCACGCACTCGCGCTCGCGCAACACGATGGCGGGCACGGCGGCATCGTCACACTCGACCTGCACGGTGGGCGCGCTGCCGCTGAGGCGTTTGTGCGCGTACTCAGAGTGACGACCCTGGCCGAGAGCCTTGGTGGCGTGGAGAGTCTGGCTACGCACCTTGAAACGATGACGCATGGCGATGTGCCTCAGGCGCAGCGGGAACGACTTGGCATCCATGGCGGTCTCATTCGCCTTTCCATCGGCCTTGAAGATTCAAACGACTTACTCAATGACATTTTTGGCGCACTTGACGCCGCAGCGAGCAGCACTTTCGCCTCGACGAAGGAGACATCACATGTCAGTTAATCAGAGAGATTCCCGCCGCATTATCGTCTTGAAGTTCGGCGGCTCAGTCCTTGCACGCGAGAGCGATATCGCCAACGCCGTCCACGAGTGCTACCGATGGGTGCGCGACGGATGGGCTGTTGTCGCAACCGTCAGCGCCATAGGAGATGCAACCGATCGACTCGTGAGTGCTGCCTCCTTCTATGGTCACTCCTCCTCGCCGCACGCCGCCGCAGCGTTGATCTCAACAGGTGAGTCCGTGAGCGCAGCGCACCTCTGGCTCGGATGCGATCGCGCGGGGCTCGACGCGGTAGCGGCAGATCCGCGCGAAATTCAACTCTCCGTGACTGGTCCAGCGGACGACGCGATTCCGAGCGGCGTGCATGCGGCACGTTTGAGATCCATGCTCAATGAACATGATGTCGTCATCGTGCCTGGATTCTTCGGCATCGATGACCAACGACGGATCGCACTTCTTGGGCGCGGCGGCAGTGACCTGACGGCCGTCTTGCTCGCGCACGCACTAAGCGCACGATGTCGCCTTCTCAAAGATGTGCGTGGTCTGTATGAACGAGACCCATCGCGGCCGGGACCGTTCGCGCGTCGCTACGCGGACGTGACTTTCCACGATGCGGCCCCACTTGCTGGCGAGATCTTGCAGCGAAAGGCACTTGCATACGCGGAACGCCATGAAGTTCCATTTGAAGTTTCGGCACTACAACGCCGCGACGCAACAATTGTGGGAAGTCGCTGGACGCGCTTTGCCGAAGACGCGCGAGAGAACCCGACACGAGTTGCGCTACTTGGCCTTGGCGTCGTCGGGCGCGGTGTCCTCGAGCATCTGCTTCGATCCCCAAGAGACTTTGCGATCACGGGAGTTGCAGTCCAGAGTCCCAAACGCCATGCGGAAGCGATCTCGCCCCGCATGCTCACTCGCGACGCAGTCGCGCTAGCGCAATCGGAAGAAAGCGATGTGGTCATCGAGATGATCGGTGGTACCGGGGTCGCGCGAACGGCCATCGAGGCAGCGCTTCGCCGAGGAGCGCATGTGATCACCGCGAACAAGTCCCTGCTCGCCGCACACGGAGCAACGCTCGATGCGCTCGCGGCAGCACATGGGGCGACGCTTTCATACTCTGCTGCGGTCGGTGGTGCCGCGCCGATGCTTGAGTTTGCGGCGCGACTTCACGATCGCGGGGTGTCCTCCTTCGCCAGTGTGCTCAACGGAACGACCAACTGCATTCTCGGCGCGTGCGCTCAAGGGGCCGCGTTCGAGGATGCGCTCGCGAATGCGCAAGCACTCGGTTACGCAGAAAGCGATCCCACGGCAGACCTCTCCGGCCTCGACGCGGCCGAGAAACTCCGGCTTCTCTGCCGTATCGCCTTTGGTCGAGATCCCGATGCGCTCGAGGTGGAAGGGCTCGATCCTCGCGCAACATATTCACCTCACGATCGACTCGTCGCGCGCGCACGTCGGCACGGAAAGCAACTCACCGCGTCGGTGCGGCTCGAAAGACTTGAGGATGGCCACCCGCTTCTCGACGCGATCGACGCAGGAAATGTCGCGCTTTTCACGACGCTCGACGGCGAGCTCCATCTTGCGCGAGGTCGAGGTGCAGGCAGATATCCAACCGCAGAGGCCGTGTTCGCCGACCTCCTCCAGATTCGACGCAATCAATTCTCCGTAACTGCTGACCTCAATGCTCTCGTCGGAGGTGCAGCGTGAACGATATTGGCCGACACACAGCGCTCGTCCCACAGCACGGCTCGCGCGGTGATCCATGGCGCGCAAGTGCTCCACCCATCTACCAAACCGCGACCTTCGAGCAAGAGTCTGCGTCCGAGTTCGGGACCTACGACTATGCGCGAAGCGGAAATCCAACGCGCGAAATGCTCGAGCGACATTGCGCGTCCCTTGAAGACGCGCAAGCCGCGTTCGCGTTCGCGAGCGGTGTCGCAGCGGTGACGGCGGTTGCGAGACTTGTGCAGTCTGGAGAGAGACTGGTCGCGCACACTGGGCTGTATGGCGGCACACAACGATTACTCGCGCGCCTTGCGCAGGAGCGAGGTGTTGAGGTCGTGTGGACCGATCTCGTGGATGGGAACTGGCGCACTGCAGTGCGTGGCGCGCGACTCGTACTCGTCGAGAGTTTGACGAATCCGCTTTGGCGCGCACCGGACATTCGACTTCTTGCCGCGGCATGCAAGGCGGAGGGCGCATGGCTTGCGGTCGATGCTACGGCGCTCAGCCCTTGGCTTCAAAAACCGCTCACACTTGGTGCGGACATCGTCCTACATTCAGCGACAAAGCTGCTTTGTGGTCACGCCGATGTCACCGCCGGAATTGTGGCCACGCGCGATGCCACGATCGCGGAGCGCATTGGATTCATCCAGAACTCAGAAGGCGCGGTGCTCAGCCCCTTCGACAGTTGGCTCCTCCTGCGTGGTATGCGCACGCTTGGCGTTCGCATCGATCGGCAACAAGCGAACGCTGCAGTCGTTGCGGAGTGGCTTGCGAATCGTGGCGACCTCGCTGCTGTGCATTACCCGTCGCTGCCGACGCACGCCGATCATGCCCTCCACGCATCGCAGGCGCAAGGACCAGGAACGGTGCTGAGTTTCGAAACCGGAGACGAAACGCGCTCCATCGAAATCGTCGAACGACTCGAGCGCTTCGCAATCGCTGTGAGTTTCGGTTCAGTCGACTCAACGGCCAGCGTGCCGTGCCGTATGTCACACGCATCAGTGCCAGAAGCGCTACGGCATGTGGCGATGCCGCCAAGCGATCTCATCCGACTCTCGATCGGCCTTGAGGATCCCGAGGATCTCATCGCGGATCTTGAGCAGGCGCTTACTGCAACATCGTCAAATGCAACGCGCACCTCAAGCGTGCCGTGCGGGAAAGCCCACGCGCCCCGAACGACTGCACACATGATTGACAACAGCGTTGCTACGATTCCACGCTCAAGGAGATGACATCACATTTGATGCAACGATTCGCGCACGTCCGCCGCCCGTTGGGCCAAAGGACATTGTGTTCAAGGTAAGGAAAGATGGCATGCTGCTTGGCCCCCTGAACGTGAGTAAAGGAACGATAGTGTGGCTCCGTGGCAACAAGCAGAAAGGAATCCGCCTGCAGTGGGAACAACTCGACCGACTCGCACGCGGGCATGGAAAGAAGGGCGATTACCCGGTCTAACGAGATCCCCATGTACCGGCGGCGCGTGCGTTCGATCTTTCGATTCGGCATGCTGGACGAATCGCGCGTGCCACCGCGATCGCTCTACTCCCCCAACAAATGCTCCAACCGAGGATCTTTCGGATCGCGGTCGCGCATCGCGTGGAGGACTT
The DNA here is from genome assembly GCA_005790605.1 of Planctomycetia bacterium. Lineage (GTDB taxonomy): Bacteria > Planctomycetota > Phycisphaerae > Phycisphaerales > SM1A02 > F1-140-MAGs142. The sequence continues at coordinate 1,217 of SXUI01000064.1, read as the reverse complement.
CGTTGAATGCTGCCTATCTCTCTGACTCTCGCAACGACGCTCGAATCGGCGCAGAGGAGGAAGCCATTACGATGGCATTCGTGAGCCAGCCTGATTCTCGCCAAGAACACGCCACGCGTCCTGCGTACACGCTTTGGCAACTTGTCTCCTACATGCTGCGACTTGGTTCGATCGGCTTTGGCGGGCCCGTCGCACTCGTCGGATACATGCACCGCGACCTCGTGGAGCAGCGCGGTTGGTTTCGTGAATCGGACTACAAGGAGGGACTCACACTCGCCCAACTCGCACCAGGCCCGCTCGCGACACAACTCGCGATCTACCTCGGCTTCGTGCACTTCCGAGTCCTCGGCGCAACACTCGCGGGCGTCGCATTCGTGCTTCCATCATTCCTCATGGTGCTCGCGATCAGTTGGGCGTATGTCGAGTACGGAGGCTTGCCTTGGATGCAGTCGGTCTTCTACGGAGTCGGCGCTGCGGTCATCGGCATCATCGCTTCAAGCGCATACAAGCTCACCCGAAGAACGATCAGCAAAGATCGCTTGCTGTGGTCGATCTTCGTTGTCAGCGCGTCTGTCACGGTCATCACCGAATCCGAAATCGTTTGGCTGTTTTTCGCAGCCGGACTCCTTGTCTACCTCGTGCGCATGCCGCCGAAGTGGATGCGGAGTTCCTCGACCGGTGCGTTGGGGGGATTTGGATACGCGCCGCTTCCGATGACACTTCTCGCCGCGCCCGCCGCGATCACAGCAAGTTGGCCGCTGCTCGGGCAAATCGCGTTGTACTTCACCATCGCAGGCGCGTTCGTGTTCGGGAGCGGACTGGCAATCGTTCCGTTTCTCTACGGCGGCGTGGTGAAAGAATACGGCTGGCTCACCGATCAGCAATTCGTCGACGCCGTCGCAATCGCGATGATCACGCCAGGGCCAGTTGTCATTACTGTCGCATTCATCGGCTACCTCGTTGCCGAAGTTCCCGGCGCTTGCGCGGCCGCACTTGGTGTGTTCCTCCCCTGCTACCTCATCACGATTTTGTTCGCGCCATACTTCAAGAAGCACGGCAAGCGCTCGAGCATTGTTGCGATCGTGGACGGTGTCACCGCTGCTGCCATCGGAGCGATCGCAGGCGCGGTCGTCGTGCTCGGTCAGCGATCGATCACGGATGCGACAACGGCGGGCATTGCGCTCGCGAGTCTGCTTGTCCTATGGCGGTGGAAGGTT
>SXUI01000063.1 GCA_005790605.1 Planctomycetia bacterium | reverse complement strand
GTCATGCAAGAGCGCAGCATTTCCAAGTCCGCGATTGAAGTCGTCGAGCCAATCGGCAAGCGCGTTCTCATTCGCAAGGACGAGGACAAAAAAATCACGAAGGTCGGCATCCATCTTCCTGACAAGATGGAGATTCCCACACTCACGGGTCGCATCGTCGCGGTGAGTGCTGAAGTCGAACGCGACGAGAACTATCCGATTCGCCAATATGATCGCGTGCTCTTCAACCCGAAGCATTGCATTCCTGTCGACTTTGAAGGGGACAATCGCCTCTTCGTGATCCCCGTCGAGGATGTCGTGGCGGTCTTTCGTCGCGAAACCAAGTAATGGCGCAGCAGGACGGTGCAACGCGACGCATGCACGCACTCGAGCATGCTGTTGATGCACGAGTTCTCATTCCGGGTTCGAAGAGCCTCACGAATCGACATCTTGTTCTCGCGGCGCTCGCCGAGGGGCGCTCGACGCTGCAGGGGATTCTCGCGTCCGATGATTGCGATCGACTTCGCGTCGCACTCTCGCAACTCGGCGCGGTGTTTCGACGCGAAGGTGACTCGTGGATTGTCGATGGGGTGGGCGGAAAGCCACGAGGAGGAGGCACGATTGACTTGGGTCACGGAGGAACGCCGACGCGGTTCATGCTTGCTGTGGCCTCACTCTGCTCGGAAGAGACGGTCGTGGATGGCAGTGCTCGCATGCGTGAACGACCTGTGGATGAGGGCGTCGAAATGCTCGTCGAGCTCGGTGCCAAAGCGAGATTTTTCCGCATCGCCGGAGCCTTGCCCGTCGGCATGCGCGGACCCTTGACAGGTCGCCGCATTGAGGTGCATCGCACGGCATCAAGTCAGTTTGTCTCGGCATTGATGTTGATTGCTCCCGCGATGCCAAACGGTCTCGAGATTCGATTCCATGAGCCTCCTACGAGCGCGTCCTATCTCGAACTTTCGATTGATGCGCTGCGTGCGACTGGCGTGACGGTCGGGGTTACGCGGCATGGCGTGGAGCAACGCGAACTCGCGAGCATCACCATTCCCCCTCAGGCGATTCCCGCGCACGCGGCGCTTGTCGAGCCCGACGCATCAAGCGCGGTGTACTTTGCTGCGCTCGCGGCGCTCGTCGGCGGCCAGATAGAGATTCCGCAACTTGAATTGGATGGAAGACAACCGGACTTGTTTTTCTTCCGCGACCTTGCAGCGCGCGGCGCGGAAGTGCAGGCGCTGCAAGCAGGCGCTGGTGGTGTGCTCATTCGCGCGCCGCAGGGTGCGCGACTGCGCGGAGTGGATAGCGATTACAGCAGTGCTCCGGATGCTGCCGTGATGGCCATGGTGCTTGCGTCATGTGCTGACGCGCCAAGCCTGTTGACGGGACTTGAAACGCTCCGCGTGAAGGAGTCCGATCGCATTGCCTCTGTTGCGGCTGGACTGCGTGCGCTCGGAGGCAAGGTTGATGTTGGTCCTGATTGGGTTCGCGTGCATCCACTGCCGATGCAGTGCACGGAGGCCGTCGTGCAGACTTCGCAAGATCATCGCATTGCGATGGCGTTTGGCATTCTTGGGTGTGCTCGAGATGGGGTTTCCGTAGCAGATCCGATGGTGGTGGAGAAGAGTTGGCCCGCTTTCTGGGACGCGCTGGGCGCGGCAACGGGCGTCCGTTAGGCTTCGCTGTTTGAGCACGACTGATTTGAGTTGGATGACGCAATGTTCAGACGCAATGAAGCTTTCTGGTCCTTCGCCAAGCGGATGACGCGCCGCCGAAAACTGTTCGTCGGCACCATCGTGTTTTCCGTGCTCTCGGCAGGTGGGTTGGCGGCGGGCCTTGTTTCGATTGGACCGGTGCTTGAGCTCATCCTTGGAGTCGGCGCCGATCTTCAGACGATCGCACGCAACTGGCTGGCGGAGCATCCGTGGACGAGCGGCATCATCAGCGATCCAGTCGCGGCCACGGCGTGGATTCCCACGGATCGATTCGCTGGTGTCGCGTTGTTGATGGGCGCGCTCTGCTGCCTCGCGATTCTGGGCGGCATCGCGAATTACCTCCATCAATCGTGCGCGCTCACACTGAGCGCCGTGACTGTCGCGGAGATTCGACTTCGCACTTTTCAGCACGCGATTCACCTTCCCTTGAGTCCGGTGCTCCGTCGCGGTCCCGCGGAGATTGTTTCGCGCATCAGCCGCGATACGGCGGAGCTCGAGCGCGGCTTTTCGGCGTTGATGAGCAAGGTGCTTGCGCAGCTCACAAAGGGGATCGCGGCATTCATCGCTGCGGTGTACTTCGATTGGCGGTTGACGCTTGCCGCGATCGTGGTTGCGCCGATTCTCGCCGTGATCCTCCGAAAGATTGGGAAACGCATTCGCCGTTCCACTCGCATGGCGCTTGAACAGCAAGAGGACATCCTGCGCACTTCCCATGAAGCGATTGCAGGCCTTCGCGGGATCAAGACGGCGACCGCTGAAGCGACGGCCTTTCGTCGCTTTTCCCGAGCGAGTCGAGCGCTCCTTGATGCGGAACTGAGTGCGAGATTTGCCCGAGCGTTTAGCGTCCCGGTCGTCGAGGTGATCGCGATCTTTGTCATCGTCGGTCTTGCGCTCATCGCCGCGAATGAGATTCTCGCGGGCCGCATGACATTTGAGCGGTTTATTCTCGCACTCGGCGCGCTCGGTGTTGCTGGCGGAAGCCTCCGTCCGCTGACTGGTCTTCTCAACGACATTCAGAGTTCCGCAGCGCCTGCACAGCGCCTGCAGGAGATCTTTGCGACTCCGGTCGAAGGTCGACGCGAGCTCGATCTTCCAGCGCTGCCGCGGCACGCGCGCTCGATCCAGTTTGATGCGATCCGGTTTCGTTACGAGGGTGCCGAGCGAGACGCACTTCGCGACATCCAACTCACGATCGCGCACGGGGAGTTCATCGCGCTCGTGGGTCCCAACGGCTGCGGCAAGACGACGCTTGCGTCTCTGCTGTGTCGACTCTTCGATCCAGTGGATGGTTCTGTCCTCTTAGATCGCACCGATGTCCGCGCCGGAAACATGCAGAGCTTGCGCCGTCAAATCGGCGTCGTTGCTCAAGAGTCGACCTTCATTCGCGGAACGATTCGAGAAAATGTGATGCTTGGCGCGGATGACATCGACGAGCGCGGCCTCGATCGCGCGCTCGGCCTCGCACACGCGAAGGAGTTTGTGTCGAAGCTCTCGAAGGGGCTCGACAGCATGATTGGAGAAGGGGGCACGGGGCTTTCAGGCGGTCAGAAGCAGCGGCTCGCGATCGCGCGCGCGTTATTGCGAGATCCCGCAATTCTTGTGCTTGATGAAGCGACGAGCCAGATTGATGCGGAGAGCGAGGCGCAGATTGCGCAAGCGATTGAAGAGTTCTGCGTCGGTCGAACCGTGATCGCGATCGCGCACCGACTCTCGACCGTGCGACGCGCGGACCGCATCGTCGTCATGGACGATGGTCGCATCGTGGACATCGGGACGCACGAAGCGCTTCTCACGCGATGCCCGCTTTATGAACGACTCGCGCGGACGCAGCTCCTCAGCGCGACCTAGCGGAAGATCGTGAAGAGTGCGGCGGCGACAGCGATGCAAGCCGCGCCGTACACAATGAGATCACGGCTGCCGAGTCCTCGCGAGGCACTCCCGGCGGCGTACTGCGTTGCAGATTCGATCGAAGCGCGGGATGCCGCGAATCGCTCCATGGACGCGAGGAGCGCGGCGGATTGATCGGCGATGTCGCGAATGGAGCGACCTTGTCGGTCGAGCTCTGTTCGCATCATCGCAATGATCTCTGTCTGCGTTCTCGCGGAATGCTCCATGTTCGTCATGCGCGCGTCGGCCTCTTCAAGGCGCGCCGCGGCATTTCCGAGTGCGCCGCCGACCGTTCGAACGAAGTCCTCGACTTGCTGGCGAACTTGGGGCATCGCCTCTACCCCCGCAGCGATTCGCGCAATGTCTTCCGCGAGCCGAAGTTCACAGCGTCGATGTTCCTCTTGCAACTCTTCAAGGTTCGCGAGTACTTCCGCAATCCGAGGATCGCGCAGTTTCGGTATCTGCAGCCACTTGCGTCGCTTGCTCTCGCGCGTTGACTCGCCGTCGCCGGGCAAGGGGTCGTCGGTGCTTTGCTCGCCCGCCGTGCGACCGAAGAGATTTCGAAGCCAACCAAACATGTGGGAGGAGTTTACTCGACACCTCCGGCACAGGTACGCGCAAGTCTCTCCAAAGAAATGCCCGACGAAGCGCAGTTTTTCCTGCACAATCCCAACCTCCATGCTCCGTCGCGCTCGTGCCATCACTGTTCGGTCCGTCTCTCTGGCTTGCGCCTCTGTCGCGGTCATTCTGGGATGTGATGCGAGCGAAGCGCCGCGCGCGAATCAGCATTCCGATGTTGATGTGCGTATCGCCTCGTTCAGTCCCGCGATGACGGCGACGCTCGTGGACCTGGGGTTTGAGCACGCCATCGCTGGACGCAGCCCTTGGTGCACGGATGTGTCGAAGGCACTCCCAGTCGTTGGAGATTTCCGCGAGTTTGACGCGGAGCGAATTCTCCTCGTGCGACCCACGCACATTGTCTTGCAACCGCCACTGAGCGGTCTCGATGCGGCGCTGACAACGCTTGCAACTGAGCAGGGCATAACGCTTGTTCCGATTCGAATTGATCGGATGAAGGATGTGCGGTCCTTTGTCGCGGAGATCGCGAAGCTCAACATGCACACCGAGCGTGTGCAGTCGCGGCTTGCGTCGCTCGATGCAATGCCGTCGATCAGCGCTGACGACCCGCGCGTACTGCTGCTCGTCAATGCGGAACCTATGCTCGTCGCAGGCGCGCAGACCTATCTCTCCGACCTTCTCCCGATCATTCATTTGCAGAACGCGATGGGGCGCGAAGGTTGGATCGAGTCCTCTCACGAGGCACTCGGGCTTCTTGAACCAGACCTCTTGCTCGGCATCGCAGAGCATGAGGACAATCTCGCGACGCTGCGCCGCTCGCTTGAAGCAGTCCCTTGCCGCGCGGCGCGTGATAGACGAATCGTGGTCGTCGTCGCAGGGGAACTCTTGCGCCCGTCGACTCGCGCGCTTGACGCGATCAAAGCCCTTGAACCAGAGATCGCTCGCGTGCTCGCGGTCGAGACAGGCGCGAAGCCATGACGCTTCGATTTGTCGTGCTTCTCGTACTTGCGTGTTTGCTCGCAGGGTTTCGCGCGTGTGTTGGCCCGCAGGCGGATGGTCAAGGGAACATCGTGTTTGGCGTTGCCCTGCCAACGCTCGAGACGATGCCGTATCGACTCCATGCGATTGCCGGTGCGGGCGCCGTTGGGCTTCTGCTCGCGCTCTCTGGTCTCGCGTTGCAAGCACTGCTTCGAAATCCGCTGGCCTCGCCATTCACGCTCGGCGTTTCAAGTGGGGCATCCTTCGGCGTTGCCTGCGTCCTCGCGCTCGCCGCGACGACTGGTCTTTCTGCCCAAGCGTTCGGTGGTGAGTTTGGTGGAGCACTCGCAGGCGCGGCGCTTTCACTCACGCTCGTGTGGATGCTTGCAAAGCGCGCAAGCGGACGAGATGCGGTGGCACTCGCGCTTGCCGGAGTTGTGCTTGGCGGCGTGATGAGCTCCGCAGCGATGCTGCTTGAGCAAGTGGTTCCTCGTGGTCTTCGTGGGGATCTTCTTGCGTGGATGGCAGGGCGCATTCCGGAATTGCCAGCAGTTTCCTCGCTGCTCGCGCTGTGGAGCATCGGCATCGTCGCGATGCTGCTCCTGTGGCGCTTCGCACATGTGCTCGATCTGTTGATGCTTGATGATGATGAAGCGGCTGCCGCTGGCGTGAGACTCGTGCCCACGCGCGTGGGTTTGTTCATCATTGGCGGCGTGCTCGCGGCGGCAGCGGTCGCATTCGCGGGACCAATCGGATTCGTGGGCCTCGTGGCGCCGCACGCGGCTCGGCTCTTTGTCTCGCATCGGCACGCGCTCCTCGTGCCAGCCACTGCGCTCTGCGGCGTGATCGTGCTGCTTGGCGCGGACCTGCTTCGGCAGGCACTCGATGTTGGTACGGGTCGCTTGCCAGTCGGCGTGATCACCGCGCTTGCGGGCGGTCCGTTTTTCCTTTGGTTGCTATCGCGCTCGCGACGAGGAGGTTCTGAGTGGAACCTCTGATGACCTTTCGCGGCGTCAGCATGTCCTTCTTCGGACACAGCATGCGCGGGATGGCGCTTGAGTCTGTCGACGCAGTCTTCGTGCAAGGTCGAACGACTGCCATCGTGGGCGCCAATGCAAGCGGGAAAAGCACGATGCTCCGGCTCGCTGCCGGAGTGATTCGCCCGACTGAAGGCGCCGTTGTGTGGAGCCGCGCGCAGCGCGCGACTTCGCGTGCATTCGTTCCGCAGCGTTCCGCGCTCGCGGCTGACTTCACGGCAAGAGAGACGGTGTCGCTCGGAACTGCGGCGAAGGAAGCTCCAGCCGCCCGAGTGGATGCGGCGCTTGAAGCTGTTGGCCTGCTTTCGCGCGGTCATGTTCGTTATCACTCGATGAGTGGCGGCGAACAGCAACGCGTTCGCGTCGCTCGAGCGCTCGCGCAAGTCGAGCATGCGGACGGGAGCGCGCTGTTGCTCGATGAACCGTTTTCAAGTCTTGATCCAGCAGAGGTCGCACGGCTTGTCGAGGCGCTTCGCGCGTTTACTGGGGCTGGTGGGAGTGTGATTCTTTCGCTGCATGACGCGGGACTGGCCCGTGAAGTTGCTCAAGCAGCGATTGCGTTGCGTCAAGGGCGCGTGCTCGCAAGTGGGGGAGCAGACGAGGTTCTCGCGCCGGCGAGTCTTCGCGCGGTCTACGCACACGAGATGCTTGAGGCAACCGAGCGCGCACGTTGGCTTCGACCGCGCCTGTGAATCTCGCTACGATGCGCGCATGAAGGGCCTTCTCTGGATCCTTGTCGTCATCGCAGGCAACGCGATTCTCGCTGCCATCGCGAAACGCCTGAAGGCAAAGGCCGAAGCGGATGCGTTACTGAAGTCGACTCTGTCGAGTACGCCTCAGCGTCCAACGATGTCGCCCCCCAAGGGAGTCAAGCAAGCGAAGTATCCGCCGCCGATCGGAAAGGGCGCGCTATCGCAGCCGTCCCGAGCGCAGTCACAAGTGCCGCGAGTCGCGCCGCAGCCGCCGCGCGTGCCGACTGTTGTGCCAGTGCCGACATCTGCCACCGGTGAGAAGGCCTACTCGGTTGGGACCGCAGCAGAGGCGATGTCAGACCATAAGTCCGCGCATCGAGCGCACACAGCGGCTGATCTCGCGCGACTTCGGCGCAAGGCGCACTCACGAGAGGCGATGCGACAGTTTCTCGCGATGTCTGAAGTCCTCGGCCCACCGCGCGCTGTAGCCCCATGGCATCCCGTGGGTTAGGGAACTGGGTCGCAGCCGAAACACGATTATGCTTCGATAATGTTGAGATCTCGCGAGAACATGGGGGGGATTTGACCCGAACCTCGTTCCCGCTATGATTCGCCCTTTCCCCATCAGGGGGAGTGAACGCCATGATTGACATTCGAAAACTCAAAGAACTCGTCCGACTGATGGTGGAGAACGACCTTTCTGAGCTCGACCTCAAGGACAAGGAAGAGACTGTGACGGTGAAGCGGGGAGCCCCTGGTGGCGCTCCGATCGTCTACGCGGCGCCAGCCCAAGCCCCAGCCGGAGCCCATGCACAGGCGAGCCCAGCCGTGCCTCCAGTCGCCGCCCCCGCAGCCTCGGCGCCAAGCTCGGCCACCGCGGCACTTCCCGCAATCGAGAGCCCCATGGTTGGGACTTTTTACCTCAGCCCAGGTCCGGACAAGCCATCGTTCGTTTCCGTGGGTAGTTCGGTGACGGCAGACACGACCGTCTGTCTGATCGAGGCAATGAAGATCTTCAACGAAATCAAAGCCGAGACCACAGGAACGATCGAGGAAGTGCTGGTGAAGAGCGGTCAGCCAGTTGAGTTCGGGCAGAAGTTGTTCCGCATCCGTCCTCTCTGAAACTCCCCCGAACCGCACCATGTTCAAACGCATTCTTATCGCGAACCGAGGCGAAATCGCCTTGCGAGTCATTCGGGCTGCCAAGTGCTTAGGGATCGAGACGGTGTGTGTCTATTCGACGGCGGACGCCGGCGCGCCGTGGCTTGAGTACGCCGATCGTTCCATCTGCATCGGTCCTGGTCCCTCAGCGCAGAGTTACCTTCGCATCGAGCGAATCATTGCGGCCGCGGAGGTAAGCGGTGCGGATGCGATTCACCCAGGCTACGGGTTCCTCTCTGAGAACGCGCACTTCGCGGAAGTCTGTCGCGATTCGCAAATCGCGTTCATCGGGCCATCGCCCGAAGCAATGGGTTTGCTCGGCGACAAGGTCAGTTGCAAGAAGATGGCGCGCAAAGCTGGCACGCCTGTCTTCCCAGGAACCGAAGACGCGATCGAAGAAGTTGACGCTGCGGTCAAAGTCGCCAATGAGATTGGTTATCCAGTGATCGTGAAGGCGACGGCGGGTGGCGGTGGTCGCGGCATGCGCATTGCTCGCAATGACGACGAGTTGCGCGCGGGCATCGCCTCAGCGCGTCAAGAGGCGGCTGCTGCCTTCGGCAATGGCGCCGTGTATATCGAGAAATTCCTCGAGCACGCACGGCACTTCGAAGTGCAGACCATCGGCGACTCACACGGCAACGCGGTGCATCTCTTTGAGCGCGATTGCTCGAGCCAACGCCGACATCAGAAGTTGATTGAAGAAGCTCCGGCGCCGGCCGTCGATCCCGAAAAACGGTTGCGGGTCTGTGAAAGCGCCGCGGCGCTCATTCGCAGCGCCAAGTATTGCGGCGCAGCAACCGTGGAATTCTTGATGGACGCGAAGCAAAACTTCTACATGCTTGAAGTGAATACACGCGTGCAGGTTGAGCATCCCGTCACCGAGATGATCACGGGCGTCGACATCGTGCGCGAGCAGATTCTCGTCGCGAGTGGCGCGCGTCTTTCGATGCAGCAGTCGGACATCGTCGCGCGTGGTCACGCGATCGAGTGTCGAATCAACGCTGAAGATCCTGATCGCGGGTTTATGCCGCAGGCAGGTCTCATCGAGTCATTCGCAGCGCCTGGCGGCTTGGGAGTTCGACTCGATTCCCATGCTCGCGCGGGATATCGCATCCCAAGTAACTACGACTCGATGATTGGCAAGCTGATCGTGCACGGACCGGATCGCGCAACGGCAATCGCGCGATTGAAGGTCGCGCTTGCGGAGTTCAAGATCGCTCCAATGAAGACGACGATCTCGCTCCATCGGCGCCTGCTCGAGCATCCCGAGTTCGTCGACGCGACTTTCGACATCCACTATGTCGAGCGCTTCCTGAAGAAGGACGCAAAATGACGCGGCACGGCGCGGATGTCACGCTCTCCGATGTTCGCGCAGCGCAGGCGCGCGTGCAGGGCGGCATTCTTCGCACGAGTTGCAACTACGCTCCCGCGCTGAGTCGACTGACAGGCGCGGAGATATGGACGAAGAACGAGCACCATCAGCCCACCGGAAGTTTCAAGGAGCGCGGCGCACGCAACGCGCTGCTCCAGATCCCACTCGCGGATCGCGCGAAGGGAGTTGTCGCCGCAAGCGCTGGAAATCACGCGCTCGCGTTAGCCTGGCACGGCCGCGACCTCGGCATTCCGGTGACTGTCGTGATGCCGCTGACCGCGCCTCTCGTGAAACAGGCTCGATGTCGCGAGATTGGCGCGACTGTGCTCCTGCACGGCGCGAACATCGCTGAAGCGAAAGTGAAGGCGGATGCATTCGTCGAATCGCACGGGATGACCTATGTGCACGGATTCAACGACGCCGCGATCATCGCGGGCGCGGGAACCGTTGCGCTCGAAGTGCTCGAGGATGTCCCGGATGTCGATGCGATCATCGTCCCGGTTGGCGGCGGCGGATTGATCGCGGGTATCGCGGTTGTCGCGAAGGCCACGCGGTCAACGATTGAAGTGATTGGCGTTGAGCCTGCGCGCTGCGCGTCGTTTCTCGCAGCGGCGGGGAAACAGCAGCCGATTCGCATTCAGTCAGAACCTACGCTCGCGGACGGTCTTGCGGTTCCCGAAGTCGGAGAGCGCGCTTTCGCGATTGCACGCCCTCTGGTTGATCGGATTGTGACCGTTGACGAACAGGCGATCTCACTCGCGATTCTGCGGTTGGTTGAACACACGCGTGGGGTTGTGGAGGGCGCAGGTGCGGCGCCGCTCGCTGCGTTGCTGACCAATCAACTGCAGCACCTCGCGGGAAAGCGCGTCGTCCTTATCCTTGGTGGAGGCAACATCGATCCGCTCGTTCTGAGTCGTGTGATCGATCACGCCCTGGCAGTGGACGGGCGACTTGTGCACTTCGCAGCGATCATTAGCGATCGGCCCGGCGGCCTTGCTGAACTCACTCGCGCGATTGCGGACGCTGGCGCGAGCGTGCTCGACATTCGGCATGAACGGATCTTCGGTGGACCAGATGTCTCGCGCGTGCAAGTGCAGTGCGTTGTCGAAGTGCGCGATGCCGCGCACGGAGAAGAGTTGAATCGACTCCTCGTCGATCGGAGAATCACGATCCTTGAGAGAGTTCAGCCTGCTCGGCGCGCAGTTGGGGTTCCTTCCTGAGTCTTTGGTAGCCGACTGCTCCCGATAACGATGGGATTTTGGACGCCGCGCAGACTGTGCAGGCGGATTCAGCCTCCTTTCACGCAGGAAACGCACCTTCGGATCAATCCAACCTCCCTTCTGCCCGATTCCCTTCCGTCGAGACATGCAAGGAAGCAGCCGCACGCGCTGCACTCGGCAAGGAGGCTGGAGTTGCTATGAAGGATCAATGTAGTTTCAGTGACAAGGATGTATTGACGACCGGCGAAGTTGCGAAGGTGTGCAATGTCGCAAGTCGCACGGTGAGCAAGTGGTTCGACTCCGGCCAGCTTCGCGGCTACCGGATTCCGGGATCGAAGGATCGCCGCATTCCCGTAACCAATCTGCTCGCATTTATGAAGAAGCACAACATCCCCATGGATGGGCTCATGAGCGGCAATCCGCGCGTGCTCGTCCTTGATGGCGATGCGAGTGCCTCGGACATGTTGCGCAAAGTTCTTTCGGAGCAAACGCGCTTCGAAGTGCGTTGCGCGATGAGTTCCTTTGCGGCTGGTTGCGAACTTGAACGCTTCCGGCCGCATGTGTTACTTGTGGACCTCCATCTGCCTGAAGTTGAGAGCGGCGCGCTGCTCAGCTTCGTGCGGCACTCGGATGATCTTCAAATGACGCGCGTCATTGGCGTGACTGGCAAGCTCACCGACGGCCAGGTCACCACCATGAATGGTAAGGGCTTCGACTGCATCCTGCGCAAGCCGTTCACGGTGCGCCAGGTTGTCGATGCCATCGAACATGCACACGCTTTCGTCGCGTAAGCGACCGAAACGAGAGTAGAAAGAGACGACAAACGCCTCCGCTTTGCGGGGGCGTTTGTCGTATTCTTGCACTCCCTCGTGCAGATTCGAACCGTGCAATTTGACCCAAGAGTGGGCGACATCGCAGGCAATGTGTCAAGCATCCTCGGTGCGATCGCGCGCGCTGAGCGCGACGGAATCGACCTCGTGGTCTTTGGGGAACTTGCAGTTTCTGGATATCCGCCACGCGACCTCTTGCTCCGCGAGCGATTCGCGCAGGATTGCGAGGACGCGATCATCGAACTCGCCAAGGCCGCGAATCGTGTGACGGCGATCGTTGGATTTCCGCAACCAATCAAGCACGGTGCGCGCCCGTGCGCGAATGCGGTTGCGGTGATGCACACCGGCAAAGTGCAGTGTGTGTATCGCAAGCGGCTTCTACCGGAATACGATGTGTTTGCGGAGGAGCGCTACTTCGCGCACGGCGACGCGCCATGCGTGATCGAGTGCGCGCAAACCAAGGTCGGCATCCTGATTTGTGAGGACCTCTGGCGCGCGCAAGACGCGCTGGCGCAGCGAGACTACGGGTGCGATGCCGTTGCTGAGAGTCTCGCGCTTGGCGCGAAGGTCCTCGTCGTCCCGAGCGCGAGTCCATTCGCGATCGGCAAAGACGTCGCGCATCGTGCGATCCTCGACGCGACAGCGCGCCGCGGAGCAACAGTGGTAAGCGTCAATCAAGCGGGAGCGCACGACGATCTCGTCTTTGATGGTCATGCACGAATTGTGCGCGCGGACGGAGCGCTGCTGCTTGATGCGCAGTGGCCGAGAGCGCAGAGCGAGCACACTGTTGATTTGTCGACAGCTGCACCGGTTTCGAGCGCTGCAGTGTGTTGGGAGTCCGAGGTCTTCTCCGCAGCTTCAACTGGGATCGAAGGGTACTTTCGCAAGACTGGGCATCGTCGCGCCGTCCTTGGACTCTCAGGCGGCATCGACAGCGCGTTGGTCGCAGCGCTCGCGGCTCACGCTCTCGGAGGTACCCAAGTCGAAGGGCTCTTGCTTCCTTCTCGTTACTCGTCCTCGCACTCGCTTGAAGATGCGCGGGCTGCAGGAGCTGCGTTGGGCCTCGCGAGCGTGCTTCGCCTTCCCATCCACGACGCACATGAAGCGCTTCGTTCGGCACTCGTGCCCGCGCTGCCAGAGATTCTTGGAATTGTCGATGAGAATTTGCAATCGCGTGTGCGCGGCGTGCTCCTCATGGCGCACTCGAATGCGAGTGGTTCGCTCGTACTCACCACGGGGAACAAGAGCGAACTCGCGGTCGGTTACGCGACGCTGTACGGAGACATGTGCGGCGCACTCGCGCCGATTGGCGATCTGCTCAAGACGCGTGTCTACGCTCTCGCGAAGTGGATGAACGCGAATGCGCATGCGTGTGGGTTCAGCGCGGCGCCTATTCCGGAGCGATCCATCGAGAAGCCTCCGAGCGCGGAACTTCGACCTGATCAGACAGATCAAGACACGCTTCCGCCCTACGCCGACCTCGATGCGATTATTGAGGGATTCATCGAGCATGAGCGCACTCCAGAACGCATCGCGCAAGACACAAACCTTGAACTTGCGGTCGTGCGGCGATGGTGTGCGGCAATCGATCGCGCGCAGTACAAGCGCGATCAATCGGCGGTGATTCTGAAACTCACGCAACGCGCATTCGGGCGCGGTCGGCCTTTCCCCATCGTTCGTGGCTGAGCGAGAACTCTCATGCCCATTCGCGCACTCAGTCCGCAACTCATCAACCAGATCGCTGCTGGAGAAGTGGTGGAACGGCCGGCAAGCGTGGTGAAGGAGCTCGTCGAAAACGCCTTGGATGCTGGCGCAACTTCGATGCAGATTGAGATTGAAGAAGGTGGAAGTGCGCTCGTTCGCGTGGTTGACAATGGCTGCGGGATTCCTGCCGATGAGATGCTCCTCGCACTTTCAGCGCACGCGACGAGCAAGATTGCGACGAGCGAGGATCTCGAGTCCATCGCGACGCTTGGATTTCGTGGTGAGGCGATGGCGTCGATCGCCTCCGTCTCACGCATGACACTTCGCTCGCGAACAAAGGATGCTGACGCTGGGACCGAGGTGTCTGTGGATGGCGGCGTCGTCGGAGGGCTTCGACCGGTCGCGATGCGGGTTGGAACGAGTGTCGAAGTCCGCACGCTTTTCTTCAATGTGCCGGCGCGGCGCAAGTTTCTCCGAGCAGATTCGGCGGAAACGGCGCGTATCACGGAGGTTGTCGAAGCCATTGCCGTAGGGCATCCCGCTGTCGCGTTCACGCTCTCCTCCAACGGTCGCGCGTTGCTCACGCTGCAAGCGACAGACGAGCCGAAGCGGCGCACGCTTGATGTGTTGGGAAAGGAACTCGAACCAGAACTGCTGGAGTTTGAATGGAGCGCGCCTGAGTGCGGTGGTTTGGTCGTGCATGGATTCGCGGGGAAACCGGCGGTTGCACGCCCAACGGCGAAGGCCGTGCGCATGCACCTGAATGGGCGGCCGATCATGGATCGCTTGCTCCTACACGCAGTCAAAGAGGCGTATCGAGGGCTCCTCGATCCAGCGCGATCGCCTTCCGTCGCGCTCTTCCTTGAGATTGATCCGCGCGAGGTGGATGTGAATGTGCATCCCGCGAAATCAGAGGTGCGATTCCGTACGCCGCAGCCCGTGCACCAAGGCGTACGGCGTGCCATTGAGCGCGCGCTTCGAAGCGCAAATCTCGTCCCGTGGTTTGAGTTGTCGAAAGACCCTGCGACCGTCCCGAGTGCAGGAGTCACGACGCCCGAGCATGGTGCGCCGCCGTGGTTTGGATCCGGTGCGAGCTCGGGATTTGCGGAGCTGGCTGCGATCGCGCACGCACGGGCCCTTGAGGGTGGGGCGTCTCTCGAGCGCGCTGCCGTGACTGTTGCATCGACGATCATGGAGCCCAAGCGCGCTCCGATTGCGCAGTTTCATGAGAACTACATCGTGACGGAGGATGACGAAGGCATTCTCATCATTGATCAGCACGCGTTGCATGAGCGATACATGTTCGAGCTCATCTTCGATCGGTTGAGTCAGGGAAGTCTTGAGAGCCAAACACTCCTCGTTCCGGAAGTCGTGGAGTGCTCCGTCGCGGAGATGGATGCGGCTGGTTCGATCAGAGCGCTCTGCGAACGGATTGGGTTTGCGATGCGACCCTTCGGAAATCGCACGCTCGCGATCGATGCAGTTCCATCGCTCTTCGCTTCTCGCGGCGTCGACGCCGTTGCATTCGCGAGTTTGCTCTTGGGAAAAGCCCTCGAGCATGGAAGCGAGTTGACGCTTGAGTCCTCGCTCCACGAAATCGTCGACATGATGGCGTGCAAGGCCGCGGTAAAAGCAGGGGATCGCCTCAGCGAGAGCGAACTGCACGCGCTGCTCGCGCTGCGCGAAAATCTCGACCGCAGTACGAACTGCCCGCACGGTCGACCGACGAGCCTCCGCATCTCGCTGCGCGACCTCGAACGGCGGTTTGGGCGCTGAGTTTGATCACTTACGACTTGGAAGGGTCGTACGCGGCATCGTCTTCGCTCAAGAATCCGTTGTTCGGAAAAGCCATGATCTCGAGTTCAAGCTGCGGTGTTGTGCTTGGGCCACGACAGGCTTGCGAGCAAGGCGCGATGTGTCCATCGATCGCGCAGAACGCCGTGCATCCTTTGTGACGGAAAGCTTGCGCTCCCGCAGCAACGAGTGACGCATCGTTTTCGACCGCGTTGGAAGGCGCGCGCATGAACTTGTTCGCACCGCCTCGCCAGCCGCCGTCTCCGAACAGCGCCACGCTTGTTGTGTTGCGAATCTGCCCGGCGCGAAGGCCCATCCGCGCGGATTTCCAACCGTCAAGCCAGCGTCCTGTCGCTGGGTCCATCGTCGGAAATCGTCCTTCCGCTCCGATGTAGGTCGTGTTGTAGTTGTATCCCGTGAAAGGATCATTGCCAGAGGTCGACGCGCCGAGGAACTCCGGGCATTGCTGCACGCGGTTCACACCGCCGATGAAAGACCAAACTGCTCCTGGCGTCACAGTTCCGTTCGCGCGCGTTTCGAAATCCCACGCGATGGTCGACAAGCCCTCAGGCCGCATCTTGTAGAGCAACGCGGGAGGGAAGTGGTCGGCGTTCTGCGCTGCGTAGGCAGTTGCCGCGATTCCGAGTTGGCGCAGATTCGATTGGCACTCAGACGCACGCGCGCTCGCTCGCACACTTGATGCAGCTGGGAGCAAGATCGCGAGAAGGGTTGAAAGCACGCCGATGACGACGAGTGTCTCGACGAGGGTGAATGCGCGGCGCTGTTGCATGGTGTTCACGCTGCACCCCATGCCCCGAGCAGCCGCGCGAGATCGGTCGCCCCAACCACGCCATCGCCATCGATGTCGGCGATGTTGCCGCGCGTTGCCCACGCGCCGAGGACGATGGCGAGGTCCGTCGCACCCACAACACCATCCGCATCAAGGTCCGCTTCGGCGCTTTCTGGAGAAACATCGGCAAACGCATCCACTTCGGGACTCTGGCCGCTCACAGTCGCGCCGCGCACCCGCACGAATCGGATCCAATCGAGTTGAATCGATGCAAGATCAATGCCGACGCCGCCGCCTGACACGCCGTAGATTGACTGGACTGCGTCGTAGTCGAGTCCGACGAGATGACTCAGTGTGATGGATGGATCGACGGCCTTGGTAAAGTCGCTCGGGCTCTTTCCAGCAAGCACGCTGTACGGGCCAACATCGAGAAATCCCCGTGTCGGGAACAGCGACTCTGGGCCCGCGCCTCTGACGAGCACCCAGTTCAATCCGTCTTGGCTCACCTCGATTGAACCGGGCTCTGACGCGAGTCCAGCGACGATCGCGCCCCCTTGATCGGAGAAGAATGCGTTTCCAAACACCAAGAGGTCGACGCCAAACTCATTGCGTGGATCGTCGATGACATCATGATCGAATGCGATCGTCACAAACCCGCCCACGCCGAGTGAGACGATTTCGTGCTGTAGGAACGCGGGTTGAAAGGGCGTCACGCACTGTGGAATGAGGCCCTCTCCAGTGAATCGTTCCGGCTCACCAAGCACGCTGCTGCTGTTCGTGTATCCAAACGCGGCACCGGTTCCCGCGCTAAACGCAATGACTTGCGTCGCGAACGCACTCTCCATCGCTCTCGCGGAGTTGACCGGCAGCGGCGCTCCAAGCACGACGCATAGAAGAAATGTCTTGAGAAAACGGGCTCGTCGAAAAAACGATTGCCGCATGCATCCTGCTCTCGTTCCGTCTTCGCGCCGGAACTTCGCTTCGCTCCGATCGGGGAGCTGCCGGGGAACCGAGGGATCGGCACCGCGTGGATTGCTCAGCAGGTTTTCCGGCTTCAGGCTTACACGCTCAGGCGCCTTCCCCGCGATGGCTCGCGAGTGGCTGAAAGGCCTGATTGTTGCGATGGTTCTCCGTAGGGACCCTTGAAGGTTCCTCCGAGAGGCCTCGCATCCTGTTACGGCGGCGCGTCCGCGGTGGATTTTCACCACCTTCCCTCAGGCGGCTGCAGCGGGATTCGCAGCAATCGCATGTCGGAGAACCATTCTCCGAACAGGGCAGTCTGTCTGACGCATTGTCGCGTCGCGAGGACTGTACTCGTTCCGACTCGTTTCATGGCGCCTCGTGGCGACCTGATTGAAGAGGAACGGTGCGAACGCGAAGGCTTTCGCCTTTTGACACCTTCTAAGCCTCGCTTGTACGATTCGCGGCTCTGCAGAAATCTGACTGAAGTCCTCCCGGAGTGCTCCATGCGATCTGACCTTTTCCGCTGCCCCGTCTCTTGCCGTCTCGCCGCAGTTCTGAGCGCGACGCTCCTCCTCTCCGCCACGCCATCGCTCTTGGCTCAGGAGGAAACCGCAGCGGCAACCGCAGCCGCCGACACGGTCGCGACGCAGCAGATTGAGAACTTCGTGCACTATGTGCTTATTGGGAAGTCAGAGCTCGCGCTCGCTGCTGGTCAAGCAACGCTCGATAGCGGAGTGAGCGACGAAGCGCTCGCGGAACTCGTGGATGCGAACGACCTCGGAGAGCGACTCGACCGAGCGATTGCGCGCAGCCGAGCCATGGGCGAAGTCGCCGCCGTCGCCACGAAGATTGAGCACAAGGTTGAGAGCGGGCGCAAGGCACGCGCGCGCGATCTCGATCGGATCAATGAAGCGGTCGGCATGCTCACCGGCACGCTTCGTCAACAAATGCTTGCTCGCGAGCGGCTCGCCGCTGCGGATGAGCACGCCGTCCCTGCGCTCTTGCGCGTCATCGAGAAGCATGATGATCCGGCGCTTGCATCGAAGTCGGTCACGACGCTCGTCGAGATGAAGCGGCTTTCAGTTCTCGCGATCTGTGCCGCGCTTCCTTCCGTGGACCCAGAAACGCAGAACACGCTCATCGGCGTGCTTGCGGACATCGGTTGGCCAACCGCGATTCCTTTCCTCGCAGATCTCGCGTCTGCTGAGGGAACGGCGTCGGACGTCAAGAACGCAGCGACTGCCGCGATGACGCGATTGGGTGCAACTTCGACCAACGCGAGTGCGCACTACACCGCGCTTGCGCATCGCTTCTTCTCCCGTGAAGAGATGCTCATTCCGCATGGCAATGATGCGACCAACAATGTGTGGAGCTACCACGCGACCGGTGGGCTGTCGGCAGCTGCAGTGGCAACCAATGTGTTCTGCGACGCGATGACCATGAACATGGCGCGTCGCGCTTTGACGCTTGATGCATCGAACACGCAGGCGCTTTCGCTCTTCATCGCGGCGAATCTTCGCCGAGAAAACACGCTTGGAAGTGATGCGATGGAAGCGACCGGTTACAGCCCAGCCTTCTACGCGACTGTCGCTGGCTCACAGATCGCTACCGGCGTCCTCGCGCTCGCCATTGATAGCGGCGACGGCGCGCTCGTCCGTGACGCGATCGCTGCTCTCGCGCAGACCTCCGACGCGAAGTCGCTCACGAGTGGCGGTCGTGCTCCAATGACCGAGTGCCTCAGGTTCCCAGACCGCCGCGTTCGACTCGACGCTGCGCTCGCGCTCGCGAATGCGAAGGGCACGGAGAGTTTCGACGGCGCCTTCGCTGTTGTTCCAACGCTCGCCTCTGCGGTGAGTTGGGATGGCGCACCGCGCGCAATCGCGCTTGGCGGCGTGGCTGAGGATCGCAGCGCGATCGATGCGCAGTTGACCGAAGCAGGCTTCACTCCAATTCTCAACGCGAGCGGACTTGTCGATGCAACTGCGAATATCGCCGCTGCTGACGGTGTCGAACTCGTCGTCCTGCGGGGTGATGCGGACGCGCTTACCACTTCATACCGCGCCATTCGTGCCAACGCGCTGACCTACGCGACGCCCGTACTCGCGATCGTCTCGGTGCATGACGAATCTGCGGTCCGCTCCGCTTTCGGAAACGATCCATCCGTCGCTGCGTGGATTTCCGGCGGGACGATTGAGACCTTCCGCGCCGCCGCATCATCCGTCGTCGCGGCGGTGTCCGGCAGCATGGTGGATGAAGCCGAAGCATTGACCTACGCCGCGGCTGCGCTTGAGTCGCTTGAGTCGCTCGCAACGAGTCACAATCCAATCATGGTTGCGACCGATGCCGAGCCAACCTTGTTGCGCTCGCTGGCGGAACGACCAGATTCCTTCAAGCTTCTCGTCGCAGAAACACTCGCGGACTTTGGTACGACGAGTGCCGCTGGAGGCCTCGTTGATGCGGCGCTCAGCGCGAATGCCGACACCCAGCTCGCGCTTCTCGATGCGGCAACCGCCGCAGTGCGCGCGTCCGGATTCCGTGGAAGCGAGAAGCAGATTGCTGGGGTCACAAGCCTCGTTGCTTCGAGCGAGGGACCGGCAGCGGATGCAGCGGGTCGCCTTTACGGCGCGTTGAACCTCGGCGCAAGCGAAGCCGTCAAGCTGATTTTGAAGTGATTTGAGCGCGTCACGCGCTACACTTCTCGCCCTTGATTGAATGGGCGACCTTCTTGGCGTTGGAGGTCGGACGAAGGGCAATATCGCCACCCTAGCTCAGTGGTAGAGCAGCGCTATCGTAAAGCGCAGGTCGTGGGTTCGACTCCCATGGGTGGCTTGCTTTCCTCATTGTCGCGCGCGGCGAGTGGACGGAATCGGACATTGGCGATTCGCTGGTGCCCAGTTTCGATTCCAATACCCGCACGATGCGCTGCACCACTCTCGTTCTCGCGTTCCTCATTCCGCTTGCGGTCGCGTTCAGCATGGGCTGCGCCCACGAGCGAACGACATCGGCGCTCGCGCTGACCGACAAGACGGCTATCGGTACTTGGACTTTGACGGACAGCGAGAACACGACCTTTGATGTGATCATCGATCCAGACGGAAGCGCGATAAGCAATTGGTCGAAGGGACCGACGAAGGCACAGGGTGAGCAGGGGTCGTGGAAGATTGAGCGCGGGCGGCTCGTCATCGACTACACCGACGGATGGCGTGATGTGGTTGTTCCGACCCACGATGGTCATTACGCGAAGGAGGGCTTCGCGCCTGGTGCTGCGCGTGACGGAGCGGCGACCAACATCGGTTTCAGCGCGCGCACAAGTGATGCGGATGCTCAATGGGTCGGTGTGTATGAAATCCCCGAAGGATTGTCGAGTGGCAGCACGAGCTTTTTCGTCGCGATCCAATCGTCGCACACGGCGTGGAAGTCGATTGATACTCCCAATGTCGGAAGTTGGTGGATCAAGCGATCAGCGCTCCGTATTCGTTGGGCAAACGGTTGGTTGGATGAACTGACTCCGTCGGGAAATGGATACACCGTGCGATCCTGGGAGCCCGGCACCCCGCTCGACTTCACAGGCGAGCCGACAGTGGAACCCACGAGCGAGGGAGTCGGCAAGCGCTTCCGAGTCGGGAAACCCTGAATCCCTGCGGTTTTTGGCACGCGACGAAGCGAGTTTCTTCGGAAGAACCGTGCGCGATTCGCAAGAACGAGCGCTCAAACGCCGAAGTTCTCTCTGCGTCGATGCGTTGTGGAGGACGCATTGACTCGTTGCGGTTTGGCCTTTTGTTGCGTCCCGTATGTGCACCCGCGTGTTTTCGTTGCTGTTGGCGTCCATGCTCGGAGTGAGTGCTGTCGCAGCACCCCCGAAGCAGTTGTCGTCCACGCCAGCACAACTCGCCGCGCGTGCGGTGAAAGCCAACGACGCGCTGCCCAAGGCGTTGCGCCGCTCGGCGTCAGCCATTGCATTCGATGTCGATGGCATCCGTTCGCGTGCTGCAACCGGCACCGTGAAGCTGGAAGGATTTCCACTCGGTCCTGTTGCGCAGGCGACGCTCGAGTTGAAGTCCGTGGACATGGGTCAAGTCGCGTCACAAGTCGTCATCGCACAGGCGCGTGGCGAATCGACGGTGGTTCCGCCACGCGCGCTCGTGCTGACCGGTGGCGTCGAGGGGGACGACAAGAGTTTCGCGTTCCTTGCATTGAGTGCCGCCGGAAACTTTGGATGCGTTGAGACGCAGGGGCGTACTTGGATCATCTCAAGCGGGCCCTACGGCGCAGGACTTCCAACGCTCGCGTATGAACTCGACGCGCTTCCGGAGGGCGCGATCAACTGGTCGAATTGGGTGTGTGAAACGCTTGATCCGGAGGAATTCCCGCAGGCTTCAGCGTTCGCTGAAGGTGGCGTGGCATCGACGCCGTGTCGAGAGTTTCGGCTCGCGTTCGAAACCGATCACGAGTTCTTGCAGTTTTTCGGCGGTGATATCGAAGCAGCGACTGGATATGTCCAGACGATCGTCGCGGCCCTCAACACGATCTATTCGCGCGACTTGAACGCGCGGATTTCAAGCTCATTTCTCCGACTCTGGGTTGACCCAGCGGATCCGTGGACTGCGACGAGCGCGGCGGGACAGTTGTATGAGTTCCGCAACAGCTGGATCGCGTCGATGGGCTATGTGCAGCGAGATACGGCACAGTTCCTTTCTGGTCGCGCACTTGGCGGCGGTATCGCCTATCTCAATGGGCTTTGCAACACGAATGGCTACGCAGTGAGCTCAAACCTGAACGGGTTTTTCCCATATCCACTGCTGAACAACAGTTCGCAGAATTGGGACATCTTCGTCGTCGCGCACGAGCTCGGTCACAACCTTGGCGCGCCTCACACGCATGCGTACAGCCCTGCGCTCGATGGTTGCGGGGCGAGTCCTCCCGATTGCTCCGTCGGGTTTGCGAAGCAGGGAACGATCATGTCGTACTGCCATCTCTGCGGCGGCGGCATGCAGAACATTCGTCTTGAGTTCCATCCCGGCAACATCGAGACAATGGATGCGTACATCAGCGCGCTTGGGTGTGATTACTCAGGATTGAACTCGCCGCCAGTCGCGATCGCTGATGCAGCGAGTGGCTTTGCAGCCACGCAGATTCGCGTCGATGTGCTTGCGAACGACGCGGCTTCGAACTGCGACTCGCTCACGATTGTCGGTTTCGACAGCGTTTCGGCGATGGGCGCGAGTGTTTCGCGTTCGATCGGGACTGGCGCGGAGGGGCGTGACGAACTGATCTACACGCACGGGAATCCGAACTTTGCGGGAGCGGACAGTTTTTCCTACACCCTTGGTGGATCATCCCCTCAACACTCGATTGCGAGTGTGACCGTGGCAGTGACCGCATTGCGGGCTCCTGAAAATCCGATTGGCAGCGTTTCGCAACTCGATGCGCGCTATTACGCCATTCCAACGCTCAGTGCGCTTCCCAACTTCGCGGCGATGACGCCGACGGTCAGCAATGCCGTCAACGCGATCAACTTCGTCGAGAGCGCGGGGGCGTTCGCCACAAGTGGAATGAGTGATCATGTCGCGGCGGTCTTCGAAGGTTGGATCACGATTCCAACTTCCGGCGCGTGGGGATTCTCGCTTGCGAGTGACGAAGGATCGCGCATGTATCTCGGTGACGAGGTCGTGATCGACAACGATGGTGCGCACACGATGCTGCTGCAGAACGCGACAGTTGGACTGCAAGCTGGAATGCACGCGTTTCGATTGGAGTACTTCGAGAACACGGGTTCCGCAGGCTGCGTGCTTTCTTGGGCTCCGCCAACTGGACTTCCAGCAGCAGTTCCCGCGAGCGCGTTCGCACGCGGAGGATCCGATGAAGTTGCGGACTTCAACAACGACGGAGCGATTGGCGCGGCGGATCTCACGATCCTGTTGAGTCACTGGGGCGAATTGAATCCCGCATTCGATCTCAATGCGAGTGGTCGCGTCGATTCCGGCGACCTCACGATCCTGCTCAACGACTGGACGGGGTGAACTCGTTGCTCAACGCTTTGGTCTCGCCTGAATCAGCTCCTCCATCGGTAACGGATGGGGACTGTTCGCGCGAGTAACTTGCGGCAACATCGGGAAGGGACTGCCGAGCACCCAGGCAGTGTGCAGATCGCGAAAGTGTGCGGATCCAGGCATTCCCGTTTGTCCGGCGGGCGTTTGCAGGATCGCATCGTCAAGGTGATTTGGGCTGACGATCATGCGCTCGCTCGCGCCGAAGTTCGGACCGAGCACGCATGGAGCGGTCGGATGACCGGCGAACTCGTCGGCGGGCATAGAAGCAAGTGCGGCTGCGGGACCGAGTGCTGCCGCGAGCGGATGTGCGATCTCCGACTTATTGAGTTCGCCGTGTCGCCAGAGCGAGCCATCTGCCTTCGTTGAGTGCACGATCGCCTCGCGCAGCATCGCTTCGACGAAGGCCTCCCAGCTTGCAAACTCAGGGATGAGCCAGTGTGGTGCCTGCACTTCGCAGACGCGCAGTGCTGCTTCGTCTTCGATCGCGATGCCCGGTGCGACGCGCAATCGTTCCGCAAGTTCATTCGCGCCCTCACGACGCAAGTTCTCCGAGATCACCTGTCGAAGCGGCCGATCGAGTCTGCGGGCGAACGCGCGACGGAACTCGTCGAGGATAGAGATCGCAGTGCTGTCTTTGGTTGTCAGACCATCCCAGTCGCGCAGCAATGCAAGCATCGCCGGATCGAAGTCGCTTTCGCCAAGTGTGGCGACAATCGCGTCGCGCCAGCGTTCGAGTCTTCGCGAGCGAATGTCAAGTTGCACGCTCAAGAGTTCCGGTTCAGTCCAATCGGTTCGCGCGCGGAGGACTTCGCGCATCTGGTACGCGCGATCGCCTTGATCAAACTCGCAACCGAGTGGAAGCAAATCGCTGCAACAGGGCAGATTGTTCGCGCTCGTCAACACGCCCGAGGGCGGATTGATGATGCGTGGCTTTTCGGCACTCTCCATGAAGCGCTGCCAGCGCGCACTGCCATCGCGGCTCGACTTGGGGCGCGAGAAGTTCTCTCGCATTGGAAGATGACCGGTGACAGTCCAACCGATGGAACCCTGGCTATCCGCAACGAGAAAATTCTGCGGCGCGCCGCCCCACGCGGCCGCAATCGGAATCGCGCCTTCCACCGTCTTTGCCGCGTACATGTCGAACAAACCGAAGTCGATGCATCGTGGATCCGTCGCGCTCGATTGCAGCGCGAGTGGCACGCCATCGGCATCT
Organism: Planctomycetia bacterium; assembly: GCA_005790605.1. Taxonomy (GTDB): domain Bacteria; phylum Planctomycetota; class Phycisphaerae; order Phycisphaerales; family SM1A02; genus F1-140-MAGs142. The sequence continues at coordinate 71,138 of SXUI01000063.1, read as the reverse complement.
TTCCCGATGTACTGCGCGCGCGCGTCAGTTGCGGTGCCAATGATTGGACCCAAGCTCGTTCGATACGCGGTGAAGGTCACGGGCTTTCCGCCTCTCCCGACCTCAATCGTCACCTTTTCAGCGAGAAACTTCTCCACGCCATCCGAGGTCGCGAACGCGAGTGGATCGCCGTCAACCGTTTCGAGTCGCGTGAGATCTGCGAGATCCGCGGTGAGATTCGTGAATCCCCAGGCGATGTGACCATTGGTTCCGGCGACGATGCACGGCACCCCAGGCAGCGACACGCCCACAAGCATGCATTCGGGGCACTGCAGTTCCACGCGATACCAAATGCCCGGCGCCGTAAGCATGAGGTGCATGTCATTGCCAAGGATCGCTCGACCGTCTTTGGTTCTGCTTCCGGCGACTGCAAATGCGTTGGAGCCTGGTGTTGGCGGTTTCTCACTTCCAACCGTGGGTTGGTTTGTGAACTCGCGAGCCTTTCGAAGGTCAACAACATCGCTTCCCGGGAGTTGCGCCCCTTTGCAGTCGCTTTCGATCGCCGCATCACTTGCGTCGGGTAAGAGTGAGGCTTCACAAGGTCCACGGACCTCGAAGAGGAACGCCGCGAGTGCGGGTGGATACGCCTCCCGAAAGACGGACTGGGCTCGTTCCGTTCCCTCACTGCTCACAAGCATGTCCACCATGACGAGTGTCACGAGTACTGAGTCCACGCTCTTCCACTTTCGTGGTGCGGTGCCGAGGACGCGATACTCAGGAGGTGGCGCGGCTTGCAATCTCGCGTTGACGCCTTCTGCGTACGCGTCGAGTAGCGCTCGGTGATTCGCAGGAATGGCATCGAGGACGGTTTGCGCGCACTCTCGAAGTCGCTTCGTTCGATGGATGATGTCACTCGTGATTCCCGCCTCACCAATGAGCGCAGCGAGGTCGCCACCTGCCGTTCTTCGCATCGCATCCATTTGCAGGAATCGATCACGCGCATGAAGCCAGCCTTCGAGGCGTGCGGCATCTTCGAGCGACGCAGCTTCTATTCGCGGCACGCCGAATGCATCGACGGCTGCGCTCGCATTCGCGGTAAGTCCCGCGATCGTTGGCTTGATCACCCGCGTTGCACTTGGAGGATCTTGCGCCCTCACGAGGCTCGCGCCACTGAGCACGATCACCAAGGCCCAACGCATCATGAGCCGAGGCGCCCTGGGATGAAGAACTCTGGGTTATCCGGAAGATTCTGGAGGAACGGCGCGCTCTCCGGAGTGCCATCCGCGAGGTTGAACCGGAGTATCTCCTTGCCTTTGCGACTGCCGACATAGAGCGAATCGCCGCTGACCGCGAGTGAACTTGCAGCGTCTATTCCAGCGCTTTCCGGAATGAGCACTTTCCACTTTTGATCCGCGAGTGTGACCTGCACTACGCAGTTCAGTTTGTTGTCACTGATGAGCAATGACTTGCCGTCCGGCGTGAAGAGCAATTGAATCGGAGTTTTGTCCGAGTCCTTCTTCTTCAAGAGCGTGTCGACTCGCGTGCCGGTCGTGACATTCCATCGGGAGACTTGACCATCGCCGCGATCTGCGACATAGAGCAATCCATCTGGGCCGAAGGCGATACCGCGCACAGCGTGCAAGCCATCCGGACTGCTCTTGGCATCTGGCACGATCATGCCAGCTTGCGCGCCGGTACTTGGATTTCCCGCGCAGTCGATGGGAGTGCCTGCATTCGGGCTGCTTGGCGCGGCATACCGCGTGATCGTGTTCGTATCCTGATTCGAAGCGTAGATTGAGCCATCACTCGCCTGAGCGAGGCAGTACGGATGCAGCATGAGTGGATTGGAGGCATCTTGCTTCGCGAAGACCGAGAGAAACGGTCGCGTGCCATTCGAAGCAGGTGCGCCGAAACGAAGGATTTGGGTGTTCTCCTTCCAGGCCGCGATGACAAGGAGGGTGTCGTCGGCGAGTCGGAGCATTCCACGCAGTCCGTGCACAGTTCCGATGGAATCTGGAATGGGTCCGAGCACGGATGGCAGTGCGGTTCCCTTTGCGTCGAATTGCAGGATCGTGTCCGCAGTGCCGCCGTGCAGCGTCATGTACCACGCGGAAATGTTGTTGCCGACCGCGGGTGTCGCGGGCGTCGGCGCCGCCGCTGAGTCAGCTGGACTCGCATCGTCCTTCTCATGCTTGTGGTGCTTTCGACTTCCGTCGTCTTGCGCCGCGGCGCGAGGAGCGAGCGCAAGAGGCGAGCACGCGATGAAAAGAGCGACCAACACGAAAGCGCGGGAGTGCATATCCGGATCATACGGGCGCGAATCGATGCGAATCCGGCAAAAAGCCGTTAGCGTATGACGCATGCCACACTCGAAGCGACATGATCCGCGATCGCCCATGCACCTCGTCAAACTTTTCGCGCTCTACGCCGTGCTCTTCACGACCCTTGCCGCATTCGCGATGCTCGTCACGCAGGTTTCGCTCGAGGGCGACCACTTCGTCTTTGTCGGTCTCGTGCTCTTTCTCGCCGCGATCGCGGCAGTCGTTGTTACCTCGCGTCATGCATCCGCGAACAAGTGGGACGCCACGGATGACATGGCTGAACGCATGACGGGGTCAAAGCGATGATCACTTCCCGCCGAGACGCGTTGGGGTCGATCGCGCTCGCTGGCGCCGCCATGTTCGTTGCTCGCACGAGCGCGCTTGCTTCGCAGACGACGCCCGCCGCACTGCCGACGAACCCTCTGTCCCTTGCGCAGTGGTCGCTGCACCGAACCTTCGGACTCTGCAAGCCTGAGGAACGTCCCGCGGCCGTCCTCGATCCGATGGACTTCGCGAAGATCTCGAAGGAGCAGTTTGGAATCTCGCGCGTGGAGTATGTCAATCAGTTCTATCGAGAGAAGGTCGCCGAACCTGGCTTCGCGAAAGAGTTGCGCAAACGCGCGGATGATGTGGGCGTTGCAAGCATCCTGATCATGTGCGACGGGGAGGGCGTTTCGGGCGCGGCCGCCGCGACTGAGCGAGCGGGATTCGCCCAGAATCACAAGAAGTGGTGTGAACTTGCGGCGGCGCTTGGTTGCACTGCCATTCGTGTGAATGCGCGAGGCGAGGGAAGCGCGGAGGAACAGATTGAGCGATGCGCGGATGGCATTACGCAATTGCTCGCCGTGGCGAAACCCTTTGGTCTCAATGTCATCGTCGAGAATCACGGCGGTCTCAGTTCCGACGGCGCGTGGGTTGTGAAACTCATGCAAGCGATTCACAACGACTCGTGTGGAACGCTGCCTGACTTCGGAAACTGGCGCGATGAGTCAGGTGTGCTGCATGATCCTGTGGCGAACACAGCGCTGGTGATGCCGTTTGCGAAGGGGTGTTCGGCGAAGAGCTACGGCTTCGACGCGGCAGGAAACGAGACCACGCTCGATTACCCGAAGCTCGTCGAGATCGTGCGCTCGAGTAAGTATCGCGGACCCGTTGGCATTGAGTATGAAGGAAGGTCTATGTCCGAACCAGACGGGATTCTCGCGACGAAGGCGCTGCTTCTGCGCTTAGGTTGCGTGGTGTCATCCGTCCAACTCGGATGGGGGATTTGTCGGTGTCATTCCGTATACTGATGCGCTCTGCTGCGCCATCGTGCGCATTGGAGAAGGCGTAATGCGATGACCACAGTTTCCACGAACTTCCACTTCGAAACCATGATCGAACCCAAGACACGCGCGCCGTCCGGCATCGGACTCGGATCCATTCTCGTCACGGGCGCGGGTGGGGAAATGGGGCACGCGCTGCTTGAGCAACTCGCGGCACGGCACCAAGGCAAGCGCGAAATCGTCGCGATGGATCTCAAGGAACTCAGCGCGGCTCGCAAATCATGCGTGCAGTCCACATACACAGGCGACATTAGCGACCCGCGGCTCGTCGAGGCTATCGCTGCCAATCATGACATCTCAGAAATCTGGCACCTTGCGGCCCTGCTTTCCACACGAGGCGAGCGTTCGCCTGAACTGGCCATGCAGGTGAATGTCATGGGTAGCGCGAACATGCTGCGTCTCGCGGCTGAGAGTGCGACGCGACGCAAGACTCCCGTGAAGTTCTTGTTTCCCTCGACGATCGCCGCGTATGGCGTCGCGACGCTGGAAGAGAAGCGAAAGGCGGGGACGATTCGTGAGGATCAGTGTCTTGAGCCAATCACGATGTATGGCGTCAACAAGCGCGCCGTTGAAGAGCTCGGTCGCTACTACGCACGGCACTATCGCCTGCTCAACGCGGACCGAATGGAGTGCACGGTCGACTTCCGAGCCATTCGTTTTCCCGGGATCATCTCCGCGGACACCGTGCCTACTGGCGGTACGAGTGACTACGGTCCGGAGATGCTCCACAACGCTGCGCAAGGCAAGGCGTACGAGTGTTTCGTGCGAGCCGACGCGCGCATCCCGTTCATGACGATGCCAGATGCCGTCCGTTCGATCATGGAACTTTCGAACGCGCCACGCGCATCTCTGACCCAGCTCGTGTACAACGTGAGCGCGTTTGCGCCGAGTGCAGCGGAGATTGCCGCGAAGGTGCGTGAGTTCTTCCCAGCCGCGACTATCTCCTACGCACCCACTCCAGAGCGACAACAGATCATCGACAGTTGGCCGGAGGACTGCGATGACTCGGCCGCGCGAAGGGATTGGGGTTGGAAGCCTGCGCATGACTTCGCGAAGGCGTTCTCGGAGTACCTCGTTCCCAAAGTGAAGAGTCGCTACGGCGTTTGAGCGCGCCATTCATGGCGTGCGCGGTGGCGCGTTAGAATCGTCACCCCCATGACCGCTGTCGCTGCACCTTCATTTTCCTCACGCACGCAAACCATTCTCAGCACGCTCGCGAACAACGGGCAACTGAAGCATCTTCAAACGATCGAAGGCCCGATGGACCGCACGGTCCGGCTCAAGGATCGCGGTGAAGTGCTTTGTTTCTGTTCGAACAACTATCTCGGGCTCGCGAATCACCCTGAGGTGGTTGAAGCCGGCATCGCTGGGTTGCGCAAGTATGGCGCTGGTACGGCGAGTGTGCGTTTCATCTGCGGGAACTTCGATTGCCACGCAGCGCTCGAGGCCCGACTGTGCGCGTTCTACAACTGCGAAGCCGCGTACACCTTCACAAGTTGTTGGAACGCGAATGAAGCGATCTTCGCGACGCTATGCGAAGCGGGCGACATCATCATTTCGGATGAGCTGAACCATGCCTCGATCATCGACGGCATTCGATTGGCGGGAGTCATCAAGAAGGGACTCCTCCGAACGGTGTACAAGCACAATGACATCGCGGCGCTCCGAGCCAAGCTTGAAGACGCGCGCAAGAACCCTGAAGTGACTGGCACGATTTGGGTCGTCACCGATGGCGTCTTCTCCATGGAAGGTGATATCGCGGATCTTCCTGCGATGCGCAAGCTGTGTGACGAGTTCAACGCTCTGCTCATCGTTGATGACTCGCACGGCACCGGTGTGATGGGGGCGACGGGGCGGGGCACTCATGAGCACTTCGGCATGCCCGCGAGCGCGATCGACTACTTCACCGGGACGCTCGGCAAGGCACTTGGCGGGGGTGCTGGCGGTTACATCGTTGGCAGCGCCCGCGCGATTGCCTTGTTGACGCAGCGTGGGCGGCCCACGCTCTTCTCGAACGCGTTGCCATGCACAATCGCATGTAGCGCCGAGAAGTCGATTGAGATTCTCATGCGGGAGCCTGAGCGCGTGCAACGCCTTCGCGACAATGTCGCCGCGGCGCGCGAGGGAATTCGAGGAACTGGCTTCACCGTCCTGGAGAGTTCGACCGCGATTTGCCCCGTCATCGTGCATGACACGGCCAAGGCGATTGCGATGTCGAAGCGCCTTTTGGACTTCGGTGTGTTCGTCATCGGCTTTGGCTTTCCGGTGGTCGCTGAGGGCCACGCTCGGCTTCGGATTCAGATTAGTGCGGCGCACACCCCGGCGGACATCGCCGCACTCTGCGCTGGGCTGAAGCGGCTGAAGTCAGAGACTTGACGCTCCGGGCCGTACCCGTTGGCGAGTGGCACACGACTCGCACGGAGTAGCGTCGCTCTCTCTCGGAGCGGCACTATGGGTCCCAATCCTGCAAATCTTGCCCGTGTTCCCAACCTCTTGGCGTCAAGAATTGCGCTGAGCGGCATTCAGCGCTCCAACCGCGGTCTTCTCGCTGTGCAGGTGCAACTCGCGTCGGGCATGCAATTCACCCGTCCCTCGGAAAACGCGATCAGCGCCTCAAGCGTCACTGTTCTCGACGACCTCATCGAACGACGCGCGCAGCGAGAGACCAACCTCGGACAAGCCGAATCAGTCCTGAATTCCCTCGACGCATCGCTCGGTGACCTGAGCGACATCTTGCAGGAAGCCAGAGCGATCGGCCTGTCGCAGATTGGCGTCGGAAGCGATGGCGCGACGCGCCAGAACCAAGCTGCCGTTGTGTCTTCGCTGGTGCAATCGCTCACGCAGATTGCGAACCGCGAACAGCGGGGTATTCATTACTTTGGCGGGACTTCGCATGGCGCGGAACCATTTGGCTCACTCCTCAATGGGCTTCGCTACGGCGGTCAGGGCGACGGGATGCGTGCTGATCTCGGCCTCGCGTCAGATGTTCGCTTGACGATCTCGGGCGAGCAGGCGTTTGGCGCATTGAGTGCTCGCGTCGAGGGTGATCGTGACCTTGACCCCGCGATGACTTCGGCAACTCGTCTCTCGGAGATTCGCGGCGCATCCGGCGTTGGCGTACGAACCGGAACAATCGAGGTTGAAGTGAACGGCACTGCGGTGCTGGTTGATTTGACCGAAGCTGACAGCATTGAGGATGTCCGTGTCGCGGTCCAGAATGCGATGCAGACGATCGACCCTCTTGCGACGATCGCAATTGACGGGGCGACCGGTGACCGATTCGCGATCACGCCAAGCGCGGGAAACACGGTTGTCATTCGAGACTTGAATCGGTCCAACGCGGCTGGGGATCTTGGAATACAAGGCACTTTCGCGGGTGGCGTCACGACCTCAGGCGCAGATATCGACCCCAAGTTGACAGGGATGACCGCGCTCGATTCGCTGAGCGGCTTGACGAATCCTCGAGGCACCCTTCGACTTCGTAACGGCGGTCAGGTGCGTGAACTCGATCTCTCGCAGTACGACACCGTGCAAGAGTTTCAGAATGCGGTTGCGGCGCTGAACATCGGTATCCGCGTGGAAATCGCCGCGGATGGGCGGCGTCTTGATGTCAAGAACGAGCTCTCCGGTGGGCGCATGTCGATCGAAGAGGTCGCCGGGGGTTCCATCGCCACCGAGCTCGGCATTCGTTCCCTCACGCTTTCGACAAAGCTCTCCGACTTCCGAGACGGTCGCGGGGTTCCTCAATCTTCCGGCTCTGTCGATCCAGTCACAGGTCTGCCCGATCCAGTGGCGGATCGCGACATTCGTGTCACGCTCCAGGACGGTCGGACGATTGAGGTGGACATCGGCGCGGCGGCGACGGTGGGGGATGTCATGAGCTCGATGCTCGCAGCGGCGAGCGCGGCGGGTGTGAGCGTTGCAGACTTCAATGTCGGGCTCAATGCGGACGGAAACGGGATTTCGATCATCGACAACACGGTTGGCCCCAAGACAATCGTTGCGTCCATCAACAACTCTGGAACTGCGGAGGCGCTCGGGATCGCCGGAGATACCGTCACGGCGGTTCTTGCGGGTACGGATCGCGCAACCGTTGCCGTTGACGGTGCATTTGCGCACCTCATGGCCCTTCGAGACGCCTTGCTGGCCAATGACGAGGCTGGCATCTCCTTTGCAACTCAACGACTTGAATCCGATCTCACGCGAGCCGCACAAGCGCGCGCAGATGTCGGAGTTCGATCTCGACGCGTCTCTGACGCGGCGAGCAGAGAGACTGAACTTTCGATCCAGGACATGAGCCTTCGCGCAAGCATCCAAGACCTTGATTACGCAGACGCCGCGACTCAACTCGCGGCACTGCAGCAGCAACTGCAAGCTGGACTTGCGGGTGCATCGCGCGCTGTGAACATGAGTTTGCTTGACTTTCTGACATAGCCCATGAGTTTTCCCTGCGGGGTTCCGCAGTGTTTGTGATGCGCGGCGCACGGCCCACCGCGTATCAAAGGACGGAGGTCCGCCGGCAGGATGCCGGACTCCAAGGAATGGTTAGGCCGAACGGAGCGACTGACATGCAGATCAACACGACTCGATTTGGGACAGTGGATGTAGACGAAACCCGCCTTCTGCAGTTCGAAGCCGGGCTCCTCGGATTCAGCAGCTACCACACCTTCGCCCTGCTCCAGCCTGACGAGCACGGCGTGTTCTTCTGGCTGCAGTCCACGGAGTCGCCTGATCTCGCCTTTGTTGTGACAGATCCTGCGCTGTGGGTGCCGGACTACCAGGCACAGATTCGCAAAGAGCAGATGCAAGAGCTATCGATGAACGAAGTCGATGACGCGCAGGTCTTGGTGATCGTGAACAAGCGCGATGGATCGCTCACTGCAAATTTGCAGGGGCCGATCATCGTGAACACACGCAATCGAAATTCAATGCAACTCGTGCTCGCTGAAAAGCGCTGGACCACGCGTTACGAGCTGGTGAAAATCAGCGAGAGCGTGCAGGCGCAGAGTGCGTGAGTGATGATGGTTTGCCTCGAGCGATAAGGATGCCGCTTGAGGATTGGATGGAATTCAGGGCACGGATGCCCGCCGCGTGAATCCTCACGCGGAATCAGGAAGGAGTCTGCCGATGCTCGTACTTTCACGGCAGCGTGACGAGACCATCATGATTGGTGACGAAGTCGAGCTGACCATCGTCGACATTCGTGGTGACAAGGTCAGAATTGGAATCAAAGCACCAGCGCATGTGGCGGTGCATCGCAAAGAAGTGTATGACGCCATTCGAAATGAGAACCAACAGGCCGCGTCGTTTCGCGGAGAGTTGGGCGCACTTCGACCGCGTTTGACAGGCAAGAGTTCGACAGGTCAGGGTTTGCATCAGCATGCAGGTGGGACGGTCCTTCCTGCCGCCGCGAAGCTCGCGGCGAACACTCCGGGGCGTCGCGAAACCGCGTAACCCCACTGAGCCTCTCAGTCAAGGAGGATTGCCATGGCTCGCATCAATACGAACGTTCCATCACTCATCGCACGCAGCAACCTGAACAAGAGCGCTGGAGACCTCGGTCTTCGCCTGCAGCGTCTCTCGACTGGTCTTCGCATCAATCGTGGTGCGGATGATCCAGCAGGCCTCATCGTTTCTGAGCGACTGCGCTCGGAGATGAAGGGCATCACGCAGGCTATCAGCAATAGCGAGCGCGCAAGCTCGGTCATCGCCACCACGGAAGGCTATCTCGCCGAAGTCGCAGACCTCTTGAATTCGATCAAGAGTCTCGTCGTCGCGACAGCGAACACGGGCGGTATCTCGCAAGAGGAAGTTGACGCGAATCAACTCCAAGTCGATAGCGCGATCGAATCGATCACGCGTATCTCGAACACCGCGAGTTTCGCCGGCTTGCAATTGCTCAACGGCTCTCTCGAGTACCTCACGAGTGGTCTTGCGCCTTCGGCAGTTGCTGGCGCGAAGATTCACAGTGTGCAGTTCGGAGGCAACTCCAGCATTGGAGTCGCTGTCGAAGTGACGCAGTCCGCACAGACGGGTGCGCTGTTCTTCTCCGGTGGCATGGGCACGCTCGCATCGGGAGTCACGCTTGAAATCGCGGGAAGCCTCGGTGTGCAAACGCTCTCGTTTGTTTCCGGTACGGCGCTCAGCGCAGTCGTTGCAGCGGTGAACACCGTGCGCGACACGACAGGCGTGAGTGCAGAACTTGCCAATGGCGCGAACCAAGCGTCTGGCTTCTTCTTCAACTCGACGAGCTTCGGTAGCGATGAGTTTGTGTCCGTCCGTCGCATCGGTCAGGGCGGCGCGTTCTGGCAAACTTACAGTGCTCCAGGTGGAAACGCTACGCAGCGCGACGCAGGTCGCGATGTCACGGCGATCATCAATGGTGCGCTCGCGACTGGAAACGGAACGAGCATTAGTCTCAACACACCGGCGCTCAGTCTCGAGCTCGATCTCACCCAGGCCTTCGCCACGATGGTGAGCGGATCTCCAACGACCTTCGACCTTGTTGGCGGTGGTGCGACATTCCAACTTGGGCCGTCGATCACCACGACGCAACAGGTTGGCGTGGGTATCAGTTCCGTTGCAGCGAGCCGCATTGGCGGAACGACCATCGACGCAGCGCGTTACTTCCTCGACAGTCTCAAGAGTGGTCAGCCCAACGCACTGACAACTTCGAGAGCTGCCGAAGCCAACAGCATTCTTGATGCTGCGGTGACGGAAATCAGCGTGATGCGCGGCCGCTTGGGTGCCTTCGAACGCAACACGCTGCAGACCAACTCGCGCAGCCTGCAGATTGGTTTTGAGAACATCACCGCGAGCGAGTCGAAGATTCGCGACACGGACTTCGCGGAAGAAAGTGCGATGCTGAGCCGCGCCCAGATTCTCCAGCAGGCGGGCACCTCCGTGCTCGCCACCGCAAACTCCACCGCGCAGAATGTTCTGAGTCTCCTCCGATAATCGCCTCAGACCGTACAGATAGGTAGGAATTCACCTGATCGCTCATACCGCTCGGCTTCGCGCCGAGCGGTTTTCTTTTCCGCGCCGGCGAAAAGACGCCGGAATTGCGACTCAGGCATGAAGTGCTGTCCGTTTCTGCCCGATTCGTCTCTTGCCGCGAAGGATGGACTGCGGCGAAACAGGTTTACGGAGTGAACCAAGCAGCAGGACAGACACCTTTCGGGGGATTCCGAATGGTGGCAAGGTGCGAGTCGCGCGTTGCGATTCGTAAGGCCTTCCCCAGTTTCGGGGCGGTTGGGAGTTAGCGCCTGGAGAGCCCAGGAAAGTTCACGGAGGATCTACAGTGAGTCGTATCAATCAAAATATTCCATCGCTCGTTGCTCAGCGCGTGCTGAACGGGCAGAACAAGATGCTTGCAGGCAGTCTGCAGCGCTTGTCAACCGGTCTTCGCATCAATCGTGGTGCTGATGATCCGGCAGGTCTCATTGCAAGCGAGAATCTCCGTGCGGAGAAGACCGCCATCAACTCAGCGATCTCGAACAGCCAGCGCGCTGATCAGGTCGTGAATGTTGCTGAGGGTGGTCTCCAAGAAATCTCGAACATGCTTGTCGAACTCCAGGGCATCGTCGGCGCAACCGCCAACGAGGCTGGTGTTTCGCAAGAAGAGCGCGACGCGAATCAGCTGCAGGTCGACTCGATTCTGCAGACGATCGATCGCATTGCCAACGCGACGAGCTTCCAAGGCACGAAGTTGCTCAACGGCAACTTCGACTACACGGTTTCTGGTCAGGGCGCAGGCCTCACCGATGTCACCGTGAATGCTGCGAAGCTCAGCGATGACAATTCGGCTCGCTCCGTCACCATCTCGGTGCTTCAGTCAGCGCAGACCGCCAAGGTCTACCTCTCGACTGGCGCAGCGTTTGGCAACGGTGGTTCGGGTCAGGTCACCTTCGAAGTGACCGGCGCCAAGGGCGTGCAACAGTTCACCTTCGCATCAGGTACCGCACAGTCGGCAGTCGTTGCAGCCATCAACAGCTTCAGCGATGCACTTGGCGTGACTGCTTCGGCAGCGAACGCGAACCGCGTTGTGCTCTACTCGAGCGATTACGGTGCAGACAGCTTCGTTCGCATGAAGGAACTGTCCAACGAGAACTCCACGAACTTCGTGTTCAGTGCAGCAGCCGGCGGTTCGTCCGTCGACGATCTCAAGGACTACGGCCGCGATGCGACCGTCCTCATCAACGGTACGCAGGCCACTACGGACGGCCTGAGTGCACGCGTCTCGACCGACGGCTTTGATGTCAGCGTGCAGCTCAACGGCACGAACGCCATCAACGCAGCTGGTGGAACCTCTACCTTCTACATCACCGGTGGCGGCGCGAACTTCAATCTCGCACCATCCGTGAATCTCGCAGGTAAGGTCTCGCTCGGTATCGAAACCGTGACCACAGGCAACCTCGGTGCAAGCTCCTCTGGCTTCCTCTCATCGCTCAAGTCGGGCGGTGCAGGCAATGTCCAGAATGGCAACCTGTCGCAGGCACAAGAAGTCATCGATGCTGCTATCAAGCAGGTCTCGAGCCTTCGCGGTCGCCTCGGCGCGTTCCAGAAGAACGTTGTTGGTTCGACGATCTCGAGCCTCGGCGTTGCCCTTGAGAACACCACGGCTGCTGAGTCTGCGATCCGTGACACGGACTTCGCAGCAGAGACAGCGAACATGACTCGCGCGCAGATCCTCTCGCAGGCTGCAACCCAGTCCTTGTCGCTGGCGAACACTGCTCCGCAGCAGGTTCTCTCGCTCATCGGCTGATAGTTACGAATCCTCGACACGGGTGAGAGCCGGAGGCTCTCACCCGAGTCGAACTCGGAGAGTGATGCGTGACCGCTGCTTGCGCCTAGGCGTAAGCAGCGGTCACTGCGTTAGTTTGAGCGGGAGCCTGAAATTCTGCCGCGCGAAGCGCGCGGACAAATTTCAGCGCTCCCTTTCGACTCCGACCGCGCGAATGAATCGCGACGGTCGGAGGGCGAGCTCAGCCCGTCCAACAACATTGGAATTGCGCCGCTCGCGATTCACTCGCGGCGGCGCAGTCGAAAGCGAGCGAGGCGGCGCGCCTACCGCGATGATCGCGAACTGGACGCATCGCGCCGGTGGCGATTGAGCTGCAAGCTCGTTCGCCTCGCGATCGGCTTCGCCGGCTACTCGCTCACTGGAATCGGAGGAGTTCGATGCGCGTTCCTGCCTTCGATCGATGTCGCCGAACCCGGCCGGTCATCTCGAGATTGTCGAGTGCATTGCGAACTTGTGCGCGGCTTCCGCCCGCGGCGCGCGCAAGCGCGAGTTCGCTTTCCGTCGCGCCGTCGTCAAATGCGAGTGACGCCAAGATCGACGCACGCAGGTCGCCCTTGAAATCCGCGCGCAGCACGAAATCAGGGTGGCGTCGCATGATCCAGTTTGCGGGCCGAATGACCTTTGGACGGATGGGCTCGTCGTCAATGTAGATGCGCCAGCGAGCGCCGACGGAGCCAGTGCGCTCTTTCGCGAACCGAAGCATCGCGGGATCGCTTTCGAGTGATTTAAAGAGCGGGATCGCTTTGCGCGCCGGTTGGAGCACTGCGATGATCGATCGGAATTCCTGCGGATTTTGGCCGATCTGCGCGCAGTCGAACACAGCGCCGAGTGGGGCATGATCATCGACGCTTAGCTTGTCAGCGATCATGCGGCGCAGGCGGTGCTTCGCCACGATGTCGCCAAACTCGTGAAGCCATGTCGCTGTCGTGTTGTAAAGGCGTGCGACATAGCGCATCGCTCGAGCCGTGTCGAGAAGCAACTGCTCGATGTCCATCGGTGCGACGGTCACTGGTTTCGGCGGAAACACAGGACCGTTGTACGCGGCGCCGGCGTCACGCCAACGATCGATGACGCTGTCGAGTTCGGGTTCGGTCATGATGCTCCCTCTTTGATCGGAGGCTCCCTATCGCGAACGCCGAGATCCTCGAGCGTGCGCAGCGCATTCTCGATGTGATCGGGATTGACGCCGATTTTGAGGAGTTTCGGTAAACTCATCGCAATGAATTCGGTTTCGGCGCGACTGACATGGAGGCTCCGAAGGTCGAGGAGATCCCGCTGTCTTTCCCGCAATCAACTTCAGCGAGATCAAGTCGATCCGTGTGATCGCGCGGACGCCGAGCGGTCCAAACTCGCCGATGAAAACGGTCCGGTCCCTCGCGCCGTCGAGCATCGTGTGCCGAATCGTGTGCGCCGTCGAATCAAACCAGCTCGGACTGATGCCACACTCCTCTGCGACTCGCGGCGCGAAGTGACAGCAAAGGTCGAAGACCTCCGGCGGCGTGACATCCATCACATCGAGGTCGACGGTCGATCGGTCGGTTGGAAGGAGCCCAGAGAGCATTCCGGCTCCTCCGCCAATCAGGATCATCTCGGCGGGCTTGTCCGGCGGAAGCAGTGCCGCCAGCGTCTTCAGAGCACTGCACAGTTGGTTGGAGTTGAGCGGCGGGCCGCGCATGTTGTACTTTTACAACATACATCATCTGGGTTGGGGTTCAGCAGAAGTCCTCCGAAACTCGGCGATGAATCTTCCGGGATTGCGCTGCTGTCTGCGCAAACCTTGCGAGTCCTGCCCGAGGTTGGTCGCTCCAATACGGCGCTGAGCTGCGCGGGCTCTTCCAAGCGTTTCACGCGAGTCCCTTGAACTCGCAGAGCGCCAGACGCTCGGCGAGCGAAGAGCGGACAAAAAGACACACGGCGCTGGATTGCTCCAGCGCCGTGTCATTGTCAGTGGGTCCGACCGAGTCGAAAGGGAGCGATGGAGTTTGTCCGCGCTTCGCGGCAGAACTCCGCGCTCCTGCTCAACTACGCCGCGCAGGCAGCGGTCGCGGTGGTCTTCGCCTTCGCGAGGGTCACGAGTGCATCAAAGGTTGTCGGATCATGGATCGCAACTTCCGAGAGCATCTTGCGATTCAAGAGGCAGCCAGCGCGCTGGAGGCCGTTGATGAAGAGCGAGTAGCGAACGCCACGCATACGGCAGGCCGCCGTGATACGAGTGATCCAGAGGGCGCGGAAGTCTCGCTTTCGCGCGCGACGATCTCGCCACGCATAACGGCCGGCGCGCATGAGCGCGACCTTCGCTTGTTGCTTGAGGCGACTCTTGGTTCCGAAGAAACCGCGTGCTTCTCGAAGAAGCTTGCGGCGGGCTTGCGTGCGGGCTGCACCCTTGCGTGCGCGTGGCATAGTGAACTCCTAAGCGTTTGTCCGGCGGAGGCGCGTTACGGTCGGCGCACTTCGGTCCCGACGGACAGATGATGAAACGGAAACAGATTCGTGAGTGAAAATTAGGCAGCGACTTCGACGAGATCGGTGGCCTTGTCGGCCTTCGATTGCTCTTGCGAACGGAGTCCGCGGAAGAGCATCTTCGCGAGCGCCTTGAGGTTGCCCGAGCTTGCGTAGTTGTTGCCACGGTACGACTGGATAGCCGCACCGGTCTTGTTGCTCTTCAAGTGACGACCGTTAGGGCGCTTGACGCGCACCTTGCCGGTCTTGGTGAGTTTGATTCGCTTGGCGAGGCCCTTGTGGGATTTGTTCTTTGGCATTGAGAGGCTCCCCAAAAATGGGAACTACGCTGGGAACTACGCGGGAACTGGAGGCAGGAAAGTCGAGACGCGGACAAGCCGCTCCCCAAATGAGGGGGATCGAGAAGGTTAGCAGGCAACCGCAGCGTTCGCAAGCGGATGGGTGGGGAAATTCTGCGTTGAGGCAGGGTCGGAAGATTGGTCGCGGACCAAGATGAGACCGCGGCTGGACCGTCGATGGCACCGTCGGGTCGGCCGGGTTGAGAGTCGGAGAGCTCGTAGGGTGGTGAAAACCGCATTGGCGCGGCGGGCGGCGGCGACGGGAGGCTCCGATTCGGTTGATTCGCGCTTGCGCCGATCGCTTCAGGCGCTACCTTCAGAGGGTCGGTGGCGTTGGCGTGGGTAGGCGGCGGTCGGTGCCAATCAGAGGAAGTCCCATGAAGAATCAATCGGTGCAGGTGGCGTTAGGTCGTGCGTTCCTTTGCTCGCTCGTCCTGTGCGGTGCTCCTGCCTTCGCGCAAGACACCGACGGCGACGGCGTGCCGGATGCGAGTGACAACTGCCCGCTCGTCGCGAACGCGACGCAAGCGGATTGCGACAGTAATGGCGTGGGCGACGCATGTCAGTCCTCGATCACCGTCGCAACCGGCGACATGGGCGCGATTGGATCAGGTGTCACAACTTCAGGAACGCTCGTCGGCGTCGCTTCAAGTTTCTGGCCGGTCACGGTCACCGTGCGCGCAGTGGGGGACTTCAACCTTGCGACGGAGTACGCGACATTCAAACTCGCAGGCACAACGATCACGACCACGCTGTTTCAGAACGGCGCGAGTAATTGCCCAGTGACGCCGGACATCGCAACCTTTGTGATTCCGACCAAGCAATGGAACGCGGTGGTTGCGGCAAGTGCGGGTGGCGTGATGAGTGTGACGATCACCGGGAATGCTCTGGTGAGTGCGACGCAGTGCGCGAGTCCGTTCAGTGAAGTGAAGGCGACGCTGACGGTGTCGACCGATTGCAACAGCAACGGCATGCTTGACTACTGCGACATTCACTCGGGTACTTCTGAAGATTGCAATACGACCAACATCCCAGACTCCTGCGACATCGCATCGGGCTTCTCAAGCGACATCGATACCGACGGCGTGCCTGACTCCTGCCAACTCGATTGCAACGGCAATGGAATGCCAGACTCCTACGACATCGCGCAAGGCACGGCGGTCGATTGCGACGAAACGACATCCCAGACCGTTGCGACATCGCAGGCGGCGCGCCCGATTGCAACAGCAACGGGATCTTTGACGCCTGTGAGATTGCGAGTGGCGCAGCACCGGATTGCAATGCCAACACGATTCCGGATGCATGCGACCTCACGGCAGGGTCGAGTCTTGATTGCAACGCGAACGCCATCCCAGATTCCTGCGACATTGCGAGTGGATTCTCCAACGACATCGACACGGATGGCATTCCCGACAGTTGCGAAGACTGCAACGGCAATGGATTGCCAGACGACTACGAACTGAGTCAAGGCACTGTGCCGGATTGCAACCAGAACCAGGTTCCAGACACCTGCGACATTGTGGAGGGTCTTGATGATGATTGCGACGCTAATGGCACGCTTGATCGCTGCGACATTTTCCTCAACGGCGTGACCGATGACAATCAGAATTGCACGCCAGATTCGTGTGAGTATGCAGTGGGTGACTTCGGGCTCGATGGCGCGATCGGCGGCGACGACCTCGCGTTCCTATTGAGTTTGTGGGGGACCGACGACGCTTTTGCGGATCTGTCCAATGACGGCGTCGTCGATGGTCCCGACATCGCGATGCTGTTGTCTAGTTGGGGTGAGACGCCGTATGCGAGCGGCAACTGCGCCGTGCTACCGTGGGCGACAACGCTGACCTACGCGCCTGATCCTGCGGTCGTCACCAACGCAACGCTTCGCAGCGCGATCATCGCGACATGTTTTCCTTGGCGCGTGCGAGACAACAGTTCGCAGATTGAAATGTTGCTGGTTCCACCTGGCACATTCAACATGGGCTGCTCTGCGTCGAATCAGTACGGATGCGGTTCCAGCGAAAATCCCGTGCATCAGGTGACACTCACGAACGCCTACTACACCGGCCGCTATGAAGTGACGCAGGCGCAGTGGCAAGCGCGGATGGGTTCGAATCCGTCGTACTTCCAAGGGTACGCGGACAGCCCATCGCGACCGGTTGAGCAAGTCTCGTGGAACACGATTCAGAACTTCCTCAGCGCAACTGGACTCCGGCTGCCAACCGAAGCGGAATGGGAGTTTGCATATCGGGCTGGCACGACCACGGCATTTCATTCGATGCCGGGATACCCGAGTGGAGCCAACGACGACAATCAGATCGGAATCATTGCGTGGCACGGAACCAACTCAGACTCGCGTACACACGTCATCGGAGGCATGGCTGCCAATGCGCTAGGACTACATGACCTGTGTGGCAATGTCTGGGAGTACGTGAACGACTGGGATGGCCTCTATCTGCCCGCCGCGCAGGTGAACCCGACGGGACCATTGTCGGGTACAGCAGTCGTGATGCGTGGCGGTTGTTGGTCCGATGCGTTCTATCTTCGTTCATCGAGTCATGGGGGTTACTCGACGAACCTCCCGGAGTATCGCGTCGGCTTCCGTGTCGCACGCACCCCGTGAGTTTGGAATCGCCGCGCGCCTCCGTTCGCGCCGAACCGGGCTGGCAGTCGTTCACATGCGCGGAATGCGCAACACGAGAATCGTCGACTCCGTGCTCTCGCCGAAAGCGTGGATCGCTGCGCTCCGTTCAAGCAGGAGCTGAATGATTCGCGCGGTTGTCGGATTGTGCGCGTCGATCAAGATCACCTTCGGCGGCGAGCCGAGCGTGAGGCTGAGCGCTTGAAAATCCTCATCAAGCGTCACGAGCGATTCGCGTTCCGACGCTGCGCGCGACCAGACGAGGCGATCGCTCGCGCCTGCGCCAAGCACTCGTCGAACATGCGCTGTTTCGGGAAAGGCACTCTTGATTCCCTGCGCAATCGACTCGGACAGGTTCTCATCGAGCAGGAGCCGCATGGATAGAACTCAGGCCGCCGGATCAATGTGGAGCCTTCGCTCGCGTTCTGCGGCAAAGCCAAGGCACTCGAGTACATCCTCGTGGGTGAGCTGGGGGAAATCGCTGAGAAGTTCTGCTTCGGTCGCTCCGGAGGCGAGCATGCCGAGTACCTCTCCGACGGTCAGCCGGGTGCCGCGAACACACGGTTTTCCAAACCGAATGTCAGCGTCGATTGAGATCCGTGGGAACGAGACCATGTCATGAGTCTACTTTGAGACGCGTGATCGAGAAGCGGTTCTCCCTAAATTGTCTCTCGAAAATGCCGCATTCGTAGCGCCCAAGTCCGGTTCACTCAATGCGCCAAGAAAGTGTCGGAGCCAACCCAATCCGCGAAGGAGCAGACATCGTCCTCGAGACCGCCGTGGTCACGCGGGACATACAAATGGTCGATGGTGCCATCGACTTCGATCGTCGGGCTCGTCAAGAACTCAACTGACGCATCGGTGAACAGCACATTCTGTCCGCGATAGTCGTGGGTTGGGCTGTTCAGGCTCACGATTCGCACTGGGACTTCCGCTCGCAATAGATCAATGAGTGGATTGCGATCCGCAACCAAGGGACGCCGAACGCCCGTGCGCCATTGCATCGGATGCACCGGGCTTCCAGTCTGTACCGCATAGTTCGGATCCGCCTCGGTGTCGGACTTGCACGCGAGGCATTCACTCTTGCAATAGCCACCATGCGCGAGTCGATCGAGGCAATCGGACGCGCGGAAGTGGTGCGTCGGGAGATCGGGGAACGCGCCGTCAGGAAACATGAAGCCGGCGGCCATTGGCAGGTTGCCGTTGTGATCGGCTGTGAATCCTTCAAATCCTCCCGCGATGGAGCGGAGGTTTCCGCTGCAGTGCGCGATTTCCTTTTCCGACTTCACATAAGAAAGGACAGGGATCGCGACGGAAACCACGAGCAGCGCAACTGCGGCAATCGCGACGATGTCTCGCCATTGACCCGAACCGCTGCGTTTTTCGCTTGTGTTCGCGAGAGTCATGCGATCCGCTTGCTCTCGTGTCGCGCGATCGACGCGCGCGAGCGTCACCGCGACGAGGTCGGGATCTGGTTCGCCGGTGGCATAGCCATCTAGTTCGCCCATCGATGCGTGCATCGAGTGAAGCTCGCTCGACAAGTCAGGACGCGCTTGCAGGGCGCGGGCAAGATCGAACTCATGCTCGACAAGCAAATCAACTGCGTCAGCCTCGCGAGGCGTGAGCGGCGCCGGTGTCGCCTGGTTCTCGTTGGGTCCGTTCACTTCGACACCTCCGCCGCATGCGCGCGCTTGTAACTGTCGCCGAAGCTCGCGACCGCCGCATGCAATCTGCTCTTCACGGTTCCGAGTGGAATCGCGAGTTCTTGTGAGATTTGTTCGTAACTCATCTTCTGGAAGTACGCGAGTACGAGGACTTCTCGATAGTGCGTCGGCAGCGCATCCACGACGCGGTTCACCATGTTTCGATCATCTTCCGTCGACATTGGCGCGCTTGGTTGAGGCTCGGCCGAAGGAATCAACTCGCCGAGAGATCCATCGCCTTCACGAGAGAGCGGAGCCGAGAGGCTCGCTGCAGCGCGACGATGTTGCCGGCGCAGAAAGTCGCGCCCCTTGTTCGCAGCGATCGTGTAGAGCCAAGGCTTGAATCTGCGTTCCGCGTCGAAGTTCTCCGCGCTCAGGTGGACCTGAAGAAACGCATCCTGAAAGACATCGTCTGCCGCAGTTCGCGAGCCCGTGAGCCGCACGAGGAAACGCCAGAGGTCGGTTCGGTAGCGCTCGAGGAGCGTTTGAAAACACGCCGCGTTGCCATTGCGGTAGTCCACGACGAGTTCTTCGTCGGTTCGGTCGCCTGCTTGGGTGATACTCGCCTCTGCCATCGAGAGGCGCAGAATAACGCTTCGCTCGAAGATCGAGGGGAGGGCGCGGAGGAACCACGGCGGAGGGCGTACAGCGAATGCACTCACTCGCGAACTACTCCGATCTCCCTCCGGAAGTTCGCCCACGCGCAGGGATTTTGAGGACAAATGCAAGACATCTCTCGCGTGTGAACAAACTGTCGCCGGCAGGCACTCAGCCGTGCGATGCGGGAGACTCACAGCATGGGTTTTCGCGCCGGTTCTATCGCCTATCGCCGTTTCTCTGTCCTCTCGGATCCGCCAACGCTTGAGAGCGCGCTCCTCGAGCGAATTCGGAAGCACATCCTCAGCGATGTTGACGGGATCAAACCTGGGGAGTCGGCCTGCGGGTGGACCGGCGGTCGCCATCTCTTCGACATTTCATTCTCGCCAGACTCGATTCTGTTCGGAAGCGGACTGCTCTTGGGTTTCCGAATCGACAGCGTTCGCGTGCCGCCAGAAATCAAGAAGGCGTACATCGCCATGGCGGAAGAATCGCACCTAGTGGTTGGGAAGGACGGCGCCTCGTTTCTGCCGCGGTCAGCCAAGCGGGATGCGCGAGAGGAAGCACTTCGCCGAATCGACGAAGAGGTCGCGAACGGCCGCTATCGATCACCGAAGCACACCGCGATCTGGTGGGACTTCGCGACGAACACTATTCTCGCGCCCGTTTCGAGCGACAAGGACATCAACCTCCTCAAGAAGTTGATGGAGGAGACCTTTGATGTGCGGATTGCGCCGCGCAGTAGTGGCACGCTCGCCTACGACGCGCTCGGGGACCGCGGTCTGTCCTCTGCGTTCGATGACGCGCAACCAGAGGCATTCTCCTTGCCGCCACTAGACATCGAGGGCGCCGTCGATCAAGGTCAACGCAAGAGTCGGACTCGGCCCGATGTACCGTGGGCTTCGAGTGCGGGTGAGTCGAAGGACTTTCTCGGCAACACATTTCTGTTCTGGCTCTGTTGGCAGGCCGAAGTGAAGGAAGGGCTGCTCGAGACGGAAGCGGGGGAACTCGCCATTGTTGTCGATCGTTGCATCGATCTGGAGTGCGCCTGGGGATTGAGCGGAAAGACAACTGTCCGCGGCAGCGGAGTGCTTCGCCGCATGGAAACTGTGCAAGCCATCAAGGGCGGAAAGTGGCCGCGCAAGATCGGCGTCATGCTGCACGCGTTTGGACAAACTTTCGAATTCGTCCTCCAAGGCGATCGCATGGAAGTTAGCGCGTTGAAGTTGCCCAAGCCGGAAGAGAAACCGCAGAGTCTCCGGCAGGCGATCGAGATGCGACTCGATCTCTTGATGAGCTTCGATCGTGCGTTCAGCTCCCTGTACACGGCATTCGTGCGAGATAGGTTCAGCCCCGCATGGCCAACGCGCCGCGGTCAGATTGACCAGTGGGTGACAGAACTCGGCAGCGTGCGAAAGAGCGTGTCGTTCGTAGAAACGGCGTAGGCGCGAATCTTGAGCGCTCGTCGTTTGAGCGCTCGCGACTTGCGATGCGTTGAAATGCACGAGATGGAGAAGAGGTAGGCGCATCGCCTCGCTCGCTTTCGACTGCGCCGGGGCGAGTGAATCGCCACCGGCGCAAGATCGGCGTCCTTTGTTCGCGCTCGTCAGACGCGCTGAGTCCGCGTTTTTGCCGCGCGCCTTGGCGCGGCAAGAAACCTGCGCGAGCGCTCAAGGGATGCCGCGCACTGCTCGAATGAACTGTCGCACCAGCGCCGGATCCTTCACGCCTTTGCTTGATTCAACACCACTACTCACATCGACTCCGTCAGGTCGAAGGAGTTTGATCGCCGCTGCGACATTGCCTGCATGCAGTCCACCGGCGAGGAGGATCGGTGTGCGGAGTTTCGCGCGCGCGGGCGCAAGTGCGGCATGATCGAATGCACTTCCGCTTCCGCCTTGCGCTGCGTCGAGGACGAGTCTCGTGAGATTGCACGCATCCCATCGCGCCGCACTTGCAGCAGTCGCGGAGAATCCCTTCATCACGCGTGAGAAGTGAAATCTTGCGCGGACGGCGCCGAGCTCCTCCGGAGCTTCGTCGCCGTGCAGTTGCACCGTGTCGAATGTACCCGCCGCTTGCAGGACGGCGTCGTCGCAGCGAGCAGTGGCAAGCGCGACCGACTCCGCGCTCCCGCGAAGTGCCTCGCGAATCGCATGCGCGATCGAGAGCGAAACGCAACGCGGGCTCGACGGAATCAGGACGACTCCGACAAGATCCGCGCCGGCATCGACGGCATCGAGAGCCATCGCGACTGTGGTTACGCCGCAGATTTTGACGAGCAAGCGGGGTTGTGCTGGGTTCGCATTCAACCGACTTCGTCCATGAGCGTGTGGTAGTACGCGCGGCGATCACTCGGTAACAGCGACTCCCGGATATCCGCGATGACGCCTCGGGCGCGATTCGTATCGCCGAGCGTGCGGGCGAGGACTGTTGCGAGCAGGAGTTTCACTTCCTCGCTTCGCCGATCGTTGGGGAACTTCACGATGAAAAGCGTGAGCGCGTGCGCCCCTGTTGCGGGGTCGCCGTCCGAAACCAACTGCGTCGCGAGGTCAATCTGTACTTCGGCGTTGAGCACCGCGTCGACACGATCCGCGAGGAGCCGTCGATATCGATCGGCCGCCTTGCTGAAGTCGCGCTGCGCATGAAACTGCGCGATTTCCGCGCGGCACGCGCGCTCCGATTCCGTCTGCGTCGACGCAGCACCGGCGGCGACGCGCGATGGAGGTGCGGCCGATGCACTCGGTGCACTCCACGCAGTGCCTTCTCGCATAGCCGCGCGAAACGCGCGTCGTCGCCGCCATTGCGAGATCGAGTGAAGAAGGTCTGTTTCCGTGCGCGGAAGTTGCTTCGCGTAGAGCAGGGTAAGGCCGAGCGCGATGCCGAAGGCCATGCCCGCAAGATGCGCGAAGTTTCCTACGGACGATTGCCGCACCGAAGTAATCTCGAGAAGCGCGTCGACAAGATCGATCGCGACATAGAGCATGATGAAGAAGGACGCAGGTATTGCAACGATGCCAAGACCAAGAAGGCTGAGGCCGTAGATGTTTGCACCTGGAAAGAGCGCGATGAAGAGTCCCGCGACGGTCGACACACTGCCGGACGCGCCGATCACTGCGCCGTGTGAAACAAGGATCTGTGCAGCGCCTGCGATCGCACCACCAATCAGGTACGCGAGAAGAAACCGGACGCGCCCGAGCCGAGCCTCTGCGGCGAGTCCAAAGGTCCACAGGAAGAACATGTTTCCCACGAGGTGCCAGATGCTGTTCGGGTCGTGGAGAAACTGGTAGGTGATGAGATTCCACCACTCGAACGCTCGCCAGTCGAGCGCGAGTCGGTCGTAAAACTGCTCGACGCTCCACATCCCGTTGCGCGCGCCCCAGAAACCCGCGGCGTAGGCCGCCACATTGAGGCCGAGCAGGACCGGAACAACGACGATTCGGCGTCGATGAGAGGAGGACAGCCGGTCTGTGCCGAGGGGGAGAAACACGCGTCGGAGGGTACGCGCGAGTGCTTCAACTTTGTGTCTAGGAGCAGTTGTATTTCGCGAAAAGGGCACACGGTATGCAAGGAGCTTTGCTAGGATCAGGGGCTCTGTCGAGCGAGGCCCTCAGCGAGAGGAATGCACAAGCTTCGATGGATCAGCGCGGGTACGACTCGCGCACGCGTGCATGCATCTGAGTTTGAATCTGAGGCTGACCCATGTCGACTGCAACCCCGCCAGCACCTGCTCCCGCGCCAACGGCTCCCGCCGCGATTTACGATAAGGGGCTCGCGAACACGATCGTCGCTGACACCCAGATGTCATTCATCGACGGCGGCAAGGGCGTCCTCGAGTATGTCGGCATCGACATCGACTCGCTCGCGCGTCAATCGACCTACGAAGAAACGGTCTACCTCCTTTGGAACACCAAACTTCCGAGCAAGGCGGAACTCGATGCTCTCAAGAGCGCGCTGCGATCGGAGTATGAGATTCCGAACGAGCTGTACGAAATGATTCGCGGCATGCCGCGCGATGCCGTCCCGATGCACGCGTTGCGAACCTTGGTCTCCGCGCTTGCGCTTTACGACAGCGAGGCGGATGCGGATGGGATCGAAGCAAGCAAGCGCAAGGCGTTGCGCTTGGTTGCCAAGACGCCAACACTGATCGCGAACTTTGAGCGTCATCGTTCAGGCAAAGACTTCGTTCACCCCAACAAGTCCTTTGATATCGCAACTAACTTCCTGTGGATGCTCAACGGCGAGAAGCCAACGGATGCGATGGCGCGTGGACTGGACATTTGCCTAATTCTCCACGCCGATCACGGGTTGAATGCATCGACTTTTGCGGCGCGCGTGACGATTGCGACGCTCTCCGACCTCTACAGCGCGATGACGACCGCGGTTGGAACGCTCAAGGGTCCTCTGCACGGCGGCGCGAATGAAGAGGTCATGGTGATGCTCGATGAGATCGGTTCGATCGACAAGGTTGACGAGTTCATCAAGGGCAAACTCGAGCGCAAGGAACTCATCATGGGTTTCGGGCACCGTGTCTACAAGGCATACGATCCTCGAGCGACCTATCTGAAGACCTTCGCCAAGCAGATTGCGACCGATACGGGCAACCTCCGCTTGTTCGAGATGAGCCAACGCATCGAATCACTCGTGCTTGATGCGAAGGCAGGCAAGGGGATCTTTCCGAATGTCGACTTCTACAGCGCGACGACCTATCACTGTCTCGGGATCAAGACGGATCTATTCACCTGCATGTTTGCACTGAGCCGCATGTCAGGATGGTGCGGACATTGCATCGAACAACTCCAAGACAATCGTTTGATCCGCCCACAAGCGAAGTACACGGGACCGCATGCAGTGACTTACACGACAAGGTCGTGAAGTCACTGCATGCGGTCCCTGCGTGATCTTCACTCGCGCCCTGCGCAAGCGAAGATCACTGCACTATCTTGAGCGCTCGTGGCAGGTTTCTTGCGGCGCAGCGCCGCAAAAACCTGCACTCGCTCTGGACTCCGGCGGGCCGAGTGAATCGGCACCGCCGGAGGGCGGGCTCAGTGCGTCAAACAACAATGGAATTGCGCCGATCGCGATTCATTCGCGGCGGCGCGTCCCATGAGCGCTCGTGGCAGGTTTCTTGCGGCGAAGCGCCGCAAAAACCTGCACTCGCTTTGGAATGCGCTGGGGCGAGTGAATCGCCACCAGCGCATGGCGGGCTCAGTTCGCGATTCGAACAGGTTGACTCAGCGGGTCTTCGGACTTGCTTGCGGGTAGAGCAGCACGCGGTCGTGGGCGAGAAGGGCGACATCGTCGCGGCCATCACCCGTGAAGTCCGCGATGAGGCATTCGCTCGGTTCAAACTCGCGCGGCTCGCCGCCCTGAAACAGTCGCGTCTCAAAGACCTTGAAACTGGTCCCAGGAACGAGTGCGCCCGCCTGCGAGAAACTCAAGATTCCAAGTGCTTGCTCGCCCGCATCGAGTGAGAGCAGATCGAGGAAGCCGTCGCTGTTCACATCACCCGCGGCGAGTTCATGGTCGAGTTGATTGGGCCGATCACCACGGCGGCTGCCGCGTTCTTCGAGCGTGACGCGATTGCCAGTGATCCGCGCGACCGCAAATCCATCGTCGCCGATCAAGAGGACATCTGGCACCGCATTGCCCGAGTACGCACCAGCGCGAATGGGTCCGAACTTGAATCCGCTCACGGTGAGCGCATCCGATTGCAGCCACTTGTCACTTTGTTTCTCGAAGAAAAGGAGCTGCGTGTTCTCTTTGTCACCCGCGATCAATTGCGCGCCGTTGGCGGCAATCGAAACGAGCTTTGCATCACTGCGCGCGGCGTTCACTTGCGTGACGACCTGCCAACCTGCGGGCGTCGCAGCGGAGTCGAATCGAAGCGCACGGATGAAGTTTCGGTCCGCGACAACGAGTTCAGGTTTTCCATCGCCCTGCACGTCGAAGAGCGCCGTATTCGAACCGTTCGCTGCTTGGACGAGTCCGAACTGCGCCATGTCTTTGGACTCAAGTGCCGCGAATCCTGCATCGGTCGCGCGCAGCATTGTCATGGGTTTGTCTTGTGTGAAGAGAAGGATGTCGACCTTGCCGTCTTGATCCGCATCGCACGCCATCACCGACTCTGGTGGCTTCACGAGCGCGCCAAGTTTGACGACGTCTGACTTCGCTTCCGATGAGCCATCGACCGGAAGCAACTCGAGCTGATAGTTCTTTCCGTCTTTGGTGACGACCGCGAGCCGAGGCCCTGACTCAAGGCGCACAAGCGCGATGACAAGCGGCGTACTCCCGGCGCTGAGCGGCATTGCCGTTGGAAAAGTGAGCGCTCCATCTTCCCAGTGACTTCGTCCGACGACGCCCTCTTTCTCGCTCAACACGAACACTTCAGTTCCCGTCGCACCGTTCGTCGGGCCCGCGTCGATGCCTGTGAGTTCGGCAAACGACGGTTGCGCGCGCGATGGTTGCAAGCCACGATCCTTGACTTGGCGGAACACGAGGACGGCGCTACTCGTCGGATCGGTCGCAAGAACATCGAGAAGCCCGTCGCCATCGAGGTCGGCGGTCGCATACGAGCGTTTTTTCCCGGATTCGCCTGCACCGAAGACTTCGAGCGAGGCTTCGCCGCCCGCATTCGCTCCTGTGACAACTTCCTCGATCACGATGCGTTTACTTGGGCGTTCAATCAGCGCGAGCAGAGATTTTTTCGCTCCGGGAAGTGAAATTGAAGTCGCTTCCCGCAATGGAGGAAGTTCGAATCGCCGTTGCGATCCGAGCTGATGCTTGCCGTTCTCTTCACTCGCGAGCCAGAGGCGAATCGGCGCCGCGTTGTCGGGCGCGACTCCTGCAAGATCTGTCGAGCCTTCACCATCGAAGTCGCCAACGAGTAAGGCGACGAGTGGATCGCCGCTCGCAAGTTCCGTTGCTTCGCCGAGCTTTGAGCCCTCGAGTGGCCAGATCGTCGGCTTGCCGTTGACGAGCGCGGCGAGCTCGGGCTTCGCATCGTCGATGAGGTCTGCAATCAAAAAGCCGTCGCGTGCTTGGGAGAGTCCCTTCACCGGAACTCGCCGAGCAACTTCGAATGAGCCAGGCTTTGTTTGTCGGAGAAAGACGATCGTTCCGGGCTGACCTGCGTAGACGAGGTCCATCATTCCATCACTATCGAAATCGTGCGGAATGACCGCGGTCACTTCGTGCGATACTGGCACCTCGATCCGTCGAAAGCGCCAAAGCGGAGGTGCTTCATTGATGCCGCTTGCGGACTCGATAGGGTCATCTGGCGAGGCGCCTTTCTTCTGCTCATGCAACTCGATGCGGCTCTTCGCGTTGTTGACCGCGATGAGATCGGTCAATCCATCCGCGTTCATATCGCTCGCGGTAATCGGCCCTGCGCCCCGGTCGATCTTGAGCACATCGAGTCCGTCGAATCCGTAATGCGAGGCGGTTTCTTGATCATCCGCGAGCGTGAGCGCGCCGAACGACTGAAGCAACGCGAACGCGCAAATGGGACGGGCGACCGCGCTGAAAGTGGAAAACAGTTGCATGGTGATCGTGCGAGGGAGAGGAAACTGCAGGGTCGAACGCAGGTATGGAAACCTAGAGTTGGTATCGTAACGGTGATCGCGGGTTTCATTGATCCACGGCAGCATTCCTATGCGACTCCCTTCGTTTTCCACGCTCCGTTCTTCACTTCACTCGTTCGCCTTACCAGGTGTGTTTGCGCTCTCGCTGCTTGGAAGTGCGAGCTCGCCGCTGCTTGCTCAAAGTGAGCAGCCTGCGCCGGCCGCTTCTGCGGAGGCGGCAGCAAGTCCTGCCCGTGACACGGTTCGACTGCGACTTGGCGGTGCGGTGCAGGGGACCATTCTCAAACGCACCGACCGCAAAGTTTGGATTGATGTTGGACCGTGCGTCCTCGAGTTCTCGATGGATGATGTCGCGGACATTCTCAGTGACGCCGCAGACGCGCGCGCAACGAACAAGACAATTGACATTTTTTCGACCGCAACGGGGCTGAGTGACTTGCCGCCGCGTGAGCAGACGAAGCTCATCGGACCTGCCGTCATCAAAGTTTCGACTCCAGGTGGGCTCGGCTCGGGCGTGATTCTCTCTGGCGACGGCTTTGCTGTGACGAACGCGCATGTCGTGCAGGGCGAGACCAACATCCGCGCAACGGTGTGGTTTGAACAGCCAGATGGCACGCTCAAGCGAACTGACATTGATGGCGTTGAGTTGATCGCAGTGAATAGTCAGGTGGATCTCGCGCTCATTCGTCTGAAGCACCCTGACGGCGGCGTCTTCGAGTTCGCGCCAGTGCAAGATGCCGAGAAGCTCGAAGCGGGGCAACCCGTCTTTGCCATCGGAAACCCGCTCGGCCTCGAACGGTCGCTGACGCAGGGCGTGATCTCAACCACGCAGCGCAACTTCGACGGGCTGACTTACATTCAAACGGACACGCCGATCAACCCCGGCAATTCTGGTGGACCGCTTTTCAACACGAAGGGCGAAGTCATTGGGATAACCAACATGGGAATCCGAGGCGGCGAGGCGCTCGGCTTCGCGATCCCGGCGCGCTATGTGAAGGATTTCATTCGAAATCGAGAAGCCTTCGCGTATGACCGGAATAATCCGAACTCTGGCCACAACTATTTGAAACCACCAACCCGTTCCAACTTTGACGCGCCGCCGGTGCTGAAGGATGGGTCCTCGGGAGACGGTGGCGCGCATCCGTGAACATCGATCGAAAACATTCACCTCACTCACCTCACTCACCAGCTCGTCCATTGGATTTCGTCATGACGAACCGAATTTGCATCTCGTCGTTTCTTGCTTCCCTCGCGTTGACCTCGTCGCTTCTGGCAGCTGACGCACTTGATATTCGAGATCTCGCCCCGAAGAACAGTTTCCTGGTCGTCGGCGTCGCGGATCTTCCTGCGACGATCGATCGATTCCGTTCGACTTCGGTGGGTCAAATCTGGACCGCGCCTGAGTTCAAAGCAAGTATCGACGCGCTGCACACCGCGTGGGATGCTGCGGTGAAGGAACGCGCAGCCGCAGGTGGATTCGACGCTGCAGATCTCACTTGGCCGAAGTCCGCTGGACTCTGCATCGCGGGAGAGCTCGATGAAGAAACCGGACTCGAAGTGCCCGCGACGACCTTCTTCGTCGACTGGGGTGATGCGGGCGAGAAGAGCAACAAGTGGCTTGAATCCGCGCTCGCGGATGCTGAGAAGACGGCGAAGGAAGCAGGCAGCACCGTGACCTTCGAAGATATTCGAGGGCGCCGCGTACTCGTCGTCGCTGCGCCGGAAGCATCGGAGGATGAACCTGGAATGGATGCCGGCGACGGCGAAGGTGATGACAGCGCGCCAAACATGTCCCCGCCAATGATGTTCGGTGAGAGTCCATTTGATTTCAGCACGATGCTCTATGCGGTGGACAAGGGTCGCGTGGTCTGCGCCTCGACAGCGACCGCGATGGCCGAAGTGCTTGCGAAGATTGATGCGGCGAGCACCAACACCGATGCAGTGTCGAGCAATCCAGCGTTCACTGGGGCGCTTGAACTCGCCGGCGGAACTGCCGATGCGTTTGCAGTTGTGCTCGTGGAGAACATCTCCTCGCTCGCCGCGAGTTCGCCAGAGATGGCGATGGCGCAGCCCTTCGTGAAGGAGATCTTCGGCGACATCCAAGCGATCTCGGCCAATCTGTCCGCCCACGATGGCACGATTGAATTGGCCGCTGCGGTCTACATTCCAAGCAAGAAGACTGGGCTTCCAGCATTGTTTGATGCATCCACAGAACTCGCGTTGCCGCCGTCGATTGTTCCAGCCGATGCTGTGAGTTACTCGCGATTCAATGTGCGGTTCGACGCGATCCTTCCGACGCTCGACGAGATTGCGGCAGGACTGCCGCCAGAGTTTGGCGACATGGTCAAGATGCAATTGGAGTCGTACCGCCCTGCGCTGACGAGCGCATTTGCTGCCGTGGGACCCGACATTCACCTCTACAGCGCGTTGCCAGAAATCGGCAGTGAAGACGCCGCGAAGTCCATGACCGCGATTCGTATGAAGTCGGGGAAGGAGAGCGAGCAAGCAGTGAGTGACATGTTGAATCTGTTCCCGCTCGGCCTCGAAAGCCACGACTTCAACGGTATGACCATTCTCTCGGATGAGTTTTCTTCCTTCTCGATTGGCATCGGCGGCGGATGGCTGGCGATGGGCAGTGGTGCGAGTGTCGAGCAGACGCTCCGGGCTGTTGACGCGAAAGATGCGGCTGCACTGCTCGCTACTGACGCGACTTACTCGAGCGCCATCGCTGCACTCGGCGGCGGTGAGGTTGTCGCGGCAGGATGGGTCAACCTTCCTCGACAGTTTGAGCGCACGGCCGAGATCATGAAGTCGCTGCAAGCGGAAGTTGAAGGAATGGCGGGTAGCGATGATGCGGAAGAAGAAGCAGGGGGCGACGAGGTTCCGCTGCTCGGCATCGATCGCGAAGCACTTCCGGGCATGGAAGCGTTCATGGATCCGGCGCTCGTCAAGCGTTACTTCGGTCAACAGGTATGGGATGTGCGTTCCACTGAGAAGGGATATCGCGCGCGATTCATGTTGCTTCCGCCCGCGCCGCCCGCTGCTCCTTGAGCATCACGCATCGCGCGCCATCTGCTGCGCGAGTTCAGAATACGCGGCTGCCCCGACGATCCAAAGGTCGTCGTGGCAGCCGCCTTCAATTGTGCGAACGATGGACTTCGGCGCACGCGCGGCGATGCACATGGCATCAGACACCGGACTCGTTGGATCTTGTGTCCCGGTGAGAATGCCAAGGGGAACCTCGAGTTGTGCCGCACTCTCGCTTGTTGGCACCTCTCGCACGCCGAGGCAACGCAGGAGGGCGATGGACGGTCTCAGGAGAGGTGCGCGCGGCATCCCGCGCGAGTCAAGGCGAGCGCCAATGGGCGTCGCGAGTCGCTCGTACGGTGCAATTGCAACGACGCCTCGAACGCGAGGTTTGAGCGTCGGTTCGAGCGCGCTTCGAATCGCGATGACGGCGCCAAGGGAGTGTCCCACGAGAATCAGGCGATCAAGATGTAACTGCTCCGCGAGTTGCGCGATGAGTGCTGGTTCGTGCGTGCCAAGCGTCGTCCCCGCTCCACGCGCTTCGCCATGACCTGGCAGGTCGAGGAGCGTGAGGCTGCGCGCGAGGGGAAGCCAAGGCTCAACGCGGCGCAGCGAGTCGATGCGGCTCCGCGCGTAGCCGTGGAGGAGCAGCACATCGACGCCTTCGCTTCGAAGATCGATTTGCCAGGTATCGATCGTTGAGCCGCGAATCGTGAGCGAAGTTTCCCGAGCGAAAAGACCCATCGCGGCGGGGTCGCAGGCGAAGCCGCGAGCGAGAGCCCAGCCCACGGTTCGACGCGGCGGATGGAGCGCTTCCCACGCGGTTGCGGCAACGGATCCGCCCCACGCGATCAACGCGCTTGTCGCAAGAAATGCACTTCCGCCAAGCAATGCTTCCACTCGACGCAGCGTAGCGCACGATGGTGTTGCCGCGTGACTATTCCGCCTCAAACATGCGGCGGTCGCTTCCACCCTCACCAACCTTCGCCTGCGCCGAGCGCCCGCACTTTGGACATCTTCCCTTGTACGCCGTGCCGTCTGCGGTTTTCGTCAAGCGCCCGTACGCATTGCAACAGCGAAACCAGATCATCAAGAACGAACGCGGTGGCGTTCCCTTCGCCGCCGCGCCGTCGTTGGAGTTGTTCGGTTCTGGAGTCGGCATGCTCGCGCCTGCGCTGCTCGTTCAGAGTCGCGCACTGAGCGTCGAGGCGCGCAGTGCGATGTCGCGAAGCGCGCTCTCGAGTGCAGTCGCGCGATCCTTGCGTTCGTGCTCATGCTCAAGCAACGGTAGATTCGCGCGAACATTCCACGCTGCTGCGCGCGATGCAGCTGCGGCGAGATCGATGGCGATCGCGAGATCGCTCTTCAGACTCTCCGCCGTCGTGCCAATGAGCGGTTCGAGTTGCCGCAGCACGCTTGAAGCCGTCTCAATCACAGAGTGCGGAGCTTGAATGGCATCCTCGACAGCCATCGTCCAACCAGCCGCACGCGCGGCGTCTTCTTTCGGGAGTTTCCAGAGTCGATTGAGCGCGCGATAGGCCGCTGCATCGAGGTCTGCAAGGCGCATGGAGGTTTGACGCAACTCGGTGAGCGCTGCGAGTGATGCGCGATGCACGGGCGCGAAGGACGCGAACTTCGATTTACTGAGGGCGAAAGAAACCACCATTTCGCCGAGCGCCGCGCTCTGCGCGAGAAGCAGTCCCGCGACTGCGCCACCTCCAGGAACGGGCGTGGGGGCACTAAGTGCGAGGAGGAATGCGTCGACCGTCTGCTCGCCCAAAGGCTGCATCGTGGACTGATCGTTGGCAGCGGGATTGTGGGCCGTCATGCGGTACGGATCTCCGCGTTCGTGTCCTGTCGTAGTCGCTCGAGCATGGACGCGACGCGTGGTTCGATTTCTTCGGCGCGGAGCGTCCCGTCCTTGCGTCGAAACCGCAGTCGCGCCGTGACTGATTTCTTGCCTTCGCCGATCTGCTTCCCTCGGAACACCCCAACAAACTCAATCGACTCGAGGTCTGCGAGCGCGGACGCGTGCATGGAGCGCTCGATCGAATTCCAAGTCACACTCTCGGAAACGATCGCGCTGACATCTCGATCCGTCGCAGGGAAGAGCGGCAACTCGGTGGCGTTCGATTCCGGCGGAAACTCTGCGAGAAGCGATCGAATCTCGAGCTCGGCGCAGGCGACAGCGCGATCGAGTCCATGCATCTTCTGCAACTGTGGATGGATGACGCCCGCAAGTCCGACATCTCGACCTGCGACACAGACTCGTGCTCCGGCGAGAAGCCAGGTCGGAAGGTCAGCGGTGATTGGTTCGAACGTAATCATTGGGTTTCGACCCGCAAGCACGCGGAGCGCGCGCTCGACGCTTGTGCGCATGAAGCGGTAGGCGGATTGGCCATCACGAGAGCCGTCGCATGCGTCCGCAAGCATGGCGAGTGTTGGCCGCTCTCGATGCGCATTGATCTCCCAATGGAACGCGCTCGCGAACTCGAAGAGCGCAAGGCTCGGCGTGCCATTGGATTGGTTGTGACCCTTCACATGCATCAAGGACGAAAGCACACTCGTTCGAAGCGCGGGCTCGCCTGCAGTCGCATCATCGACGGCGAGCATGCTCGCGCCTTTGGGTAGAAAGATGGAAGCGGCTCGTTCGGAAACGAGCGAGTGCGTGATGCTCTCGACAAATCCGATGGATGCGAGTGTTGCCTTGATTGCGCGTGTTCCGCGCTCCACCGGATTGGGCGTTGGGAGACGCACGCGAATGAATTCGGCGACGGGGATGCGCTCGATGCCATCGAGTCTGCAAATCTCTTCGATGAGATCGACTTCTCGTTCGACATCGACTCTGCGTGCTGGTACCACGCAGTCGATCGCGGACGCGTCGCTTCGTAACTTCGGTTCAAAGTCGAGCTTCGTGAGGAGTTCGATGATTCGCGCGTCGGTAATCGCGGTGCCGAGCACGGTGCGGCAGCGCGACGGCCGGAGTGCAATGCGACGCGCGGGGGTTGGAGCGGCGCCATCAGCGACCACGCCGCCACAGAGGGTGCCGCCGGCGACCTCGAGAATGAGTGCTGCGAGGCGGAGCGCTGCAGCGTCCACTTCCGCCGGATGCACCACACGCTCGAATCGGTAAGACGAATCACTGCTGATGCCGTGTCGTCGGCTTGAAGCGCGCACGCACACCGGATCGAATGTCGCTGCCTCAAGTACGATGTCTGTCGTTGCTGCAGTGACGCTCGCGAGCGCGCCGCCCTTGATACCCGCGAGCGCCACAGGTTGCTTCGCGTCGGCGATGACGAAATCATCTTGCTTCAACGTGATGCTTTTCGCATCCGCTCCGAGTGGGAGAAAGGTCTCTCCATCGCGTGCGCGGCGGATTTGGATCTCCGCGCCTGCGAGCGTTGCGAGATCGAAGACATGCGTCGGTTGTCCGAGTTCGAAAAGCACAAAGTTGGTCGCGTCCACGATGTTGTTTCGCGGGACCTGGCCAATCGCGATCAGCCGTTGCGCGAGCCACGCGGGGCTCGGTCCAACCTTGACTCCCTTGATCACACGCGCTGTGTAGCGCGGGCAGAATTCGTGAACGGTGTTCCTGACGGTGATCGGCGAGTGCGACGCAGCGTCGACGGGCGGGAGGTTGATTGGAGCCGTTTTCAGCGCGCGACCCGTTGATGCGGCAATCTCGCGGGCCATTCCCACATGCGAGAGGCAGTCGCCGCGATTCGAAGTCGTTTCGATCTCCTGCCAGACTTCACCGTTCTCAGCAACGCCTTCTCCGTCAAGCGGAAGTCCGAGCGCAGTTAAAACGCTCGCCTGCTCGGCAGCCAAGGCGGGGGGAAGGAGGTAGTCGTTCATCCAGAGCACGCTCGTACGCATAGGGTGGAAAGGTAACCTCAACCGCGGGACTCCATGGCACGACGGGAAGTGCTACTGTGGCGGGCATGCGAGAGGGTCCATCGCCATTGATTTTGCGTGCCGTTTGCATGGCTGCGTTTGCATCGCTCGCGTGCACGATTGGGTGCGCGTCCACGGAAGCTCGGCCATCGGGAACGGCTGCTGCTGCTGCTGCGGTCGACCCGCTCGGCACACTTCCAAGCGACTTCTCGATCGAACTTGCTGTCGAGGTCGGGCGTGGCGTCGAAGTGAGTCCGCGCGCGGAGGAACGCGCTGCCGCCTACATCTTGCTTCCCGATGGATCGCTGCATGCGGAGGCAGAGATTGCGAAGCTCAAGGGCAAACGACCGGCGCGTGTCCGCCGACTCTCTCGTGAGCAGGAGAGTGATCTCTGGCGACTCGTGGTGGACGGTGGATTTGGCTCGAGTGCGAACAGCGATTCGCGCGGCAATGTATGGACGGAAACGCCTTCAGCGGGCAGCATTCTCGTGAAGGTGCGGATTGCGGCGAATGGAGAACGGTGGTGTTTCCTACGGCAGTACGCGCCTGCGACTGATGATGAGCGCGCGCTGCGAAGACTGACTCGTGCGTTGGCACGGCTCGCGTGGATGAGTGATGAGCCGCTCGCAGAAACCGCAGAGTTTCCTGTGCGATACGACCTTGGAGCGGATCCGTACGCCGCTATGCAAGCGCAACCGTTGATTGGTCGGGCTCGTGGAGCGGCGTCGACTTCAACCACTGCGACGGAAGCGGCACCGCGATGAGTGTGTACCTCCGCGCATCGTTGCGCGTACTTCTGGGTGCATCGCTGACGTGGGTCCTTGCGGCAAGTTGCCTCAGCACAGCATGTGTATCAGCGTGCGATTCCGCACCGAGTGCGACGCGCATCGATCGCACGAACGGGCTGCGTTTTGAGTTCTACTGGAGCGATGCAAGCGAAGGGCGTGCTGTGCGTGCGAAGCTCGACACGGACGGCACATACTTTTTCGCTGGCGGAACTGACGCGAACTACGAAGATTTCAGTTGGTCGATGCTCTTGAACGAAGCGCAGATTGAAACCATTCGCAAGTTGGTCGACGCGAGCGAACTCTGTACGGTGGTTGGCGACGCGATTGGACCAGGCGAATGCGCGATCGAATTCACGAAGCGCGATAGAAACGGGAAGTGCTCGGTACGGGGGAAGGGCGAGACGGCAGCAATTGCAGCGTTTCGGGCGTATCTTGTGAAACTTTCCCTTGAGCGTTTTGCAGACACGATGGAAGCGCTCCCGAAGGGGAATGCCCCAAAGTCTGCGCACTAGCTGGAAAATCGCGGAAAGAAAAAGGGAGCGTGTGCTGAGGCAGTGCACAGGCTCCCCGGAGAGTGGTCGAGTTCGCAGAAACTGAGTGGCGCGAAGTCTGAGTGTTTCGCGACCGCGCGATGCGGTCGCGTCCGCCGTCCATGGCGGTCGCAATCGTCCGTGATTCACGCGCCGCGCCCCGAAGACGACACAACAGTCGAGGCGCTACATCCGATGGAGTTCTGGTCGTCGCGCGAACGACCTGAAGTTGCGCTTTACAAGCAACCGATTGAGCTTCCTTGAAGCATCCGTGCTCAAGGCATGCGGAGGTGCAGTCCGTGCAGCCACCACGCATAGAGAAGTCGACTTGCGCCGAGCCTCTTTCATCCACGCCGACAATCATCGTAATTTCAGGCTTCGACCCACCGGCAGTTCTTGCGCGGACCATTCCAGCTTGATCCATCAACCGTTGGCGCATAGGGACTTAGCGCACGCGACTCGAGGAGGTCATCGCGCATGCAACAGTTGAAGTAGGGGCCGTGCAGCAACCTGGGTGAAAAATGACGGGCGCGAGGAGACTTGGATGTACGCCGTGAAATCAGCTCTTTCTAACGAACTGGAGGCTCGCGAGTGGCGTGTCAACAACTGAGTCATACACTTCTGCCTCGAGCGCAAGTTCCGGCACTGCGAATCAGGCCTCGGCTCGGAACACACGCTGAGCCAAACATCCCAACACGCGAGTCGGCGCGCACGGATTGGAGTCACATGAACCCGCCCCAAGTACATCCGCTTCCGCGCAGTGCGCGCAACAGCCCGCGCGCGGGGACCCCTGAGCGGCCGTTGGAGGAGATTCCAGCGCTTCCGCCTAGCCTCTACGCCTCAGAGCCTGAAAAGGAGGAATCTCCCCGACGAAAGGAGCGCCTCGTCGCTGCGCTTGTCGTTGCGTATTACGCGAGGGTGCATAGCTTCGTCCGAAGGCGCGCAAGTGCTGAGGCGGCGGACGACATCACGCAGGAAGTGTTTTTTCGCGTCCTAAATTTACGGAATCTCGAAAAGATGACACTAGAAGTGGGTTATTTCCTACGCATCGCTGAAAACCTGTTGAAGCGGCGCGCTGGTCAGAATGCTCGATTCTTAGAAGTTCTCAGCCGGAGTGGGCGAGTGGGCCTCCGACCGACTGAGCCGAGAAATCGGGATACCCGCGCGAGCGACAACTGGTGGACTGAGGCAGCCGCAGACGAGAGCCCCGTTGGGCTTGCGTTGGACGCGGAAGCGTTGGAAGTGGCACTGAGCCTCCTTCCTCCTCACCTTGGATCAGCCGTGCGTTTGATTGTCTGCGACGGTCTCTCGTATGAGGCCGCCGCGAATGCGCTCGGAGTTCCTGCATCAACCGTTAACAACTGGAAACATCGTGGCCTTCAAAGACTCAGACAGATCATCGAGGCGTCCTATGGATTCGCTCACCACCCACCAGCACAGCATGCACTTCGCCTCTCGGGAAACGCCGCGGGAATCTCCGGAGCACCGAGCGTTCTTGGCGGAGGCGGCGGCATCGAAAGCGCGCGTCCGTGGGAGTTTGATCGAGCGCCTCGAAGTCGCGCTCGCGAAAGCCGATACGCCGGTTGAGGCCGTGCCGCACGCGACTGCCGCGAGAATCGCGGCACTCGACGCCGTTTGAGTTTTGCTCACTCAATGCACCTCAGGCGCTCGTCAGAGACGGGCGCCTGTTGCATAGATGGTTCGCGTAGGATTCGCTCGTCATGAGCGAGCCGTCTGCATCCAAGTCACCGATCGTTGGAATTGATCTGGGAACCACGAATTCCCTCGTTGCGGTTTGTGATGCTGCTGGGCCGCGGGTCCTCGGCGGTGTCGTCAGCGCGCTCACGCCTTCGGTCGTTTTCTTCGGCGCAGATGGCGCGCGAACCGTTGGAGCGGAGGCAATTCGATTCGGACTCTCGAGGCCCGACCGGACCATTGCGAGTGCCAAGCGGTTCATCGGTCGCTCCGCAAAGGAAATGGGTGCCTTTGCAACTTCGAGCGGGCTTCCCTTGACGGAAGGTCCGCGTGGGTTGGCGGCGTTCAGCATCGATGGCCAGTGCGTGCTTCCGCAAGAGGTTTCCGCGGAGATTCTCCGAACACTCCGCCATCAAGCGGAATCGGAACTCGGAGTTTCGATTGACCGAGCTGTGATCACGGTTCCTGCATACTTCGATGATGCGCAGAGGCAGGCCACGCGGGATGCTGCGCGGCTTGCGGGGCTTCGCGTCTTGCGACTTGTGAATGAGCCAACCGCAGCGAGCCTCGCGTATGGCATCGGGCGAGGTTCTCAAGTCGGTGAGAAGGTTGTGATCTATGACCTCGGTGGAGGGACTTTCGATTGCACCTTGCTTGAAATCATCCCTCGAGAAGCCGATCTCGAAACGGACTGTTTTCAAGTCCTCGCGACCGCGGGCGACACCGAACTCGGTGGCGATGACATTGACAGGGCGATCGTCGCGCACTGGTTCCGCGACGGCACGGCTCCTGAGCTGGCGGATCGCGCTCGATTGGTCGCACTTGCGGAGCGTTTGAAGCGCGCGCTGTCGCATTCCGCTTCGGTCGAAGAGACTCTCGAATTGCAGGGTGATCGGAGAGCCTTCGCATTGACGCACGCAGAACTCGACGAGATCGCGAAGCCGTTCGTCGATCGCACGCTCGCGTGTTGCTCGCGTGTCCTCAATGATGCGAAAGTCGCGCGCGATGCGATCGCTCGAGTCGTGCTCGTCGGCGGATCGACGCGGCTCTCTCTCGTGCGCCGCGCGGTTGCAGATTTTTTCCAGCGCGAGCCATACACCGCACTCGATCCTGATCGCGTCGTGGCACTCGGCGCAGCGGTACAGGGTGCGATTCTTTCGGGGAATCGGCGGGACTTGTTGCTGCTCGATGTCTTGCCGCTCTCGCTCGGACTCGAAACAGTCGGTAGCGCGACGGCGAAGCTCCTCATGCGCAATACGCCGATCCCGGCTCGCGCGACGGAGAAGTTCTCCACCTCCATGGATGGGCAGACCAGCGTGAAGCTGCAGGTTGTGCAAGGGGAGCGTGAATTCGTCGAGGATTGTCGCTCGCTCGCGACTTTTCATCTCACGGGAATCCCGCCGATGCCCGCAGGGATACCGCAACTCGAAGTGGAGTTTCTCGTGGATCAAAATGGTGTGCTTTCCATTCGCGCGGTGGAGCGACGCAGCGGGGTCGAGGCGACGCTGCAGATCATTCCCTCGTATGGACTGACGGAAGCAGAGGCCACCCGCATGGAGGCCGAGAGCATTGCGCATGCGCGAAGTGATATGGAGCGGCACCGCATCACCGACTTGTGTGTGCACTCCAAACTCGACATGAAGTGGATTTCGGACGCGCTCCGCAGAGTCCGATCAGAACTTGAAGCCCCTTATGTAGAGGATCTCGAACGGCAGTTAGCACAACTCGCAGCGATGGTTCATGCTGCGGAGGCGGGTGCTCAGAACATCGACGCCAATGCGTTTTCGAGCCTCAAACAGCGCCTCGATGTTGCCAGTGTTCGGTTGCATGAGTGCGCGATTTCGCATTCGATTCGGGGCGGGTCGATCCGGTAGGATGCGTTCGTGATGGAGGCGCACGACGCATCTCGAACCACTTCTGCGATGCTCGCCGCGCTCGCGGATCCGCAGAACGCGCAAGCGTGGGAAGCATTCGATGCTCGCTATCGACCGATTCTCATCGGCTTCGCACGCAACCTTGGTTACAACGAACATGATGCAGCAGAGGCGGCGCAAGAGACTGTCGTGCGGTTCTTGGCCGAGTGGCGCGACGGGAAGTACGACAAGTCTCGGGGGCGCCTTGGTGCCTGGCTCGTCGGGATCATGCGATTTCGCTTGCTTGATCAGCGTCGTCAACGAGCGACTGCGAACATTGGTCGCGGTGAGAGCGCCATGATCAACATGGATGACGACGCTTCCATGTCTCAAGTATGGGAGCGGGAACGACGCGAGTCTGTGCTGCGCGAGAGTCTGGAAGAACTTCGCAGAACCAGTCGCTCCGATCCGAAAACCGTCAAAGCATTCGAGATGCTCGTCTATCACACACTCGCCCCGAAAGTCGTCGCTGACGAACTCGGGATGAGTCTCCACGATGTCTATCTCGCGAAGAGCCGCGTGGCTGCGCGATTGCGAGAAATCGTCGCGCGGCTTGAACTCGCGTATAACGAGGAGCCTGCGTGAGACGACCGGAACTGACCGATGTCGGTTCTGGCGATGGCTGCATGAGCGTCGAGAGGTTGGAGGCGATCGCTGCGGGTGACGTCGGCACGCCGTCCGAGTCTGGTCACATCTCGTTTTGCTCCTCATGCGCGGAGTTGCTCGCGGCGATCAAGGGCGACAATGCTTTTCTCGAGGAAGTGAAAGGGGCGGGTCCGATTCGGCGGTCCCTCGTGCCGCCCGACGCGCTCGATGATGGTCCGGTTCCCGGCTACAAGTTGCTCGGCGAGCTTCATCGCGGAGGGCAGGGCGTGGTCTATCGCGCAGAGCAGCTTGCGACTCGACGAAGTTGTGCGGTGAAACGCATGCTTGGCGGCGGTCTTGCGTCAGGGCGGGCCCGGCGACGGTTTGAGCGAGAAGTTGAACTTGTCGCGAGCATGCGGCATCCCGGCGTTGTGACGCTCTATGAGAGCGGCGTTGCGCGGGATGGGGAACCATTCTTTGCGATGGAGCTCGTCGCGGGCGAGCGTTTCGATGCCTACATTCGAATGAGCGTGCTCTCGACGCGGCAGATCATTGAGCTGTTTCGTAGTGTGGTTGATGCGGTCGCGTACGCCCATCGGCGCGGCGTGATTCATAGAGATTTGAAGCCGGGCAATGTTCTTGTTGACACGGATGGAAATCCGCGAGTCCTCGACTTCGGTCTCGCGCGACCTATGGAGAACTCCGCGGCTGGGATGCTCGAGGGCTTCGGAGGTGCGGGTGGCGAGACTGTGGCGGGCGAGTTCCTCGGCACCTTTGCATACGCCGCGCCGGAGCAGTTGCGAGGCGACCCAGATCTCATTGATTCCCGCATTGATGTGTATGCGCTTGGGGTCATGCTCTACGAAGCGCTGAGTGGGAGTAAGCCGTTCTCATCAGCAGCAAATGTCGCCGATCTTCTTTTGCAACGCCTTGAAGCGAGGCCGAAGCGGCCCTCGGAAGTGCGTGAGGGGATTGATCGAGATCTCGATGTGATCACCCTCAAACTGCTCGATCCAGATCCAGACAGGCGATATGGAACCGCAGATGAGTTGCGCGACGAGCTCGATCGGTACCTCGACGGGAAGCCGATTCTTGCTCGCGAAGACAGCTTCGTGTATGTCGCGTGCAAGACTATCCGAAGGCATTGGGTTGCGTCGAGTGCTGCAGGGATCTTTCTGTTGCTGATTGTTGGCGCGAGCGTCGCGCTCTCGGTGGCGTACGCCAAGACCGACATCGCGCTTGGAAAGGCGCAGAAGTCGTTGAGTTCGCTCAAGACCTCGATGACGAATGTGGACCCTGAACTTGGGCGGGGTTCGAGTCAACTTGGAGTGCATGAGTTTCTCACGCTTGTGACCGAACAGGTGAACGAAGAGCTTGGCGACGATCCCGAATTGCTTTCTGGCATTCTCGTCACGCTCGGCCTCGTGCACCTCGGTTTCGACGACGCAGAAGGTGGGCGGGACGCGATCGAGCGGGCGCATGCGATGCGGTCAGCGGCATACTCGCGAAGCGAATGCACGACGGAGGATCTCGCGGAGGTTGAGTTCGCGCTCGCGCGGCTACGATTCAATCTGGGCGATTTTTTGGCGAGCGAGCGGGCGTACCAGGCGGCGCTCGCGCTCTACGAGGACGCCCTTGGTCCCCACGCACTCGCGACCGTGGAGACACAACGACAACTCGCGAGTGCTCTTCGCGCGCAGGGGAAGTTTGCCGACGCGCGCACGAACCTCAAACTCGCGTTTGAGCGCAGCGCGTCGCTTGAAGTAACACGAGAGAGCGCGATTGCGAAGGCAGCGATCCTGAACGGAATGGCCGCGCTTGGTCGCGCGGAAGGAGATGTTGCGGGAACGTTACCTCTGTACCGCGAAGCGCTTGACGCGCTCGCACCTTATGTAGATGCCGATGATTTTCGCGTTGGCCGGACGCTTTACAGCATTGCGCTCATGCAGGAGTCTCTTGGCGAAAAAACTCAGGCGACTCAGAACGCAAAGGAAGCGCATCGCATTCTGTTGCTTCGCAAAGGTCCCGAGGCAAGGTCCACCAAAGAAGCAGCCGCGCTTCTCGCGCGGCTGCTTGGGGAAGTTCAGTAGATCGCGATCGCCCCGATCAGCGAGCGCGAGATCGCCGAGTGAGGCCTGCGAGCGCGAAGAGCGCAATGGCTCCCGGAGCAGGAACGCCTTCGATGCCGACCGTGCGGATGGAGTACTCGCCACCCTGGTTGTTGGATTCGTTGGTCCAGCCTGTGAGGGGGCTAAAGTTTCCGAATCCGATCACGCCAGCCGGGACGTTCGGCCAGATGAGCGAGTTGTCGCTCATTGGGTTGAACCCAGCCATGGAAATCGCGATGTAATAGAGACCTGGATCCGTGAGCACGAAGCCCGAGCCGTCGTTGGACTGCGATTGGATGAGCGCGCCGTTCATGGATTGCGAGTAATCGCCATTGCCAAGAACGCCAAACGCGCGGGGACCGGTGGTGCCTTCGGCTGCTTTAAAGAGGAAGAGCGAGCTATCAAAGTTTGCGGAACCGCCGTTGTCGCCGCCCGCTGTCGAGAACTTGAGCATCGTTGGCGCTGCAATCCGGATGAGGAACATGTCCGCGTAGTCAGGGTTGCCCATGAACGCGGTCGCACTTACCCGCCCCTTGATTTCCATGACCGGTCCGCTCTGAGTGACAACCTGCGCGGTGCTCGCAGTGTTGCCGGCGTCTGAGTCGAGATCGCCGTCCCAGGTGGGGCCTGCGAACGCGGCGCCGGCAATGGATAGAGAAAGGACCGTTGCCGAACGAACACACAGCCCGCGCGATCGCGCTGAAATCTTTGCAGTCATCTTGTGCTCTCCAAGAAAAAGGGGATTGGAAACATGCTCAGTATGCACCCCGGACGACGGGGATCCAAGCGTGATTCGAAAAAGTTCCTCTAGAACACTTCCGATTTCACGGGGAGGATCTATCATCTGCACTTGGCAATTGCCAAAAGTACCGTCCGTGGCATCCAGTTTTCCGCACCTAGAACCCGGAGAAGTCCGGGAAGAACCGCGATTATCGCGAAGGCACCCCTCGAATGGTGAATCCGTCTGCCGCCCCACTGAGGGCGCCGAGTGCTCCGACAGCCTCTTCCATCGCAAGCGCTGCTCCGCCGTCGACAGGCGCGCAGCCATCATTCCGCGGCGGGCAACTTCGAACCTCGATGGAACGAGGGTGGACGATCGACGACTCTGCGGATCTCTACAACTTGCGTGGTTGGGCGAAGGGTTTCTTTGACGTCAACGCGAAGGGGCACGTTGTCGTGCGACCGACACGCGAGACGGGTCGCGAGATTGATCTCTTCGAAGTGGTGCAGGGTCTGCGCGAGCGCGGCTTGCGCACCCCCGCGCTCTTGCACTTCAGCGATCTGCTCCGCACGCGCATGACCGACATGCACGATGCATTTGCGACTGCGATTCGGGACAACGGATACAAGGGTTCCTACAACGCGGTCTACCCGATCAAGGTGAATCAGCAGCGACGCGTCGTGCACGATGTGCGCGAGTTCGGCATGCCGCTTGGATTCGGCATCGAAGTTGGATCGAAGCCAGAGTTGCTCGCGGTCATGGGGTTGACGAGTGACTCACCAGATCGATTGATCATCTGCAATGGATTCAAGGAAGAGCGATACATCGAATTCACGATGCTCGCCGCGAAGCTTGGGCGACGCATCATTCCAGTGATTGAGAACATCACCGAACTTCGCCTGATCGTGAAGTACGCGGAAATGCTCGAGATCCGCCCACGCATCGGCGTGCGCGTGAATCTCTCGACGCAGGGCGCGGGTCGATGGCGCCACAGTTCCGGCATCAAGGCAAAGTTCGGTCTCAGCGTCAACGAAGTCATCGAAGCAGTCGAGTACCTCGGCGCGAAGGGTATGAAGGACTGCCTCCAGTTGCTGCACTGCCACATGGGGTCGCAGATCCACGACATCCGTCAAGTGAATTCCGGCGTGAACGAACTGGCGCGCATCTACACCGAGCTTGCAAAGATGGGCTGCAGCATGCAGTACCTCGATGTCGGTGGTGGATTGGGCATCGATTACGACGGCAGCCAGACAAACTTCGAATTCTCGACGAACTACACCCTCGCTGAGTACGCCTCCAATGTCGTCTACAAGGTGATGAGTGTGTGCGACGAAGAGGGCGTTTCGCATCCGACGATCATCACGGAGAGCGGTCGCGCGATGGTCGCGCAGCAGAGCGTCTTGGTGTTTGATGTGCTCGGCGCAAACAGCGTCGATCGATTCAAGGCGCCGACGACGCTTGAGGGTGTTCCACTCACCGATGGCGAAGTACCGCGCCCGATCGTCGACCTCTTTGAAGCCTTCGGGGCGGTCAGCGAACGAAGATTGCTTGAGTGCTATCACGATGCGTTGCAGGCGCGCGACGAGGCGATGAACCTTTTCAGCGTCGGTTACCTCTCGCTCGAGCACCGCGCCATCGTCGAGCGTCTGTTTTGGGCGACTTGCGCGAAGATTCGGGACAAGGCGCGTGAGATGCCCGCGGTGCCCGAAGAGCTTGGCGACATCGAAGACGCGACGAGCGACACCTACTTCTGCAATCTCTCTATCTTCCAGTCGCTCCCTGACAT
This sequence comes from Planctomycetia bacterium, assembly GCA_005790605.1. Classification (GTDB taxonomy): domain Bacteria; phylum Planctomycetota; class Phycisphaerae; order Phycisphaerales; family SM1A02; genus F1-140-MAGs142. The sequence goes on along the minus strand of SXUI01000063.1, from coordinate 26,347 downwards.
CTGGGCAATCAATCAGTTGTTCCCGATCATGCCCATCCATCGTTTGACCGAGCGCCCGACGCGCAAGGCGACGATCGCGGACATTACCTGCGACTCTGACGGCAAGATCGATCGCTTCGTCGACAATCACGATGTGCGCAAGTCGGTCGAAGTGCACTCGATCGAGGACGGTGACCAGTACTACCTCGGAGCGTTCCTCGTTGGCGCATATCAAGAGACGCTCGGCGATCTTCACAATCTCTTCGGCGACACGCATGTCGCACATATCCGGCTCGACGAAAATGGTAACTGGTGGATCGATGAGACGGTCGAGGGCGACAGTGTTCGTGAAGTGCTTTCCTATGTGCAATACGATGTGAATCGCCTATCGCAGGCGATTCGGCATGAGTGCGAGCGAGCGGTGCGTGACCGACACATGTCAGTCGCGGAGTCCAATGCGCTCGTGCGCGCCTACGAGTCAGGTTTGGCGGGATACACCTATCTCGAAACAGAAAACGGCGCGGCGATGTGATCGAAGCGCGCCAAGCAACAGCGTGATGTTCACGAGAGCGCCGACATGATCGGCGCTCTCGTGCTTTTTGTTCGCGGCGATCTCGGGTTGCCCTTACGCTGCGCGCGATGGACTCGTGGCGTGATGTCTCGATTTGGAAGTCGCTTGCTCTCAATGATGCGGAGACGGGGTCTCTTCTCGCGAGCATCGATGCAGAACGCACGGCTTCGCCAGCGCTGATCGCGCGACTGCGCCGCCAGCATGCCGCTCCGACGGTCTCCGCAGCGATCGAACTCATGCACGCGCGGAGGAAGGCCATCGGCAAGCTCGACTTCGCGCCGCAGTGCTATGCGGATCTTGAGGGTGTCGAGATGGCGAGTTCGAGTCGAGGCGCGCTCTGGAAGGCAGAGCGGTTCGCCGCTGCGAGCCTGCGAGAGCTCCCACTTCTTGATCTCTGCACTGGCGTTGGCGCAGATCTGCATGCCATCGTTGAGCGATGCGGAGCAGCGCGCGTGCTTGGTGTTGAGCTGGATCCGCTGCGCGCGTGGATGGCCGCAACGAACGCTCGCTGTCGCGTGCGTGAAGCCGATGTTGCGAGTCATGAAGTGCAGGCGATGATCTCGGGAGCGCTTCTGCACTGCGATCCGCCGCGCCGCGATGCGAGTGGCCGAGTGTGGAAACGCGGATCGCAAACCACGAATGAGTTCGATCTTGGAAGTCTCCTCGCGTGGATGCGCGCGGCGCGGGGCGGTGCGCTCAAGCTCGGTCCGGGCGTCGCCCGCGAGCTCGTCTGTGCGCCAGATACGGAATGTGAGTTCATCGAAGTTGACACGACGATGGAGCAGTGCGTGGTCTGGACCGGAGCGCTCGCACCGCAACCGAACTCCACGCGCGCGACGCGATTGGGTGCGACCACGCATACACGCGTGGGAGTTCCTCGCGCCGTGCCGCAGGCGGAAGCGATCGGCCCGTACTTATATGAGCCTTGTGCGGCGATCGAACGCGCAGGCCTGCTGAGCGATCTCGCAGTCGAAATTGACGCGAGTGAAATCGCGCGTGGTCTAGGACTCCTGACTGGAGCGCGCGAGCACGCGTCTCCGTGGGCGGAGTGCTTCGAAATCGCAGGCGAAATCTCGCGCTCGCCGACGGAAGCGATCTCGCGACGATGCACAGTCGGCGGGCCAGAGCAGTTCCGAAGTGTTCGTGTGCGAGGCAAGGCGCTCGACGAATTCGGCGGCGCAGACCGCGTCACGAAGGCGCTCGGGTGTCAATCGAACGGCTCGCTGGTCCTTCACGCTTGGCGCGACGGCGCGAAGTGCGCGTGCGTGGTGACGCGTGTGGTGTGATGACCGCGATCCTCTAGAGGCGACCGGACTTGGCGCACCGCTCGTCGGTTCTTGACACACTTGCTCGATGGACTCACACGCTGCCGGGATCAACCGCCGTTGCAGAAGAAGAGCGCAGCATCGACACAAGCGTCGTCCCATGCGTCTGAGCAGCAGGTTGGGTCGACGCTGCACACGAAGAGGCAGCACGCGCTGTCGGAGCAGAACGGCGTGAGGTGCGCGTTGTAGCAGCCACCGGTGCGTGGGCTTCCGCAACCGACACCGCCGCCGCAGACATCGCAGACATCTCCAGCGATGCCAGCACACGTGTTGTCCCACTCGATCGTGCAGCAGTAGTCGTCGATGACGCAGACATCCTCGCAGCACTGCTCGTCGCTGCAATTCGCATTGTCGTGCGGGTAGCAGCAGCTCTGCGCCTCGGGCGTGCCGCAAGCGGGTTGCGGGCACGCGCCGGTGTCACCATTGCATGCTGGATTGATCTTCGCTTCCATAGCGCAGAACTGGTCCCACGCAACTTCGCAGCAAATGGCATCGAGGAGGCACACCGCGTTGCAACATGCTTCGTCACTACACGCAGGCGTATCCTTCGCCTCGCAGCAAGGGCCTGCGCACTCGTCGCCGCAATCGAGATCACACTGGGAGCACGCGGTCTGCGTGCGTGAGATGTCGACACAGGCTTGATCCCACTCGACCGTGCAGCAGTAATCGTCGACTGCACAGACCGCAGTGCAGCAACTCGCGTCATTGCAGCTTGGCCGAGCGTGCACTTCGCAGCAACTCCCGCCACCGATGTCGCCGCAATCCGGCACACTCGCCGGGCAACGCAGAAGCGCTTCGTTCGCGCAAAGCTGATCCCAGTCCATGAAGCAGCAGTACATGAAGGCGGGATCATCACACACCAGGGTGCAGCATGCGGCATCCGCGCATCCTGCGAATCCGTGTGGAGCGAAGCACGAACCAGAGATCACAAGACCGCAACCGCCCTCGCAGGTCTCGATGGCGTCACGCACACATCCGGTGTCCCACTCTCCGCTGCAGCAATACGGGTCATACCGGCAGACTGCCGTGCAGCACACGGAGTCATCGCAGTTCGGCTTCGTGTGCTCTTCAATGCAACTCCCAGCGCAACTGTCGCCGCAACCTGGTGTCGCGCAGCAGTAGATGCGCGCCAGTGCCGTGCAAGACGCATCCCATGCGACGGTGCAGCAGGTATCGTCAATCGAGCAAACGCCGGCGCAGCAGGTTTCATCGTCGCACCCTGCGTTGGCGTGCTCTTCAAAGCAACTGCCGAAGCAAGGGCAGGGCCAACTCGGTCGCGGCACACAGTGCAAGCCAGCGCTCGCGACACAGTTCACATCCCAGCGCGCAGTGCAGCAGACTGGGTCGAGCCGGCAGACGATGTTGCAACAGGTTGGATCATCGCAGCCAGGCGTCGTGTGCGCGACGCCGCACTTTCCGCTGCCGGGGCAGCCCGCAACGGAGTAGCAGATGCCTTGTGCGACATAAACGCAGTTGGCGTCCCATCCGAGTTGGCAGCAGTAGGGCTCGACTTGGCAAACAGCCGTGCAGCAGAATTCGTCCGCGCATCCAGGCTCTGGGTGCACGAGATATGGGTCGCCGCGATTGGGGCAATTGGGTGGTCGATCGCAGAAGTTCGATGCATTCGCCGCGCAAGTTTCATCCCATGCGCGCGAGCAGCAGGTTGGGTCAAAGTTGCAGATGAGAGAGCAACAGCCCGCGTCGGAACAGCCTGCGATTCGGCTCGGCACGCCGCACGGTCGGGAGAGGAAGGAGCCGCACGCGCTGCCGATCTCGCACACGCTGTACGCGTTGATCACGCAGAACATGTCCCATTGCAATTCGCAGCAGCGAGGATCAAAGGTGCACACGGTGTCGCAGCACTCGGGGTCGTAGCAACTCGGGCCAAAGTGAGGATAGAAGCAACTTTCGCTCTCGATGTCTCCACAGCCGTTGCAGTGCGCTGCGGCAAGGTCCGCGCATCCGGCATCCCATTCGAAGGTGCAGCAAGTGTTGTCGATGATGCAGACTTGCTCACAGCAGCCAGGTTCGTCGCAGCCTGCGGAGTTGTGGCGCACATAGCAACTGCCGTAGGCATCGGCGCAACTGGGCACGAAGATCGCGCACATCGTCTCTGCTTGGCGCGCGCAGGTGTAGTCCCACTCAACCACGCAGCAGAATCCGTCGACGGCGCAGACATCGTTGCAACAACGGAAGTCATTGCACCCGATACTCGCATGTGCAGACTTGCAGGAGCCAGCGGTTGGATCGCCGCAGGTGCACTGCGTGAGTCCACAATTGTTGTTCGCGACTTGCGCGCAGTAGAAGTCCCACCGGTCTTCGCAGCAGTACTGATCAGTCGCGCAGACGAGTTCGCAGCAGGTTGCGTCGCTGCAGTAGGGGCCAGCGTGCTCGTAACAGCAGCTTCCCGCGTTTGGGTTCCCACAATCTGGACAGAGTTGGTTCGCCCAATCGACGCAGATCTGATCCCATGTGGTTTCACAGCAGTGCGAATCCACGGTGCACACGGTCGAACAGCAATTGGAATCATTGCATCCCGCTGCTTCGTGCGTGATTTTGCAACTCCCAGCACCTGGCGCTCCACAACCAACGCAACCGGTCCCCGGTGTTGTCGCTAATCGCACACAATGTGTGTCCCAGGCCACACTGCAACAGCCGGGATCAATCGCACACACGACTTCGCAGCACGCGCCATCGCGACACGATCCACTGCCATGTGCCACGAAGCAACTCTCAGGAACACTACCGCACGCCGTGCAAAACTTCGCGGCGAGGGAGACGCACAACTCATCCCAGGCCACAGCGCAGCAAATCGGTTCAATCGCGCAAACGGTTGCGCAGCAGTTTGGATTCGAACATCCAGCTTCGATAATGCTTGGTTCGAAGCAACTGTGCGTTGAACTTGAGCAGACTGCTTGGCCGCGCGCGGTCGCAGAAATCGCGAGCGTCGGCAGAAGTGCAAGCACGAGCGTAAACAGAGAGAGAAGTCGCATGGAAGGAATCAATCGAGAGAAGCGCATTCGCGCGATGTGCATGATTAGGGAGTCGAGAGAATGCGGACGGCGCCAGCATCAAGACCGGCATCGTTGCTAAACGGAATCCCGACGCCAGTGAGACCGCTGATGGATCCGATGGAGAACCCGAACTGATCGCCAGACTTCGGCGCGATCGCGGTGTGCTCGGTGGAGAACACGGGGATGAGCGATGTCGTCAGCTTGCGGAAGGTGAATACGCTTCCCGCGTTTTGTCGCAGAACGCCATCGACGGTCTTGTCGCGGCCCGGCGCACCGATGCAAATGACGAGGTCGGTACCGCTTGGTGCCGCCGTGATGGAGACGCTCGAACCGAATGCGTCACCAGCCTGCAACTCTGGCCGCGAAATCTTGTTTCGAATCGTCCAGGTGTTCGCTGCGGTGCGTTCCACAAGCCACGCCGCGCCCTTGCCGCCGTCTGATCCAGGCGCTCCGACGAGCAACCAGTTGTCATGGATGTCTACAGCTTCGCCGAATCGGTCACCGATGACAGCTTGCGCGGAGCCGATGGCGATCTTGCGTGGACCGCCGAATCCAGTTGCGCCGGTTGTGGCGCGGTAGTAGGTCCACACAGCTCCGCGATCACTCGAGGTGCCTGGGGCACCGAATGCGACGAACGCGCGCGTTGGCGTGGATCCGATGGCAGGGCAAACTGGATCGACGGCCACGCTCCAACCGACTTCGTCACCAAGCATCGTTGTCGTCGAACCGCGCAGATTCCCACTCTGCACGATCGTTCCCGAGTCGTTCTGTCGGAAGACATACATCGATCCCTTACCAAGATTTGAGCCTGGTGCGCCGACGAACACCTGATCGCCCGCATCTGTACCAACGCGTGACATCGCGACGGAGAAACCGAAAAATGCATTCGTCTTGGTCGTGTCCGGCGTGATCGCCTGCGGCACAACGCGATGCTTCTGCACCCATCCGCCTCCGGTTTCTTCGAATGTGTACGCGGCGCCCTCATTCACCCAATTGGCTCCCGAGGTCGCTTGCGCACGATACGCGCCGACAACGGCGAGATTCGCACTCGGCACACTGCCGGCGCCTTGGCGCTTAAACACGCCCACGCTGCTTCCAAACATCGCGTACTGTCGCGGGTCGTTTGCTCGAAGCACCCCGAGACCACCCCATGTGGTGCCGACTCGTGCGTACAAGATCGCAGCGCCGGCTGCATCGAGCGATCCTTCGACGCCATCGTCATGCGGTTCGCCCGCGATCATGTAGGGGAACGGGTCCGCGCTGCGCACATCCATCGAGACGCTCCAGCCGAGCGTGTCGAGAATGTCAGGATCGAGTGAACCAACGACGGGGCTCGTGAGTGGGCACTCATCAGGCACGCCGTTGGCGTTCACATCAAGTGAGAGTCCGCTTGCGATGTCACATGCATCGGGAATGCCGTTGCTATTGCAGTCCGGGGCTGCTCCCGTGTCGAGTTCGTATTGATCATCAATGCCGTTTGCATTGCAGTCCGTCTGGATTCCTCCGGAGCACCGGAATTGCGCGATCGTTGCAGCAGTGAGATTGATCGTCCGTGCGTTGTTGGCGCCGACGCCTGGAGCATTTCCTAACACTCCGGTAGGCGTGCCGTCATAGTTCACATACGGATTTGAAAAGTGCGAGATGCGCACGCCGGGGTCATACGCCATGACGGTACGCCACTGTGTGCCACTTGCCCCATTGAATCGGTATCCAACCGAGTAGGGGTAGTAGCCGCCAGTTCCGCAACCACCTCCGTCGCCTGGCGCGTGACAGCAACCGAAGTTGTGACCAACTTCGTGCGCGAGCGTGTATCCGCCAAGGCATCCAAAGTTGGTCGCGCCGAACGCGGAGTTCGGGCTGTTGTTGAAAAGTGATGCGACGCCGCACGCGCCAGTTCCCGTCGAAACGATGTGCATCATGTCCGCGCCAAGCTCATTCCGTCGCGTGGCCATCCCAGCGTCAGAGTTCAACCAATCGAGATCGCTGAAGAGGCTCGCGAAACTCGATCGGTTCGTGCTTTCGAGCGCGACCATGCGCATACGAGTGATGCAACGTGAGTTGGAAAGCGCCGTGTTGAGGTTTGCCACGGCCGACGCGATCGCGGCCTCAGCGGCTTCGACACTTCCTGCTGCGGTAATGACATCCGTGTTGTAGAAAACCGCGATGTCGACGAGTCCTGCTCCATCGGTGCATCCTCCTGCGATGCCGCCATCGGCGGGCTGCGCATCGTCAGTACTCAACGCATGTTCGTCGAGGGTTGGATCGTGCGGCTTGGCGTTCCCTTCATTGTCAAACGGAACATCAAATGCGCCGCCGCAGTCGCCTGTATCGGCGAATGGCTCCATTGTTTGGCTGTCGCGGCCAAGCGCGTGATATCGAACTCCCAGATCTGCACGATGCGCTTCGCCAGAGAGTTCCCCGTTCGTCATCACGATCGCAGCGGATGCGAGTTCGCTCTCTTCGCGGAATTGCCATTCGTAGATTCGGCCATCGGTAAGCCAACGCTTTTCCACAAGCGTCATCCCGACTTCGACGCCATCCGCGAATGGAAAGACGACGGCATCGCCGATCGCGAGCTCACGAAACTCATCGACGCTGAGTTCGGCGATTCCTCCATTGCGAACCGCGGCGCGGGTGAATGCGGTGAGTTCTTTTTCAGTGACATGATCAATGTGCTTCGGGTCATCCGCTTGCACCGCGTTGGACCCCGCGACGGAGAGCACGATGGTGAGCGCGGTGGAGGTGCTCAGTGCAATCGCGCGTGCGTAGCGCCGCACGAAGATCGGGGTGATCACGGAGAGTGGGAGAGAGCGGCGGAAGGGCATGGTGGAAGCTCAACTGTCACGCGCGAGGAAGATTGGCGCGCGGGGGCGCCTCTGCGAGAGGCCAAAGCGGGGCGCAATGCAATACCAACGGCTGGAAAGACCGTTATTGTGCCCTAAATTCGGTCTCTCCATCATGCTCCAAACGGCAAGTTCTCCAAACGCGACAGGGGTCAAAGGACTGCGATTTCTAGTAGTAGACGCCGGATTTGTTACGAGCTCGAACCGCGGGAGTTCGGTCATTCATCGTGCATTCGCATTGCGGTGCGCACTCGCGTGCTTTGCGTCAACCACACTCGCTCCAAGTTCTCCGAATTTGCGTTCGCGGCGTGTGAAGTCGCGAATCGCAGCATGGAGGTCGCTTGGAGCAAAGTCAGGCCAGTAGACATCGGTGACATGGATCTCTGCGTAACTGATCTGCCACAGAAGGAAGTTTGAAACGCGGAAGGAACCCGCCGTACGAATGAGTAGATCGGGGTCAGGAATCCCCGCGGTGTAGAGATGCGCAGCAATGGTCTGCTCGGTCACATCTTCGGCGCGCAGCTTGCCCTGTTCCACCTGAGACGCGATCTCCTTCGCGGCATCCGTAATCTCTGTCCGAGAACCGTAGTTCATCGCCAAGCAGAGCGTGAGCCCCTTCGCGTGTGCCGTTGCTTCCTCCGTCGCATCGAGTTCGTCGAGCACGCGAGGTGGGAGACCAACGCGAGATCCGACTCTTCGAAATCGGATGTCTTGTTCGAGCATGACGGGCCGCTCGAGCACAAGAAACTCCGCGCAGAGTTCCATCAGACCGGCAACCTCTTCCTTGGGGCGTTTCCAGTTCTCGCTTGAAAATGAATAGAGCGTCAGCGCTTCAAGTCGAAGGCGAACGCACTCGGTCACGATCTTGCGAACCGTGGCCGCGCCTTCCCGGTGACCGACAAGCCGAGGCATGCCGCGGGAGGTTGCCCATCGACCGTTCCCATCCATGATCGCGGCGATGTGCCGCGGGAGTTGCTTTCGCTCAAGATCATCAAGCGGCGCAGGGACGGAGGAGAGGCTCGTCGTTCGATGAGGCATCGGTGCAAATCGTTAGCGCGCGCCGACAAGTGATGCGCGAGTGGATTCAAGCGTCTGTGTACGCTCTGGCCCGACCGAAACCAGTTCAATCGGAGTGCCCGTGAACTGCTCGATGAATGCAAGATAGGCTTGTGCCTCGGTGGGAAGATCCGCGCGATCGTGGCAATCCGTGAGTTCGCGGCTCCAACCCGGCATCGTTTCATAGACGGGCGTGAATTCGGCCATCCGCTCCGCATCGGGTAAGAATCGATCGGTGATTGTGCCATCGGCGCGGCGATATCCGACGCAAACCTTCAACTCATCAAATCCACTCAACACATCGAGCAGCGTGCAGGCAATGGCGTCGGCACCGCAGACCATCGTCGAGTAGCGCACCGCGACGAGATCGAGCCAGCCGCAACGACGTGCTCGTCCGGTGGTCGTGCCATATTCACGGCCGCGAGTGCGGATTCGATCGCCGGTCGCGTCAAGCAATTCGGTGATGAACGGACCGCCTCCCACGCGCGTCGAGTACGCCTTCATGATGCCGTACACCTTGCTAATCGCACGGCCCGGAACACCGGAACCCGCTGGGATCCCGAGCGTTGAACAGTTCGAACTCGTCACGAACGGGAAGGTGCCGTGGTCAATATCGAGGAGGCAGGCGTTCGCGCCCTCAAACAGCACGCTGCGGCCTTCGCGCATGGCATCATGCAGCAGGTACACGGTGTCGGTGATGTGCGGTCGAAGTCGTTCGCCTGCGGCCGCAAATCGCGTCGCGAGTTCAGCGGGAATGAGCGGACGGACTTCTCCGTCGCCAGTTCCGATCGTCGCGCCGAGCGCTTGAAGTTCGGCCATGCGCATGCTGCAAATCGTGTCGAGTTTGCGTTCGAGAAGGTCGCGATCGAGCAAGTCGCCAACGCGAATCGCAGTTGAGCGGCGAATCTTGTCCGCGTAGGCCGGACCGATGCCCCGTCGCGTTGTACCAATCGATCCGCCATTCCCGAGAGTTCCCGCGCGCTTGGCGAGAAGGTCCTCAAGAGCTGCGTCCTGATCCTTGTGGTAGGGCATCACGACATGCGCGCGGTCGGAGATTCGGAGGTTGCTTCCGACATCCACGCCTCGCTTGCGGAGTCCCTCGATCTCCTCCAAGATTTTTTCAGGATCGACGACGACGCCGTTTCCGACGACATTCGTCTTTCCGCGGCTCAGAATGCCGCTTGGGATCAGATGCAACGCGTAGCGTTCGCTCCCAACCTGCACGGTGTGTCCGGCGTTTGCGCCGCCGTTGTAGCGCACGATGCAGTCGTACCGCGCTGTCAAGAGGTCGACGATTTTTCCCTTCCCCTCGTCCCCCCATTGGAGTCCAACAACTGCAGCGTGGGGGGAGGTCGATGGGGGCATTCGTGGGGTCTCTGGGCTGAGGGTTTGCGGTCCGTGGCGAAGGGGAGATTGTAGGGGATCACAGATGCTCAAGATCGTGCGAAATGGACTCAAGCGGGGTTGTCTTCTCTCCGATGTGCAACCTAGTGGGTGTCCTCGTGGAGCCCCTGCGCGAAAGTCTTGCCATGACGAGAGACGAAGTCATTCGAATCATGTGCCCAAATCTGGGCTGTCAGCGTGTGCTCGCCGTACCCGGGAGCGCGCGCGGCAAACTCGTCCGCTGCCGAGGCTGCGGCTCGAACATTCGCATTCCGACACCGCGCCTCGATGCTGCGGTGACCCCGCCCCCGGCTGAAAAGACCAAGGGTCGCGAAGCCGCGTGAGTCTCGCCGTAGACTCGGCGCGTGGCAAGCATTGCTCTTTCTGTTCAAAGCGAACGCGTTGCAACGACAACGCTTGATCGCGTCCTGCCCGCTGGTCGGCATCGCGTGGAAGGGCTCTACGCGCATGTCCCATTCTGTTTTCATAAGTGCCATTACTGTGATTTCTATTCGTTCGTCGATGCCGACGATCGTCAAGAGGTGTTTGTTGAGCGCCTTGAGGCGGAGGTTGACTTCGCTCGTGAGCGGATCGAGGGTGAGCTTCGAACGATCTTCGTGGGCGGCGGGACTCCCACGCTGCTGCGACCTGCGCTCCTTGCGCGCGCGCTCGCGTCGATCGCGTCGCTGAGGCGAACGAGTTCGAGTGAATGGACCGTCGAAGCAAACCCAGAAACGGTGACGCTCGAAGTCGCGGAGATTCTGGTCGCGGCGGGTGTGAATCGGGTTTCGATCGGCGCGCAGAGTTTCGAGGCTTCGCATCTCAAGAAACTTGAACGATGGCATGATGTCGCGAGCGTTGCGCGGGCGGTTGGATTGCTTCGAAACGCAGGCATCAAGAATGTCAATCTTGACTTGATTTTCGGCATTCCTGGACAAACGACGGAGCAGGCCACGCGCGATGTCGCGCGCGCGATAGACATCGGCATCGAGCATCTTTCCGCGTACGGCCTGACCTATGAGCCGAACACCGCGATGACGAAGCGCTTGCTGCGAGGGGACTTTGAACCGGCGAGTGATGAGCTTGAAGCGGAGATGTATGAGTCGATCCGGAGCTTGCTCGCGCGAGAGGGATTCGAACAGTACGAGATCTCGAACTGGTCGAGACCAGCGCTCGCATGCCAACACAACCTGATCTACTGGCGCAACCAACCGTGGTGGGCACTCGGGCCGAGCGCAAGCGGATTTGTCGCCGGTCACCGATTCAAAGTGGTCCCGCGACTCACCGACTGGTTGACGGGAGGCGGGCTTTCTCCACTCGACAACCGCGCGCCGCCCATCGTTGATCACGAGGCGCCGGATGAGGGGCGACATGTCAGTGAAGCCCTGATGGTTGGGCTTCGAATTGTCGGAGGCGAGTCGAGCGGGGCCAAGGCTGGGATCGACGCTGAGTTCGAAGAGCAGGCTGTGCGTTTGCGCCCAAACCGCGCGTCGATCATTGAGCAGGCGATTTGTGCAGGTGTGCTCCTCCGCGAAGGAGGTCGATTGCGACTTTCCGACCGAGGAATGCTGGTTGCCGACGGTCTGCTCGCTGAGTTGGTCTGACCAAACAGCCCTTTCATTCAGCCGCTTCCCGCACTCGACCGATATTCCAAGCACTCGTGATGCGCGCCGCCCTCCATCTTCTCCGCCCAAGCGACTGGACGAAGAATGTCTTCGTTCTCATCCCGCTTGCATTCTGGGCGGCGAATCAATACGCGACGGCTCCGTCGGACGAACTAGCCCGAGCGGTATCGCAATCGCTCACCGCGTTCGCTGCATTCTGTTGTGTCGCGAGCGGCTTCTACTGCGTCAATGACACGCTCGATCGAGAGGTGGATCGCCTGCACCCGGTCAAGCGAATGCGACCGGTCGCGTCGGGCGCGATATCGCCAATCGCCGCGCTGAGCCTCGGACTGCTGTTGCTCGGGACCGCATGCGCCCTTGCCGCTTCTGTGCGCTTCGGTCTGATGCTTGCGGTCTTGTTGTATGCGCTGCTTCAAGTTGCGTACAACTTTTGCTTCAAGCGAGTCGCCATTCTTGATGTCACGACGATCGCGACAGGCTTTGCGCTTCGTGCAGCTGCGGGCGCGATTGCGATCGATGTCAAGATCAGCGTCTGGCTCGTCCTCTGCGTCTTCTTCCTCTGTCTCTTTCTTGGTTTTATCAAGCGCACCTGTGACCTTGTCGCAGCGGAACGCGCGCAGTCGGCGTGGCGAAGCAGTGCTGGGTACGGAGATCGCCGCGAACTTGACTTTCTTCTCGCACTCAGCGGCACACTCACGGTCGTCGCGTACATCGCGTACTCCACGAGTGAGCACGCGCAGTTGATTTTCGGCTCTCGCGCGATTGGCATGACGCTACTCTCGCCTTTGGTGTTGACGGCGATCCATCGATTCTGGCGTCGCGCGCATGCGGGCGATTCTGACAGTCCACTCTCGGCTTTGCGGAGCGATCGAGTCGTTCTGTTTTCGGTCGTGAGTTATGTCGCCCTGCTCGGATTTGTGCTGTTTGTTCCAGTGGCCCGTGAAGCGCTCGACGCGGTGTTCCTTCATGTTTCGAATGGATCGCATCACCCGACCGAGGTCGGATCGTGAACGAAACTTCGCGAGATCGGCGGGGGTTGTGGCTTGGGCTGCTCCCAGTGTTCGCGTGGTTGATGGCGGTCCTCCCGGTTGTTCTCTCAGGCGCGATTGGAACCGCGTCCGGTTGGGATCAAGAGTACTTTCATCGTCCTGTCATTCACATCCTCTCCGCGGCATTGCCATCGCCATCGCTCGTTGACTATGGCTCCGCGACGACGCCGGGATATCACCTCATCCTCGCGGTCCTTGATCGATGCGGAGCGGATGATCTCACGCTTCGACTCGTGAGTTCGCTCTTCGCGCTCGCAGCGAGTGTCGTCCTCGCTCGAGTTGTCACGCGCCTTTCAACGCCAGCGTTTGGCGCGTTGAGCGGTCTCGCGTTTCTCATGAATCCCTACATCCTCGGGAGCGCGATCCACCTGAGCACCGACGCGTTTGCCTTCTTGTTTCTCATACTCGCACTCGCGGCAGGTATCGACATCGCGCGGGACGGCGTGTCGAAACATTCCGCTGCGCGAGGCATGGTGTGGAGTTGCGCGGCAGCGATGGTGCGGCAAGTGTTGTTGTGGTGCGCGGGTGTTGGGTTTCTAGCTGTTTTGATGCGCATTGGGTGCGGTCAGGAGTCGCGTAGGGTTCGGGCTCTATGCGTCACCGCGCTGATGAATCTGCCGGGCGTACTTCTCGTCGGCGCCTTTGTGCTGCTCTGGGAAGGGCTCATTCCGCCTGGCTTTCGCATCATTCATGGCTCGGGGCTCAATAGCACCACGCCCGTGTACATCCTTGCGCTTGTGGGAAATTGGGGCGCATTGATTGCCGCGGTACATCCGGACTTCTTCAAGGCACTCAGGTCGAGACGCGCAGTCATCTGCGCGATCATCGCGGTGCTTCTCGCAATCACTGTGAAGAGTTCCTATGACGGTCCACACGATGGAATTCGGTGGGGAGGAACACTTTGGACGCTTGCGCGCTACACGCCTCAATACATGGATCGATCGCTCGTCGTCGTCTTGCTCGCGACCTGTGGAGGAGCGGTGATCGGAGCGGTGCTCGAGATTGCGAAGGGACATGCTCGGCGCGTGGAGTGTTACACGGCGCTTCTCGCCCTCGCGCTTGGCTCACTCGCGCAGATGTTCAATACGAAGTGCTTCGAGCGATACGCGCTTCCGGTTGTACTCATCATTCTTCCGATCGCGATCGGCGTGCTCTTCCCAACGCGGATAGAAACGAACATGCCTGCGTCGCGCGTCCGTTTAGGATTTCCGATCGCGGCGCTCTTCCTCTTACTCGCCGTGGCGAGCGCCGACATTTATGTCCGACTTGGCAGAGAGAACCCACCGCCGCCGCTTCCACACGAATTCCGTCCTATCGCACCGCCGCGCTAGCCACGGCATTGCGGCTTTAGGGCATCTCAAGCCGTGGCGCCGTGGCCGGGCGGCTCTGCGAAGCGGCGCTCCCTCCAATGGTCCCAAGCACCGGAGATGGAACGCCTCCCGCGGCGCTCTCTCGTTGCATTTGTGAGGCAACCAGCTGCGCGATTTGCATGAATCGTTGCTGGAGGTGCTGCACGACTTCTTGCAACTCGCTCGCCTCCTCGGCGGTGAGGTTTCCCTTGGTTTTCTCTTGGAGGACGCCGAGCATACCCATCGCGAACTGCGCACTCTCAAGATCGATCATGACCTTGCCCGTCTCTGGATCCTGCATTCCACCGAGTCCCATCACCGCCTGCGAGGCGAGGCTCGCGACAAGCATTTGGAAGCCCGATGGCGGAGGACCTTCCTGGCCACGCGGGCCCTTCGCCCCGGGGCCGCCCGCGCTACGCGCATCCACCTTCTCGGCGAGGCGCTCTTTCTCTGCTTGGGCCTGTGCTTTCCAGTCGTTGTCGATGTGAAGTCGCGGGGTCTCGTCGCTCATGCATCTAGTGTAGCCGCATCGCATCGAGCAACGCCCACCGTGCGCTTCCAATTCTCTACACTGCGCCAATGCAACCGCACGGCACCTCCTTGATGCTGCGAACAACGCTCGGCCTGAGTCTCGCGACCTGGTTCCTCGGCGCATGCAGTACGGTTGACTCGCGCATTGAGGGCGGGATTCAAGTCGATCGGAGTGAAGCGCTGATCAGCGATTTTTCTCAACCAAGCGACGCGGTGCTCGCAAGCGCACGCACGCTCGCGCTTGACCCGACGGTTTACGCCGCGCCGACGATCGAAGTGGATGGAGTGACGATCGCAGCCGAGGGACCCCAATCAAATGCAGCCGCGGCAGGGGCAGTGGAGGAAGTGATTTCGAAGTCAGCCGACGGGGTGGAACACCGCGAGGTGATCGCGCGAACGCAGGTCGAAGAGGTCGCGGTCAATCGTCCGTGGCCGATTGAAGGGCTCGTCGGTCAGATCAACGGCAGACCGCTCTTTGCCGACAAGTTTCTTGCGCCTTTGCAACCTCGCATCGTGCAGATGGCGGCGTCGCCCGACCGAGTTGAAGCGCGCCGCGCGATCATCGACCTCATTCGTTTCTCGTTCAAGGAGTATGTCGACAGCGAGCTTGTCATTGCGGAGGCGGAGTCGGGTCTCACGAGTGAACAACAACAGGGTCTCTTTGCGTGGCTCGCATCTTTGCAAGAGGTAGAGATCGCCGAGCGGGGTGGAACGCAACTCGAAGCGGAGGCGAGCCTCATGCAGGAGAGTGGGCAGTCGCTTGAAGAGTTCCTCCAAGAGAGGCGGGATGTCGTGCTTGCCCAGCAATTGCTTCGAAAGCGCATCGAGCCGCGCGCGATCGTTTCGTGGCGCGATATCGAACGAGAATATCGGCGGCGAGAAAGTGAAATCAATCCGCCGCCAGCGATTCTCATCGGTCGCATTCGCCTCGACACGACGACGGATAGCGCCAAGATTGTCGAGGTAAAGCGGTGGATCGAGGAGGGCAAGTCGCTGCCTGAAATCGCTGACGCGCTCGGTCTGGCCAATCGTGGTGCGTGGAACGAATTCAAGCTGCCGCCAGAAGGAATCCGAGGTCTGCCGCTCACCGATGCGGTGAAGGATCGGTTGGTCGATTTGCCTGTTGGGAAACCAAGCACGGTTCTCGAGCAGCGCGACTCGATGACTTGGCTTGCCGTCCTTGGGGTCACTGAGCAATCGACGCGATCGGTCTTCGATCCTGGCGTGCAAACCCATTTGCGGGACAACCTCCGTATGCAACGCGTCATGACGGAGCGCGAGCGTTGGCTACGATCGCTCCGATCGCGCTGGGTGTCGGATGGCATCGAGCAGATGGAAGCGCGGCTTGTGCAAATCGCGATGGATCGTTACTGGCAGTAAGCCGGATTGTCTTGACACGGCGACTCGAGCGCTTCATCCGATGCATCGGGTCTGCGCATGGTGTTCGTTCATGCGTCATGTTGGAGCACCGATCGAATGTGGCGTAAACATCGACAGGTGCGCCCACTCCCGCTCACAGCGACGATGTCGAGGCGAACGCGGCGCTTGCGGCGAAGATGTGCGGCGATGAAGCGAAGCAATCGACCCTGCGCGCGGAGTTTTCGTCGATCGACCCGCTCTGAAGCGTCAAAGCCTCGCGCCGACCGTTTGACCTCGACGACGACGATCTCGCTTCGATCAGGTGACTCGAGGACGAGGTCAGCTTCGTCGCTTCCAACCGTGAGGTTGCGAGCGAGGACGCGATAGCCCTCGCGACGGAGGGCTCGTTCCGCCACCTCCTCGCCTTCGTCCCGACCGTTTGGCTTCAGAGTGCGCGCGAAGTTCCGCACGAGTCGCGCGCAGCGAAGGATCAAGCGGCGGAGCACTGACCGCAACTACTTCCCTCCCTTCGCCGCTCGGAGGATCGCGAGCTCAAGAAGGGCGCGAACGGCGTTTCGAGTCTCTGGGGGCTGCATTCCAACGCACTCGGCGTGCGGCACTCCCAAGAGTCCGAATGACAGGTCCTCTCGACTGAAGACGGCGTTGATGCCGCGAGCGTCTCTCGTGCCACGGAGTCGAAGCGCTGTCGCGGCGTTCGCCTGCGCGCCATCTGTTTGCAAATCGATCCCGACGAGTGCGCGCGGTCTCCACCGTAACCGTTCGAGTGCGAGCGCCGGCCAAGTTTGCGCGAAATCTCGGGGAGTGAGCGTCGTGACCTCGACGCCAACGCGCCTCGACCACGCGATCTCGCATCGACGTGCAAAGTCTCCTGCGCCAAAGGGAGACTCGAACAACACGAGCCCGCCTCGCGTCGCGAATCGCGCCAGTGCGTCGAGTTGCTCGGGGCTTGGTGTGGCGCGCGTCGTGCCGTGCACGAGCGCCGCGCAGGGCAACGGTAAGGCATCCATCGATTCGATATCTGGCGCGCAAACGACTCGGAGGCTCGGAAGCGACTGCAACTCGTCCCATGCGGCGTTTTCCGGTTGCGCCGTGTCGCCCAACAGCGCGATCGTCGCTGGTGCGGAGAGCGCGAGCGGTTCTTGCCTGTGCGCGAAGGTTGGCCACGGCAGTGCATCACTTCCGTAGGGGAGTGCGAAGCTCGCAAGCAAGGTTGCTGTGCGCTCGATCTCCTTTGGACCATCGTCGATTTCCGTGAACACCAAGAGCGCGCGCGGCGCGCCGAGCACCTCTACCGAGGCATCTCGCACCAACTTCTTCTCAATCCCTTGAACGGGAAACTCGGTGAGATCGAGCGACGCTCGCCATCGAGATCGGATTGTCTCGCGCTCTTTCGGCGGGAGATTCATGACTACAACGCCTCCACGTTGCGCATGTGCTCGCAATGCGTCCGACTGCATCTCGGTGAGTTTCCTTGCGCGATCTCTCGAGACATAGAGCACGGGGGTGCGCGCTGCAATCGTCGGACTGAGCTCATCGCGATCAACCACCCACCATCCAGCGCGCTGTTCATCGCGCTCTTCAACGATGTTGGTCGTCCGCCGCGCGAGCTCGCGTGACGCCGCCATCTCCGCGGAGGTACTCCAAACCAAGAGGACATTCGGCCGCAACGCACGATCGAGAAAGAGCAGCGCCGTGGCGAGATCCACCGCGCGAACTCGAGTTCCACCGGCGTCAGTCGACAAGCGTTCACGAATGGTGTAAGTCGACCCGCCCGGTTGTGACGGAACGAACAACGCATCCGCAAGTGCATCCGCGCATGCCATGAGCCAATCATGACTTCCGAACTCCGCATTCCCCCGTGATTGCGCGGCACGCTCAAGCGCGAAGATCCAGAAGATCCACCACGCCTGATTGCCAGGATTGACCTTGGCGTCGAATCGCTGGGCAAGCCACTGCTCCGCGCGAACGATGGAGCGTTCCGCGTTCGCGCGCAGTCGTCCGTCGCGCGCGATCGATTCGAGTGAAGTCATACCACTCAATGCGGCGACGAGTCCTGCAGTGATCGATCCCCGAGGGGGCTCTTCGCGCGAAAGACCTTGATAGGTCCAACCTCCGTTTTCAGCTTGCGCGGCGCAGAGCGCTTGGCAGAGCGAACGCCAGAGCGTCTTCGGCGCGTCGGCTCCGACGCTCTGTGCTTCGAGCAGGGCAAGTGCCACAAACTGGCGAATGGAATTGTCTTCGAGACGCGTCGAGGGTTCATGCGCGTATCCCCAACTCGCGGATTGCTTTGAAAATCCTGACGCTATCCACGCGACATCCGCCTCCAGCGCCCGACGAACCGAGGGCTCAGACTTTCCGAGCGACTTGCGAAGCAGCGATGCTCGAATCAGGACGCGCGCGGCGATGGCATAGGTTCCATCCATCGACTGCGATTGCAATGTCGAAGTAAGCGCGGGTTCCAGTCTGGGATCTTGCGCAGCGACGCCACTCTCAAGTAACGCCCAGCAGCAGAACGCGGTTTCGCCGCCGAGTTGCGCGGATTCGCCTGGAGGTCGCTGTGGAGGCTGCCACTGGCGAGTCTCATCACGCATCGCGAAGAGGGCGGTTTGCGCCGCGTCGCGCATGGCTCGGAGGTCGTCATCGGTGAGCGAACGATTCCCAGCGCTTTCCTGCTGGGATGCCACGAGCGGCGCGCATCTCGCATACGCAGCGCGGCTGAACGCGCAGGCGAGAAGTGACAGACAGAGCATGAGGCGTTTCTGCACCAACAAGAGGGCGATACTAACGAGCATGGCCGCACCCTCAGCCAAGTTCGACCGTTTGGATGGGTAGATTTCGCAAACGGCGCGGGCTCGCGCCCTTGCCCAAGCGTGTTCTGCATCTATTCTGAGTGCATGCTCTGGAAACTTCCGCTCGGCCCATCCGTGATTACAGTCCTTGGCAGCGTCCTCGCGTCGCACGCGCATGCGCAGACGATCTCGCACACTCTCGTCGCCAGTGGGTTCCTGAAACCGATGCAGGTTGCAGTGACACCAGGGGATGCCACGCGCCTCTGTGTGGTTGAGCAGCGCGGACAGATTCGACTCGTCAAGAGTGGCGTGCTTCAAGCCACCTCGTTTCTCAATATTGACACACTTGTTCCGGACCAAACTTATGGTGGCATGTTCGGCATCGCGTTTCACCCGGACTACGCGAGCAACGGAAAGTTCTATGTGCACCACACGACTGGCGCGACGAGTGCCATCGTGATTTGGATCGCGGAGTACACGCGCGGCAAGAACGCTGATGTGATTGATCCAGCCACGCGCCGCGTGATCTTCAGTCTCGCGAGCCCGAGCACGCAGGCCTTTCACCTCGGTGGCTCGCTCTGTTTCGGCGCGGATGGACTCCTCTACATTCCTCTCGGCGATGGCGGATACACGGGTGACGCAGGGGGACCACAGCGATCGCAAGCGATCACTGGTACCTCTGCGCTCTTTGGAAAGGTGCTGCGTCTCGATGTCAATGGTGACGACTTCCCAAGCGATCCGAACAAGAACTATCACATCCCCGCGGGCAACCCCTTTGTAGGTGTGACTGGGGAAGATGAGATTTTCGTGCGCGGGATGCGCAACCCATTTCGTGCGAGCTTTGACGCAGGAACCGGTGTGCTTTGGCTTGGGGATGTTGGCGGCACGGTGCGCGAGGAGATCGACACGCTTGATCCCACGACTGACGCAGCGTCGAACTACGGATGGAATTGCGCGGAGGGACTTCTGTGCACGACCAACACCAATTGCAACTGTGCTACTGGCGGCCTTCGTCCACCGGTGCATGACTACACGCATACAGTGGGCCTCTGCATCACGGGCGGTACGGTCTATCGCGGATGTGCGATGCCTGCGTTCGAGGGGCATTACTTCTTCGCCGACTACCAGAACAACAAGATCTTCACGGGCGAAGTGACGCCAGCGAACAAGCTCACAAATGTCGTCGAGCGGACGGCGCAGTTTTCCGGTGGAACGAGCACGATCACTTCAATCAGTGCTGGTCTCGATGGCGAGTTGTATGTGACGAATCACTCGACCGGCATGGTTCGCAAGATTGTGCAGAGTCCTGCTCCACCAGATGCGAACGGCAACGGAGTTCCAGACAACTGCGAACCTCCGGCGAACCCCTACGATCTCGACGCCGATGGCATGGTTGGCGCGGCGGATCTCGCCATCGTGCTCAACGAATGGGGCAACAAGGGCGGCATCGGAGATGTTGATCACAGCGGGAGTGTCGATGCCGCTGACATCACGCTGATTCTTGGGAACTGGAGTTGACGCAGATCACTGCATCTGCGGCGTAGGCACCAGGAAGTCGCCGGTCGCGATCGTTTCTTTGCCAAGCATGACCGCCACAATCTTCTTGCCTTGCGGCAGTCGGTAGATCGCATACAACTTGTCGCCGCTCGTCTGCGAGAGTTGGGGATACATATCAATTCGCTGCATGCCCTGCTCCGGACGCAAGTCGATCGTCACCATCTTCTCGCCCGTCTCTTGGACATGAATGAATCCGATTGCTGTGTAGAGTTGCCCTTGCTCGTCCATGAGTTGAAGTGGCGCCTCTTCGCCGGCGGCGAGTCGCTTCGCTCCCCACACATCGACTGCGGAGCGACCACGACTAATGTCAAGGCGCAGCACGCTCGATCCAATGGGGCATGCAATGCCTTTCACCGCGAGCCCCTTGGATGCCCGCATTCCACCCCGAGGGAAGTCTGCGCGTCCGCTGGCGAGGTATTGCTTCTCGTCGGGATCCGTCTCAAGTCCGTTAAGGGAGTTGAGGTCAAGACCTGCCGGATCGACCGTGCGATTCATGACAAGATCGCTCGGCTTCATCTTCGGTGCAGCGGCATCGACCTTGAGATCGCTCGCGCCCGCGCCAGAACCGCCAAACACGAGAGCCTTCCCTGCCGGTCCAGCGATCGCAGGTTGCTGCGCGAAGCGAGCAACATCGAGGCGTTGTCCCATGACTTCAACAAAAAGCGGTTCGCCAACCGCAGTGATCGCCGCCGCTGGAAACGCGAACGAAACGATGAGTTCTTCTTCACCTGTCGCGCTCGCCGCGTACGCGGTTTTGTCGGCGAACTCACAAATGACGCGCCCGCCGTTTGGACCTCGCTGTCCCCAGATGAGCGGATACGCGACGCCGGTGGTTGAGGTCGCGTTGGTGCCAACGAGTTTCACCTGAGCAGCACTGACGACGATCATCTGCCCCTCCGTCGAAGCGCCGCGCGCGAGTTTCATTTCTGCCACATAGGTCGGTCCGCGCAACTGCCCGATTTGAAACGATGGGTCATTGATGAACGCGAAGTTCTCAAGCGTCACAGAGCCAGGCAACGCAGCGACTTTCGCGAGCCGCCCGTTTCGGCTGAATCCGTCGCGGAACAATCCCAAGGATTCGTCGGCGAGTCGCGGGTGGTAAGCCGCGAGCGTTGGTCGGCTCAGCGTCGGCGCCATCGATCCGGTAGAAAGCATCGCGAAGGTTCCGGCGGCGATGCGATGCGCGGGCACCCAGAGATTTCCTTCAACTGCTGGCTGCCCGTTCGCGGCTCCGGCACCTTGAGTTCGCACCACGCCGCCGAATTCCATGAGTCGCGCTGTCGAGTGGATGTGACCGACGCCAATGAGCGCGATGCCGACGGTGAGAATCCCACTCAACACGCCGAACAATCCGCCCCCGAACAAGTTTGCAAGATGCGGGAAATTGACATTGTCTGGCGCGAGTTTGTCAGCTCCGAGCCTGAGCAAGAACAGGTAGAGACAGAAGGGGAGAAGCAATCCAATGCCCCATCCGTATGGGGCGAGTCCTGGCATCGGTGCAAGGATTCCAAGGCGCGTGATCGGCTCCCATGTCGCGAACGCCAGCACACCTGCGCACAGCACGCAGAGGAAGTGCAGGATGGCACCAAAGAGGCCTTGATTCGCCCACCAGTACGCGATGAGTCCGATGAAAGCGATGACGAGAATGTTGAAGAGAGATTCCATCGAGGTCGTTCCAATGTCGGTGCGCGAATGCAATCTGCGCGGCGCGGACTAATCACAATGTGCAATCGGTTCGAAAGTCAGAGGTGCGGTGAGATCATGCGTTACTGAGCGGGGTGCGCGGGTGCTGCGCTTCCCGTCGCCGCGACGGGCTTGCCCGGCGCCGCGGCAGGTGCAGGTTTCGCGAATGCGCGTGCGGCTTCGTCAAAGCTTGTCTTGCCGTCGCGGACCTTGTGCAGGGCTGCTTCCTGAAGTTGAAGCATCTTTTGCTCGCGAACGGAACGCGAATACGCCCCGCGGAAGTCGCCATCTGCAAGCATGTTGCGTCCCGCATCATCGAGGATCAGGACTTCGAAGATCGCGCTTTGCCCGAAGAATCCAGTGCCTTGGCACACGGGGCAGTCTTCAATCTTATTCTTGACTTGCACCTTGCCGCTCTGACGAAAGAGTTCGACGGTCTTGCCTGGCGCGATGCCCAAACGCTTGGACTGCTCCGGGCTTGGCTGGAAGCCGACTTTGCAATTCGGACAGACATTGCGGAGCAGACGCTGATTCGAGATTCCCGCGACACACTTGCCCGCAAGGTTCGGGTCACCAACCAACTCCACCCACTTCGCGTACGCCGCTTGCACGCTGTCGGAAGGAATCACAACATAGAGCAGTGGTCCCTTCATGCCAGGGGTCGCCGCTTGTTTGGCGGTACCCACATCAGAGAGGTCGGTGCACAACACGGCGTCAGGATCCTTGCGAATGATCGAGCGCAATTTCTCAGGGAAATCGTGGGCGGCATCGTTCGGGTCCCATTGCACATGTTCCACGCCCTCAAGCCGGAAAAGCACTTCCTTCTCGAGCGTCTTGAGGTTTGAGGTGTACGCATCGTGGCGACCAAGGAACGCGTAGGCCGTCGTGCTTGCACCCTGACCAATCGGCGCGCTCACAATGAACACGCCGTGTCGGAGACCGGCGTCTTCCAGTGCGCGAAGCGCGGTCAATTGTGGTGGAAGGAGTCCAAGATCATCGAGCGGTCGATCAAGGGATTTCGATCGGTTGAAGTCAATACGCAGCGTGTGACCAGCAGATGAACCGAGTGCGGTGATCGTGAGCAGTTGCTTTCCACTTGGTCCCTCGACATGACACTCTCCAACCTGTCGGCGCCGACGATCCGCGACATCGAGCGCGGCCGTCGTCTTCAGGAAGTCCATCATCTGGCTTCCAACTTCCGCAGGAATCGGATCGAGTCGGACTCGGACGCCATCGATGAGCATCGTGACTTGCACTGCCTGTGCGTTCGCTTGAATGTCGACGCGACTCGCGCGGCGGTTGAATGCTTCGATCGTCGCGGCTTCTGCAGCCATGTAGACCGCGAGCTTCGGATCTTCCTTCGCTGGCACGGGCATCTTCTCGCCCTTGCGAGTGAGGAAGAACGCGCTCGCGCCTCGCTCCGCTGTGCGCTGACGCCGCGCTTCAAGCGCGGACTGCAACTTGGTGCCAAACAGCACAAACTTGCGATTCGGCGGCACTCGCGCGTCGCGGAACTTCCAGTACCCATACAGGGTCCCGCCGTAGATCGCGAGCATGAGCGGGAAGCCGACCCAGAAGATCGGAATGAGAAGCACCACCGCAAATCCGAGGACGCCAACCGCGATCAAACTCGCATTGATGGCGAGAATCGGAAAGTTGTAAAAGCGGGCGTCGAATTCAAACTTCGCGACATAGCGCATGTACGCCACGAGCGCTGCAAACATGAGAATCGGTTTCGCGACCGACATGAGCACAGGGGCATCGGCGAGGAGGTGTGGCATGGTCGTGGGCATGTGAAGCATCAGGGGATCTCTCAGTCGCGAGGTCGGTGGACAGTGCAAGTGCGGCGCGATGTGCTGGCTTAGCTGATGCCCTTGAGGCGCATCTTGAGTTCTTCGGGCTTTGGCGTTGCTTGCAAGGCGACGCTTTGATGGATGTATTCCTGTTCGACGAGTTTCACGAGCGCGCTCGTGAAGTCAAGCATGCCTTCGTCATGGCTCTGCTTGATGATCTCAAGCAACTCACCCTCGCGCCCTTCAAGGATGTACTTCTGCACACCAGGAGTGTTGATGAGGATTTCAAGCGCGGGAATGCGTCCGATGTGCGCGTGCAGTGTCGGAAGCAGTTTCTGATAGATGACCGCGCGGAGGTTGTAGGCGAGCAACTTTCGAATCTGCTCGCGCTCGTTCTCAGGGAAGAGATCGTAGATACGACCGAAGGTCTGCCACGCAGAACTTGCGTGAATCGTTCCGAACACCAAGTGGCCGGTTTCTGCGGCACGAATCGCGGCCTCGAAGGTTTCGTAGTCGCGCATTTCGCCGACGAGCACGACATCTGGGTTCTCGCGCACGAGGGCTCGGAGCGCGTCGTTGAAGTTGGTTGCGTCGATGCCGATTTCGCGCTGATTGATGGTCGCTTTGGCGTCGTTGAAGATGTACTCGATCGGATCTTCAATCGTGATGATGTGCACTTTCTTGCGCTCATTCACATACTGAATCATCGATGCGATCGAGGTTGACTTGCCCGATCCCGTGACACCAGAGAAGAGGATGAGTCCCTGTGCCGCCATCGAGATGTCGCCAAGGATTGACGGGAGGTAGAGCTCTTCGAACTTCTTGATTTGGCTTGTGATCAGACGCGCAGCGAGGCTTGGCGTCCCACGCGCCATGAACAGATTGACGCGAAAACGTCGAATGATCGCGTCCGAAGTCGTGTCATTGCGATCGCCGCCGTGGTCATACGCAAAGTCGATCGAGCCGTGTCGTGTGAGGAAGTCGAGTTGATTTGGGTCGAGGATGTCTTTGGCAACCTGGAACATCTGATCCGCGGTGCAGACGCCGGTCTCGAGATCCTTCAGTACGCCTCGGTGGCGAATGCGCGGTCGGAGTCCGGACTTCACGATGAGATCGCTACCCTCGTAGCGGATGGTTGCCGCAAGCCAAGTCAGCCAGAGTTTCATCCCGTCGCCTTCGGTGGTGCCACGGTGCTTGACGGAGAGGGGGACGAGGAGTTCGTGTCGTGACGGTGCCATGAAGGAAACTGGGAAAGAGATTTCGAAGGAAGTTTCGGATGAAGTTTCAATGGATCGAGCACAGGTCTCGCGCCATCGTGGAGCGCAAATGAATCGGGCGTCATCTCGAATCAGGCAAGGCGAACGGGTGGCGGTGGGGCAAGCCCACGCCACTAATTTGGAAGCCCAGAATCGTACCCGATTACTCGCGTTCTGAAGGGTCGAACGGGTTGCGTGCAGGGCCGCGCGTCAAGAACTGCTTCGGGGCTGTATCGTGCCGCGATGGATCACAAGATTGTCCTCGATGGCATCACCTTTGATGATGTCCTGCTCATTCCCGCATACAGCGAGTTGACGCCAGATTTGGCGGACACTTCGACGCGATTGACGCGTTCCATTGATGTTCACATCCCGATTGTCTCTGCGCCGATGGATACCGTGACCGAGTCCAATCTTGCGCGTGCACTCGCGCAAGAGGGTGGTGTGGGGATCATTCACAAGAATCTGCCTATTGAAGTGCAGGCGCGTGAAGTCGCGAAAGTGAAGCGAAGTGAGCACGGCGTGGTCGTCGATCCGGTCACGCTCGCTCCGACGGACACACTTGCAACGGCCGCGAAGCTGATGGCCGAACAGGGAGTTTCCGGTTTTCCGGTTACTGAAGATGGCTCTCGCCGCGGACGCGTCGTTGGCATCTTGACGCGCCGCGACATGAAGTTCTTGCAGGGCAAAGATCTTGGTGCGATTGGCGTCAAGGACGCGATGACCACTGTGAATCTTGTCACTGCCGCGCCTGATGTCTCCGCCGAGGTTGCGGAACAACTCATGAGTCGGGCGCGGGTCGAGAAACTCCTGCTTGTCGATGGAGATCGGAAACTGCGCGGGTTGATGACCATGCGCGATGTAGAAAATGTGCGAACCCACCCGCGTGCATGTCGTGACGCACGCGGCCGACTTCGCGTTGGCGCGGCGGTCGGCGTGCGCCAGTTTGATCGAGCGGAAATGCTCATTGCTGCAGAGGTCGATGTGCTGGTTGTCGACACTGCGCATGGTCACTCCAAGAACGTCATTGACACGGTGCGCGAGATTAAGCGACGGTTTTCCATCGAAGTCATCGCGGGCAATGTCGGCACTGCGGATGGCGCAAAAGCGCTCATTGATGCAGGTGCCGACGCAGTGAAGGTCGGCATCGGCCCCGGTTCGATC
>SXUI01000010.1 GCA_005790605.1 Planctomycetia bacterium | reverse complement strand
TACTCCTATGAGTACGGTCGCAGCGAGTCGCGCTTTGAAGAGGCGAAGATCAAGAACCCCAAGAAGGATGTTGGACCAAACATCCTGCTCTACAGCGATCGCTGCATCATGTGCACGCGCTGCGTGCGATTCACGCGAGAAATCACGCAGACTCATGAACTCATGATTGACGGTCGTGGCTCGCATGAGTCGATCGATGTGTTCCCCGGCATGGCGCTCGACAACGAGCTCGCATCGAATGTCATCGACCTCTGCCCCGTCGGCGCGCTCCTTGACAAGGATTTCCTGTTCCAGCAGCGCGTGTGGTTCTTGAAGAAGACGCCGTCGATTGATGGCATTACTTCAAGTGGCGACAACATCAGCGTGGAGCACAACGAAGGACGCGTGTATCGCATCAAGCCGCGCTTCTGCGCGGATGTCAACAAGTGGTGGATCACCGACGAAGTGCGCTACGGTTGGAAGTTCGTGCACTCTGAAGAGCGCATCACGCTTCCTTCCATCAAGCGTGCCGATGGCACGCAAGAGACCTTCTCGAAGGACAATCCGCGCGGCGCGTTTGACGCCGCGTACGCACATGTTGACGCTGGGCTTCGCGCGCGCAGTTCCAAACGGCTCGCGGTTTTGCTGAGCCCGATGTTGAGCTGCGAGGACACTTTCTCGCTCGTACGACTTGCGCTTTCGATCGATTCGAACGCGCTCATCGGGCTCGGTCCGGTGCCCGTCGTCGGCGCGGACAAGATGATCTCCGGATTTGTCATTCGTGCTGAAAAGGCGCCTAACGCGCGCGGCGTGCGCCGAGTTGCAAACGCGATCCTCGCGTCGAAGGGTGCTTCGGGCGGCATCGTGGAGTTTGAAGCTTTCGCCCACGCGGTTGCCGACAGCGCGATTGGCTCGGTCATCACCACGGGCAACTACCCGAGCGCATGGACGACCACGGCGCTCGTTGCAGCGGCGCGAGGGAAGTTCATTGTTGCGATCGACACGCTTCCCAATGCGCTGACTTCGATTGCCGATGTTGTGTTGCCTGGCGCGACCTGGCTTGAGAAGGCCGGTTCGTTTGAGAACGCGACGGGACGATTGCAGTCGTTCGAGCAAGCGATCGAACTCGTGGAGTTTGCTCGCAGCGAGGCGCAGATCGGCATGGACCTTGCAGCAGTGCGAGCAGCGAAGGACCCCATGCGCTTCAGCGCCGACTGTGTGCGCAAGGAGATTGCGAAGTACGTGGGTTGCGAGAGTTTCGCGTCCGCGCTCTACCAGCCACCAGCGCGAACGCCGGTCGACAGCGACATGGTGTTGGTCGAGCTGTAGCCCCTCACGCGCTGCGTCGCGTCAGTGGCCTGCTGCTGGCGCGCTTGAGAGATCAAACGCAACTTGAAGTTGATGGAGCCGTTTCGCGAACGCTGGCGATGATTGTTCGCATGCGCGCATGCCCTGCAGGGAAGCCGTCGCCTTGATCGAAGCAGCAACGAACCGCGCCTTCATATGTGCGTCCATGCTCGCGCGCTGTGCGTCACTCCGGGATATGACGACGACTTCGAATGCCTCAAGCATCTCATCGCAGTCGCCGCGAGCGACCGCCGCTTGCAGCACGGTCACCGCGCACTCCATCTTGATCATCCGTTTTCTGGGAATGTTGTCGCCGTGACATTCGGACAGCGCTATGAGACTCAGGCCGAGTGCCGGGATCGAGAGAGTACCGATGGTAATGACTGGACTCAGTTTCATTTCCTACGACTGTACGAGGTCGCGAAAG
This sequence comes from Planctomycetia bacterium, assembly GCA_005790605.1. Taxonomy (GTDB): domain Bacteria; phylum Planctomycetota; class Phycisphaerae; order Phycisphaerales; family SM1A02; genus F1-140-MAGs142. The sequence continues at coordinate 8,219 of SXUI01000010.1, read as the reverse complement.
TGGGGTTCCATTCGAGGTTTGCCATGCGTGTACTTCGTTGAACATGCGCAACCGCGCTCGGGAAATCGATGTCGGCAGCATTGCGCCTCGAAGGCCCGACTTGTTCCAAACGACATGTCGGCGAGCGCCTACCCTGCGCGGGATGATCCCGAGGGCTGACGACATCCGCGAAGTCTGGCAGCAGGCGTGGCCGACCGTCCTTGCGATGGCGAGTTACACCTGCATGCAGTTTGTCGACAGCCTGATGGTGTCGGTGGTGGGGCCTGACGAAGTCGCCGCGCAAGGCAATGCAGGGATCTGGACTTGGGTCGTCATCGCCTTTGCGTTCGGTGTGACGACGCTCATCAACACGCTCATCGCGCAGCGAGTCGGCGCGCAGAAACACTCGGAGATTGCGCCTTACGCATGGGGTGGCCTCTACATCGCTTCGGGGTACTGGCTTCTCGTCCTGCTTCCGTGCGCGCTGTTTGCTGGCCCGCTCTTTGAAGCCATGGGTCACGAAGGCAAGTTCCTCGAGATGGAGCGCTCCTACGCGGTGATCCTCCTCGTCGGGGGCATCTTCGTCATCGCCGGCAAGGCGATCTCGAATGTCTTCTTCGGGCTGCAGCGCCCGAAGGTCATCACGATCTCCGCGATCGCTGGCAATATCACCAACATCGTTGCGGCGTTCATTCTGATCCTCGGTGAAGCCGGATTGCCGAAGCTCGGGCTTCCTGGGATTCCCGGCACGCGCGCCTATGGACTCGAGGGTGCTGCGTACGCGCTGGTCATTGGCACTGTGGTCGAGTTGCTCATTCCGCTCTCAGTGTTCCTCTCACCGGCGCTCAATCGTGAACTCGGAGTCTGGCGCGCGTGGCGACCAAGTCGACACGCGATCCTTGAGATCGCTCGACTCGGCTGGCCCGCTGGTTTGCAGTTTGCGAACGAGTTGATCTGCTGGGCGCTCTTCATGACTGTGCTTGCGGGCGGATTCGGAGCCGATCACATGGCTGCGGGTTGGATCACGCAGCGATTCGTGCACATGTCCTTCATGCCAGCCATCGGGCTCTCAACGGCTGCGACGAGTCTCGTTGGCAAGCACATCGGCGAGCGCAATCTTCTGCGCGCGACTCGCAGCGCACACGCCGCGTTGTCCATCGCGATCCTTTGGATGGGCTTGTGCGCGGCAATCTTTGTCCTGTTTCGCGGCGATCTTCCGCGCGCGTTTCTCTCAAGCGACACTTCCCCAGCCCAAGCCGCGCACATCATCGATATCGCCAGCAGCATCTTTCTCTGCGCGGCGGTCTTTCAGGTCCTTGACGCGGTTGGCATCATTTACTCGGGTGCGCTGCGCGGAGCGGGGGACACGCTCGTCCCTGGCCTTCTCACGATCCTCCTCTCTTGGGGGATCATCGTTGGCGGGGGAGCCTTCATGGTGCACGCATACCCGACTCTTGAATCGGTGGGTCCGTGGCTTGCGGCAACCGCGTACCTTGTCGTCTTCGGCTTCGTAATGGCGATACGGTTTGAGCGGGGCGGGTGGAAGCGCATTCATCTTCTTGACGCCTGATCCCGCGCTTCTTGCGAAGAAGTTGCGAAACCGCCCTCAAGCGAGTCGTGCCTTCTTGCCGACGAATGCCGCTATGAAGGCTCGTGATCGATTCGAACCCAGTTCCGGCCCCGGTATCGGCATCAGCATCGGTCTGACCATCGCCGCATTGAGCGCCCTTTCGATCGCTTTCGTGCCTGCACATGCCGAGGTCGCGCCGTCGGAACTGGTCGCGAACGGAACCGAGACGCCGGTCGATGCGGCCGAACTCCCCGCGAACGCCGAGACCTGCGGGCGCTGAGCGTCGGTCAAAGGCGTGGCAATAACTGAATTGCCGCGGGGCATTGGTTGCCCCTACACTCTGCCTCCCGATCTTCGATCGGAGTAAGGGTTGTTTGCGCGTCGTCTACCGTTAGAAACCTCGTTCCGATTGGAGTTGTCGCTTGAGCCATGGTCTCGATACTGTCATTGGTGGTAAGTCCCTCGACGCGCAAAAGGCTGCGGCCCTGATTGGCGAGGCACAGCGGTGCGAAGCCGCGCACGACAAGATTGGCGCAATCGCGGCGTACCGCAACGCGCTGACTTGCTCGAACGAACCAAACATCACCTTCCGGCTCGCTTGTCTTCTCGACCTCGTCGGCGAAGAGGACGAAGCGATCAAGCTCTACTCGGAGCTCGCCAACGGCGACCGCCCGTATCTCAACGCGCTGGTGAACCTTGCGGTGCTTCTCGAAGATCGCGGGCATGTGGTCCGCGCCCAGCGCATGTTGCAGCAAGTTGTTGCGACCGACCCCAGCCATGAGCGTGGCAAGCTTTACCTCAAGGATGTTTCGGCGTCGCGTGACATGATTGTCGAAGTCGAAGAGCTCGTGCCGACGACGAACGCAATCCTCGACACGCCTGTGACGGACTTCGAGTTGAGCGTTCGCGCACGGAATTGCCTGAAAAAGATGCAGATTCGCACGCTCGGCGACCTGCTCCGAATCTCTGAGGCAGAGTTGCTCAGCTACAAGAACTTCGGCGAGCAGTCGCTTGGCGAGATCAAGCAGATGCTGACGCTGAAGGGTCTGCGCCTCGGCCAGTCACTCGAAGGTTCTGCGCCCCGCGTGCGCAGCGATGTCTACGACCAGCTCCGCGAGAAGTATCCTGAGGAGCTCCTCGCCCGTCCGATCTCCTCGCTCGATCTGAGCGTCCGCGCCCGCAAGGCGCTGCAATTGTTGAATATTGCCTCCCTCGGTGAACTCGCTGCTCGGACCGAAGCTGAACTCATGGGAGTGAAGAACTTCGGCGCGACAAGCCTGACCGAGATCAAGGAACGACTCGTCGCGGCAGGGCTCAACCTCCGCACGCTCGAGTAATTCAGAAGTCTGCCATCTAGATTCGCGCTCCGAGCGTGCTCAGGTCGAAAACCTATGGCACGCTCGGCGCATTTTTGCGTTGCGCGATCCTTCCCCGCACTCGGCTTCTTCGCACGCTCGCTTCTCATGGACCCTCCACTCGAGCCACACGCCCACGCCTCGCGCCGCGCTTTCCTAGCCGTTGCCGCGGTCGGGTTCGCCGCGAGCGTCCTCGCCTCTTGTAAGGCGCAACAAGGTGCTAGGACCGCCTCGGGTGGTCCCATCGGTGGACCCGCCGTCGGCGGAACAGGGTCGGTGGCGGGGAGTGGTGCCTCAGCAGGGGGCTCGGGCGCGGTGCCTGGCGACGGGAGTCAGCCGCCGGTTGCGAAACCTCCCACAGAGAAGCACATCGACCGCCCCGCGCCGCCGAAGAACGAGCCAGCGGTGCGAGTCAAAGTCGGCAGCGTCGTGCGCGGTAAGGGGCTTGAGGTAGGAATTCCTGGTCAGGTGCTTGTTGTTTCGACGGCAGCACTCGGCGTGCAGTTGTGCCGTGTGCAAGCGCCGGCGCTTCTCACCCGCGACGACGCCGGCTGGTCTATCGCACCGCGAAGTGGCTCGAGTAAGCGGGTACGGATCGACGGGAGTGATGAGCTGATCGTCGCAACCGCGGGCGCAACCGCGGAGGAGTTCCGCGTCCTTGGCGGCGTGTGGCCTGGCGCGCTTCACCTCGTGGTCACACCACAAGGCGCGGATGTTGTCGCGCATGTCGCGCTTGAGACTTACCTCGCAGGCGTCGTCGCGAAGGAGCTGTACAACAGTTGGTCGCTTGAAGCGCATCGGGCGCAGGCGGTCGCTGCGCGGAGTTATGCGATTTGTGAACAGGCGCGGTGGGCGCATCGTCGCCACTTCGATGTGCACGCAAGTGAAGCGAGCCAAGCATGGGTAGGCAAGACGGAGCACGCGAAGAGTCTTGAGGCAGTGGCGAGCACGCGTGGACAAGTGCTCGTTTTCGAGGGCACGGTTGTTCCAGCGTACTTTTCGAGTTGCTGCGGAGGAGCGCGCGCGGACGCGGAAGGAACGATCGCGAGCGATCTGCGGCATGACATTGCGCCGCTTTCCGCCGTCGGCGCGCCTCGAGGATGCGCATGTGTGAGTTTCTCGCCACACGCGAATTGGACGGCAAAACTGCCCCTGCAAGGAGTTTCACAGACGCTCTGCGCGTGGGGTCCGGTGGAAGGATTCCGCGAACTCGGATCTTTCGCAAGCGTGCGCGCGATCGAAGTTGTTGGACGAAACGCAGCAGGTCGGAATCAACGCATGCGAGTCGACGCTGAGAGCGGACTCGCGTGTGAACTTCCTGCAGAGCGCGTGCGATGGGCGTTGAGTGCGGACCCGATCAATCCGCGCATCTCCAAGCCATTCAAGGAGCGGGTGAAGAGCGCGTACTTCGATCCGCGAGTGGTTGGAAGTGCACTCGTGCTCGATGGCCACGGCTTCGGGCATGGCGTTGGAATGTGCCAGTTCGGGGCGGAAGGTGCATCGCGCAATGGCAAGCATGCGCGCGCGATTCTCGCGCACAGTTACCCCGGTGCGAGTGTTGCAGTCAGTTACACATGAGTCGGAGCGCGATCGGACTGCAGACGAATGCGAGGGTAAAAAAATACCGGTCGCGCCCTTGCGGACGCGACCGGTCACAAATTGGGGCACACCTGAGATTGCTTGGAGAGAGTCAGCAATCTCGGCATAACTGACGCGAAGTATCCCTTTCCGCGTCCTCGGAGCGCCGGCCCTTTTTTCCAACGCTCCAACCCTTGTGTCCTCCGCCCTACCGGTTGCCCGGTACAGCGTGCGACGCAAGCGTCCCTTTCCGCCTGCGTGTCGAGCGAACCTCGACGCCTCACATTACGCCACAAAAACGACTAAAGATCCACCCCAGACGCCGGTTTCGCGCGAAAAAACCTCAAGTGTGTCGGATCCCACAAGGGGCGAGAACCCGCATTCTCTGAAACAGCAGCGGTTCCCGCACTTCTCGGTCAGTCCTCGCGCGTCCCAAAGTGCCATTCGGCACCGGGCTCGTACTTCAGGAGCGCGTAGAGGTCCTTCCGGGTCTGCATGTTTGGCAGCATTGGTTCAAAGGAGCCATGCTCGCGGAGGGAACCGAGCGCGCCTTCGACGGCGTGCATCGCGACGCGCATGAGCGAAAGGGGGAAGATCACGATGCTGCATCCGAGCGAGGCGAAGTCGGACGCTGAGAGATGCTCCGTCTTTCCGAATTCCGTCATGTTCGCAAGCATGCGGCCAGGCGATCCCTTCGCGAACGCGCGAAACTCGGACGCGTTGTGGAGGCCTTCGGGGAATATCACATCCGCTCCCGCTTCGCGATAGAGATTCGCTCGCGCGATCGCATCCTCCATGCTCGTGACATGGCGTGCGTCGGTGCGCGCGATGATCACGAAGTCACGCGAGATGCGCGCGTCAGCCATCGCCTTCACTTTGTCAGCCATCGCGTTGGCAGAGATAAGTTCCTTCCCATCGAGGTGGCCGCAGCGCTTCGGGAAGACCTGGTCTTCGATGTGTAGCGCTGCCGCGCCTGCGCGCTCGTACTCGATGACGGTGCGACGCGCGCATTCAACTTCACCAAATCCGGTGTCGGCATCCGCAATCACTGGGAGGCCTGAGGCGTCGACGATCTCGCGAATCGTGCGGCACATTTCAGTCAGTGTGATGAGCCCGATGTCTGGGTAGCCAGCGACATTCGCGGTTGCGCCGCCTGAGATGTAGGTCGCGTGAAAACCAGCGCGTGCGACGCTTCGCGCGACGAGTGCGTTGAACGCGCCAGGCGCGATCACGATGCCCTTGTCCATGAGTGCGCGAAGCGTGGATCCTGCGTGCGGTTTCGTCATGGTGCGTTGTGATCCTTCGTCGTGCTTACTTCTGCTCGCTCGAGGAGCCACTCTCATCGATACTGATCGGGCTTGGTTGCGGTCGAGCACAGCGGAGGAAGTCGCAGGGTCCGGTGCGCGAGCCTGAAACGATGTTTCCGGAGGCGTCGTACCCGCGCTCCCACAATCGCAGTCCGCCCTGGCTCGCGATGAGTTCAGTCGTTGCGTAGGCCACGCCGGCATGTGCGCCTCGGCAATGCGTCCCCTCGGAACCGCCAGTCGCGGACGCGCCATCATCTGCGACGGTCATGGCGATGGCGCAGCCATCGAGCGGCGTGAGGACATCCGGCGTGAGGTCATTGAGCGGACTCGCAAACTTCCATGCTCCGGCGTGCGCGAGCGCGGGCGCAGGTAACTCAAACGCGAGCATCGTGATCGTGCCATCGAAGTTTTCGACGAGTTGCAACACGCGCTGCTTATAGGGTTGATCGACAGTTGTACTACTGGCCTGCTCGAAGTAGAGCCACGGTCCATCAGTTCGATCGGTCCAGATGGAGATCGTCTCGATGTGCAGATCGTGAAACTGCGGGTCCGCAATCGACTGGGCGTGCGTGGAGAAGGAGCCGGTCAGCCAAACTGTGAGTAAGGCCATGCTCGACGGTGTTGCGATCGACTGCGAGCGGATCGCTTCAGGAGTGGTGACTTCTGTGCGAGTTTGCGTCACCTTCGTGCAGGCAATCGGCAGCGCTGCGATGCTCGTGATCGCGAGAGCGGTGCGGAGCGTGTTTCTTCGAGTCGGCCGCATGAAGGTTGGAATCCTATCCGCATCGCGCGCGCGGGCTGCTAGCATGGATCCCCCCATGAGCGCGAACGCATCCACGACCTCCGGTACGCCTTCCTCTCCCAAGCCCGTGGACACGCGAGGGCTTGCGGGCCAGACGATTGGCGATACGAGTGTCTGCGCGGTGACGCAGACGGAGCTGATCTATCGCGGTTATGAGATTGCGGATCTTGCGGCGCATGCGACTTTCGAAGAGGTGGCGCATCTTCTCTTGATCGGACACAAGCCGACTGCCGCGGAACTCTCTGCGTTCACGGCGGAAGTTGCCTCCATGCGCGCGATTCCAACGAGTGTGCGCGATGCGATCGTGCGTGTTTCGAAGGAGAGTCCGTCCGCGCATCCGATGTCGATCTTGCGCACGGGCGTTTCGTTGCTCTCGCATCTCGATCCAGATTGCGAGGACTCCTCGCCAGCCGCGGAACTTCGTAAATCGAAGCGACTGCTCGCGCAGATTCCTTCGCTCATCGGCGCATGTCAGCGCACGCTCGACGGCAAGGCGCCCGTTGATCCCGACCCAAGCCTAGGTCACGCCGCGAACCTGATGTACATGATGAGCGGCGTGAAGCCCGATGCGCTCGCGGCCAAGATCATGGATGTCTCGCTCGTGCTCTACGCGGAGCATGATTTCAACGCCAGTACCTTCACGAGCCGAGTCATTAGTTCCACCGAGTCGGACATGCACAGCGCGGTCTGTGGCGGCATCGGCGCGTTGAAGGGTCCACTCCACGGTGGCGCGAATGAAATGGCGATGGAGATGCTCAAGCAGATCGATCACGACTGCGCGGGTGGCGCCATGACGGTTGAGGCGTGGATGCAGCGCGCGTATGTCGAGAAGCGCAAACTCATGGGCTTCGGTCACCGCGTCTACAGGAACGGCGATCATCGCGCGGGCATTCTGCGCTCCTGGGGGCTCAAACTCGCAGAGCAACAGGGGCCGCAATCGAAGAAGTGGTTCACCCTGGGCGATGAAGTGCAGGCGATCATGCTGCGTGAGAAGAACATTCATCCCAATGTCGACTTCCCTTGCGGCATGACTTACTTCATCATGGGTATCGCGGTTCCGCAGTACACACCAATCTTTGTTGCGAGTCGCATTACGGGTTGGTGTGCGCACATCATGGAGCAGCATCAGAGCAACCGAATCATCCGCCCACTCGCCGAGTACAAGGGGCCGATGAACCTGCACTGGCAAGGCTGAAGCCGATCGACTGAGAAACGCAAATCAAAGAAAGAGGCGCGCTTCGCAATCCGCGAAGCGCGCCTTGTTTTTGCTGCGTACGACTGCAGTCTTGGCTCTACTGCAAGAGGTGCAACGCGTTGACATTCGCTGTTGTAGGAATGCCAAGAGAGGCGCCGGTGATATGGCTCGCGAAGGGTCCCGCGGTGTTCGTGCCCGTTGTGGTCGCCGTGAACTTGAATGCGTCTTCATCGAGGCCACTCAGGCCAGTGACACTGAACGCGCCCACCGAAGAGAAACTCATCGCGCCTGTACTTGGGCAGTAGAACGCGTCGATATCCTCGCCCGAGTTGGTTGACAACCCGACATCGCTTCCATCGAAGAAGTACGACCATGTGCCAGCGGTTGTCGCGCCGAGTGCAGAGGGAGTGAAACCAACAATGTCCTCGTCTTC
>SXUI01000062.1 GCA_005790605.1 Planctomycetia bacterium | reverse complement strand
TCCGCAGTTCGCGGGCGAGATCATTCGCTGCGGCATTGGTGATGTCACGGAACCATTGCCTCGCGCGGCGATCGATGCGATGAAAACCGCGACTGAGGAACTCGCCCATCGTGCGTCGTTTCGTGGATATGGACCAGGAACGGGTTACGACGATGTCCGGCAGACGATCGCAGAAGGAGACTTCCGCTCGCGCGGCATTGATGTTGCCGACGACGAGATCTTTCTTTCGGATGGTTCAAAGGGCGACTGCTCATCGATCATGGAGCTCTTCGCGCACAACAATCGCATTGCGATCACCGACCCCGTGTATCCCGCGTATGTCGATGGCAATGTGATGTTCGGGAATACAGGAGCCCCGTTAGAAGGTGGCGGATACGAGGGACTCGTTTATCTCCCGTGCACAGAGGCGAATGGTTTTCTCGCGGAGATTCCAGCGACTCCGGTCGACCTCGTCTACCTCTGTTCGCCGAGCAACCCAACAGGGACGGTTATCCCGCGCGATCGTCTTGAAGCGTGGGTTGCCTACGCACGCAAGCATCGCGCAATCATTTTCTATGACGCGGCCTATGAGGCGTACATCCAAGATCCGCGCGTGCCAAGGTCCATTTTTGAAATCGACGGCGCGCGCGAGTGCGCAGTTGAGTTTCGCTCGTTTTCGAAGTCGGGTGGATTCACGGGAGTCCGATGCGGCTACACCGTCTTGCCGAAGTCGCTCTGTGCTTGGACCGCTGAAGGGAAGCAGATCCCGTTGCACCCACTGTGGACGCGACGATGGAACACGAGATCGAATGGTGTGAGTTACGCCGTGCAGCGCGGCGCGCAAGCGCTGTACTCAACGGAAGGTAAGCAGCAAGTCGCAGAACTCGTCACGCACTATCTTGAAAATGCGCGATTGCTGCGAGAGGGTTGCGCACAGAAGGGTCTCGCGGCCTGGGGCGGCACGAACGCGCCGTATGTTTGGGTGCGAGTGCCTGCGCCATACGACAGTTGGGCGTACTTTGAGCACATCTTGCGAGAAGCACGGGTCGTCGTGACACCCGGCGCTGGATTCGGTCGTTGCGGCGAGGGGTACATTCGTATCAGCGCATTCAACTCACGCGCCAATGTTGAAGAGGTCGTGCGGCGGCTACTCGCGATGCGCTGAACGCACAGCGTTCACGCGCGTAGGTATTCCGCTGGCACTTCGCCCGCGGTTGCCACGATGCGCGATCGGATGCCGCCACGCCCTCGCCATTCCGTGATGATCTGCATCCATCGAGGGCTCATGGCGCTCTGAAGGTCGTCGCGGATTTGGTTGGTGACGGCTTCGTAGAAAATGCCTTCGTTGCGGAACGATTGGTAATAGAGCTTGAGGCTCTTGAGCTCTACGCACACTGCGGCCGGAACGTAACGCAAGGTGATGACGCCAAAGTCAGGGTGCCCGGTCTTGGGGCACACACTCGTGAACTCATCGCTCACATGCTCGATAAGGAATGGCGCATCCGTTGGCGAATCGAAAAATTCCAGGAGCGCGGCGTTGGGCATGGCGGCAATCTACCCGACCTCTCCACTCACTTCGTACGCGTCGCTTTCACGCGGGATTTGGCGTTCTTCGAGGTCACACCGCCCTTGAGGCGGATGGTGACTGCGGGCGGGAAGTTGCCAAGGATCAGTTCAGTGGACCCCGCGTGATGACGACGGAGACTCTTTCCGATCGCATCAATTCGCTTGAGCTGCGCGCGGCCCGCTGTTCCCGCGATAGGTGCCTTCATCGCGCGGACCCCGGCGTATTCAAAGTAGACCAACTCGCCTGAGTCACTCAGAAGCGCTAGCAGCTGGCGAAAGATGGAGCGCACGAGTTTGGGAGGAAAATTGTTGAACGGCAGCCCACACACGATCAAGTCGTATCCACCGCGAAGCGCGGCATCTTCAATCGGTGCGTTGTGCAAGTTGACCGCGACCTGTGGATGTCGCGTGCGAAACTTCTGGAGCAATTCCTTCTCAAGCAACTTGCAGAACACATCATTGATTTCAACGATGTCGAAGTGATCGCCGGCGCGTAATCGCCGAAGCACACCCTTCGTCAAGGGGCCAGTCCCAGGACCGACCTCGAGCACTCGCCGAGATCCAGAAACTCCTTCAAGCGACTTCGTCATCGCGCGTGCGAGGAGCGGAGACGACGGCCAGATAGAGCCGGTGTCTCGGAAGTGTTTGACAGATTGGGTGAGGAACTCGAGCAAGGAAACTCCGGCGTATCTCTAACGGTGGGAACGCGAGCGTGAACTACAGCGTGGGAGAAAAGGTCTCGCCGGGTTGCATACCCAAACAGAATGCGGCGAAGAGCTCGGCGATCCGCTCGAGATCCTTCAGGCTCGTCATTTCAACGGTCGTGTGCATGTAGCGAATAGGCAGACTGACAAGCCCGCAGGGAATGCCGCCTTGTTGGAGGAAAATCGCGTCCGTATCCGTGCCCGATCGACCAGGCGTGGCGGCGCGTTGCAGGGGGATCTCTTTCTCACGGGCGTGTTGCATCAAACGGGCAACGACTTCCGGTTGCATCGCGCCACCGATCGCAATCTTGGGTCCGCCAGCGAGTCGGAAGAACCCGTGTTGTGCGGCGGAGATGCCGGGGCTGTCGGTCGCGTGTCCGACATCGGTCACCAGCGCGACGCTTGGTTTGAGTGCGTTCGCGATCATGGTTGCGCCATGAATGCCGACTTCTTCTTGGACCGTGGAAACCGCGACGACGCGTGCTTGGAGTGTCGCGCGCTGCTCAAAGCAAAGTCGCAAAGTCTCCGCTGCAGCAAAGGTCCCGACACGATTGTCCAGGGCGCGCGCGATGACGAGGTCGTCGTTCAGGTGCATGAAGCTCTCAAGAAACACACCTGCGTCGCCGAGGTTGAGTCGCGCGAGGGCTTCGTCTGCCGATCTCGCGCCGATGTCAATGAAGAGTTCGTGGAGTTTGCGAACCTTCCCTTCGGTCGCCTTGTCTTGGAGATGAATCGCGGTCGCGCCGATGACGCCGATCACAGGGTTAGACACACCGGGCACAGTCGATTGAAACTGGATGCGCTTCCCGACGATCGATCCTGCGTCGATGCCGCCAATGGACTTGCAGTAGATGAAGCCCTTGTCGTCGATGTGATTGACCATCAAACCGATTTCGTCGGCGTGCCCACAGACCGCAATTGTGGGCGCGTCCCTCGATCCAGGATGCAATTCTGCAAAGCAGTTTCCGTAGGCGTCGTTCCAAGTTCGCGTCGCGAAAGGCTTGACATAGTCGAGCCACACACGCTGGCCGGCGCGTTCAAAACCGGAGGGGCTTGGAGTGTCGAGGAGACGCTTGAGAAACGACAGTGACTCGGTCCGCATGGGTCGCGGATTTTAGCACTCAAGTCTGCTGTCGCATCGATGCGGTGGCGTCAACTCGGACGCTTTGGCTGGGCCTTAAGCCTTGGAGCGCCACCGTCAAACATCTCACTCGGCGTGCGCAGAGGGGGCGTCGATCCAGCGGAAGAACCCAAGTCGTTGTTTCGCGGGGTCAGTCGGGGAGCTGGCGTCGGAACTTGCGCGCGTTGCGGATGCGCGGGAGTGACTGCACTAGAGGTCGGCGCTGAGACCGCTGGTTCAGCGTGCGCCATCGGCGTTGCGTTCGCGGTCGGTGAACCCATGCGACGCGCGCGAGACTCTTCGATGGAGAGCGCGAGATTTGCAAGAATCGAGCGGACTTGGGTTGGATTGCGGATCGGGCGGCTCATGCGTCGTTCCAAAGCGTTTGTGACTCGTCTGCAATGCTTGCATCGGCATGCGCTACGGCGTGGTTTCGCGAAAGTTCGGATTTTCGCGGTCATGCCATCCCAAACCATCCGAGCCATCCACTTGTGTGGTTCCGCGCCCGGGTGGGTAAATAAGGCGATTGCCGTACGATTCGCACTCCATGCGACTCACCGACTCTTCGTGCATCTTCGCTTCCGGATCCCTGCTTCTCGTTTCGAGTGCGCTCTTTGCCGCAGATGTCGATCTTCCGCGATACCCCGCCCTTTCGCCGGACGGAACGACCCTCACCTTCAGTTGGCGTGGGGATCTTTGGCGCGCTCCAGTTGAGGGTGGAGGCGCGGTTCGGTTGACGAGCGACGCGGAGAACGACCTGCGTTCAGCGTGGACGCCTGATGGTGCGCGCATCGTCTTTGAGAGCGAGCGCGATGGCGCGCGAAATCTCTGGTCCATGCGAACGGATGGGAGCGATCTCACGCAACTTACCTTCGGTGATGTGTCGCTGACGCTGACGAGCGTCGGCATCCTGCAGGGCGAACTGTGTGCATTTGTCGACGCGAGCGTTGAAGGGGATTTCTACCGTTCCCCTCGTCCGTATGCGGTCCCTTTAACCGGCGGGGCGCTCGAGCGAGTGCACGACGCATTCGGCAGTGCGGTGGTGCCGTCGCCGTCAGGTGCGCGCGTCGTGTTCGAGCGAGGTGGAAGTGCGTGGACCCGCCGTGGGTACAACGGGCCCGACAATCGGGATCTCTGGTTGTGGACTTCGGCGGGCGACGCGTTTCGTCAAGTTTCGACCTATGACGGAAATGATGGATTCCCTCGATGGATTGGCGACGATGAGTTGTTGTTTGTCTCGGATCGAGGCCAAGCACCATTTGCTGGCACGATGAATCTGTTCCGAATGACGCTCGCGGGCCCCGACGCGAACGCCGTGCGACTTACCGAGTTCAATGGAACCGACGTGAACGCATTGACGACCGACGCGAGCGGCAGGGTTGCGGTCTTTGCGGTGATGGACCATCTCTACTCACTCGAACTCAAGTCGCCAACTGCGAAACCAGTTCAACTCGCGTTCACTGCGCCGGATGACGCACTACGAAATCGCGAGTTTCGAGCCATTGGTAAGGAAGTGACTGAGGCAGCGCTGTCGCCCGATGGACTCGCGCTCGCAGTTGTCGCCGGCGGCGATGTGTTCGTTCGCGCTACTGCAGAGAAGAGCCCAACGCACCGCGTCACCGAGGGCGAGTTCCGTGAGCGCGACATTGCGTGGAGTGCTGACGGATTGACGCTTTACTTCGTGAGTGACTCTGATGGCACCTATTCGATTTTCGGTGCGACTGTGGCGGAGACGCGTGCGGACTTGAAGAAGGAGATTGATGCCGCCGTCGCACCAGTGAAGCCAAGCAAGCCCGAAGAAACTCAAGCAGAGCCCGCCAAGGCAGACGCCGCCCAAGCGGCTGAGCCCGCGAAGGAAGCACCCACGCAGGCGCCCGTCGCAGAGGCGACAAAGCCAGTCGCGCAAGGCGAGAAGAAAGAGGAAAAGAGCGACGAAGCAAAGAAGAACCCGAAGTACGACTCGTCGCGCTGGGCGGACGCGATTCGGTTTGATGTACAACCGATCGTTGGGAGTGCCGACCACGACACGATGCCAATGCCATCTCCAGATGGCAAGCGCATTGCCTTCACGCGGAACCTTGGTGATCTCGCTGTTCTCGACATTGCGACGAAGGAAGTCAAGATCTTGCGGGCGGGCTTCGACCAAGAATTGGACTACACATGGAGCCCCGATGGGTCGTTCATCGCCTTTGCTGAGGATGATCAGGACTTCAACAAGGACATTTGGTTTATCGCCGCGGATGGCAGTGGTGCCGCGATTAATGTCACACAGCATCCGGATAGCGACTATCGACCGAGATTTTCCGCGGACGGAAAGGTGATGGCATTTCTCTCCGAGCGAACGAACGAAGAAGTCGATGTCTGGGTCGCGTTTCTCGACAAGAACCTCGAGGGCTTGCCGCCGAAAGATCTTGAGGAGTACTTCAAGAACGCCAACGAAGCGCTCAAGAAGCGGAAGCCCGTTGATGCGAGTAAGCAAGACTCCGCCAAGGCAGTGACGCCGGAGGCCGCCGCACTCTTCAGCGAACTCGAACTCGACGACGCGTATCGCCGCGTGCGCCGAGTGACAAGTATGCCAGGGAATGAAGGGAATCTTGAGCTGCTTCCCGCGGGCGACAAGATCTTGTTCTCCTCCGCAGATTCCGCGGCCTCGGCGAGTCCTGGTGACGGACCGCCGCGTCAGGGTTCGCTTTCACTCGTGAAGTACGATGGAACCGATCTCAAGAAGCTCGCCGCGAGTGGGCGCGTGCTTGGTCTCTCATTGCAGGGAGATAAGGCGACGCTCGTTGGATCTGGAGGCGCGCAAGTCATGGCGCTTCCTTCCGGTGAAGCGAAAGCCGCGGATGTTGCGTCGGTGAGTGAAGTGGACTTGGGAGAGCTCAACGGACAGAAGTTTGATGATGTTTCGCGATTGATGGGGATGTGTTTCTATCACCACACGATGAAGGGTCTCGATTGGCCCGCGTTGACGGCGCAGTATCGCGTCCTCGCTCAGCGCGCGAGAACCAATGAGGAGTTCGACTGGGTCGCCAATCGCTTCATCGGACATCTTGACGCCTCGCACCTCGGCGTGCGATCACCCGAACCTACGAATGCGAATCGGCGAGCGCAGGGACGACTCGGCGTGGGGACCGTGCCCGCGAAGACGGGCCGCGAGGTCACCGATGTTCTTCCGGAATCCGCCGCAGCTCGCGCGCTGCTTCCTCTCCGAGTTGGCGATGTGATCACCAGTATCGATGCGGACAAAGTGGATCCATCGAAGCCGCTTGAATTGCTTCTCGCTGGAAAGGTCGGCGCGGAGTGCATTGTTCAGTTCCAACGCACGAGCGCGGATGGAACAACCAAGGAACTTCGCACGCTCATCGTTCCAGACTCTTCCATGGACGAGCGGCGTCAACGCTACCGTGCTGCCACGCTAGAAAAGGCAGCACTAGTTTCCGAGTGGTCCGCCGGCAAGCTTGGCTACATCCACATGCAAGGCATGGATCAACCGTCGCTCGATGATTTCGAGCGCGATCTCTATGCAGCCGCGCACGGCAAGCGCGGACTCATCGTGGATGTTCGCAACAACGGTGGCGGCTGGACCGCGGATCGATTCCTCGCCTCGGTGATGGTTCGTCCGTATGCCTACACGATGCCGCGCGACGGCGATCCGACCGACCTCGGTCATTACCCGCAGGACCGACTGTTCATTCAGCGCTACACGATGCCGATGAACATGCTCTGCAACGAGAAGAGTTTCTCGAATGCAGAGATCGTCTCGCACGCTTTCAAGTCACTCGGTCGCGGATCGCTCGTTGGACAACAGACCTACGGCGGCGTGATTTCTACGGGGTCGAGTTCGCTCGCGGACGGGACCACGGTTCGAATGCCGTTTCGAGGCTGGTATCTCATGAACGGCACCGATATGGAGGAGCACGGCGCGGAACCAGATATCCGTGTCGCGCAAACTCCAGAAGCCGAATCGAAGCGCGAGGACGCACAACTTCGCGCCGCGGTTGATGATCTTTTGCAGCGATGCGCGAAGGGCGATTGAAGCACGCGTCGTTCAGGTGTTCGCGTCGCGAGTCAGATCTGCTGCGTCAGAGTTCGAAGTCGGCGTTCCTTCTTCGTCGCGCAGCGTTTGTCCCTCGCGCGCGATCGATTCATAGATCGACGCGAGTAATCCAACGAGCGGAAACTTCCCGCCAAGCGGTGATTGGCCCAAGCGCTTCAACAGGGCGTGTGGCACGAAGGGCTCATTCAATGAGGGCGTTGAACCAACGATCGAATCGCCTTGTGGTCGCCAGAAGTTCGGAAGGCACGCGTCAATCGGCGGCGCGTGCGATGCGGATTGCGCAACGGGAGGCATCGAGTGCGCACGCGCAATGCCTCGAGTCGCAATCGCGCGAGCCTCTTGAAGGCGCTCAAGAAGCTTCTGTCCGTCAAGTCCGCGGAGCGTGAATGCGAGCAGGGGGTCGCCCGCGAGGCGCTCCGCGAGAAGCGCTGCAACGCAAAGCACATGCTTACACGATGCCGTGTGCGTGCAGGATCCACAGGTGCAAGAACAACGCACCTCTTGCATCGATTGCGGCACGAGCGTCAGCCCGAGTGACTGGAAGGGACTCTCTACTTGCGGCGGCATTTCGCCGGCGAGCAGTTTGGCGCTGTACAGCGCTTCTCGCGCCATGATCTGTACCACGCGATCCCAATCCGAGCTACTGAACACATCAGTGTCGATGCGCACTTGATAGGGGCGAGGCTCACGGCCTTGCACCGCAGCTTCGATGCCGTGCGGCGTCACGATCAACGATGCGGTCTGTCCCTGCCGCGCGTAGTCGAGCGCTTCGGGCAAGAGGTCAGCGCTGCCTGATGCGCACAGGAGAGTGGTCCACGGAGCCGCTGGCCACGGCAGGTCGTCAAGATTCTCCTTGCGGCGGAATCGTATGCCGTGCTTGAGTCGTCGCGGCGTTTCCTGTTTGCGTTGCGATCGGAAACTTGGTGAAAAGTTGCTCGACTGCTGAGTCGACTGCAAGGATCGCATCGAGATGGAAGTCGTGTTGATGACTTCAGGCTCGTCGGAAACGAACGGAGTCTTGTCCAACGATGCTTCGAGGTTGTCCTGCGCCTGCGCGCGCGAAGGAAAGCTCTGCGGTGGGCGCGGATCAGGAGTACTCAATCTTCATCCTCCACGCCGTCGCGCCTGAGTGTGAGAAGGTCGCGGAGTTGGCCGACGGAAAGTTCGGTGAGCCATTGCTCGCCTGTTCCGATGATCTGCTTGGCGAGCTCGGTCTTCTGCTCAATCATCGCGTCGATCTGTTGCTCGAGTGTGCCGGTGGACATCATCTTGTGCACATTGACCGTGCGATGCTGTCCGATACGGAATGCCCGGTCTGTCGCTTGGTTTTCGACGGCGGGGTTCCACCAGCGGTCAAAGTGGAAGACATGGTTGGCGGCGGTGAGATTCAAACCGACGCCACCGGCCTTGAGGGAGAGCACGAAGATCGGACACGCAGGATCGTTGGATTGGAATCGATCGACAAGCTGATCGCGCTTCGCTTGCGGCGTGCCCCCATGGAGGAAGAGCGCTTCGAGTCCGAGCTCGCGCCGAATCATCGACACGAGAATGTGGCCCATCTGACGGTACTGCGTGAAGATCAGCGCGCGGTCCTTGTTTGCAGCCAGCTCTTCAAGCATCTCGATGAGGCGTGTGGCCTTCCCGCTACGACGCGATGCGGCTGGACTCTCTGGCACTTCACCATCGTCGTCCTCGGACTCTTCGACCGTGCCGCGCTCCACCTGACGGAGGAAATGCGCCGGGTGATTGCAGATTTGCTTGAGCTTCACGAGTGCACTGAGCACGAGACCGCGCCGCTGAATGCCCTCGCTCGCTTCAACCTTGTGCAGCATCTCCGCGACGACGGCTTCATAGAGCTGCGCTTGTTCGACCGTGAGCGGGACGATCTGTCGCGACTCAATCAACGGCGGCAAATCCGAGATCACCGTCGGATCCGTCTTCACACGGCGAAGAATGAATGGGCGCACGAGGGACTTCAATCGCTCGCCTTGTCGGCGATCCTTATGCCGCTCGATCGGCATCGCAAATCGCCGACGGAAGTCGCCGTTGGTGCCGAGATAACTTGGCGTGCAGAACTCGAGGATCGACCACAACTCAGAAAGTCGATTCTCAACAGGTGTACCTGTGAGTGCGACTCGATGGCTCGTGCGCAGCGATCGAATCGATGCGGTTTGCTTCGTCGGTGGGTTCTTGATGTGCTGCGCTTCATCAAGCGCGATGCGACGCCAGTGCACTCGATTGAGTGACTCGAGATCGCGCACGACCAGTGCGTAGGTCGTAATGATGACATCGCTCGACATCGCAACGCGAACGAAACTCTCCTCGATCGGCCGCTCGGGTCCATGATGCACATGGACTTGCAACTCAGGTGCGAAGCGGTGGAGTTCGCGCGTCCAGTTGCCCACGACGGACATGGGACACACCAGCAGGGTTGGGCCCACCACGCGCTCGCCTGCAACTTGTCTTTCGTGCTGGAGGAGTGCGATGAGTTGCACGGTCTTTCCAAGACCCATGTCATCGGCGAGGCATCCACCGAGTCCGAACTTGTCGAGGAACGCAAGCCACGACACGCCGACGACCTGGTACGGACGAAGCGTGCCCTGAAACTTCGTAGGCTGCTCGACTTTGGAGAACGATTCGTTGCCCGTGAAACTGAGTAACTCAGTCACCCATCCCGAACTGTCAAGACCAAGAATGGGGAGCCCGCTGTCTGCACCGTCGAGACCGTTGGCAAGCCGAAGTGCTTGCATCACTGTCATCTTCCCGCCAGGGTGCTCTTTCAAGAATCGCATGGCGCCCACGAGATCCTCCGGACGAATCTCAACCCACTGCCCGCCTACGCGGAGCAACGGAGAGCCTTGCCCTGCGAGCCGCTGAAACTCTTCGATCGAAAGCGGTTGCTCACCCAGTGCAATCTGCCACGAGTAGTCGACGAGTGAGTGAAGTCCGAGGTGCGATTGTTCGCCCGAGGCCGCAGCGCCTCCGACGAAGTCCGGTGCAGCAGCGCCTGAGTCAATCACAAGGCGTGCGCCCAGTCGGCTCGCAGCCTGACCCCACCAAGGTGGCGCGATCACCACAAACCCAGCCTCCGAGAGAATGGGTCGGAAGTCGCGGAGGAACGCATATGCTTCGTTCGTCGACAGCTCGAGCCCTTCAGGCTCGTTCTCTTCAAGCGCGCGCTCGATGCGAGGCCAGATTCGGGCCGCGCGCGCGAGCTCACTCAAGAATACATTTGCAGCCGGTTCGCCTTCGTCGCCCATTCGGGCAAGCAAGCCTTTCAGTCCATCGCGACCGTGCGCCCAAACTTGGGAAGCTTCAATGACGACTGGTGGATCGTCGGTCGTGATCAGTTTGAACTGGAGATTCCACCGCGCGTGACGGCCATCTTGCGCGACGGTCTCGGTTTCGTCTGACTCAGGCTCCTCGAGTTCGAGGCAGAGTCGGACCAACCGACCTTCACCAACATCATCGAGTTGCGCGAGCCATTGCCTCGCGCCGCGCATGAGATAGGTGTCACTGTGTTTGAGGCCTTGCACCGTGCGCTGTACGCCGAGCAATCCGGTCAGCCATGCGACATGCGCATCGTTCTCCGGTACTCGTTCATCGATCGCGTCGCCGAAACTCTCGCGCACGAGCATGCTTCGAATCTCGCCGTCGATCAAGCCAACGAGTGCGGCCTCAAAACAGTTCCACGGCTGGTTTCGACACTCATCCTCGCAGCAGCGCACGACGGGCGGCATGGCGCGAAGGAGCGCGTCCGCTCGTTGCGCCGGCTCGCCATCAGCGAGCCACGGCTGCCACATTGCGATGAATCGACCGGACTTCTCCTGCACGAGGCTCGGTACGACGCGCATATCTGCAAGCAAGTCCGTTGCGAGATCCGCGAGGGCGCGCCACCACTCAAGTTCATGGCCAAGCAGGTTTGCATCGTGCTCCGTCTCTTCGACCGCGAGAAGAAAACGCAGTGCCGCTGGAGCGTCAAGCGCGACTGCAGGAACTTCAATCGTGCTCGCGTGCAGAATGTCATCATCCACATCCATCCAGCCCAGCGCGAGCGCGAGTCGATCGCTCGGCATCGGCTCTGTTCCTCGTTCGGTGGCGCGTGAAGGCAACACGAGCTTGAGTCGCTCGCTCGCTGGATGGATGTCATCAAGCGCGAGGATGCTCGCGCCCCCTGCGAGCGTGCTCACAGTGCTCGCGAGGGCAGCTTGTTGCACCGCAAATGGATGGACATGAACCGCCGTGAGGACTTCCGTTGCGGCAGGTGGTGCATCATCGACACTTCGTCGGAGATTCTGGGCCGCAAGGGCGTCTTCGCCCCAGATGTGGAGGCGGTCCCTCGTCCAAACAGCGTGGATGACGAGCATGAGCAAAGTCCGTTCAGTCTGAGATACAGGGCAGGGAAGGATGATTGCGCTGGGACTTGAACCCAGGACCTAGCGGTTAAAAGCCGCTTGCTCTACCAACTGAGCTACGCAACCGCGAAGGGGAGAAATGATAGCCGAATCACCCCTTCTGCCGCAGCGTTTGCGCGTTCCTGCGGACCAATTCGCCGCTTGGCACGGCGATTGATCCTGTCCGGTGGCCTGACCGATGCACGGAGTGCTCGCTATGAAAACCGCACGGACGCAAACCATCTCGTTTCTGACCTCAATTCTCGCAATCGGCGCCGTTTCTGGTTGCTCGATGTTTGATTTTTCGTCGACTTCGACGCCACGCGCACCGACCAGCGCCCCCAAGCGCGCAGCCGCGCGGCCGACGCTTCCTGCCGCGGACCCTGCAGGAGATGCGCTCGTGTCGGCAGATCATGCCGTTGGGGGCGCAACCCCCAATGGAAACGCGCCCACTCCTCGACCCGTCGAGTTTGGTTCACCAACATCCGCTGCGGCAACTGGAAGCTCAACTCCTGCGGCTGCAGGACAGCGCCGATCCACCATGCCCGTTGGGATTTACGGCGACACGCGCCGCATGCAGGACTCGAACCTCTCCGAAGGTGGCGGCAATCTCTCGCAAGTTTCCTACGCGACCGAAGGCGGCGACTACAGCCCAGATGTCGAGCGACAGGGGCGGTTCGTCGTCTACGCTTCAACGCAGCACCGACCAACTTTCGATGTCTATCGCAAGGCGATCGACGGACGAACAACGACGCAACTCACAACGGATCCAGCGGATGATCTGATGCCTTCGGCTTCCCCGGATGGAAAGCAGATTGCGTTTGCCTCAAACCGAAATGGAAACTGGGACATCTTCGTGATGAGCGTGGATGGTGGTCCTCCGACGCAGGTGACGAGCGACGCGGACGACGAAGTGCAGCCGACTTGGGCTCCGGATAGCCGACGCCTTGGATTCAGCCGGAAGAATGGTCGCACGGAGACTTGGGAGATTTGGATTGTTGACACTTCCGCGCCAGCAGCGCGTACTTTCGTCTGCGAAGGATTCTTGCCTCGTTGGTCGCCAGAAGCATCGCAGGATCGACTCCTCTTTCAGCGCGCGCGCCAACGAGGATCGCGTCTGTATGGTCTTTGGACCATCGAACTTGAGCGAGGCGAAGGGAAGAACCCGACCGAGATTGTGAGCGCGAAGAATGCCGCGGTGCTGCAGCCCAATTGGTCGCCCGATGGAGAACAAATCGTGTTCACCACAGTGGTCAATCCCGATGGAAACAGCGAATGGCCCGCGCAATCCGACATTTGGACGGTCTATCGCGATGGCACGAATCGCGTGAGCCTCACGAATAGCCGCTTTCGCAATATGCAGCCTGCGTGGGGCGTTGATGGTCGGGTCTATTTTGTGAGCAACCGAGGCGGCGTGGAGAACATCTGGTCGGTCGCCGCGCCAAGCACGACTCCCATGAGTCCTCCGCCAGCAATGGCGCAGCGACCTGTTGCTGCTCCGACACTTCTTGCGCCAACAACGGTCGCGCCGACGACTGGATTTGCGCCGGCACTTGCGGATCCGCTCGCAGGCGCGGTCGATCCACTCGGAGTTGATCCAATGAGTCCAACGACACCTTGATGATCGATTGAACATTGCCCATGGATTGGGAACTCACGCGCATGGAGGCGCACGCAATGCAAACGCTTACGAACATCTTCCGCCATCCTCTTCTTCGCATCATCGCCACGACGGCGGTGTGCTTGGTTGCGTCGCTTGCGACTGTCGGATGTGCCGCGCCACGACTCTCGAGTCCCGTCATCTTGCAAAGTCCGTATCCGGAGGAGCGCGTGTGGGCGGTGGTTCCGTTTGGGAATGAGTCCGGTGTGAGCATTGTGGATGGTGCGGCAGTCGCGGATCGCTTCGTCGAAGAAGTGGAGGGCGTCGATGGCCTTCGATGCCTTCCCGTGAATCGCACAATTGCCGCGATGAAGTCGCTCGGCATGACTGGCGTGTTCGATCGTCAGCAAGCATTCACACTGATGCGAACACTGCAAGCGGATGGACTCGTCCTCGGGACCGTGACGACCTACGATCCGTACAAGCCGCTTCGCCTCGGCATCGCGGTTGAACTGATTTCGGGATCTCCTGAAGACAATCGGCGTCCGATCGACCTTCGCGAGCTCACCATGCCGACGAGTGAATCGGTGGGATCGGATACGAACGGCACACGCGTTGCAATGTCGCAGGCATCCCGACTCTTCGACGCCCGCGGCCACGACACCATGGCCGAACTCGACATCTACACGGTGGGGCGGACTGAGCAAGACGGAACCTTCGGCAACCGCGCCTACGAGACGCGCATGGACCTGTTCGCTCGCTTCGCCTCCTACGTGTTGATCCGCGACCTGCTCCACCAGGAGGGGTACCGCTGTAACCCGGTTGTCGCGAGCGAAGAGCCGGAATAACTCGGCGGGATGGTTGCCCACGAGCATCTGCGCCAGTGGGTCAAAAGGACGCAAATCCCCGTTCCGGCGCTCCAGAGCGGTAAATGTAGACAGGATAGGAAGATGCAGGGCGAAATCGGAAGTTCTGCTTTGTCCCGTTGAAGGGGGCACACCTACTATCGGTCTCTGTTGAACAGGTTTCCGGTCTGAATGATTCTCAGTCATATGACCGAAAAGCGTCAACTTCTCCGACCCGACATAGCCGATATCGAGTTTCACAAACATAGGAACGCAAGCGAGGCCGTCGCTGGTCCGCGCGTGCGTTCGGAAGGTTACCTGCCATGAACGAGAATCTCCCGATCGTCGATCGCTTCCTCAGTTACCTGACTGACGAGCGCCATTTCAGCCCCTACACCTCGCGCTGCTACGGCCTCGATCTTCGACAGTTCATCGAGCACCTGTCAGAGTCGACAGGCGTTCAATTCAATCTCGCGGCAGAGAAGCTCGCGTTTGAGCGCTCGACCGTTGATGCCAAGACGCTCACCGGCATGATTCTGCAACTCGATGTGGAGCGCGTGCGCGGGTTCCTCGCGAAGTTGAGCGAGGCGAAGTACTCGCCAGCAACGATGGCACGCAAGATTGCAACGCTTCGATCATTCCACAAGTGGATGGAGAAGCGGGGCATCGTGGCATCGAATCCGATGTCGCTCATCCGAACTCCAAAGCAAGCGCGCAGACTTCCCAAGGCTATCACGGTCGATGAAGTGGAGCGCTTGCTCTCTGCGCCTGACGATCGTGAAGTGCTCGGCGCGCGCGACCGCGCGATTCTCGAGACGCTTTACTCCACCGGTATTCGCGTCAGCGAAGTCGTCGCGATCAATCGCGGTGATCTGCGCGAGACGGAAGAGTGCATCGTGATCAAGGGCAAGGGGCGGCGCGAGCGCGTCGTTCCGCTTGGCCTTCCCGCATTGCGATCGCTCCGACACTATCTCGACATGCTTGACTCTGAAATGCGGGTCGCTGGCATTCGAACGGAAGATGTCGCGCCGCTCTTTGTGAACAAGCATGGTTCGCGCCTGTCGAGTCGATCGGTGCGCCGCAAGGTCGCGAAGTACCTCACGAAGGTCGGTCTCGATCCGGATATCAGCCCACACACCATTCGTCACAGCTTCGCGACGCACTTGCTCTCGAACGGCGCCGATCTGCGCCAAGTGCAAGAATTGTTGGGTCACCAGTCCCTCTCATCCACGCAGGTCTACACGCATCTCGCACAATCGCGTATGCGGCAGTCCTACGACAAGGCCCATCCTCGCGCAGAAGCCAGTTGATCGCTCGCGACCACTGAACTTCCCATGCCGCACGCTCTTCAAGTGTCAGTTCTCCTAGCGACGGCGCTGCTCTACGCTTGTAGCGGTAGTTCGAAGCATCAGGAGACCACGCTTGCTGGCGTTGCCGGAAGTAGCGCGAAGGATCCTGAGCGCGTCGTTGGCGTGTGGATGAGCGAACAAGATGGCGCGATGCTGACGATTTCCGAGGCTGGTCTCTTCGCGGTTGAGCGAGGTGAGGTGCGCACGCTTGGTACTTGGAAGTTGGAGGCGGTTGAAAACGGTGCTCAACTTTCGCTCACGAATGTGCACATGTCGAGCACATGCCCGGACCAAGAGGGAACCTACATCGTCGAAGTCGTTCGTGACACGATGCGCCTCGCGATGGTCAAGGACGCTTGCACTGGACGCGAGGAACTCATGAGCTGGCCTTGGACTCGGAAGAGCGCGGACGCAAAGCTCGACGATGGCAGTCGCTAAGCGAACGCAATTCGATGTGCGCTGCGGCGACTGCATAGACCTGTTCCCATCGGTCGCATCGGAGAGTGTTGATTTCATCTATCTCGATCCGCCCTTCAACACGGGGCGAACACATCGAAGCAAGCGCGGCGCGTTCCGCGATGTCTTTACGGGGCTTGATGGCTACCTCGAGTTTCTTCGTCCGCGCCTCGCGCAGGCGCGTCGAGTCTTGAAACCGAGGGGAAGCGTGCTCGTTCATTGCGATTGGCGTTCCTCCCATCGCGTGCGCATGCTGCTTGACGAGGTGTTCGGGAGCGAGCGGTTCTTGAATCACCTCATCTGGCAGTACGGTCTCGGTGGTTCAAGTCCGCGCTGTTTCGCGCGGAAACACGATGACTTGCTCTGGTACGCACGAGGTGACGCGTGGCACTTCACGGCCCCGCGAGTGCCCGCGCTGAGCCGACGCATGGCGGGTCAAACCAAGAAGGCCACGGATGTGCTCGACATTCCTTCGATCAACAACATGTCGAAGGAACGGTGCGGGTGGCCGACACAGAAACCACTTGCGCTCCTGGAGTTTCTCGTCGCCGCATGCTGTCCAGACGGAGGAACGGTGCTTGATCCATTCTGCGGATCGGGAACAACACTCGTTGCGGCTCGCCGCCTCAAACGGAACGCCATCGGATTCGATCTGTCCGCCAAGGCCGTCGCGATCGCGAAGTCGAGGTGCTAGACGCCCTCGGCGCGCGTGAGTGCAGCGCGCAACTCAGACTCACTCGACGCGTGCAAGTTGATGTGCCCAGTCTTTCGACCGGCGCGTGCTGCTTTCCCATACATGTGCA
The DNA here is from genome assembly GCA_005790605.1 of Planctomycetia bacterium. GTDB lineage: Bacteria > Planctomycetota > Phycisphaerae > Phycisphaerales > SM1A02 > F1-140-MAGs142. The sequence goes on along the minus strand of SXUI01000062.1, from coordinate 24,413 downwards.
GCTTCGATTCTGAGTTTGTGAGCGCGTCGTCAAGCGTTGGTACGCGCCCGACGATGTTGAGCATTGCGTTCCACGCGCCGCGCGCCGCACAGGAGCCAAGGGGAAGCCCACAGATCGCGCGGATGTGATTTTCAAACTGGCTTGTGACCGCCCCATCCATCGTCCAGTGTCCAGAGTTGTGGACACGGGGCGCCATCTCGTTGGCAATGAGGACGCCATCGGCGACGAAGAACTCGATCGCGAACACCCCGATGTAGTCAAGTTCATCCGCGATCACTCGTGCGTGTGCACGCGCTGCGGAGACCAGCGCAGCATCGATGCGAGCCGGAACGACAGTCGTGTGGAGGATCCCATCACGGTGCACATTTTCGCCGAGTGGATAGGCGTCAAACTGCACCGTTCCGTGCACTTTGGAGCGAACAGCGACCACACTGACTTCGCGATCGAACGGGACGAACGCTTCGTAAATGCACGGAGTGGAACCGAGAGCTGACCATGCTTCGCTCGCGAGTCTCGCGTCGCGGATGACGCGTTGACCTTTGCCGTCGTATCCCAGGTTCCGAGTCTTGAGCACGCCAGGCGTGCCCACCGTTGCGACGGCGAGCGCGAGATCCGCAGCGGTTTGCACATCGGCAAACGGCTGCACCGCGAGGCCGCATCGCTGAAAGAACTGTTTCTCGTGGATGCGGTCCGAGGTTGTCGCGAGCGCGATGCGCGGCGGTTGGACTCGTGCGATGCTCTCGATCGCATCAAGGCTTGCCGTCGGCACATTTTCAAACTCGAAGGTGATGGCATCGCAACCGCGCGCGAATTGTCGAAGCGCGTCGCAGTCGGACCAACTTCCGACAGTCAGTGCGCCAACATCCTGCGCGCAAGCGTCTGGCGATGGGTCGAAGAACCGGAAGCGGAATCCCAACGGAATGCCGGCGAGCGCGAGCATTCGCCCGAGCTGACCGCCGCCGAGAATTCCGATGATGGGCGGCGTCATGCACGCACGCCCGGAATCGGCTGTGCGAGCACCGCGACGGTCTGCGCGGCTCGGAATGCTGCGAGCTTTGCTGCGATCGCTGCATCGTGGAGTGAGAGGATGCTTGCCGCGAGGAGCGCAGCATTCACCGCGCCCGCGCGTCCAATGGCGAGCGTGCCGACCGGAATTCCTGCGGGCATTTGTGCGATAGAAAGGAGTGAATCAAGACCTTGCAACGCCTTTGATTCGACAGGCACACCAAGAACCGGAAGATCCGTCTTTGATGCGGCCATACCAGGAAGATGTGCGGCGCCACCCGCGCCCGCGATGATGACTTGTATGCCCCGCGCACGCGCATTCGTGGCGTACTCAAAGAGGAGATCCGGTGTTCTGTGTGCGCTGACGACGCGTTGCTCGTATCGGATGCCAAGCTTGTCAAGCATCTCGGCGGCGTGCTGCATGGTTTCCCAATCGGATTGGGATCCCATGATGAGGCCTACTTGGCCCTCGGCGACTTCCGTGGTCATGCAAGCATCCTACGGGAACTCGGACGATTCAAGCGTCGCATGCGGTCGGGCCGTTGGGGGCTGCTACGATCTACGACCCATGTCAGCGACCATCAAAGTCAACGGTGAGTATTTTCCGCTCCGAGAAGTCACGAAGGACCACTTTGCGGCACTCGTGAAACTTGTGACACAACGCATTAGCTGGGACACGCCGATTTCCCAAGTTTTTGCCCAAGCAGCGGGACTCATCGCGAGCGAGAAGGGGACGACTGACCCGATGTACCACGCCGCTCTGCGCGCGTTGGCGGAGCTTGGGGCGCGATCGATTACGGTCGATCCTCAGCAGAAGATGTGCACGATCGTTGAGGAGAACCCAACGCCCGCCGCCAGTGGCGACGCGAGCGCAATTGGATTCAGCGCGATTGAGTCGGGCGTGGCGTACATCGCTGCAACGGTCAACACCTTCCGCCGCACGATCCGTGTGAACGACGAAGAGATTCGTTTGACCCGTCAGTCCGCGGAGATTGGTCAAAAGGTAACGGCGCAGCTCGGTCAGATGCGGCAGGTGAATGAACCGATCGTGATTGCTGCTGGTCGCGTCGCCGGCTCGATGCTCAAGGCTGGCAAGAAGTTTGACGATCCTGAATTGCACATGGCGCTGGTGATGCTTTCCGACCTCGGCGTGCGATTCCTGCAGATCGATGTCGAGAAGGGCACGCTCGGATACGGGCCTCTCGATGACGGCAACGCAATCGCCGCCGCGTGCATGCAAGGATTGAACGCCGAGCAAGTCGGAGAAGTGCGCAAGCGAGTGACCGATTGGAACGACCGCATGCGACAAAAGGCGACCGAAGCCGCGCAGTCGCAGCGCACGATGGTGCCCTCGTTCATGGGCGTGCGTCGCCGAAGAGCGTGAGTCGGACGCCACGCACGGCTCAGGACAACTCGCACTCGACTTCGATCGACGCGCATTCTGCCTGCACGGAAGCGACCAAGCTGCTCTGCACCATGTCGGCCTCGAGCGCACATGGGACGAGTGCGAAGTACGAAATCGCGCGGCCAGACTTCCCAACTTGCGTCCCCTTGATCTTGCAGCGCATTCGTTGCAGGCAGTCCGCAAGGAGCAACGCGACCTTTTGTCGATCTGCCCCATCGGGAATGCGAACTTTGATGCGCGCGGCGCGGCTGCGCTCGATCCACCAGAGAATCACCCAGCCGAGCAACGCAACGGCAATCGCGGTGACCCATTGCGTGAGGCCGCACGCGAGTCCGATCACGACAACAAGGATTGCTTTGCCAGTCGCACGAGGATTGTCGAGCACGGTTCGAAACCGAATGAGGCTTCCGATGCCGAAGACAACGAACGCCATGGTCTGATCGATGACGACTAGGATCGAAACGACGGATGCGAGTAGACCGAGGACGACGAAGGTCTTGCGCTCCTCGTGCGCTTCGAGCATGTCCGCTTGTCGGCGCCCTCGAGGGTGCCAAGCGATGAGTGAGGCAAGTCCAACGGCAAGCAACATGCCAGCGACGAGCTCAACCCAGGTATAGCCGTGAATGAACTGCTCGAATGCGTGCTCCATGCGAGCGCTCGCAGTCTCCTTCAAGGTTGAACGGAACATCGCCGCAGACTCTCCCTTGGATCCAACCTCAGGCATCACGGAGCTTGTGATCGGATCTTGCCAAAGTCCAGCCGTGAGGAAGAAAAACGACGCGAGGAAAAATCTCATCGCGATATGTTGACGGTTGCCGCGCGTCATTGCAAGCCGCGACGCGCGTGCGCTCAAGCGTTGTTTTCCGTGTTTTCTTTGTTCAGATTGCGTGTAGGGCGGCGACGCGATCGCGCGAATGCACGCGTGAAACATGGGGTTTCTGAGACATCCCGCGCCCGCATGAAGTATGACAAGACTTCGGAATGCGCCCGAGGAGGCATTTCCCCCTTGTCAGCGCGCGGCAAATCTACGACTGTTCCTTCCTTCGAAGCGCGATCGAGTTTCCAGGAAAACGCGGTTGAGTCCCTCATGAAGTTCACTCCACATCAGGTCTCCCCTCATCATGCAATCACCATCCACTTTTCGCCTCTTCATTGCCTCATCCGCACTCTTCCTCTCGCCTCACGCGTTCTCCGCTGTCGAAGGAGGCAGCGATTCGCAGCGTCAATTGGTCGAACTCAAAGCGCAGAATGACGCGCTCGCAGCCAAGGTTGAGCGCCTTGAAGCAATTGCTTCGCAGGGAGGCAATTGGTTGACAGAAGCGCGCGCTGCGGAGATTCGCGGCATCGTGCAGGATGTGCTCGCGGATTCAAGTAGTCGCGAGAGTCTGCAGGCTTCGGGCGCGACTGCGGGATGGGCGAAGGACCAAGGCGGGTTCTTCCTCGCAAGTGCGGCAGGAGATTTCAAACTGAACATCAGGGGTCAGCTTCAAGTGCGATGGGCGTTTGATCATCGCGATACGGGAGGTGGCCCCGGGGCCTCGGGGACGAACACAGCTCCTGAGGACAATTGGGGGTTCGAACTCCGTCGGCTTAAGCTCACTTTTTCCGGCTTCGTTGTTGACCCGAGCTGGACCTTTGAGGTTCAGCCGGTTTGGGCGCGAAACGCCACGAGCGGAAGCAACGGATCACTCGACAACGCCTTCATTCAGAAGGACATCGGCAGCGGAGTGCTCTTTAGAGTTGGGCAGTTCAAAGCCCCATTCTCACAGGAAGAACTGGTTTCCTCCTCAACTCAACTTGCCGTGGAACGGTCTCTCGTGACCAGTTTCTTCACAACGAAGTACGACCAGGGCATGCAACTCGAGTGGTCGAATGACGCGTTCCGATTGCGTGCGTACTACGGCGATGGCTTGCAGGCGAACGGTGTGAATGTCGCAACGAATGCGGCGGCGAATGGTGCTTATCCGCAGTCAGCCAACTCGGGCTTCAATGTTGCCGAGACAAATTTCGCATTCGCTGGCCGCGCGGAGTACATGGGCGCTGGAAAATGGAAGCAGTTCGGCGATCTGAACAGCTATCGCGGTGACGCCTTCGGTTGGTTGGTTGGCGCTGCGGTGATGGGTCAGAATTTGCGGAACTCCGGCGTTGCGACGAACGCGAACAATATGTTCGGGGCAACGGCGGATCTCACCATGCACTTCGGTGGAGCGACCTTCTTCGCGGCAGGCTACTACCGAAATGTTGGACTGAGTGGGCAAGTCGCAGTGCAGGGCGGCGGAACGAGCGACACCATGCATCAGTGGGGAGCAGTCTTTCAGGGAGGTTACTTCGTGACGGACGATGTTGAGCCCTTTGCGCGCTGGGAGGTCGGCAACAGCGACTCGAACCAGTTCCGAACAGGAAATGCGGCTGATGGAAACTACGAGCAGTTGAACATGCTGACGGTTGGAGCGAATTGGTTCCCCGCTGGAGTTGCAAACAAGAACCTGAAGCTCACCACAGACCTCGGATATGCCTTCAGCCCACTCGTAGACTTCGCCAATGCCGGTGCAAACACGCTCGTCGATTTCACGCCAGCGAACGAAACCACCAACGATGGACAGTGGGTGCTCCGCACGCAGTTCCAGTTGCTCTTTTAAGCGCGTCGCATCCCGCGTCCTTTGAGCGCTCGTGTCAGGTTTCTTGCGGCGAAGCGCCGCAAAAACGCTGCACTCGCTTTGGACTCCGGCGGGCCGAGTGAATCGGCACCGCCGGAGATCGCGCTCAGTTCCGCTAACGAGCGCGATTCGCTTGCGGCGCGATTCGCGGCCGCCACGCGAGGAGGCGCAGACCATTGAGCGCAACGAGCACCGTCGATCCCTCGTGACAAACGACTGCGAGCCAGAGTGGGACGATGCCAAGAATCGTCAGTGGAATGAGCGCGAAAACCACGCTCATCGCGATGAGCACATTCTGTCGGATCATGGTGCGCGTTGCGCGACCGAGCGCAATCGCATCTGGCAAGCGCAGCAGCTCGTCGCTCATGAGGACGACATCCGCGGCTTCAAGCGCGACATCCGTCCCAGCTCGCCCCATGGCGATGCCAACGGTCGCTGCTGCGAGGGCAGGGGCATCGTTCACGCCGTCACCAATCATGGCGACCGCACGATATTTCGCGAGCATGCGGCGCACGCTCTCGATCTTCTGTTCAGGGAGGAGGTCAGACTCGATCTCCTCAACACCTGTCGCTTGCGCGATCGCGAGTGCCGTAGCGCGATTGTCGCCTGTGAGCATGGCGACTTCTACTCCCTCCGTTCGTAAGCGCGCAACGGCGTCGCGCGCCTCCGGCCGTGCGCAATCCGTAACGCCAAGAACGCCGAGTGTTTGGTCGTTGGCCACAACGATCATGCAGGTGAGTGCGCGCGCTTCAAGTGCATTGATTGCGTCGAAGACCTCGCGCCGAAGTGCCGGATGTCCGTCGACGCCGAAGAGGAGAGGACGACCGACGAGCACGGATTGCCCTTCAACCGTTGCCTTTACGCCTTTCCCCCGCACGAGTTCAGCATTCTCACACGCAGGGATCTTGATGTTGCGATTCCGCGCGCCAGCGACAACAGCCTGCGCGATCGGATGACTGCTTGCGATCTCGACGGCAGACGCGAGTGCGAGAAGTCTCTGCTCGTTGCAATCTCCGAGCGGAACAGTCGCAGCGAGCGCCGGTTTGCCAGTGGTGAGCGTGCCTGTCTTGTCCATCGCGATCGCTCGAATCGTGCCAAGCGCTTCGAGATGTGCGCCGCCCTTGATGAGGACTCCCATCCGAGCCGCGCGCGCGAGCCCGGCAAGGACGGCGGCTGGAGTCGAGATCGCGAGTGCGCATGGGGAGGCGCCGACAAGCATGCTCATCGCGCGCAAGAACGCGTCGCTCCAGTTGAGCCAACCGAGCAGCGGTGAGGCGATCCACACGAGCAGTGTCGCGATGACGACGCATGGCACATACGCGCGGACGAACTTCTCCGCAGCGCGTTCCGCTCGGGACTTCGACTTCTGCGCCTCTGCAACGAGTCGCACCATACGCTGCACGACAGTCTCGGAAGCGGTCGTCGTCACTCGCACGACGATTTGCGCATCACCATTGAGCGTGCCAGCAAAGACACCATCGCCAGAACTTTTCGACACTGGCATCGATTCGCCAGTGATCGGACTCTGGTCGACTTGCGTCGCGCCTTCGATGACGACGCCATCGGCCGCGATGCGTTCGGCGGGAAGGATGAGGATCTCGTCGTTGATTTCGAGCGCGGATGCCGCCACCCAACTCGTTGTTCCCTGCACGCGCCGGCGAGCGCGGTCGGGCGCAAGTTTGCTGAGCGCTGCAACTGCGCTGCGTGCACGACCGAGCGCGAAGTGTTCGAGCGCATGTCCTGTCGCGAAGAGGAAGAGCAGTAGTCCGCCCTCGGCGTACTCGCCAAGAGAAGCAGCGCCAAGCGCAGCGGCGATCATGAGGAAGTCAATGTCGAGGCGACCTTTGAGAAGCGCGCGCGTGCCTTCAAGGGCAGGTTCCCAGCCTCCTGCGACAAATGATCCGGAGTAGAACACGAGGGCGAGGCCATTCGCGCCCGAGGTTTGTGCGAGGTATCCGCTGAGGAGCAGCACTCCACAGAGCACCGCAGAACCCGCATCGCCGTACCTTGCGAGGAGGCTAGCGTGCTTGTGCTCTGCGTTTTCGCTCATGAATGCGTATATCTGAACGCAGATCGCCGCGCTCGTCCAACGACATGCGCTTTCTCAGAATGTGCTGTTCGCCCACATCGCGATATTGAGCACGGGCCATGAGAGGCGCCAGTGACGCGAGGGCTCATTCCGCACAAGCTCAAGCGCTGCCGGAGAAAGAATTGCGCGTGCTCCATCTCCATCGAGCACTCCGGTGCAGTCCGGCATCCACTCCTGAAATGGAAGGGGGAAACTTGCCTTTGGCCGCGCCACGATCGCAGGCGGAAGGACATCTGCGAACGCTGCCTTCAGAACTCGCTTTCCGACGAGCGTGCGAGTGCAAGTTGTTCCGCTGGCACGATCCTCAAAAAGAAGTGATGCGGGGATGGTCCGCGCGAGTTCGACAACCCGCACATCACTAAATGGCACTCGCCCTTCGACGGAGTGCAGCATCATGTTGGAATTCAATCTCTCAAGGAGGTTCAGAAGATTGAACTCTTGTTGGACCGCAAGATGTGTCTCGAGTGAAGCGGGATCGCCCGCGAGCTCGAATCGGAGTGCGAGTTCCTGTTCAAGAAGCGGCTCGATCCGAGCGGCGAGTCTCGCCTTTGGCGTGAGTAACTCAGGCACGGCCGCGCCGGGCGCCCATGAAAACGCATCGAGGTGAAACGCCGCCGCTTGCGCTGCACTCACTTCGGTTCCGTGGTGCTGCGCGTGGTCGAGGAAGCCCTGGATTGCAGCGATGGCCGGCTCATACCCGCCAAAGAGTTCATCTGCGCCCTCACCCGAGAGCGCGACTTTGGTGTGCGGATGAATGCTCTGCGCGAGCGCAGCGATCGCAATCTCGTTCGGTGTTGCGAGCGGGACTTTGAGTTGGTCGACCGCAGACTGCCAGCGCCTGAAGAACTCACTTCGATGCACCACGCATTCGTTGTGTGTGCTTCGAAGTTTCCGCGCAACCTGCCTCGCGTGGGAAAGATCCGTAGTTGCGGCGATGTCGTCTCCTTCAGCGCCCGCGGCAAAAGTCATCGCGCCGTGACCGTGTGCCCGTGCGATTGCCGCGATGATCGTGCTGTCGACTCCGCCGGAGAGGAGTGATGCGACGGGAACATCGGATTGCAGATGTGCGACGATGCTCGAAACAACCGCGTCTCGGACAGCGACCGCTGCATCCGCGAGACTGAGATCCTGTGCAGGCTGCGACGCTGAGAATGCATGGAACGCGAGCGTTTCGACCGTCGCACGCTCATCGCGCAAGTTGGCATGAAGGAGATGACCAGGTCGCAGCGAGCGGATGCCCTCAAAGTGTGTTCGTTCACCGAAGGAGCGTCGCGGCATCCGGAGATACGCGCCAATCGCGGCAAGATCAGGCGCCTTGCGCACTGAGGGATGTTGAAGGAGCGCGGGGATCTCGCTCGCAAAGATCAACTTTGTATCGGAGCCATCGCGTGCGATGGTCCAATGCAAGGGAACGATGCCGAGTGGATCGCGTGCGAGAAGGAGTTCGTTGCTCTCGGGGAACCATGCCGCGAGAGCGAACATCCCGCGGAGTCGAGGAAGGGCTTCCGCACCCCAAGCGCTCAGCGCGAGAGCCAGCGTTTCTGCGTCGCCGTGTGTCTGAAACTGCGCGCCGAGCGCGGTGAGTTCGCGTCGGATGTCAAGGTGGTTGTAGATTTCGCCGTTGAACGCGAGCGCGACTTCGCTGCCTTGAGGGCAATGCGCGCGAACGGGTTGTGTTCCTCTCGCGGGATCGAGAATGGCGAGGCGCGCGTGACCAAGTGTGAGCGCGCCATAGCAATCGACGCGTTGATCGTCAGGGCCTCGGTGCGTAATGGACGCGAGCATGCGTCGAACGGATTGGCACTCTCGTTCGCGATCGACCTCGCGTTGAGGTCCACTCCAAGATGCAATGCCGGCGACTCCACACATGCGAAACAGCTTTGGTTCAAAGAAACAGTCTTTCGCAATCGCGAAGCGCGATGCCTGACGCACTTGCATCGGCAGTTGGCTCTCCACGCTGAAGCTGTTCCCGCAGAAGTTGAGATCCATAGCCCGTTGGGGCGTCTTCCGCATCGTTCCTGCCGTAACCACGCCTTGCGCCCCGCTGCACCAGGCGGGAACATCCTCTGATGCTCGATCGAATCCCCACTTGGTGCGCGCTCCTCTCGTTGGCCCTCTCGTGCTCCGCTCAGGCGGAGTTGCGCCTCGGATCTCCCTTCTCCGAGTCGATGGTGCTGCAGCGCGGCATGGCCGTTCCGATCTGGGGGGTCGCGAACCCGAACGCTGTCGTGACGGCGCAGTTCGGCGCGCAGGCGGTGCAGGCACAATCGGGCGCCGACGGGAGATTCATGCTCGCGCTTGATCCACTTGAAGCAAGTCGCACACCCGGGATTCTGACGGTGTCGAGCGGAAGCGATGAAGTCGTGATTCACGATGTGCTCGTGGGTGAAGTTTGGATCGCATCTGGCCAATCGAATATGGAATGGGTCGTCGCACACTCCGATGACCCCGCGCGCGATCAGCGAGAAGCGACCAACAGCGAGATTCGCATCTTTAAGGGCGCACATGCCACGGCGTCCTCGCCGCTTGCGAGCGTCTCGGGCGCGTGGGTCGTTGCCAATCCCAACACGGTTGGATCGTTCACCGCGATTGGCTACGCATTCGCGCAGAAGCTTGCGGCGCAACTTGGCGTTCCTGTTGGCATTCTTGACCTCTCGTGGGGAGGTTCGCGCATTGAGCCGTGGATTCCGCGCGAGGGATTCGCAACGCTTCCGGGATGGACTCGCAAGATTGACGCGATGGATCGATCGATCAAGACATGGCGCGAACTTGACGGTGCCACGATCGCGCAACTTCTCAATCGAGCGGATGCATTCAATCGCCTCCAAGACGAGCAGTTTTTCACCGCGACGCTCGGTACGGAGCAGGGCATGATCGATGGCTACTTCAAGCCCACATTTGACGATGCAGCGTGGGCGACGTGCACACTGCCCAACATGTTCGCCGGTATCGATGCGTCGCTGAATGACTACGACGGGACGGTTTGGTTCCGCCGCTCGTTCAACATTCCTGCAGGGATGAGCGGCGTTCCCCTTCGCTTTGAGTTCCCTGCAATTGACGACAGCGATGTGACCTACCTCGATCAGACGCGGCTCGGTGACACAGTCGGCGAGTGGTCGACGCCCCGGGTGTATCGCATGGCAGCGGGACTAAGCGAAGGAACGCACACGCTTTCGATTTGCGTAATCGACATCGCGGCTGTCGGTGGATTTGCGGGCGGTCAACCGATGCGTGTGGTGCGAGAGGACGATCCTGCAAGGAATGTGTCACTCGCTGGCGCATGGAAGTGGCACAAGGGAAGTGTTGTTCCGCGCATCGCGTATCCAGAGCGCTCAGATCCATTGAAGGAACCAAATGTCGCGTTCGATTCTCCGATGGCGATGTACAACGCGATGATTGCGCCGTGTGTTCCTTTCGCCGTGCAAGGAGCGATTTGGTATCAAGGTGAATCGAATGCTGGACAACACGCTGAGTATGCTGCGCTGTTGAAGGCGCTCGTGGATGGTTGGCGCACCGTGTGGAAGTCGCCCAATCTCGCCTTTGGCAATGTGCAACTTGCTGGCTTCATGGCTCCCGCGCCGACAGAGCCGGTCCAACCAGGATGGGCATCGATCCGACAGGCGCAAGAGGATGGCGTGAGCCTGATTCAAGCAGAAGGGAATGGACGCGCAGGACTCGTCACGGCCATTGACATCGGTGCATCGGGCGACATCCACCCGAAGAACAAGCGAGAGGTTGGTAATCGACTTTCACGGTGGGCGCTTGAACAGGTCTATCACGCGTCGACGGGAGGCTGGGCAGGTCCTCTCTTCAAAAGCGCGAGTGTGCAGGGACAGACGGTGACGGTTCACTTCGATCACGCGCAGGGCCTCGCGGCGCGCGCGAATGGCATCCCCGGTGGTTTCGCGATTGCTGGGAAAGACGGCGTCTTTGTATGGGCCGATGCAGTGGTTTCCGGAGACACGGTGCTCTTAAGCGCATCAACTGTTGCACAGCCCATGAGCGTGGCGTACGCGAATCAGAATTTTCCAGAGACCGCGAACATGATCAACGCGGAAGGTCTTCCGATGTATCCATTTCGCGCTGATGTCGGTCGCGGATCGAACTAGCGCTGCGTTTCGTCGAGTTTCCGGAAGATGAAACAGTAGTTGAATCCGCGCATGAAGTAGTTGCCTTCTTCGGCGGCCTTGCGCCAATTTGCTTTCTCAAGTTTGCGGTTGCCTCGCACGACGGAGATGATGTCAACGGGCGACATGTACTTGCGCATGATCGAGAAGAGTTCGAATCCAATCGGCATAAACTCTCCGCCGCCGCCTCCCACTCGCCCCGTGCGCTTGCGCCAAGAGTCACTCACATACAAGGCCATGTAACGGCGCGGTTTCAGCACCCGCGTGATTTCGCGAATGACCTCTTCCATGGCGCGATAGTACGCAGCACCATGGTCCTCTCCACCTGAGTCAAGTCGACCGATGCATCGTGGGTCATCGGAGTAGTCAACATGTGTTGAGTACGGCGGATCGATGAAGGCGAAATCGACGCTCGCGGCTTCGAGCGGCAGTTTGCGGGAATCGTTCTTGCGAATCTCGTCGCGTTGTGGATTGAGATCGAAACCAATGCCATCACGATGAAGGTCTCGGCAGACATCAAGCGTGGTGCCTGACCCGCACATGGGGTCGAGCACCTTGTCGCCTTCGCGCGTGTAACGCGTGAGCAGTTGCCAGATCACCCACGATGGCGTCGCGCCAACATAGTCCTTGTCGCCCTGCATCCCCGCACCGACGACTGCATCGCCCTCAATTCTGAGCTCTCGCGTGCCGCTCGCGTGCCGCGATTGACGCAGGTGCACGCTGTCGTAGTGTTGACTTGGATACTCCCAGAGCGTGGTGGGAAACACCCTCAGTGGCGGCCGATCGATGCGCCGGCGCCCATCATCGTCATCGCCGCCCCTTCGGCGTGCGGGCATGTTGGGTTGATCACGGTCTCTCGGAGGCATGGCGCGGGATGTTACGGCTTCTCGATCGCAGCACGCCTCGCGAGTTCTGGTCGGACGCGTGCTGCGCAGAAAATGGAGTGTTCGGTCGCGAGCAATTCGCTTGAAACTGCGATACCGCGCTCGCGTTTGGAGCAGCGTGGGGTAAAGTCGGCGCAGGAGAATTCACCCCCGATGCAAGTGCGCATGGCCAACCGTCGACTCGCTTCTTTCGCTTCAGCCCTCGTCGCTACAGCATTCTGCGTGGAGGCACATGCGGTCGACTTGACCGTTGCCGCGGTTGAGGTGACGCAGGGTTACCAAGTTGCTGCGAATTCGACGACGCTTGTTGCGTTCAACCCGACGGCGATTCGAGTGAAGGTGTCACTGAACGGTGCAACGGCGCCACAGAGCGGCGTTGACGCCATGGTGCGGGTGTATTCGAACGGCGTCGAGATTGCCGGCTCGCCTCTCTACAGCACGAATGGACCGATCGCCGCGCCAGTCGTCCCCAACAGCGTAAACCTGAATGACACCTTGAACTTTTACTTCGTGCCTCCGCAGAGCACCAATGTAGATTTCGTCGTCACCGTAAATCCCTTTCGTACCGTCGCCGAGACGAACTACGCGAACAACAGTGGCTCCGTCATCGATCGAACTTTCGTCTGTCGCAAGATTGTCGAACTTGCGTATGTCCCGATCAATTACACGATCGGCGGGGGCTTGCCGTCCGCGACGATGATGAAGCCAGGCGATGGCGACAACTTCCTTCGGGGCATCTATCGCGTGCGGGATTGGAACTACCATCGCTCGCCGCTTGGAAATCTGACTTGGTCGACGGATGTCAATAGCTCGGCGACGACGCTGCTGAACACCCTGAACGACATTCGCCAGAATCAGATTCCTGCCGCTGGTTACACGAGGCCGGAGTTCATCTACGGTTGGCTCTTGGGCAATCCGTACAGCGGTAACGGTGTGGCGATCGGCATCCCAGGCGCGGCTGCTCTTGGCAATACGCAGCAGAACAAGTACCAGCGCACATTCGCGCATGAACTTGGGCACCTCTGGGGTCAACAGCACAACACGACGACCATCGGCGCGATCGCATTCGATGTCGAGAACCATCTGCGAGACCCCCTCGCGATCGGCCAACCGATGCCGACCACGAAGAAGGACATCATGTATGCAGGTCTCACCACAATCGAAGCGTGGGTGAACCAGTCCACCTATCTTGACGCCATCAATGATGCGCGTTCCGCGTGTACTTCCGCAAGTGGCGAAGAAGAGGAGGGCGGTGGGGCCTCAGACGCTGGCGAGCCAGCGATTCGGTTCGCGGGTACACATGATCATGTGCATCGACGCGTGGAGTTGCAGCCCGCGTTCGATCTTGTGTCGGGCATTGTCGACGCCGACGACCCAACAGGTAATGTGTGGATCGAGGCGTATGACTCAGACGGCGCGCTTGTCTATGCAGCGCGCCGAGACACGGCGCGCTGTCGTGAGCGTTGCGAGGAAGGGTGTTCGCAACATCAGTCCACTTCGTTCTATGCGGTCTTGCCTCGATTTCACGATGGAGAGGAGATCGCAAGCGTCGTACTGCGAGAAGTTTTCACGGGGCAGATTCTCTCGGAGATGAAGCGCAGCGCACACGCGCCGAGTGTGGAGGCGACCCGTATCGAGCCGGCGCTCAAGCGTCTTGCGATGCGATTCGATCCCGCGACCACTGCCTTGCGAGGTCTGGTGCGCGTTGGTTGGGAGGCGGTTGACTTGGACGGTGATGCGCTTTCCGCAAACTTGCTGTATTCGCCGGATGGAGGCGATGGATGGATCGCCATCGCGATCGGCGATGCAACCGGTGAGATGGAGTTCGATGCGGATGCGTTACCGCAAAGCCGCTCCGCTGAGGGGCGATTTCGGCTGCGCGTGAGCGACGGGTTCAATACGATTGACGCTGAGTTCGCCCAGGGCTTTACGGTTGGCGGAGGGACGCCACCGGATGTGCATCTTCTCTCGCCCAACACTGGGCTTTCGGTTGCGCAAGGCTCGACGGTGATCTTTCATGCAAGCGCGTGGGATCTTGACGACCAATACTTCAACGATGCTGGTGTTGCGTGGAGCAGCTCGATCGATGGCGCGATCGGCACCGGTCGCGTGCTTTCCAAACGAAACCTCTCTGTTGGTGCGCATGCGATGACACTTCGAGGCACCGATGGATCCGGCATGTTCACCGAGGTGAGTTTCTCGCTCATCGTCGCCGCTCGGGAGTTCCACTCGGGTGATCTCGACGCAGATGGTCTCGTGAACGCAGCCGATCTCGCGATCCTGCTGTCCGCTTGGAATACCAGTGGCATTTCGGACTTGAATCTTGATGGCATGACGGGCGCGGAAGATCTTGCGGTGTTGTTGAGTCGTTGGAGCCTGTGATTCACTCATGCAGTGGGACGCCGTCATCCTCGGTCTCGGCGGCATCGGTTCCTCTGTCCTCGCAGAGACTGCGACTCGTGGGTTGCGGGTGCTCGGAGTTGACCGCTTCGATCCCCCACATGCGATGGGCAGCTCACACGGCGGAAGCCGTGTCATAAGGCTCGCTTACTTTGAACATGAGGGGTATGTCCCGTTGCTTCGGGAGGCGTTCGAATCATTCGATCGACTCTCGCGTGACTCCGGCGTGTCCTTGATCCACCGCACAGGGCTGTTGCAAGGAGGAATCGAGGGGAACGAGATATCGCGTGGCACGCTCGCGTCCGCGCAGCGTCACGGGCTGCGTGTCGAATCATTGACGGGGCGCGATGCATCGAGGCGATTTCCTGCGTTTGACCTTCCTGACGCATGGGAGCTTGTGTACGAACACGACGCGGGATTCGTGCGACCAGAGGAGACGATTCGCGCGCAACTTCGCCGCGCGCGCGCAGCTGGAGCGACGATTCGGACGAACACAGAAGTGATCGACTTTGAGGACGATGGTCGAAAAGTTCGTGTTCGATTCGCAGACGGAAGTGTGGTGGAAGCTGGAGCACTCGTCGTCGCAGGAGGCGCGTGGGCGCCGAAACTCCTTGCGCAATACGCAAGCATGCGCGCGTTCAATCTCACCCCTACGCGTCAAGTCATTCTTTGGATAGGGAGGAGTGACGGCACAGATGGGCTTGCCGCTTTTGGCACAAGTGCGATGCCAGTGTGGCTGTTTGAAGATGGCGAAGGCGGTGCGCCATACGGAATCCCGGCATTTGCCGAGATGGGATCACCGAGCGGTCTCAAAGTTGGCGTGCATCAACATGGGGGAGATGCCGTCGATCCCGCGAGCATGAATCGCGAGGTGTCGAGCCGTGATGCGAGTGCCATCTTGGCTCGCGTCGCGCGACGAGTGAGAGCTGCGCGCGAGGCGACGGTTGTCTCGACCGCGACATGTCTCTACACCGAATCTCACGACGGACACTTTGTCATTGACGCGCTCGATCCCTTGGCACCGAATGTCCTCGTCGCGACCGCGTGCAATGGCCATGCATTCAAGTTCGTTCCCGTACTTGGGAAGGTGCTCGCGGAGGGGATTCAAGATCGATCCTCTCTCTTGTCTGGTCCGACGGCTTTTCTTCGGAAGACGGGAGTGGTCTGAGGACCTTCGTGCGCAGGTGGCACGAGGGCGAAATCAGCGTCCTCTAACCAAAGAAAAAGGGCCACTGTCTGATCGGCTAGACAGTAGCCCCATGGGGGAAAAGATCGAATGTAGGTCGGGCTGCTTTCGCAACTCGATACGAGAAATATAGCGTCGAGGTTCTTCTTGGGGAACTAGGCAGCGTGCAACTTTGGAGAATTTTCTTCAAAAATTTCTGTCCCGCGATCCGCTCCACCAATTGGCGGAATCATCGCTCCGCCGCAGGTGTAACCCGCTGGCACGACAGTGGAAACAAGGATCCGCAAGTCTATGACAGGATGAGGCGGGGACGCGTTCAAGGTCCGTTCGATGGGGCTCTCTGTACTTCATTGGATGAACTCGCGGCCCAGAGAATTCCGCCCTTGATGTGGTCGCGAAACAGCGGCTCTTTGTAGCTCTCTTTGGTATGCCCGCCACCGGTGTACCACGAGCGCCCGCCTTCGAATTCTTGATACCACGCGATTGGATGGTCGCCTCCCATGTTCGCACCGTCGATCGTTGCGTCGTCGAGCGCCGCGAGCACCTTGACGCGCGACCGCGGGTTGTCCTTGTAGACATACCACTCATCAAATCGCTCCCACTGATCTGGGAGCATCGAGGTTGAAGGATGCGATTTCGACTCCACTCGAATCATCGATTTTTGCGGTTTCGGATGGGTGAGAAAGTAGGCACCGACCAACTTCCCGTACCAGGGCCAGTCATGCTCGGTGTCGGCTGCCGCGTGGATGCCTGCGAATCCGCCTCCGCCGTGCACAAAGGACTCGAAGGCTCTCTGTTGAGAGGCGTCGAGGATGTCGCCGGTAGTTGAGAGGAAGACGACGACCTTGTAGCGAGCGAGGTTTTCCTGCGAGAACACAGTCGCATCTTCTGTGGCGTCGATCTGAAACTGTGCGCCCAGCAAGTCCCGAATACAAGCGATGCCGTCCGGGATCGAGTCATGCCTGAAACTAGCTGTTTTCGAGAAGAGCAGGAGCTTTGGGAGCGTACTTTTCTGTTGAGGAGCAGCCTGGGCTGGCTCAGTGCTGGGCGGGGTCTGACCGGCTCCTGCGAAGCAAGCGGCGATGACGACGAGAAAAGGGATGAGTGTGCGCCGCCGAGTGGAGTGGAGCTGCATGTACGCACCGTACCCGCCGAAACCGGCCCTTGGGCCTTCAGGCGCAGGTTTTTGGGCGTGGGGTGAAAACCCCAATTCCTACCTGAACCGTGGAAACCGACTTTGTATCGCGCCATCGGGTAGTACCTTCGCGCTATCGATGCGAACTCGCAATTGGTCGCCATCGACGCGTGGTTGAGGAGCCTCGCGACAGCACTGAGAGTGACCGACGCATGGTTGTCCCGCAAAGATCCAATTTCCCAGTGGATCCGAAGGTGAGTTTCGGTGCTGGAGACGATGAGCGCACCACTGGGGGGTGTGAGCATGACGGGAGGGAGGGCGTCAATCCGGGGGCGCCCTTCCAACCCGATTCCCTTGCACTTGCAGTAGAGCAGTTTGGAACGCGGCTCCTCGCTTCGCGATTTACACAAGACGCATTCGACCGAGCCTCTTCTGATCTCGCTCAGATGCTTGGAGTGGAGCGACTCTGGATAGAACATCCGAGCGAGCCGAGTTTGCGTATCAGCGGGGAGCGATTTCGGGTCGAGATCGCGCTTGAGGGAAGTTACTGGGGTGACTTGTGTGCGACGCGCCCCCAAGGCGCGGAGGAGTTTGACGCTGCGGCGAAGTCGGCGCTGTGTCGCGCTGCAACGCATGTCTCAACAGCATTGACGCGAGACTTGATCGAGGGTCGGGCGCAAGAGCAAGCCGCGCAAGGGAGAGTCGCGACGGCGAGCGCGGAGATCGCGCGTGAGTTTCGAAGTCTGCTTTGGCCGTTGCAGTTGAACGGAGAGATGCTCGAACGAAGTACGCAGTTGCAGAGCCGCGAGCGACAAATGGTCGCGGACATCATGCATGTCGCTGCCTCGGCCTCGGCGATTGTGTCAAGGTTGCTTGCGAGCGCCCCGCCGTCGCTTTCTGATTGCGCGCAGCCCATCGCGCAGGGGTCGACAGAGGCCTTGCCGCTCGCCCGCAAGGGCGAACGCGTCTTGTTCGTCGATGATGAGCAGGTCGTGCGTGAAGTCGCGAGTGAACTTCTCCGAGAGCTCGGATATGAGGTTCGAACGGTCGATTCCGCGGAGGCGGGCTTGCGCTTGCTTGAAACAGACAGCGCATTCTCGCTCGTTGTCACGGATCTATTGATGTACGAAATGGACGGCATCTCGTTCGCCGCAGAAGTGCATCGGCGCTGGCCCACGCTCGGCGTCGTCTGTTGCACCGGATATGGCGATGCCTCTGATCAGAGTCGAGCGGAGGCTGCCGGCATTCGACGACTGGTTCGCAAGCCTGTGCCGATGGAGTCGTTCGCTCAGATCATTCGTGCAGCGATCGACTGCGCGTAGCGACGGGCTATTGCGCGCCGGCGTACGTGATGAAGCCGAGATGCAGCTGGGAGTGGATGAGGTTTACATGCATCCAACGCGCGTGCGTCATCGCGCCGAGAAACGGGCTTCGTTTCGTCATCAACGCGCCGTCATCAAGTCGTTGCAACACGCGACGCATCCGCTGCATGCCCTGCTCGAAACTCACGCCAGCCGTCGGAAGGAGCTTCGCGCCCTTGGGTAACTGGTAACCAGGAGGCATGGACTTGGAGCGGAAAATCATGCCACGGAAAAGGAAACCGAAGGCGCGCGCGACGATCCCGAGGTTTTCATTCGTTCCATCAAGGCCGACCTCAAAGAGTTTCGCGCAGTGTTCCAAGATCTCGCCCTCCGTCCAGTTTCCCGTTGTCGCGGTGGAGCCTGCGTCGTGCGCGGCTTGGATGCGATCAAGTTCGCTCTTCAAGCACGCAGAGCAGTGAAAAGAAAGCATTCGACGCGGCGCGGTCTTCGTGTTGATTGGCATGGGCGAGTCCATTGGAAACGATACCGTTTCAGGAGTGATCCGCGAGACCGCGTCCGGTTAGTGTGTGCGTCATGCGAGTGATCACCATTCCCTCCGATCCATGGAGATGGCTCAAGAACCGGACCCTTCCACTGTTCGTGGTCCTCGTTGCGCTCCTTGCTTTGCACCCGCTGTTCATCGACGAAGCAGGGCATTCGATGCGCGTCTTTCCAGCGCTGATCGGCGTCATCCCGCTCGTGGGAATCTCTGTCCTTTCCACCTGGAAGCGAGCGGCGCCGCTGGTTTTCATATTTTGCACCGTGATGGCGTTCGCCGGTTTTGTTTATGGATTTGATCTCGACGCGATTGCGCACAGCCCCCTCGAGCTCTGTGTGTTTATCTACTACGCGTACGCGACGATTCTCATTGGCGCGACACTCCTTGGCAGCTCGGCGCAACTCGACGATCGCGTGTACGGAGGGTTTGTCGTTTATCTCTTGAGCGGTGTCGCCTTCGCCACGCTTCACCGTTACATCAGCGCAATCGATCCAAGCGCGTACTGGGGCAGCGTGCATGCTCAGAACACGGCACTCGAGTGGGACACGGCGTTGTACTTTTCGATGGTGACGCTGACGACGCTCGGATTCGGTGACATTGTGCCCGTCAACGCTTGGGCGCGCGCAGTGACGACACTTGAGTCAACAACAGGTCTGTTCATCACCGCCGTCGTCATCGCGCGCTTGGCATCGGCGCCCAGTGGTGGCGTGCGGCCGTCAAGGGGAAGCGATGAGAAACACTCGGGCTGAGCGCTGTCAACCCTGCAATTCTCGCGTCATTCGTGCGTGTGGGTCGGCGTAAGATGCGCGCTTCCATTGTTCGGAGATTTCTTTCACTATGACCGCAATTCCTCTCGCCGCGCCTGCTTCTTTCAAGACAAACGCCGGAACACCCGCTGGCACAGCCGCGATCGATGATCTCGCGATCAATGCGATTCGGACGCTATCGATGGATGGCGTGCAGGCTGCAGATTCTGGCCATCCGGGAACTCCGATGGCGCTCGCGCCAGTTGCGTACGCGCTTTGGCAGCATGAGCTGCAGTACGACCCTCAAGCGCCGCATTGGGCGAATCGCGATCGATTCGTGCTCTCCAATGGGCACGCATCCATGTTGCTCTACTCGCTCATTCATCTTGCGGGGATTCAAGCCCCCGCGGACGATGGGGGTTCGAAGCCTGCGTTGACACTTGATGATCTCAAGCAGTTTCGTCAACTCGGGAGCATGACACCAGGGCATCCGGAGTATCACCACACGGTTGGTGTTGAAACCACAACCGGACCGCTTGGGCAAGGCCTCGCAACGACCGTGGGTATGGCAATCGCGTCCTATGCACTCGCCGCGAGATACAACCGGCCTGGATATCCAATGTTCGACTATCGCGTGTGGTCGATCTGCGGCGATGGCTGCATGATGGAGGGAATCTCAGGCGAGGCAGCAAGCCTCGCGGGGCACCTCGGGCTTTCCAACCTGTGCTGGATCTATGACTTCAATCACATCACGATTGAGGGTAAGACTTCGCTTGCGTACTCCGATGATGTCGCGACTCGCTTCATTGGATACGGATGGAATGTGCTCCGAGTCGGTGACGCGAACGATCTTCCAGCGCTGCAGCGTGCGTACGCGCATGCGAAGAGTTGCACGGATCGTCCGACGCTCATCATTGTTGATAGCCACATCGGTTGGGGAAGTCCGAAGCGTCAAGACACCAAGGAGGCGCACGGAGAAGCGCTAGGAGCCGCGGAAATCGCTGCAACGAAGGCGGTTTATGGTTGGCCGACCGAGCCCGCGTTCTTCGTACCCGAAGGCGTGACCGCTCGATTCGATGCATTGCTTGGCGCTCGTGGAGGCGCTGCGCGCGCTGCGTGGGATGTTCTTTTCGCGTCGTACGCGAAGGCGTACCCGAATCTCGCTCGCGAGATTGAGCAGCTCACGAGTTCAAACCTGCCAGAGGATTGGGACGCAGAGATTCCAGTGTTTGCGACCGATGCCAAGGGCGATGCGTCTCGCAATACTGGAGGGAAGATTCTCAACGCGATCGCGAAGAAGGTTCCTTGGGTTGTGGGAGGCTCAGCCGATCTCGCGCCGAGCACGAAGACGACGCTGACCTTTGAAGAGAGCGGCGGAAGTTTCAGTCGCGAAAATCGCGCAGGCCGTAATCTGCATTTCGGTATTCGTGAACATGCGATGGCTGCTGCAATCAACGGCATGGCGCTTTGCGGACTTCGCGCGTACGGATCTGGATTCATGATCTTTAGCGATTACGCGAGAGGGAGCATTCGTCTTGGGGCATTGATGGGCTTGCCGGTGATGAACATCTTCACGCACGACTCGATTTATGTCGGTGAGGACGGTCCGACGCATGAGCCGATCGAGCAACTGATCGGCATGCGCGCAATTCCCAACTTGGATCTCTATCGCCCGTGCGACGCGAACGAGGTTGCGGAGTGCTTCAGAGCAATGATGCGGCACACGCATCACGCGGCCACGATCGCGCTCACGCGACAGAATCTCCCAACGCTCGACCGAACGAAGTATGCGGCCGCGAATCTCGCGCAGCGCGGCGGATACATCCTTGCGGATTGCGACGGAACTCCTGAAATCATGCTGATCGCGAGCGGAAGTGAAGTGCACCTTGCTCTCGGTGCACACGAACGGCTCTGCGCAGAAGGCGTTCGGAGCCGCGTCGTCAGCCTCCCGTGCTGGTCGCTCTTCGATCGGCAAGAGAGCGGATACCGAGCAAGCGTGCTGCCATTTAGCGTGCGGGCGCGAGTCACAGTGGAAGCCAGTTCGACGGTGGGCTGGGAGCGCTTCGCGGGACTTGATGGCGAGTCTGTCGGCATGCACTCGTATGGCGCGAGCGGAAAGGGCGCCGAGGTGGCGAAGCACTTTGGTTTCACCGTTGATGCGGTGTATGCGGCAGCCAAGCGCGTGCTCGCGCGAAGTGCTGCACAAGCGACAGCGGGAGCTCGATCATGAAGTTAGCGCTCGCCTCAGATCACGCGGGCTTTGTGCTGAAGGAGCAACTCAAACCATTCGTACTTGCGTTGGGTCATGAAGTTGTGGATCTCGGCACGGACTCCACCGCGAGCGTGGACTATCCAGACTTTGCGAAGAAACTCGCCATGGAAGTTGTGAGCGGGCGGGTCGAGCGAGGGATCTTGTTTTGTGGCTCTGGCATTGGCGCAAGTGTCGCGGCGAACAAGATCCCAGGTGTTCGCGCTGGGAATTGCGCGGATCACTACAGCGCGCATCAAGGCGTCGAGCACGATGCGATGAATGTGCTCGTGCTTGGAGGTCGTGTGATCGGAACCGCGGTCGCGGAGGAGATGGTGACTGCGTTCCTGAACGCTCACTACACGCATGAAGCGCGGCATCAGCGACGACTCGACAAAGTGCTCGCGATCGAAGCAGAGTTTTCCAAGCGCGCGTGATCAATGGCGCGCGCGATGACACCGGGCACAGCGAAGGACGCGCCCGTCTCTGCTGTGACACCCGAGCTGTGCGCACCGTGTTCCCCAGTACTCAGCGCGGCGAAAGGCGATGACAGTGCAGCGCATCTCATGTGAAGCGCGACAACGGGCGCTGCATTCGCGCCGCCCCCAGTATGTGTAATGAGAACGGGCGCTGCATTCGCAGCGCCCGTTATGTTTCTACCGTGTCCAACTTTCGTCGCACGCTCCGCGGCTTATCACGGAGCTGCCGAGCCAGGTGCCGGCGGGGCAACGGCGGGCTCGGTGATCTCGAGCAATTCAACATCGAAGATGAGTGTCGCTTTCGGTGGGATTGGTCCGCGGCCTCGCTCGCCGTAGGCAAGCGCCCATGGAATGATCAACTTCCGCTTGCCGCCAATTTTCATCGAACCAACGCCTTCGGTCCATCCCGGGATGACGCCGCCCAGCATGAACTGTGCCGGCTGATCTCCGTCGTAGCTTGAGTCGAACTTGGTCCCGTCGACGAGCCAGCCGGAGTAGTGAACCTTGACGGTCGACTGCTTCCCTTGCGGCATCGCGCCGGTGCCTTCTTTGATTTCGTAATACATCAAGCCATCGGGCAAGGTGGTCGCCTCGCCAGTCACTTCGACACCTGGGAACCGAGGGATCTCTCGATCGCTCACCGTGCTGCCGTCGACGGCGTTCAGCACAACCGTCCAGTGCTTGCCGTTGTCATACACCTCGACGATCGCGGTCGGCGGTTCGGCGGAGAAGTCGAAGGTTGTGCTGCGGACAGAACCAGGATGCAGTTTGATTGCGCTCGCGCCGGCCGCCATCGCGGTGAGTTTCGGGAAGACGCACGCGCCAGTCGCGCCGTCCACGATCACCTTCTTCGCGATGCCTCCAGTCGAGACCGTCACCTCATACTTCACTGGGCTACTGCCTGATCCAAGAATCGCACGCGCGTCGAGCGTGCTGCCACTCGTGGCCGCCTCGGCAGCGCTGATTGCATTGGCAAGAGTGACGGTTGCTGAGGTGAGTTGCTGCTCGACCTCCGCCGGTTCAGGGGGCAGCGTGGTGTAGTCCATGTTTGGGTTGAATTGCGCCGAAAGAGATGCGCTCAATGCGAAGGCACTGAGAGCGGCCGTGAGTGTGTTTGCGAGTGTGGTCATGTTTTGGGAGTGAGGGTTTTGGCGGGGAGATTGCGCGATCAGCTGCGCGGGGTGGTAGTATCGGTTCTTGCAGTAGGTTCGCTTCTATGGATGACCCTATGCTTCGATTGCAGAAAAACTTCGAATCGCGTCGTGCGCTGCAGCTGATTCTAGGTGTTGGAGTCGTCGCGGTGGGCCAAGCCCTGCTGGTTCCAACACTCGCCCTGACGACGGGTTGCGAAGAGTACACCGTCGCTTCCGCGCCGCCGCCGCCTCCTCCACCCAAGGACCCGAGTGATCCTGATGGCGATGGATTCAAGAGGAAGAGCGTCCTCGGTAAAGCGTATGAGACCGCGGAGAATCGTGTCGAGAACATGAATGAGTATCAGCGAAAGGTTGGCGAGTTCGCCGATGACCTCTTCGATCAGAAGAGGGGACCTTCACAGAAGCCGATGCCGAAGCCAGCTGAGTGAAAGCAGAATTCTGAGCCAAGCATGACGCGAAGCCAAGGGCATCCACTCGACGCTGCTGTGCAGGCGCTCCTCGCGGAGTATCGCAACGACCCGCCTCCAATCGGCGGACCTCCCGAGATGTCGGAACTCGCATGGTGCGTCGAGACACTTCGACTGACGCTCTTTCCTCGATTGCTCGGACGGGTCGAAGCGTCTGAGTGGCTTCGGCGCACGATGCCTGAGCTTGAATCGCGCTTCGCCGCACAAGTTGCAGCAGCATTCCGAGTTGGTGAAGCGCTTGATACCGAGACGGCGCGGGGGAGAGCACTCGCATGCACTGGCGAGTTGTTCGCCGCACTGCCGAGCGTCCGAGCGTTGTTGCTCGCAGATCTGCAAGCGGCGTATCAAGGGGACCCGGCGGCGCAGAGTACGGATGAAGTCTTGCTTTGCTATCCGGGGTTCTTCGCCTTGACAGCGCATCGGCTCGCGCATGCGTTACATCGCGGCAAGGTGCCATTGTTGCCACGCATGATCGGCGAATACGCGCACCGTCTGACTGGCATTGACATCCATCCTGGCGCCCAGATCGCGCGAGGGTTCTTCATCGATCACGGCACCGGAGTGGTGATCG
>SXUI01000061.1 GCA_005790605.1 Planctomycetia bacterium | reverse complement strand
TTCACCAACTTGCCTGGAATCATCCAGTTGGCGATGTCGCCCTCCTGAGAGAGTTCCATCGCGCCAAGGATCGCGAGGTCGATGTGACCGCCGCGAATCATGCCGAAACTATCCGCGCTTGAAAAGAAGGAGTGCCCAGGGACGCCGGTGACTGTTTGCTTGCCAGCATTGATGAGGTCGGCGTCGACTTCTGAGTCGGTTGGGAACGCACCCATTCCGAGGAGGCCGTTCTCCGATTGGAGCCAGACCTCCATCCCCTTGGGAACATAGTTCGCAACGAGGGTTGGCATGCCGATGCCGAGGTTGACATAGAACCCATCCTTGAGTTCTCGCGCGGCGCGCTGAGCAATCTGATTACGGTCGAGGGGCATAGGTGGGGAATGATACGGCAGCGAGGTTCGGCGATGCGCTCGTGTCCCGCGGATACAACGCATCGAGGCGGCTATCCTCCGCGCTCCATGCATCCGATCCTTTCCCAACTCGGCCTTGCGTCCCATCCGCGAATCTGTGCGCCAGGCACTGCGAACTCTGTGACGAGCGACAACCCCGCGACCGGACTGCCGATCGCTGCGGTCCGCTTGGAGTCTCGTGCGGATTACGAAAGCGCGGTCGTTCGCGCGATGCGCGCGCAGGCATCGTGGCGGCAGCTGCCCGCTCCCAAGCGCGGCGAGATTGTCCGCCGTATGGGCAATGCGTTTCGAGATTGCAAAGAGCCGCTGGGCACTCTCGTCGCGATGGAGATGGGAAAGTTGAAGGCGGAAGGACTCGGTGAAGTGCAAGAGTCGATCGACATCGCGGACTTCGCGGTTGGACTCTCTCGTCAACTTTGCGGCTCGTCGATGCATTCGGAGCGACCAGGTCATCGCATGTATGAGCAATGGCATCCGCTCGGAACGATTGGCGTGATTACGGCGTTCAACTTTCCCAACGCGGTGTGGGCGTGGAACTCGATGCTCGCGGCGGTGTGCGGCGACGCGGTGATCTGGAAACCGTCACTCATCACTCCACTCGTGGCGATCGCGACGAGTGAAGTGTGCTGGAAAGTGCTTCGCGAGCAAGAGATTTGGCGACCCGAAGGCATTGATCCTGCGGATCTCTTTCCGTTGATCATTGGCACGGACGCGGAGGTCGGAGAGCCGATGGTTGCGGATCGACGCCTTCCACTTATCTCAGCGACTGGTTCTTGCCGCATGGGTCGCCGCGTGGGCGAAGTTGTTGCCAAGCGACTCGGTCGTTGCTTACTCGAACTCGGTGGAAACAATGCGATCATCGTCATGGCTGACGCGGATCTCGATCTCGTTGCGCGCGGCGTGCTGTTTGGCGCGGTAGGTACGGCGGGGCAGCGCTGTACCTCAACACGTCGACTCCTTGTTGAGGAGAGCATCGTCGATGCGCTCTGCACCCGATTGAAGGCGGCGTACGCGTCGGTGCCGATTGGTGACCCTGCTGTTGCAGGCACGCTGATGGGTCCACTCGTGAACGCGCCGGCGGTCGCCCAGATGCGACACGCATGCGTGGAGGCGGAGCGCGAAGGTTGCGTGCTGCTCGCGGGCGGAGTTGCGGGCATCGAGCGATTCGCAGGGAAACCAGGGCATTTCGTCGAACCAACGCTCTACCGCGTGCCAAAGGGCAAGCATCCGAAGATCTGCCAGGAAGAAACCTTCGCGCCGATTCTGTATGTCTATTCGGTATCCAACATCGACGAAGCAATCGAGATTCAGAACTCCGTCGATCAAGGTCTTTCAAGCGCGATCTTCACGCTCAACATGCGCAGCGCGGAGCGATTCCTCTCCACTGAAGGATCGGATTGCGGCATCGCGAATGTGAACATCGGCACGAGCGGCGCGGAAATCGGCGGCGCGTTCGGCGGTGAGAAGGACACCGGTGGCGGTCGTGAGTCTGGCTCGGACAGTTGGAAGCAGTACATGCGAAGGCAGACCTGCACGATCAACTGGTCGCGAGACCTTCCGCTTGCGCAGGGGATTACATTTGAGTGACGCGACGCGCGGTTGACTTGAAGAGCGGTTCGCGGCGTGATGTCGCCCAGTCAGGCTCTCAACTCGATCCATCACGCATGCGATTGATCATGTCGGGGAACGGGAAGTGGCTGTAGACGCCGGTTCGCGCGTTTTCCCACGCTGCTGGTGGCGGATAGACATCGCCTTCGAAACCCGCGCTGTGCATCGCCTTCAGCAATGCCTCGAGTGATGGTTCGTGCCCCGTGTGATCGAGCACACGATTGGACTTTGCGCCGAGGAAACTCACGCTCGCCACAGGTTTGCGATCGTGTCGACCATCAAGCATCGAGCGCACCGTCTTGAAACCTCGGTAGAGATCTTCAAGCGTGAAGTGATCGCGGCCATGCGGACGAAGCAGCGCGAGAATGAGCACGCGGTCGAGATCGAACTTCAAGACATACGGTTCGCGATCCTCCTTCGCATGGAGTGAGATCGCGCCTTTGAAGACATGCGCGTAACTCGTCACGCTTGCGAGCGTCCACTGCGAAGTGGGAATCAGTCGAAGGATTTCGCCAATGACACCCTTGGAATTGTCAGTGTCGTTGATGCCACAGACGACGGTGCGATATCGGCCCGCAACAAGATCGTCGAGAAAGTGCTGGCCAAACTGCAATCGAATGCGAGGTCGACCACTCGCGGCGCGCGGATCTCCTGACGGAAGGAGCCGAACCTGCGGCTGACCACTGGCGGTCTCCATGAGTCGATCGCCATCACCGTCGTAGAAGCGGAACTCGTCCATGGTTAGGGTGCTGCTTTCTTGGGAGGGGTTGCGCCAGCCGGAGCTGCTGCTGGCGCGGACACAGGCGGTGCGTTCGGAGTGACGACGGGCGTTGCGACCGGTGTCGCGCCGCGCGTTGCTTGCGCATGCGGGTCTTTCACCTGCGTGTTCTTCACGCGCTCCGCCACGATTGCTGCGTCGGTGAGCGGAATCACCTCCACCTTGACAATGGAGCATGCTCGAACGGGCCATTGAGGCAAAGTCTGTGCTGGCGTAGCTGCAGTGGCTGGCGTGACATGCGCCCCAGTCTTCTCAATCGAGATCGCATCGAGCACGGGAAGCCCAGCGCGGACCTTTCCGAACACGCAGTAGCCACCTCCGCGCTGATCGGCGATGTCGTACAACGGTTGATCGACAAGATTGAAGAAGAACTGGCTCGTCGCTGAGTTTGGGTCGGGCTGGCGGGCCATTGCGATCGTGCCACGCACATTCTTGAGGCCGTTCGTCCATTCGTTCGCAATCGGCGGTTGCGTTGGTTTCAACTTCCCATCGAGCGAATAACCACCACCTTGCACAATCGCGGTTGGACCATTGCGCATCACTCGGTGAAAGGCCGTGTCGTTGTAAAACCCGCTCTTCGCATACGCGAGAAAGTTCTGGACGGAGATTGGTGCGCGTGCCGCGTCAAGTTCAAGGAGGACTTCGCCGTAATTGGTCGTGATGAGGACAAACTCCGGCGGCGCCGCGTCAGCAGGAAGGGGCGGAAGCTCGGTCGGGGCGACTGGTTTGTTCGTGAGCGTCTGCGCTGACGCCGCCGCAGTGCCGAATGAGACGATCGTCAGAGCGGCAAGCACTCGCGCAATGCAGGCCATGGAGCGTGCGGAGGGTCGAGAGGAAGCATGCATGGTGGGCATCATCGTAGAACTCATCGGGTGGGGCGTTGAACTGTTGGAATCCTACCGTCCGAATGGTCGACCGATGCGAAGTATGTGGGTCGGAAAGCATCGGCGCAGAGTGCGCCTCGCTACTATGCTCGCCCGCGGAATATCCGCCGCCTGAACACCGATTTCCCTTTGAGATTCTCCATGCCGCAGACGGATGTGAAGCAGGCCGCGATTCCCAACGATGGACCCATGAGCGGACGGAGCTTTTTTGCGCCCGTCCTCGACCTGTTCTCAAGCGTGACCTTTGGGATCGTGCTCCTCGCGGTGCTGTTCGTGTATTGCACGATCGGTTCAGCGGGAATCCTGTATCCAGTGCACCCCAACCTCTTCCACGCGGACGCTTGGGTTTATGAGCAGCTTCGGCAGCGGCGCGCATTTGAGATGACCGAGTTCGAGTGGTTTCACTGGTGGCCGTTCAACGGGTTGATTCTGCTCATCGCAGCAAACATCATCGTGACGACTTTGCGCCGCATTCCTTTCAAACTTGTGAACTATGGCGTCTGGACGATTCACGCCGGCATCCTGATTTTGATCGCTGGCAGCTTCATCTACTTTGGAACTAAAGTCGAAGGTGATGCGCCCGTCGCACGCCGGCGCTTGATCGTGGAAGTCGATGCCGTTGGGCCGACTGGCGACGCCAGGACAGAGAAGCAATCGCTCACGGTGGCTCCCGGGAAGGAACTGACGTTCGGGAGCGGAAGCAATGCGCTTCGAGTGCAAGTTCTCTCCGTCGATCCGGCGTGGGAACTCCGAAGCGGCGCAGACGCTGGTTCCATCGCGTACTCAGTGAATCTGCTCGTTGAAAGAAGTGGAACGGCTTCAGGGGAGAAGCGATTCATGCGACAACTCATCGCGAATCACCCCGAATACACCGAGGACATTCTCTTCACGGATGACGCGCATCAACCGATGCAGCGTGCGATCAAAGCAACGGGCAAGGCGATCATCGACGACTCGCTTCGATGCTCACTTGAGTATGAGCCTGCGAACTACTTTTATCTTCGCAATGAGTTGCGGAAGAGTTGGGCGCTCTACACGCGGCCCAAAGGAGAGGCGACATGGACGCCGCGATCCCTTGAAGGCATGCCGCTCTACAACGACTACGTCGCCGACCGCGCACTCGTTGAAGGCGGGGATGCAATTCCAGAGCGCGGGCTCGACATCGTCGCAAGCGCATCCGATGCCGCGGACCCGTTGCAAGGCGTCGACTTCCGCGTGAAGGCGTACCTCCGCTACGCGCACCTGCGTTCGAGATTCGTTGCGGGCGGAGCGGATGCACCGATCTATCCGGTTGCGCGACTTCGCTTGGCGAGCGCGCAGGCCACGTCGCCGGAATTCGAACTTGAAGCACTCGATGTGGAACGAAGTAAAGCCGAGGGCGGTCTGCTTCGATTTGCGCTTGTGACGAGTGAAGCCGAGGTTGCGGCGCTTGAGCGATCGCCGGCACTTCACATTCGTATCCCTGCGGCGGGCGTTGATGTTCGTGCGGATATTCGCGATGTCGCGTCGGCGAATCCGGATGCTCCGGTCATCGAGATTCAGGCGGAGGGGAAGAGCTCGGGTTACTCGTATCGCGTGATGAGTGTGCAGGATGACTTGCCTGTTGGGGGAGGAAAGGTCTCTCTGGCGAGCGTTGAACTGCAGACACCGAAGGGGACTTTTCGGCGTTGGGTCTTTGACGATGCTCGTCTGACGCGCGATGTCATCGACCCACGCGGTAGCGACGCGCATGGGCCGCCGACGATTGCAGACGACACGATTCAAGTCGAATACGAGCGCGGCAACGGTCTCGCGCTCGTGACGATCGTCGCGGGACCTGATCCAAACGTATTGCGCGTTGTTGCTTCGGTCGATGGCCAGAGCAGCGTGCAACCACTCGAGCGAGGCAAACCGGCCACGCTGCCTGGTGGCATCGACATCGCGCTCTCGGACTACATCCCGCGTGCGGTTCTTGAGACGAAGCCGCAGGTGGTTCCGCGGGAGCAGCGGCAGCGCGAAGCGATGGAGCAATTCGCATTGATTCTGCTCGAAGCGCCGGGCGGTCAGCGTAAGTGGCTGCAGTTCAATCACTGGCCCTTTGGTAGCGAAGCACAAGCATTGCGTCGGTCCCCGTACGCTCCCGAAACGATGCGCTTACATGATGGACGCGAAGTTGAGGTGATGTTCTCTCGTGCGCGACTTCCGCTCCCCGCGAGTGTCGCGCTGGAGGATTTCGAACTGGCTGCGCATGACGGCGGATTCACGGGAGAGACCGGATCGATCCGCAACTACACGAGCATCCTCCGATTTGAGAATCCAGACGAACTCACTTGGGGTGACCCGACACGCGTCAGCGTGAATGAGCCAGTGGAACATGAAGGGCTTTGGTTCTTCCAGTCGCAATGGGACCCGCCCGATGAGGCGCGTGACGGTGGACTTGCTGCAAGTAAGGGGCTGAACTACACGGTGCTCGGCGTAGGAAATCGCAACGGCGTGTGGATTCAACTCTTCGGGTGCTGCGTGGCGGTCGCGGGCATGATCTTCGCGTTCTATGTGAAGCCCCTCATCAAGGCGAGAAAGCAACGGGAGGTGCTTGAAGGTCTCGCGATGCCTCACTCACGCGCTGTTTCGACGCGCGGTTTCTTCCTGTGGATCATCGCAGCGCTGAGTATTGCCTGCTCCGCGCAATCCCTCAGAGCGGAGGAGTATCTCTTTTGGAAATCGCTTGACCTCGCGCCACTTGAGAGTTTGGCGGTGCAATCGGAAGGCCGTGTCAAGAGCTTGAGCTCGCTCGCGGACGAGACGATGTCGTTTGTGTCCGGTCCTCGCAAGATTGGCGAGCAGCCGCCGCTCTACACCTACTTCGACATGCTCTTTCGGCCAGACGCGTATCGCGATGCCGATGTGATTTTCGTGAAGGGTGCGGACACGCGTGCTCGGATCGCGCAGGCATTGCTAGGACCGAGTGATGGCAAGGACGAGAAACTCGTCGCGCGCATGAAGTCGTTTCAGGCGACTGGTTTGATCGCGGAGTCGCTCCTTGCGCGGGAAGAATTGCGTCCCGTGCTTCGAGCACTTGAGGGCGACTTGATTCGGACCGCGAAGGTGGCGGATGCGATGAAGACCGCGCTGCGCGTGAAGAATCCGCGATTTCTGCTCGATCGATTGAAGATCGTGCCGCGCGGCGACGGCGACGCATCGAAGTCGTGGCACACGATTGGTGATGTCATGTTTGTGGAGGGCGCGGAGCCGATGCCTGGTCCGCTCACGCTTCTCGCCGAGAAATCGGATGCGCCGACAGACCTCTCGCCGGCGTCGACGAAAGCGATCTCCGATGCGTGGCGCGGATTTGCGAATGCATGGCTCAGTGCGGACTCGCAGAAATTGAACGCGGCGGCGGCTGCGCTTGCGACGGCCATTGAGCAGGTCGATCCGGCGAGTTATCCCGACAGGTCGCGTTTGCAGTGGGAGAATTGGTACTTCAAGAACGGGCAGATGACGAAGACTTGGCTGGTCTACATGGCCAGCGTCATTTTCCTCCTGCTCGGCATCGTGTGGAAGTGGCCCAAGGCGCGCATCATCGGTTGCTCCATCTTTGGAATTGGTCTTGCGCTGCAGACGATTGCGTTGATCCTGCGCTGGTACATCGCAGATCGATGGCCGAACTCCAACATGTTTGAAGCGGTCACGACGGCGTCGTGGATGGGCGCGGTCGCGGCAGTTGTTCTGGAAGTGTTCGTTCGCAAGACGGCACTCCGTGGGATGTTCGTCCTCGGTGCGGGTTGTGCGTCCATGGTGGCTTTGATGGCCGCGTATTTCCTTCCCGTGCAACTGAATCCGCACATCTCCAACATGATGCCCGTGTTGCATGATGTTTGGCTCTATATCCACACCAATGTCATCATCTTTAGTTACTGCCTGATTTTCATGGCAGCGGTGAGCGCATTGCTCTACATCCTCCATCGCGCACTCGGTGGCGCGGCGACCTTTGCGCGCGTCGGCGGCGCAGGAAGCATGATTCTCGCGGGCGCGCATGGCGAAGATCGCATGAGTCCCAAGCGTGCGGCCTTGGGCGAAGTGCTTGATGGCACGACGATGCTGTTGATGGAACTGTCGTTTGTGTTCCTTTGGACTGGGCTCGTCATGGGCGCGATTTGGGCGGATCACTCATGGGGTCGCCCGTGGGGTTGGGATCCCAAGGAAGTCTTCGCGCTCAACACCTTTCTCGTCTTCGCTGTTCTCGTGCATGTTCGCGTGAAGGTCAAGGACAAGGGGCTGTGGACCGCGTGGCTTGCCGTCATCGGCGCCGCCGTCATGCTCTTCAACTGGATCGTCATCAACTTCATCATCACGGGTCTTCACTCGTACGCTTGATCGCCCTTTCATTCTGGAATCACTCTCATGTCCCTCGCTATCGCATCCATTCACGCTCGCCAGATTCTTGATTCCCGCGGGAACCCAACGCTTGAGTGCGAGATCGCACTTGTCGGAGGCGCGAGCGGTCGCGCTGCGGTACCGAGCGGCGCGTCAACGGGCGAACACGAGGCCGTCGAATTGCGCGACGGCGATAAGAGTCGCTGGATGGGAAAAGGTGTTACGAAGGCGGTGCAGTTCGTCAACGGCGAGATTGCGAAGGCGCTCGTCGGGATGGACGGCAGCGATCAGGAAGCAGTCGATCGCAAACTCATCGCGCTCGATGGAACCGAGAACAAGGCGCGCATCGGTGCGAATGCGACGCTCGGCGTGTCGATGGCCCTCGCGCATGCCACCGCGCGCGCGAAGCAGCAGCCACTGTTCCGCTCTCTCGGCGGTGAGGCAGCAATCACGCTGCCTGTTCCGATGCTGAACATTCTGAACGGCGGCAAGCACGCCGACAACACGGTGGACTTTCAGGAGTTCATGATTCGACCGAGTGGATTCGACAGTTTCGAAGAGTCACTCCGCTGCGGCGTTGAGTGCTATCACGCGCTGCGCGCCGTTCTTCACGATCGACATCTTTCCACCGCGGTTGGCGACGAAGGTGGATTCGCTCCGAACCTCAAGAGCAACGAAGAAGCGTTGCAGTTGATCGTGACTGCGGTTGAGAAGGCGAAGTACCGGCTTGGCGATCAGGTCACGATCGCGCTTGATCCTGCGACGAGCGAGCTTGCCAACGAGGCGAAAAAACTTGGCAAGCAAGGCTATTGCTTCTTCAAGTCCAATCCCGGAGCCGCGATCACGAGCGACGAGATGATCGACCTGTGGGCGTCGTGGTGTGCGAAGTATCCGATCACTTCCATCGAGGATGGACTCGCGGAGGATGACTGGAGCGGATGGAAGCGCATGACGGAGCGACTTGGTTCCAAGATTCAGATCGTGGGCGATGATCTCTTTGTGACAAATCCGAAGTTCCTCGCACGCGGCATTCGCGAAGGCTGTGCGAACGCGATCCTGGTGAAGGTGAATCAGATTGGCACACTCACGGAGACGCTTGCGGCTGTTCGGCTTGCGCAGCAATCGGGCTACAACGCCGTGCTCTCGCATCGCTCAGGTGAGACGGAAGATGCGACGATCGCGGACATTGCCGTGGCAACAAACTGCGGGCAGATCAAGACCGGCGCCCCGTGCCGAAGCGATCGCAATGCGAAGTACAACCAGTTGCTGCGCATCAGCGAAGAACTAGGGAGTCGCGCGCGGTTCGGTCGGGCGTGAGCGTTTGACTGCGTCGATCGGGTCTCACTCGATCGCTGCCCAGACATCTTTTACCACCCAACTCATTGCGTCCATCGCGCTCATCGTTCGACTTGCGAGGTGAGGCGCGAGGTGTGCGTTGGGTAGACCTAAGAGTGGGTTACTTGCGGTGAATGGCTCAGGATCGTGGACATCAAGCAGTGCCATCGCTGCGGGGTTTCTCGCGAGGAATCCAGCGAGCGCGGTGTCGTCGAGCACCATGCCGCGAGCTGTGTTGATGAGCACCGCATCACTTCGGAGCAGATCGATGAGCCCACGACTTACAAACTTACGATTCTCGCTGCGTCCATCGATGTGGACACTCACGATGTCAGCGTCAGTGAAGAGCGCTTCAACCGCAACTGGCTGCGCGCCTCGTCGTTGATCAGTGGGAATCTCGAGCAGATCGTTGTAGATCACCTGAAACCCGATGGCTCGCGCAACCTCAGTCACGCGTTTTCCGACGCGACCGAATCCAAGAATGCCGAGGACCAGTTCATTCATCTGCCAAAGCCCGACGACTTCCTGTCGAATCTCGTTCCACTCTTCCTTGGCGACGGGCGCGTCGAGGAAGAGGCGTGGTCGAAGAGCGTCGCAGAGCAGCGCGAGGACATACTCAACAACTGCTTGCGTGTTCGCATCAGGTGTGTTGAAGACCTTCACGCCTCGCGCTGCACAGGCGCGTTCATCCACGTTGTCAAGCCCAACGCCTGCCCGGCCGACGGCGCGAAGCTGAGGGAGTTTCGCCAGCAACGCGGCATCGACTTCGGTGTAGGTTCGAACGACTAGCGCGACGACGCGGGGAGCGAGGTCGTCGAAGTCTGCGTCGGTGACTGAGCAGTGCACGACTTCCGCGCGCTCCTCGAGCCACGCGGTCGCCTCATCGGAAAGGTGCTCGGTAATGATGACTAACGGTCGAAGTCGCATGGAGAGGGGCGTGGGAGTCGAGGAATGCGGCTAGGGCCGGAATCGCGTGGGTGAGGGGATCAGGCAGGATATAGGCGAACTCGGCGGGGGAGGTTCCGAGAACGAGCCTGCGCAGACGGCGCGACCTCCACATAGCGCATCGTTCCTAGAGCACGGCGATGTCTTATGGCCTGCGCAGGCGGAGCGATGGGCGCGGACTGCCGATGTGCATGTGGGCGACTGTCCCGGAAGTGTCGCTTTGGTTTGAGAAATTGGAGTGAGAAGCATGCCGTGAGTCGTTCCCGGCATGAGGAGGCGTTTCAGATGGATAAAGCAAGCGTTGTAGGCAGCATCATTGGAGTGGTCGCATGTGTGCTCGTCATGTATATGGCGTCGCACGGTCACTTCGAAATGTTCTATTCGGAAAAGGGTCTCATCATGGTCGGCGGCGGAACGATTTCCGTCCTCCTTATGGCCATGCCGTTGGAGAACCTGAAATGCGTTCCTGGTTACGTGAAGCGCTTCTTGTTCAACAAGGGGCTTTCCGCCACTGAAACCGTGCGCTTGATGAGCTCGCTCTCGGACAAGGCGCGTCGCGACGGCATTCTCGCGCTCGAAGGCGAGATTGAGAAGATCGAAGACCCATTCCTTTCGAAGGGTCTTCGCATGGCGGTCGATGGCACCGACGAGGAGATCATCGAGACCACGCTGCGACTCGAAGTCATGGCGATGCAAGAGCGGCACAAAGCCGGCAAGAAGTTTTTCGACCTCATCAAGTTGTACGCGCCTGGTTACGGCCTCGTCGCGACCCTCATTGGTCAAGTCGGCATGTTCGGTAATCTCGGTGGCGACATCCAGACGCTCGGTCACATGCTTGCGATCGCGGTCGTTGCGACGATGTACGGCACCGTGCTTGCGAACGCAGTCGCTGGACCCATGGGTGACAAACTCGCGCTTCGCTCAGGCGAAGAGATTCTCTCGCGCGAAATGATGTTGCAAGGCATTCTCTCGATTCAGGCTGGCGACAATCCACGCGCCACGCAGGAAAAGATGCTCGCGTTCATTCCTAACACCGTGCGCCGCAACATGAAGTTGGCAGCCTAATCCGAGGGCAACCCTCGCACACTGGAACACTCCATGGCAGACGCGAAGCACGAATCTCACGGAAAGCAGGAACAGGGGCACGATGACGGTCACGGGAAGTCGCACAAGAAGCATGGCGGCGGTGGAGGTCACGGCGGTGGTGGTGCTCACGAGGAGCACGAAGGCGCGCCGGAGTGGCTCATCTCGTTTGCCGACATGGTCATGTTGATGATGGGATTCTTCGTGATTCTGTTCGCGCTCAATGTGCAGCCCAAGGGCGGCAATGCGGGCGGTGGAGGCGAGGAGAGCGAAGGCGTCGCCGCGCAGCCAGACATGATCGATTTCGCGATCGCGGTGCGCAAAGCGTTTCACAACGATGTCGAAATCACTTCGACTGATCCAAAGGACGCCGCGCTTGTGCAGCGCTTGCTGCTGCAGCAGAAGAACGGTGCCGGCGAGAGCAAGGACGAGGGAACCAAGGGCAAGGATCAGAACGTTCGATCCGTGCGGCCAGCGGACACCTTTGGTCGCGGCACGAGCGTGGAGTTTCAGCCACTCAGTCCAACCCTCGATCAGGCTGGGATGACTTCCATCACGGACATCGCGCGCAATCTCAAGGGGCAGTCAACGGTCGTCGAGATTCGCGGCCATGTTGGTGCCGCTGAGAAGTTTGGTTCGCCAGAACAAGCGATGGAGCTCTCGATGGAGCGCGCAATGTCGGCGGCGAAAGCCATTGCCGCGTCGGGCGTGGATTGGTGGCGCATTCGCATCTCTGCGGCGGGCAGCGGCGAACGCGTTGAGCAGTTCCCAACCGACCGCGCAGCAGACGCAAAGAACGCTCGGGTCGAAGTCCGCGTCCTTGACGAGGTCGCCGCACCACGCGAGCCGCTCAAGCCTATGGCGGCCAGCCCCACCGACGATCACGAAGGGCACTGAGCCTCGTCAGGGGGCATGCCAGCGCGCATTCGCCGTGAGGACTCCGAACAAACCGCACAGATGGAACGAATGAATCGACGAAACCGCCCCTGCGGTCTTGTGCGACCGGAGAATGGAGGCAGAATCCAAGGGGTTGTTGCCTGCCATGGAACCACGCATGAACTTCCTTCCTCAACCATCCTCCATGCTTGTCGCCGCCGTGTTCGCTTGTGGGACACCCGTGGTTTGTGCGGACACCTTTACAGATATTCATTACAACGATCTCGTCGCGCGCCTAGGCGTGGCCAATGTGCCGACCGGGACCGGGATTGGAATTGGGCAGGTCGAAGCGCCTGAGGGCGCGAACTACACGCCGGACATCGCTGCGGCGTATTACTCGGGCACAACTTTCACGCTGCTCAACGGCGCGTCAGGAACGAGCGGTCACGCGAACACTGTCGCGTTCAATCTCTGCGGGGATGCGTCAAGCGTGGCGCCAGGATTGAGCAATGTGTGGAACTACAACGCGAATGGTTGGGTCGCAGCGAGTTGGTTGCGAGTGGGACAGGGTTCCGCGCTCCCTCCGCTTGCTGCGCCAGCAGCGCATTGCAAGGTGTGGAACAACAGTTGGATTGGGTCCTTTGGTTCGACGACCAATGACAACGATGGCATTCGCCGACTCGACTGGGCGATGAATCGCGACGGCGCGCTCGCCGTTTCTGGCACAAACAATGGCGCTGGAAGCGCAGCGCAACCGCTCATGGCGTACTGCTTCAATGGGCTCACCGTTGGTATTGCAAGTGGTGGCCACTCGAATGGCTTGACTCCCACAGGTATCGATGGACCGAACCGACGCAAGCCGGACCTCGTTGCGCCGGGAGACTTCACGAGTTTTTCAAC
Source organism: Planctomycetia bacterium (assembly GCA_005790605.1). GTDB lineage: Bacteria > Planctomycetota > Phycisphaerae > Phycisphaerales > SM1A02 > F1-140-MAGs142. The sequence goes on along the minus strand of SXUI01000061.1, from coordinate 25,134 downwards.
TCCGGTGGTTGCCGCCTGCGCAGCGATGCTCTTTGACGAAGCGAATGATCACCCGAATCTCGCCACCAACGCGAACGCAAGCAAGGGTCTGACGATCAAGACCGCGATGCTTGCGGGAACGACGCACCGTACCCCTTGGACCAATGGCGCTCCGCAAAGCGGCGTGAATCGTGGGTCAACCGCGACGCCGCTTGACGCGCTCTATGGCGCCGACTTGCTCAATGTGGATCGCGCGCACCTCATCTTGACTGCCGGCGAACAGAGCGGTTTTGCAACGCCGCAAGTCTCGTCCTTTTCAGCACGCATCGGTTGGGACTATGTTCCGACGCTGATCGCAGCGACAAGCGTGTACTACACCATGCACCTCGATGGACCAGCAGCCGAACTCAGCGTGACCGCGAGTTGGAATCGGCTCGTCGCAAGTACCTTCGCGAGTTACACGATGCTCGATTGTGATCTGCGCCTCTGGAAACTGCAGGGGAGCACACTCGTCTCGATTAATGGCGACGAGGGTGCGACAAGTTTCGCCAGCGGCAATTGCGAGAGTAACTCACTCATCGACAACGCTGAACATTTGTATATGAGGGGCGTCGCGCCGGGCGACTATGTGTTGCAAGTGTCGCGCAAGGCCGGGACCCAGGCGACGCTGCCTGTGTGTGTGGCGTGGTATGTCACGCCGACCGCGATGCTTGGTGATTTGAATGGCGACGGTCTTGTCGGTCCTGCTGACCTCTCGTTGCTCTTGAACAACTGGGGCGCAAACGGCATGGGCGATCTCAACGGTGACGCGATGGTCGGCGCGGCAGATCTCGCGATCATGCTTGGCGCCTGGAACAGTTGATCGATCGCACGAGCGAGTTCGCGGCGTTTGCGTGAAGCAGCACCGCCGGAGTACCTTTCGCGCGTGCGCCCATCGTCTCAGCGAGTTTGGCTCGCCATTCTTCTTCTCATCGTTGGTGTTCCGCTGCTCTATCCGGTGTGGTTGAGTGTTTCGGCGGCATTCCTCTCGGATGGTCCCGAGGGCGGATTTACGCTGCACCATGTGTTGCTGGTGTTTCGTGATCCAGCCACCCGCACGGGACTTGTCAACGCGTTTCTGATTGCGGCGACCACAACCGTCATCGCTTTGCTCATCGCGCTTCCGCTCGCGAGCCTGAGTGCGAAGCGCGTGTTCCCCGCGAAGGGTTTTCTGAGTGCATTGATTCTCGCGCCGCTGGTGCTTCCGCCGTTCGTTGGGGCGATTGGCATGAAGCAGTTGCTCGGTCGGGGTGGAAGCGTGAATGCGCTGCTCTTTGATCTTGGCGCGGTGAGCGAGCCAATCGACTTCCTCGGTGCGGGCGGGTTCTGGCTCGTCGTGCTCCTTGAAGCATTCAGCCTCTATCCGATCATCTACCTGAACCTCGTCGCGGCGATCGCGAATGTCGATCCAGCCATGGAGGAGGCCGCGATCAATCTGGGCGCGAACGCGTGGACTCGCTTCCGACGCGTGACGCTACCGCTCATTCGACCGGGGCTTTTCGCCGGTGGCACGATTGTCTTCGTTTGGAGTTTCACGGAGCTCGGCACGCCATTGATGCTTGAGTTCAGCCAAACGACTCCGGTGCAGATTTTCAACGGCATCAAGGAGATGGAGGCGTCGCGGCAACCGTACGCATTGACTGCCGTGTTGCTGTTGGCAACGGCGTGCACGTATCTCATTGGGAAGTTCGCGCTTGGTCGGAAGGGTCATGCGATGCTCGCGAAGGCGTCGACCGGCGCAGGTCCGAAACTCCTTGCAGGTTGGAGGGGGATTGCGGCTGCGGGTGCGTTTGCGCTTGTCGCAGGCATTGCGTTGCTGCCGCACATCGGCGTCGTGTGTACGAGTTTGGTTCCGCACGGAGCGTGGTATGAGACGGTTCTTCCGCCCGAACTTTCCTTTGAGCACTACGAACACGCGCTGGAGCATCCACTCGCGTCTGGCTCGGTGAAGAACAGTCTTGCGTACGCCGGCATCGCGACCATCTTTGATGTCGTTCTCGGTGTGCTCATTGCGCGGCTCCTCATTCGAGGAACCGTGCGTGGTCGTGCGGTTCTTGACGCGCTCGTGATGTTGCCGCTTGCTGTGCCTGGCCTGGTGATGGCGTTTGGACTTGTCGCAGCGAGCTTGCGTTGGCCTTTCAAGGGAACCGCGCCGGAGTTTCTGACAAGCGCGCTTGGCTTTCTTCCAGTCGGCTGGGTCGCTTGGGTTCGCGATGCGCCGCTTGCTGCGCTTGGCGACATTCTTGGGCCTTCTCCAAATCCCGTGCCGTTTCTCATTCTCGCGTACGCGGTTCGTCGCTTGCCGTACGTCGTGCGTGCGTGCGCCGCTGGTCTCGAACAGACTTCAGTCGCGCTTGAGGAAGCTGCGGCGAACTTAGGTGCGACGAAGTTTTACGCGATGCGCCGCGTGGTCCTTCCGCTCTTGAGCGCGAACATCGCCGCGGGCGCGATTCTCGCGTTCTGCTTTGCCATGCTCGAGGTGAGCGACAGTCTCATTCTTGCCACGCGCGAAGCGGACTATCCGATCACCAAGGCGATCTATACGCTCAGCGAGCGACTCGGCGATGGTCCCAACATCGCAAGCGCGCTCGGCACTTGGGCGATGGCGTTCCTTGCGTTGGCGCTCGCCACCGCCGCGATGCTCGTGGGGAAACGCGCAGGCGCGATCTTTAGGGGTTAGCCACGGGTTCGGGCTTCGTTCGCTTGACTTCCGCTGCAATCCAATCGCGAACGGTGGTGCGAAGGACATCCATCGGAAGCGGTCCGTGGAGCAGCACTGCGTCGTGAAACTTCCGAATGTCAAACGCGCTTCCGAGCGCGGCTTCTGCTTCGGCGCGGAGTTCACGAATGCAAAGTTCACCGATCTTGTAACCGGTCGCCTGGCCAGGCCAACCGATGTATCGATCGACCTCATTCTCGATGTTGAGGGCGGAGAGCGCCGTGTGTTTGGTCATGTACGCGATGGCTTCGTCGCGCGTCCAACCGAATGCGTGGATGCCAGTGTCAACGACCAAGCGCGTCGCGCGCCACATCTCATAGAGCAGTCGCCCGAAGTCGTCGTATGGATCAGCGAAGAAACCCATCTCGATGCCGAGCCGCTCGGCGTAGAGCGCCCAACCTTCGACGAATGCAGTTGAATCGAGATCCTTGCGAAACTCTCGCGCGCCTTCGAGTTCGTTCGCGAGCGAAATCTGAAAGTGATGGCCTGGGACTGCTTCATGGAGAGAGAGCGGCACGATCTCATAGGTCGGACGCATGTCGAGGCGATAGGTGTTTGCGTAGAACCAGCCTGGTTCTCCTCGCTTGGTACTGCCCGGTTGGTAGTACGCAGTTGTCTGCGACGGAGCCATGAAGCGGGGGATTTCGCGAATCCCGTAGGTCAATCGAGGGCAAGTTCCAAACAACTCTGGCAGATGCGGATCGATCTCTTTGCAGAAACTTCGATATCGCGCCAAGAGTTCGTCCCCGGACTTGCAGTAGAAGCGCTCTGCGGTCCTGAGATAGTCAATGAACTGCGCGAACCGGACATCGTCGGAGAGCGATGCGCGAGCGGGATCGGCAGTGAACCAATCCGTTTTCGCAATCACCGTGAGCATTTCAGCTCGAATGCGCGCCACCTCCCGAACACCAATGTCGTGAATCTCTTGCGCGGTCAGGTCCGTCGTGGTGAAGCTGCGTAACTGGAATGCATACCAATCGGCTCCGCCTTCCATGTTGCTTGCGGCGATGCCGGAGCGGCAGGCAGGCAAGTAATCGGCGATGAGAAATGCTTCGAAGAGCATCATTTGCTCTGCGATCTTTGGAATGGTCGCATCGATTTCTTGCGTAATGCGAGTGCGGGTTTCAACTGGCATGGACGCGGGGAACTTCGCCAGTGGCGCCCGCAGTCGATCAAGTGCGCTTTCTCGCGCAGTGCGGATCTGCTGTGGAATCGCTTCGATGACGAGCCGAGGTGGAAGTTTCCCAGCAGCCATGCCTGCGCGAAGTGTCTCTTCAAGTTGGAGGAGTTGCCCTGGCACACACGTCAATCGCTTCGCATAGTGCTCGAAGTCGAGTCCTGTTTGCAGCCGATCGAGATCCCCCATCTGCGGAATGTCTTGATGCGGTCCACTTCGCGCATTGATGGGCATCATCCAGTCGCCAAACTTGTCGCCCTCGAGCGACATGGCAAGTTGTCGTTGAAAGAGCCGGTAGTCGAGTTGGTCGGCTTGATTGAGGGTCGTCACATCGATCGCGAGCAGCCGTTCGAGAAAGTCCCGCGTTGCGTTGATGTCGAGGATGTGCGCTCGTGGCGAGACATCTCGAAGCTCTCCCGCCCGCGTGTCATCGCCTTTCCGCATGGCGTACTGGGGGCTTACTTGGCGACGGTACGCCTCGTAGTCGGTGAGCACGGTCTCGAATGTGGTGTTTGCAGGTTGGGTCTGGGGGGCCGCACTTGTCCTGCCTGCAAGGAGCGCAAGGGAGAGGAGGAACAGGAGCGATCGTGGGAAAGCGGGTGCCTGCATCCGTGGAAGGCTACTCGCCGCGAGCGTTCGCGGACAAAGTTGTATCGATTTGGGAGTTTCGCTTTCCATCTGTCGCCGCGGAGGTAGGCTTGTGTGCGGTTGCGCTAACGAACGCGATGCACCGTCGCGTCTGACGAGAGAAGGATGGTCATGCAAACTCGATTCAACGTTCCAGTCTTCGCGCTCGTCGGACTCATCACAGCGTCGTCATCGCTCGCGGATGTCGAGGCCTTTGTCGTGAGCCCCTCAGGTGCCTCAATCACGATCACAGCGACCCTCACGATTACGACGGCGCTCGGGACGAGTAGCGATAGTGACACGAAGACTGTGCTGACGAGCGGAAGCGCGCACGCAAGTTGCGCTCCGAGCGCCGCACCGTTCACGAGCATCACGATGTCGGCGTTGACGGTGGATCCGGCGAATGTCACGTTCCACTTTGATCTGTACTGCTTCCCGTTTATTGGGTGCCAGGCGCTCGATGTGGCGGTCACCGACTTTTCGATGGCGCAGATTGGATCGTGTACTTCGCCCATCGTGAACTCGATCGCGAACTGCCCGAGTATGGAGATGGCGCTGATTGGCAACTACGCAACCACCGGGGTCGCGACGGCGTCTGGCGCGCTGAATGGAACGGTCTCATCGGGCATCACTTCTCGCGTACAAGCGCTACCCAAGCAGACGCTCAAGCTTGATCAAATGGCGATCGCGCCGATGACGATCGTTCCTGATCCAGCGCAGTTGCCGGCAGGCGTGAGTGCTTTGACGATCACGATCGCTCCCGCGATGGGCGCCTTCTCGATGAGCGGCATCTACGCGGTTGCGAATCCGAGTGATCTGAACGGAGATGGATTTGTCGACGCTGCCGATCTCGCGATTCTCTTGAGTCAATGGGGAGGTCCGGGATATGCGGATCTCAACGGCGATGGAATTGTTGGCGCAAGTGACCTCGCGATGCTGCTCAATGCATGGAGTTGACCGATGAATCTGCACCGCCGGGGGGCGACCTCGGCGCGTCGGAAGATGCTTGACTTGCGCCGGTGGCGATTCACTCGCTCCGGCGCACACCAGAGCGAGCGAGGCGATGCGCCTACCGCGAGTTTGGCGCGTTTGACCCGACGCATCGCAAGTCGCGAGCGCTCAAACCTCGACCTGCCGATAGCATTGCACTTATGCAGCCAACCGAGCAAGAGACCGAACAAGGGTACGCGCCGCCAACCGTGCGACAATTCAGCGTGTTTCTGGACAACCGGGTCGGGAAGTTGCTTGAGGTGCTTGAATCGATCGACGAGTCGAACACCGCGGAGTTGCGAGGGCTGTCAATCATCGACAGTTCCGACTACGCCGTGGTTCGGTTCATTTTCAATAACTCCGACGCAGCACGGCTCGTGCTCGAACGGCATAACTGCGCGTATTGCGAAACCGCTGTCCTCGTCGTGGAGCTGTGTGATACGCAGACGCTGGCGACGGTCTGTCGCCATCTCCTTCGCGCGGAGATCAACATTCACTTCAGTTACTCGCTCATGCCCTCACGAACCGGCGCATCGATCTTTGTGATCTGCACCGATGACCCGACATTCGCGGGTCAAGTCATGCGCCGCAAGGGCTGTCGCGTGCTTGGGGAAGCGGACCTCGCGTGAGTTCCGCGATGTCTTGAAGCAGGTTCGTGTCGTCACCCTGGGATCTTTGGCACGCTCGTCCCAGTAGGCACGCCTGGCGTGATGGGAACGAGGGAACCAGTTGCCGCAGGCTTGGCGGTCGATGGCTTCTCAGATTTCATTCCCCACGCATGCGGGTGTTCGTAAGGAAGTTTCTGCGTGTCGGGAAGTTTCGTCGCGAGATAGGGGTGATCGTTGCGTCCGATGACATTGACTTGCAGAATGGAATCATCCGCAGTGAGCATTCGGGCATTGTCGAGCCCATCGATGACGCTGCCGAAAACCGTGAACCCTCCGTTGAGATACTCCGCCGGTCCGAACACGATGTAGAACTGGCTTCCGCAAGTCAAGGGCGCGGCTCCCTCTTGTTCGCCTGATCGCTTCGCAAGGGCGATCGAACCGGTGAAGTGTCCACGGCGATCCTCTCGCGTGCACTCATCGACCGTGACCCATCCACCCGAGCCGCTTCCAACGGGCGCGCCCGCTGTATCCGCGCCTTCCTTCGAGAGCGGATCTCCACCTTGCACTCCCCAACCGCGTTGTGGGCGATGGAACTTGGTCCCGTTGTAGGTTCCGAGGTCAACATGCTCGACGAAGTGCGCGACGGTGTTCGGCGCTTCGCGCTCAAAGAGCTTGATCGTGATCGGTCCCTTCGTGGTCAGCATCTCAACGACAGGGAGGTCGTTCATCTTGAGGTCGCGTTGTTGCGCGATCATCTCCTTCGTGTATTCGCCGTAAAGCGTTTGAATGCGAGCCGAGAGCGCGTTGATACGCGACTGTTGGACGCCCGTTCGAACTGGGCTAGGAGGGGCCGTGTTTAGTGCTCCTTGCGCGTCGTTGAATTTGCCTATGCCCATGAGGGCCTCCGCGAGGCAGTACTGCGCATCCACGCCGATCGAAGGCTCCCACGACTTGCCGTACAAGAGGTCGACGGCTTTCTGCCACCGTGCCGCCGCGGCGCACAACTGTGCCCAGCGCACGCGAACGGTTTGGTTTGAGGGGAATAGCTCGAGCAGCGCTCCATACGCAGCGTCCATCGCGGGCTCGTCATTGCTCCACGCCGCACATTGCGCTCGGAGCGCGAGCAACTTGCCGCGCGCATCGGGCGTGAGTCCATCGACCGTGAGTTCTGCGTCAAGTGCAGCGGAAACGGCTGTGATTTGATCGCGCATGGATGCATCGATCGCGCCTCGTCGCTGCATCGTGCTTGCAAGTGCCGCGAACGCATCAGCCGCGGCGCTTCCAACCACAGCGCTCTTTGGCGGGGTCCTTGGCGCCGCCGGGGCGACGGGAGCTGGAACTGGAATCGACGGCAGCGTCTGCCTCGCTGGCGGGACTTTGGGCGCCGTGTTTTGGGTCTGTGCGAACATCGCCCCTGAGAGAAGGAGCGTCGTCGCGAGCAATGAGATGAGAGTGCGGTGCGTCATGATCGTAAGAAGGTTGAGGAGCAAGTCGAGCGAAGTGCTTGCATTCTTCGGTCCGAGGATGGCTATGGCTTGCGGAGGCGGGGGCTTCAAGCGCCGGAAGGGTAGATAGCGCTCGTTCGCGGGGTCTCGTACACGCGAACGCTGCGCGCAGTCAGTCCAGCGTGCGCAAGCGCCTTCTCCAGATAGTTGAAGCAAACCATGGCGATGTTCTCCACCGTGGGATTCAGGTTCGCAAACTCGGGGCAGTCGAGATTGAGATGTCGGTGGTCAAACCTGCGCATGATTTCGTTCTCAACCGCAGCGTCGAGCGCGGCGAAGGCAGTTTCGTCTTCACGCGTCACTGCGCAATGCACTTCGATGCGATAGTTGTGGCCGTGCCCGTTTGGGTTATTGCACTTCCCGAAAATGCGACGATTTTCTTCTTCGGTGCGCGTGGCGCAGTGGAGTCGGTGCGATGCCGCGAACTCGTATGAGGCAGTGATCTCAAAGTTGAGTGGCGGCATGGCTGAAGCTTGATTTTTCGAAGAGGGCGATGGGTTGCACGCGCAGGTCACACGCAAGTTTGGATGAATATCACACGTGAAGTACGCCAGATGTACTCGGATGTCGGACGACAGCGATGCATCGACCGCATGCGCTGCACTGCGTAGGGTCTCAAAAAAACCGCTGCCCGCATGCTTGGCCTCCGCGAAGATCGGAGGAACCAATGCGCGGACCGCCTCGTCAATAGTCACGATATTGAGAAGAAATCCGGTCTGCGGGTCTGGAAGGCCCATGACGCCCGTTTCAAACTCCATCCAATCCGTGACTGCCGCCATCTGAGGCAGGTTGACCGCGCGCATGGCGAGTTCGCGTTGACGAAGCGTTGTTTTTCGGGTCAGAAGCATCGCGCACGCACGCTATGACATTTCGCGTGATCCGGTATCTCGAAATGGCTCAGCTCAGCCTCCCTGCACTGGGCTCATCCGCTGACGATTGTTGATTCGTCTTTGAGGGCTGCTTGATTCGGTCGAAAGATATGGTACTTTCCGCAAGTCTCCTGTGCGATCGCGTACGAGAGATCCATCACTTGCCCCCGGAAGGGCCTTGGCCTGAGCGAAAGCTCGGCCTGGGCCTTTTTTTTGTTGCGGTACCGCTCTCGCGCTTGGAGCTGTGTGCGCCGTTTCCATCGGACGACGCGTCCGGTTAGGTTCTCTTGATGATTGTTTGGAAGCTTCGTCGACTGATCATCGCGGTCCTGATCATGCCATTTTTCTTGGCATGTAGTAGTCCGACGAGTCGGACTGGTCTTCATGCCATAGCGGATGGGGTGCGTGTCGACCGTGCGCTCGGAATAGTCGAAGTGGACGCGATTGTCGCGATCGAAGCAGGCGTCCTCGAGGCCGCCGCTTGCATGAAGAAGACTCGCGAGCACGAGTCGCTTGTTGTGGTGTCAGCACTTCCGAGTGTCGTCCACACTGCTTTGCTCTTGGCTGGTTTCGAGCCGGGTGAACCTGGCAGTTGGCGGGAGCTCTATCTCGCGAGAGGCGCGTTCGATCGATTGGATCTTACGCCTCCGCGAGGCGCGTTGCTCGCGATCGATGTGCGCCTCGCTGACGGATCGAGTCGACCGCTCTCACGCTGGATTCGCGCGACGGATGGTGTGCGAGCGTTTCCTTCACAACCATGGGTGTTCGCTGGGTCGCGCTTCGCGCGCAATCCCAAGTCTTGGAATGAACCCGGCGAACACTTCGTCGCTGACTACACGGGGCAACTGGTGGGCGTGGTGACTTTCGGCGATGAAGTCATCGCGTTTGATGAAGTGCTTCCGGATCAGGTCGAGTTTGCGCAGCCGGAATGGGAAGTGGATACGACAGTCATTCCGCCTTCGGGCACACCGGTCGTCCTCGTCATCCGCGCGAGACAAAACGCCTGCCCGCAGTAAGCGCGATCGCGATCGCGTCAGCGACATCGCTCGGTGTTGGTGCCTTTTCGAGCGCGCACTGCATCGTCACTGCACTCTGGACTTGCGCTTTGGTTGCTCGACCATTTCCGCAGATCGCCTTCTTCACTTCCGCAGGCGAATATTCGATCAATTGCAAGCGGCTCTGCTGCGCGGCGACGAGTACGACGCCGCGTGCGTGACCAAGTTGGAGCGCACTTCGCACATGCTCAGGATGGCTGAAGATGCTTTCAACTGCGATGTGCGTGCACGGATGCTCCGCGAGGAGTTCGTGGATGTCGGTCGAGAGCGCGTCGAGCCGCACCGAAAGCGCATCGCTCCTCTTGAGTCGAAACGCGCCAGCTTCGAGAAGGGTTGCGGTACCTGCTCCATCTGCGTCGACGATCGCATATCCCGTAATCAAACTTCCTGGATCAATGCCGAGAATCCGTGCGGCTGATGCTCCGCGCGCGCTCATGCATGCTCCGCCGCCGAGCGGGCTGGACGGTTGTTTCCGCCGGCCCGATCCGACTCAATCATGCCGTCGCGAAGTCGGACGATCCGTTCGCAGCGATCTGCAATGCGATCGTCGTGGGTCACCATCACGAGCGTAAGTCCGTCGCGGTGCAGGTCTTCGAACAGGCGGAGAATGCTCTCGCCCGTCGCGGAATCGAGGTTGCCCGTTGGTTCATCTGCCATCAGAATCGCGGGACTTCCCACCAGTGCTCGCGCGATCGCGACTCGCTGCTGCTGTCCACCGCTGAGTTCCGCAGGTCGATGCGTGAGCCGGTCGGTCAGCCCGACTTTCTCGAGACTCGCGAGCGCGAGTGCTCGTCGCGCGGCGGATTTCATGCCTCGATAGAGCAGCGGGATCTCGACATTCTCGACGATCGTGAGTTCGCTGATGAGGTTGAATGCTTGGAAGACGAAGCCGATCTTCTCTCCACGAACTTTCGAAAGCGCGGCATCTTCCATTGCCTCGACATTGATCCCATCGAGTTCGTAGCCGCCGCTCGTGGGACGATCGAGGCAACCGAGGAGGTTCATGATCGTCGACTTCCCGCTGCCGGACGCCCCCATGATCGCGAGGTATTGCCCTTGCGGAATGTCGAGGTCAACGCCGCGAAGCGCTTCGACGAGCACGCTTCCGTCTGGCTTGTAGTAGATCTTGCGAATGTCGCGCAGCCTCGCTGCGGGGTGCTTCGTGCGCGAGGCATCCATGGTGGAAGTTGCAGAGAGTGGGAGAGCCACGGTGAAGTGAGAGTGTAGAGCGAGTCGATACACTCGGTTCGATGGCGAGTGACGCAGCGCATCAAGAGAGACTCCGAATCGCTTTCGAGCGCCAAGTGCTCGAAACACCTCTCGTGTTTCTCTCTCGTCGATTGATGAGCGACCAGCTGACGCCGGTTGTGGGGTATCGGAAACTCGTGCTCCCTGACGAGCGCACGGCGCCGAGTTTCCTCTTCGAGAGTGTCGAGAATGGCGTGAACCAAGGCCGGTACTCCATTCTCGGAGCAAGGCCGGTGCGCGAGGTGGTCGTCCAACAATCAGAGATTGTGCACAAGAACCATGCAGATGGGACGGTGCGGACTTCAACAGAGCGGGATCCACTGACCGCTGTCCGCGCGCTTCTTGGTGACGCGAAACCCGCAAGCGCACACGCTCGAGAAGCGCTTGCGCTGCCAGCGTGCTTCATTGGGGGGATCGTTGGCTTCGCGAGCTTTGATTCGGTGCGATACCTCGAGCCAGAGAAGTTGCCGTTTGCACATGCACCGCACGATGATCGCGGCTTGCCGGATTTGCACTTCGGTCTCTACCGAGAGGTTGTGGTTTTTGATCATGTCACTAAGACCGTGCATGCCATCGTGTCCGTTGATGTCCGTGAGTTCGCGCACCATGACGCGGCATTCCGCAGTGGGATTGAAGCACTCGCGGCGCTCGTCACGCAACTCGCATCAGTGACACCGCGGCTCGGAACGGGAGCAGTGGACCTTGACCTGAGTGCGACACCGCAAGCTGCGAAGTCAAACATGTCGCGACTTGAGTTTGAGTCGGCGGTCTGCCGTGCCAAGGAATACATCGCGGCTGGCGACGCCTTTCAGGTCGTCCTCTCGCAGCGATTTGAGCGCGAGACGACCGCGGATCCATTCGACATCTATCGCGCGCTTCGCATCGTGAATCCGAGTCCGTACCAGATTTATCTGCAGGGCGAACGAACCATTCTCGTTGCATCGAGTCCTGAGATTCTCTGCAGAGTGCGCGGCCGCACCGTGGTGAATCGGCCGCTCGCGGGGACGCGCGCGCGAGGTTCGACTGAGGAAGCGGACCTGGCACTCGAACGAGAGTTACTTGCCGACGAGAAGGAGCGCGCTGAGCACACGATGTTGGTTGATCTCGGTCGAAACGACCTCGGCCGCGTGGCGACGACGGGAAGCGTCACGATTGATCGTTGTATGGAGGTTGAGCGTTACAGTCATGTCATGCACATTTCCTCGACTTTGACGAGTGAATTGCGTGAGGGACTCGATAGTTTCGATGCATTGCGCGCGACGCTTCCAGTCGGCACAGTGAGTGGCGCTCCGAAGGTTCGCGCGATTCAAATCATCGACGAACTTGAACCCGTTCGTCGTGGCCCTTACGCGGGAGGGATTGGTGCGGTCGGATTCGGTGGCGACATGGACATCGCGCTCGCGCTTCGCACGCTCGTCATCCCGACGGGCCTCTGTGAGGGTGAGAAGCATCGAAACTGGAAGGTGTTCCTGCAAGCGGGCGCTGGCGTCGTCCTCGACTCCGATGCCTCGAGTGAGTGGCGCGAAACGGTCGCGAAGAGTGCCGCGCTCGGTCGCGCGATTGACCTCGCGGAGAGCGCGTTTCAGTCGAGTGTTGCCTCGTAGATCGTCCTGAAGTCACTCGTCCTGATTGGCGCGCAGCGGGGAAGGATCCATCGTTACCGAAGGGAGTGGAAGTACCTCATCTGCAAGCGGGATCGGTGCATCGTCGTCGTTGTGCTTCGGCCGCGGCACGCTTCGAATTGCGACTTCTCCATCTTGGGCGTGAAAGAAGGACCCCGGTCGTCGGCGCTCTTGAAAGAGCTGTGCTTCAAAGAGGCAATCACACACGAGCATGGCGTGCGCGCGGCTCCAGACCGCAGCGATCGACAGAGAGATTGCCGCGACAAACCAGCACGCCCACGCAGCGGCAAACCATGCATCCGTTCTGGTCCATTCGGCAGTTGCGACCGCGCCGAGTGCGCCGAGATAGAGCAGCACGCTCAGGAGGCACGGAATGACGATCCAAGCATTGGATGTGCGAGGCAGTCTTGAGCTATCGACGAGGAGTGGGGGCGTGGTGCGCGCGAGTCGATGCGCTTGAAGCAGCGTGATGCACTGCCAGAGCGCGATGAGGATCGCGAGACAGAGATACGACCAACCAGGCAGAAGCGGCGTCGGCAGGGATTGCACAAGTGCCACCAGAACGACGACGACGGAAAGACCGCACTCGATTCCGGCAAGCGCGTGCGATCTCCGAATGTCCCGTTCCATCTCGGGCAATCGATCCGCGTACGGCTCAATCGGGATCATCCGCCGCAGCGCAAAGATGCGGAAGGGGCCGATGAATGCGAACGCAACCAAGAGCACAGGTCCGAGGCACGCGCCAAACTGCGCAAAGAAAATCAGTGGTGACGCGAAAAGCGTTCGCGCCCAGAGTCTCCATCCGTCTTCAAGCCGCTCCCGTGCCGCGATTGCATCCCGCTCAAAGTGCTGGAGGGGTGATAGCGCCGCGACCGTCTTCTGCGTCCCGCACTCTGGGCATACACCGCCGACCGCAGTCATCCTGAGGTCATACCTGCACTTAGGGCATGGCTCAGGGGCGGCCGATTCTGAAGAACTAGAACGAGAGGGCAGTGAGGTCATCGCGCGATCGTGGGGCAAGACGGAATATCGACCCGAACCTGAGGGATCGTTCGAAGGAAAGTGGAACTTCCGCTAGCGCATTGGCACACAAACTCCTGAGAACTCGCGCAATATGACTCGGAACCATCGAACTTGCTGCCGATATAAGCCCTACTGGAGCCATGGCGACCCGGAGTTCTTCCGCAGCCGCCTTGGCTCCTCATGTTGATTGAATCGAGGTTCTAGATGCCGTTCCCCTCCGTGAAATCCCGTGCGCAACGCTCGCTCCGCTCGTTGAGCGTCGTGCTCTCCGTACTTCTTGCGGGACCTGGTTCCGTGACCGTCTTCGGTCAGCAGCCGCCCAAGGTGGGAGCCGTGGCGAGCGGTGATGCAACGGTCGCTGATTGGAGCGATGCAGTTTGGAATGCAGCGAAGAGCGGAGATCTCACGGCACTCGAAACAACGCTCAAGCAGGTGCCCAAGGCGCACGCGAAGAGCGCCGCTGATGCAATTCAGTCACTACTTGACGCGCGGTCCAAGCATCTCGAGTTGAGCACAGCTGAGCGTGCCACAAAGCGACAGGAAGCGCTCGGCAAGTTGCACACAGAGCTTGAGAAGGGGAACACTTCGAAGGCGCTCTTGGCCGCGGTGGAAGTGCAGACGCTCTCCGATGACTGGTCCGCGGTCCTCAGTTTGCCAGAGATGCAAACGCTGATCGAGAAGGCCGAGGCAGGTGCGCTTGCGGCGATCGAGGCGAAGGATTGGATGGTTGCGCAGGAATATTTCTTCCGGCTGCGCATGCTCTTTGATGAGACGGGTGATGCAGACCGCGCTCGTCGTTACGACACACAACTCGACAGCGTGAATCAACGCATCGGACTCCTCGCGTCCTACGCGCCCATCGCGCTCTACGAAATGCGCAAGCACTACGCGGAGCGCTTCGAGGCCGACAAACCATTCCCTCCGTACAACGAAGCGTTTGCAGATGATTGGAAGGAGATTCTCGACGGCGTCTCGAAGGGGATGCTGACGAGCGCGCTGACGACTGCGGCCAACGAACACATTTCAAGCGGCGGCTGGTCGCCCCTCATTCAAGGCGGGCTTGACCGATTGCTGGCACTCGCGAAGGCGGAAGAACTCCGGGTGAACTTTCCTGGCCTCGCCGATGCTGCGAAGTCACAGCCATTGATTGACGCGATCGAAAAGCAGCAAGCGCTTGTCACCGCCATTCCACCAGAACAGATCGGTCGCCCTCAGTACAACCAATCGCTTCGCGAGATATTGAAGGCGAACAAGATCGGTCCAGAGTTGCCCGACTCCATCATCTATCGCGAGTTCGGAGATGGCGCGATCAACGAATTGTCCGATCGTTTCGAGGATGAGTATTCGCAGGTCATCTGGCCTGATCAGTTGCGTCGATTTCAGCAAATGGTGCAAGGCGATTTTGTCGGCGTGGGTGTGCAGATCCGCCACGATGACAAGCGCGAGATCATGATTGTGAGCCCGCTTGAAGGAAGCCCCGCCTCGCGCGCTGGTGTGAAGGCAGAGGATCGCATCGTTGGAGTGAATGGGGAATCGACGGTCGGTTGGTCGCTCAACAAGGCGGTGGACAACATCACGGGACCTGAAGGCTCTGCGGTCACGTTGAGCTTGCGCCGCGAGGGAACCACTGAACCATTCGATGTGAAACTCGGACGCGAGTCCATCAAGATTCGAAGCGTCAATGGTTGGTGGAAGACCGGCCTCGATGAAACGGGCGCGCCCCTTTGGGACTGGTACGCGGACAAGGAGAATGGCATCGGCTATGTCCGCCTCACGAGTTTCAATGACGATAGTTTCCGCGACTTCCTCGACGCTGTGAGCGCGATGCGAGCGGAGCGTCCATTGAATGGACTCGTCTTGGACCTGCGCTTCAATCCTGGTGGATTGCTCAAGAGCGCGGTCGAGTTCTCGAATCTCTTCATTGAGAACGGCACCGTCGTCAGTGGTCAAGACAAGTCGGGCAATACGGTGTGGCGACTCGATGCTGAGCCATCGCGCGCGGTGTTGCGAGATCTTCCGCTCGTCGTGCTCGTGAATCAGGGAAGCGCAAGCGCGAGCGAGATTGTTTCGGGCGCACTGAAAGCACACAACGCAGCGGTCGTCCTTGGCGAGCGCAGCTTTGGCAAGGGCAGCGTGCAGACTGTGCATGGCTGCGGCGATCAAGCGAACGACGCGCAATTGAAGTTGACCACGCAGTACTATGTTCTGCCGCCAGGCGTCGGCGAAACCGAGGGACGCTTGGTGCACAAGCGTCCAGGTTCGACCGATTGGGGTGTGCTCCCGGATCTCGTCGTCAAGATGACCCCAGATCAGATTGCGAAGTCGATCGAGCTTCGCTCGGCTGCCGATGTGCTTGACGAAATGCGTGGGAGCAACGACCAAGCGACGGCGAGACCGAAGCCAGAGGAACTGTTGACGAGCGGGGTGGACGCGCAATTGGAGTTCGCGATGCTCATTCTTGAAGCACGCGCCCTCAAGGAAGCCGAGCAACTTGCAAGCGCTCGACAGCCCAGCGGCACCCAGCAATAAAGTTCGATTCTGCAGTCGCTGCGTCTCATTGCGCGCGGGCGGCATAGTTCTCAACCAACGCACGAAAAATACGCGCCCCGCCGTTTGTCCGGCGGGGCGTGTTGCATTATCCTTTACGGCTTCCGTTTGACAGGCTCGCTGGCATCTTGCGGGTTCGTTTCGCTCGCCGTCCCAGCACAGCACTCCTATGAAGGATCCCACCGTCCCTATGCCTCAAGTCGCTCCGCCCGCGGCTCCAACTGCTGGAACGAGCGCGAGTTCGCTTCCGGTTTCCGCTTCGACTGCGCTGCAATGGCTCCGCGAAATGCACCTCATCCGGGAGTTTGAGGTTCGCTGTATGCAGAGCTACCAGGAGAAGAAAATCGGCGGCTTCTGCCATGTGTACATCGGACAGGAAGCGGTCGCGGTTGGTTGTGTCGCGGCGATGCAGCCGCAGGACCCCATCGTGACGGCATATCGAGATCACGGGCACGCGCTTGCGCGCGGCATGTCCGCACGAGCGTGCATGGCTGAGATGTACGGTCGCGCAAGTGGTTGCGCGAAGGGGAAGGGTGGTTCGATGCACATGTTCGATCGACCGAACAATCTGTTCGGCGGTCACGGCATCGTTGGTGCCCAGACTCCGCTCGGTGCTGGGCTCGCGTTTGCCACGAAGTACGAAGATGAAGTCATGCTTGGCGGCAAGAATCGCCGCGTCTCGCTCTCGTTCCTCGGCGATGGCGCCGTGAATCAGGGCGCGTTCTACGAAGCCATGAACCTCGCGGGTCTGCTCCATCTTCCGGTGATTTTCATCGTCGAGAACAACGGGTACTCCATGGGTACGGCGATTCATCGCGGAACGACGATGAGCCACGACCTCTGTGTGAAGGGTCGAGCGCATGGACTGCGTGAAGTCACGATCGATGGCATGGATGTCGTGTCGGTCTATCGTGACATGTCGGTTCTTGTTGAGTGGTGCCGCGAGCACTCACGACCTGCCATCGTTGACATGAACTGCTACCGATTCAAGGGGCACTCGATGTCGGATCCAAGGAAGTATCGAACGCGCGAAGAAGAAGCGCACCATGAGTCGAGAGATCCGATCATCAACCTCGAGCGGTTGCTCGCGGGTGAGGGCGTTCTTGATGACGCGAAGCTGGCGACGATGCTGAAGGATGTTCGCGAAGAGGTTCGCGATGCAGTGACTTTTGCGAACGATTCCGAGGCGACGCCATCCGACGAGCTCTATAAGGATGTGTTCGTGGAACCATGGGGTCGCTACACCGGCTCCTCACTTCCGTCGTACATGGGCGGAGCGACGAACGCATGCACCTTCCGCGCGACGGATGGAAAGGAAGGATTGGTATGAGCGCAGTGATGTCGAATCCACTGTTCCGCGAGCCGCTTACGATCGCAGGCGCAGCCCGCGAAATCGAGTTTCGCGATGCGGTGCGTGAAGCGATGTGCGAGGAAATGCGCCGCGACAAGCGCGTGTATCTCCTTGGCGAAGAAGTCGCGCAGTACGACGGTGCCTACAAGGTGTCCAAGGGCATGCTCGCCGAGTTTGGCGCGGCGCGCGTTGTCGACACTCCGATTTCGGAGTCTGGATTCAGCGGCATGGCGATCGGATCAGCCATGCTCGGACTGCGTCCGATCGTCGAGTTCATGTCGTGGTCCTTTTCGCTCGTCGCTGCAGATCCGATTCTGAACAACGCGCCGAAGATGCTCTACATGAGCGGCGGACAGTACGGCTGTCCGATCGTGTTCCGTGGAAACGATGGCGCGGGTGGTCAACTTGGTTCGACCCACTCATGGAGCGTTGAAGGGCTGTTCTCGAATGTCCCTGGCGTCAAGATCGTCATTCCGAGTAATCCCGCGGATGCCAAGGGATTGATGAAGACCGCGATTCGAGATGATGATCCTGTGTTCTTTCTTGAGAGCGAGCGATTGCTCTCGATGAAGGGACATGTTCCGGAGGGTGAGTATCTCATTCCGTTCGGTCACGCCGCGATTCGTCGCGCTGGCAAAGATTGCACGATTTGCTCCTGGGGCCGCCCAGTGCACTTCTGCATGGAAGCAGCGGAGATCCTTGCGAACGAAGGTATCGATTGTGAAGTCATCGATCTCCGCACGATTCGTCCGCTCGACCTTCCCACAGTGGTGGCGAGTGTGCGCAAGACGAGCGCGGCAGTCGTGGTGGATCAATCGTGGAGCTTTGCTTCGCCAGGCAGTGAACTTGCCGCACAGATTCACCGCCACTGCTTCGATGACCTCGACAATTTCGTGCATCGCGTGCACTCGGATGATGTGCCGACGCCCTATGCCGTCGCGCTTGAGCAGGAGTACCTGCCGAATGTGCGCAAGATTTGCGAAGCAGTACGAAGCGCGACCTATCGCGCCTGACGAGAGAGTTGAGAGAGATGAGAGGGACCTATGCCGATTGAACTGACGATGCCTCGATTGTCCGACACGATGGAAGCTGGGACGGTCGTCCGTTGGAATGTGAAGGAAGGCGACGCCGTGAAGAGTGGCGCGGTCGTCGCGGACATCGAGACTGACAAGGCGACGATGGAAATGCCGTGCTTTGACGACGGCCGCATCGCGGTGATCCTTGTGGAAAGCGGCAAGCAGGTCAAAGTCGGAACGCCCATCGCGCTCGTTGCTCTTGCTGGTGAAGATCTCGCGAGCGTGAAGGCAGCAGGTGCGGGTGGCGGACACGGCGCAAGCACGAGCACGCCGAAGGCTGCTCCGGCGCCTGTCAGTCCAGCGGAATCCAAGCCGACCACCGTCAAGGCTTCTGTTCCAACGAGCGTCCAGACTGAAACCACGCATGGTATGGAAGAGTTTGGGGCGACCTCCGCGCGCATGCGGGTGAGTCCCGTTGCTCGTCGCATGGCTGAAGACGCAGGCCTTGACCTCGCGAAGTTGATCGGAACCGGACCCTCCGGCCGTGTCATCAAGCGGGATGTCGAATCGGCGCTCGCCCAAGTCGCCTCGAATCGCTCTTCCGCAACGATCGTCACGGGCACCGCAATGAGTGTCTCGACGAGTGCGGCTCCGACGGCGGTTGCGCCGCTCTCGTTGGCACTTCGCGGCCGCGATGTCGCGCTTTCCAACATGCGGCAGACCATTGCGCGCCGCCTCGTTGAGAGCAAGACGACCATTCCGCACTACCAAGTGACGATGAAGTTCTCGATGGACGCGCTGCTGGCGATGCGCAAGTCATTCAATGACAAGCTTGGCGCAGCAGGCATCAAACTGTCCGTGAACGATTTTCTCGTTCGCGCCTGCGCACTCGCCATGGCGGAACATCCGTTTTTCAACGCGAGTTTCGCTGGCGACTCGATTCGCGTGCACGAACAAGTGAACATCGGTGTTGCGATTTCGCTGCCGCAGGATCGAGGCGGAGGATTGGTTGTGGGCGTCATCACTGACGCTGATCACAAGAGTCTTCGTCAACTCTCGAGCGATGCTCGCGCGCTTGCGGAGAAGGCTCGGACCAAGGGGCTCTCGATGCAAGAGATGTCCGACGCAACCTTCACGATTTCTAACCTCGGGATGTTTGGCGTCGAGCACTTCACCGCAATCATCAATCCGCCCAACTCGGCGATCTTGGCCTGCGGGGCCGCGATTCAGCAACCCGTCGTGCGCGATGGTGTGCTCTGCGTTGGGACGGAGATGCAAGTGACGCTTTCACTCGATCACCGTGTCATCGATGGAGCTATGGCTGCGGAGTATCTCCGCACGCTGAAAGAGTTCATCGAAGAACCTGAAACGCTCGTGGTTTGATGACTCGCGCGGCTTAGCCCTGCACGATCCATGCGACGAGCGCTCCCGCGCCTTGCGAAGCGAAGCGTGCGAGCGCGAGAGCGATGGCACTCGCAAGGACGAGGATGCAAAGCGCTTCGGTGCTCAGAAAGAGTGCGATGCGCGCGCGTGATGCGCCCATCCGGTGCATCACCCGAAGTTCTTCCGCTCGAAGTTTGATGCCGAGTGCAAAGGAGAGCAGAACGACGGCTAGCGTTCCGATCAGTGCCGCGACGGCAACGGCATCGAGCAAGCGCTCGACGGTGAAGATGCGTTGGCTCACTCGGTCGCTCACTTCGATAGGCCGCAGGAGGCGTGGACGCGCACCGGAGAGATCGCTCGATCGCGCTTCGTCAAAACGCCCCAGGAGGATCGCCTGCGCCTTGGCGCTCTTCGGAATCACGATGGCTGCGGACAGGGGCGCATCCGAGAGGTCGCCATGAAAGTGAAAGTCCTGCGCAGATGCGGTGGTTGGCGCACTCTCGATTGGGAGCGCTTCTCCCGCGATCAGCGATCCGTCCGGCTTCTGCCCGATGACGCGACCCGTCGCTTGATCTGCGACCGTTGGCGGCGCGTGAAAGTGACCGACGCCCCGAATGGTCCACGCTGTTGAAGTATCGACGAAGATCGCTGCATCGTCTGCTGTTCCGGTCGTTGCGAGAATTCCCGTGATTTCGAGCTCTATCGGAAACACGCCTGCGAGATCAGTGAGCGCTCCAGGATCGGTGAACACCTTTTCGCCGACATGCAGATTGAGCGCGATGGCCGCTTGGCTTCCGAGCACGCACTGGCCCACGAGCGCAAAAGGTCTGCCTTGTGCGAAGCGCAGGTTGCGGAACGCCAAGTAATCGAGCGTTGTTCCGACGACGGGGGAGGTGCGTGCAGTGGAACCAAGAACGAGCGGGATCGCCGTTGCGAGGTCATCTGTCTCAACAAGCGCGAGGTCTCGCATGCTGCCTGTTGTTGTCGGGTGAGGCATCGGTGAGAACCACAGAGCGGCGAACACGAGATCGAAATCGCTCTGCGCCGCACCAAGGAGGAGCGGCGTGCTTTGCGCACGCGAGTCGAGTTCGTGCGTTGCGGCCTTCACGGTTGCGCGCGTCGCGAGAGGAAGCGCGAGCGCAAAGGAGAGCGCAAGCAGGAGCAGGAGATTGCGCTGCCAAGCAAATCGCAGAGCACGGACGGCTAGAAAGAAGGCGTGCATCGGGGCGCGCAATACAGCACTCACTGTGCACCTCGAAGTTCCGGCGCGGGCTGCGGTGTGATTGTGAGCGCTCGATCGAACCGATCAATGATCGACTCGTCATGCGTGGCGACCACAAGCGCCGCGTGCGCACTCCTCGCAATATCACGCAGAAGCGAGGCAATGTCGTGCTTCAGTGCGGGATCGAGATTTCCAGTTGGCTCATCCGCGAGGATGAGTCGGGCGCCAGTGACCAGCGCGCGTGCGATGGCCGTCCGTTGTCGTTCCCCGTGTGAAAGTTGCGCTGGGAACCGCGCGGACTTTGCGTGCAACCCCACAGCGCCGAGCATCGTGTGCGCGCGATCTCGCGCATCCGCATCAAGCGTTAGTGTGTTGTGCAGTCGGAAGGGCAGGAGCACATTCTCAAGGACGGAGAGGGATTCGACGAGACCAAAGTCTTGGAACACGAGCCCGGCGTTTCGAATTCGAAATGCTCGCCGAAAAGCGTCCGACCGCGAACTCACGCACGCGCTGTCAAACCAAACCTCCCCTTTGCTCGGCAGCAGTTCGCCGCTCAGCAAGGCGAGCAGCGTTGACTTCCCCGAGCCGCTTACGCCGCGAACCGCGAGAGACTCTCCTGCAGCGAGGTGGATCGCGTCGACGCGCAGCTGAAAACCGCTCGGTCGGGAAAACTCGAGTGTCGTCGTTTCAAGCAGATTGGAATGCAGCGTCGTCAACCAAGTTGTGTATCGGCGTACACTTCGAGAATGCTCCTCCGGGAACAGAAGTTTTCGATCCAACGTCTGCCTGCGTTGGCGGTTGCCATCCTGCTGGTCTTCCTCAATGTTGGATTGAGTTCGTGTGGAGGCGCTCGGGAGTCGCCTGTTGAGCATGGGAAAGTGCGGACGAAACCAGTCGTTTTCGCCCCGAATCCGCCGCTCGCGTGGATCGTTCGCGAACTCGCTGGTGACGCGGTCGAAGTTCTTACGCCATGGATGTCGAGGGGCGGTGACCCAGTGGACTGGTCGCCTCGGGATGACGAGGTTCGCCAGCTTCAGGAGGCCGATCTCATCGTGCTCAACGGAGCCGATTACGAGCCTTGGTCGAGCAGGGTCGCGCTCCCCCGAGCATTGATTCTGAACACGACCGCGACGTGTGGCGATGCGTTGATTGAGCAGGATGGGACCGAGCATTCGCACGGTCCGCGAGGCGCGCATTCCCACAAGGGTTTCGCCTCGAATACTTGGCTCTCGCCTGCGTTGTGTGCAACGCAGGCGCAGGCGATCGCTGCCCGACTTTCGCAACTCTTGCCCAAAGACGCCGCCCCGATCGCGACGCGGCTCGCAAGCCTTGAATTGCGCTTGCAGGCGCTTCACCAACATCTACGAGAGTGCGCTGACCGTGCGCCTCAATGGCTCGCATCACATCCGGTGTATCAGTATCTCGCGGCGAGCGCCGGCGCCTCGATCGATGCAGTGCACTGGGAGCCTTCGGATACGCTGAGTGCCGCGCAGTGGGCCGAGTTTGAAACGATGCGCGGGAAGATTTCCAATCCCACTCCCCCCATGTTCTGGGAGGGCGAGCCTCAGGTCGAAGTTCGAGCTCGACTCGAAGCGCTCGGAGTGATCGTTCTCGTCTACCCACCGCTAGGCCGCGATGGGATGGATTTCGTTCAATCCTGCGATGAGTCGCTCTTCCCGTTGCGGGACAGTATTTTGCGATCGCTTCTGCGCGCTAGGTAGGATTTCCCTATGTCAATCGTGGCGTCATTGTTTCCTGCGTTGCTTTGCTCGACCGCCCTTGCCCTTCAGTCAGGAGCGGGTTCTGCCAAGCCAGCGCCACCAGCGCAACGAGCGCCGCGCGTCGGACAGCAGTCGACACCAACTAACTCGGCGAGCAAGCCGGCGCCCAAAGCGGTGCAGCCAGCAGGGATCTGGTACGGGACTCCGAATGCGCCGAAGAAGTCTGCGGGCGCGTTGCGCATCGCGGCATACAACGTCGAAAATCTCTTCGACCCGCTCGACGACCCGGCACTTTCAGGCGAGTACGACGACATCGATGAGGTGACCAGCACTGCCCGATTGGAAGCGCTTGCCGCCGCAATTCACAAGCTCGACGCGGATGTGCTTTGCATGGAGGAAGTTGAGTCGAAGACCGCATTGGAGTGGTTTCGCGACAAGTACTTGAGTGACATGGGATATGAGTTTGTCGCGAGCGAGGAAGTTGGCTACTACCGAGGAGTGGAGCAGTCGGTGCTCTCGCGAATCCCGATTGAGAGCGTGAAGATCTGGAGTACCGAGCGAATCGATGACATGCAAGCGCGGATGACGCCTGAACTCGCGGCGAATTTGAAGGAAAACTGGGCGATGCCAGAAACTGGCGCGAAACCAGTCACGCACTTTCAACGCTCTCCTTTGATGGTCGATCTTCGAACGAAGGACGGTTATGCCTTCGCGGTGATGGTGGTGCACTTCAAGGCAGGTGCGTTCGATCACCAACGCGAACTGGAGGCGCTCCAGACGGAGGCGTTTGTCGCCGAGCGGTTGAAACTCGATCCGCAACTGAATCTGGTCGTGCTCGGCGACTTCAATGGCACGCCGAATGACGTGAATGTCAAGGTGCTCCGTCAGAGCGCGCTCGGGCTTCGAAGTGGCTATGACTTTCGCGCGCAGAAAGATGCCGCGCCCTCGCTCTATACGACGCACGCGTCCAATCGTTCGATCGACTACATGATCATGACGCCAGGCCTTGCGGAGGATGTCGTTGCAGGTTCCTACTTTGTGCTCGGCACGCTGCATGCTGCGAGTGATTGGGATTACAAGAAGGCCGCAGAGATTCCGCCGCCGGTTGGGTACGCAAGCGATCATTACCCGATCTCCATCGAGATAAGGCCGCAAGCAGAGGGCGCACATCATGTCGCTCCTTCAGTCGTGGCGGCACCATCGGCACCTGAACCAACCGTGCCAACTTCGCAGCCGCCGATGAAGTCCGAAGAGGTGGCAACCGGTGATGTTCCAAAGCCGCTTGGCTATGCAGCGGGTGCGCCTGCAGCGGACCAGCAGTTGGCCAACGCGTTGAAGTCTGCCGGGTGGAGTTATGAGTTTCCTCAACCGAAGAGCAAGACCGCGAAGTGGGGGAACTTCAACGGATCAACCACTTGGTGGCCTGGTTACTGGGTGAATTCGAAAACCGGCGGCACGAGTGCTGCACAGCCAACCGCGAGTGATGCCTTCAAGGGTGACGGTTTACCAAAGCCCGCGTGGCGAAAAGGCGGAAGTCCTAAGGAGCCTTCGTGGGTTGAGTGGCTATGTTCAAGTCATGCCTAGCAATCGCATGACTTCGGTGACATCTTTGTCGCCGCGACCGGACACATTGATGACGAGGTGCTCATCGCTCTTCATCTTGCCCGCGATCGCGAGCGCCGCATGCACCGCGTGGGAAGTTTCGAGCGCAGGAATGATGCCTTCAAGTCTCGCGAGCGTTTGAAACGCCGCGAGCGCTTCGCTATCGGTGGCCGTGACATACTCCACGCGTTGCGTGTCTTTCCAGTAACTGTGCTCTGGACCAACCCCTGGATAATCGAGTCCGGCTGAACAACTGTGCACTTCGGAGGTTTGGCCGCAGGCGTCTTGCAACACATAGCTCATCGAACCATGCAAGACCCCGGGGTTTCCGTAGGTGAGCGCCGCTGCGTGGTCTCCACTCGCGCTCGAGCGACCTCCCGCTTCGACGCCAACGAGTCGGACCTGCGTATCTTGAACGAAGGGCGCGAAGATGCCTGCCGCGTTCGATCCACCACCCACGCACGCGACGATGCAATCGGGGAGGCGGCCAATGGATTGCATCGATTGTGCCTTGCATTCCCTGCCGATCACGCTTTGAAAATCGCGCACCATCATCGGGAAAGGATGCGGTCCGACGACGGAGCCGATGATGTAGTGCGTCGCGCCGACGGATCCCATCCAGTCGCGCAGCGCTTCATTTGTCGCGTCTTTCAGCGTCTTGCTTCCCGAATCGACCTCGCGAACTTCCGCGCCCATCAGCCGCATTCGGAAGACATTCATCTTCTGGCGGCGCACATCCTCACTTCCCATGTAGACGCAGCACTGCATCCCGAAATGCGCGCATGCAGTCGCGGTGGCGACGCCGTGTTGGCCAGCGCCTGTCGCGGCAAT
>SXUI01000060.1 GCA_005790605.1 Planctomycetia bacterium | reverse complement strand
GTCATCGTGTTCGAGGAAGGGGATCAGCGAGGCTGAGACACCGACGATCTGCTTCGGGCTGACATCGACGAACTCAACTTCCGCCGCCGGAATCTGTGCGAGATCGCCGTCGATGCGCGCGAGGACGCTCGCGCCTGCAAGCTTCCCGGTGTTGCCGGTTTCAAGCGTGTCCGAGGTTGCGAGCACGCGCTTGAGTTCTTCGTCGGCGCGCAGTCGTTGAATCTGACCAGTCGCCTTACCGCCCTTCACGCTGCGGTATGGCGTGAGCAGGAATCCATAGTCATCAATCTCAGCGTAAATACCGAGCGACGCCATGAGACCGAGGTTCGCGCCTTCAGGCGTTGCGATCGGGCCGATGCGCCCGTAGTGCGAGATGTGGACGTCGCGCACTTCGAAGCCGGCGCGCTTGCGATTCAAACCGCCTGGTCCGAGTGCGGAGAGGCGTCGCTCATGCACGAGCATCGACAGTGGATTGGTTTGGTCAACCACCTGCGAGAGTTCGCTTCTTCCGAAGAAGAAATCGATGGCTGCCGAGACAGACTTCGAGTTGACGAGATCTGCGATCTTGCCGATCTCGCTCGGGTCCTTGGTCGACATGCGCTCTTGCACGGTGCGGCGGAACTTCAAGAAGCCCTTGCGCATCTCTTCGGTCGCAAGCTCATCGAGCGTGCGGAGACGACGATTACCCAAGTGGTCGATGTCGTCGACATGCGCCTTGTTGCGCTTCGAGCGGAGGTCAAGTATGTATCGCACGACGGCGAGGAAGTCCTCGGCGCGCAGATGCTGCACGCTCTCGTCTGGCAGTTCGCCCTTGGACTTGCCGTCCTTGGACTGGTTGGCGTACACCGCATCGTGTTCAAACTTGCGGTTGATTCGGAAGCGTCCAACGCGACCAAGTCGGTACCGATTTGGATCGCGGAACTTCTCGTCGAACAGATTCTTCGCTTTGTCGATTTGCGGCGGATTGCCGGGTCGAAGTCGGTTGTAGATCTTCAACAGGGCGGCTTCATGCTCCGTCACATCGGCGAGGAAGTCGAGCTTCTCTTCGGCGATTGTGTTGAGAATGAGCGGATCGCTCGGATCGGTGATGACGCGAACGGAACGAAGGTTCGACGCTTGAATCGTGGGGACATTGTCACCCAACACCGCGCCCGGACGGCACAGTTCTTCGCCGGTATCCGTGTCGATGATGAGCTCAGCGGCGTAGTGCTCTGGCTTGAGTCGCTCAACCTTGACATCGTCGACTTCATAGAAGAGTTCGAGGAGTTGGTCGGTCGAGGAGAAGCGGGGGTTCTCGTGGTCATCGAGCGCGCGGAGGAAGGTCGTCGCGGCAAGCTTGGTCGACTGGTCGATGCGCATCGCCAGCTGATCTTTCTTGTTCACTTCGAGCTCAATCCACGATCCGCGCTCGGGAATGATGCGCGCGGAGTGGAGCGGACGATCGCCGTACGAACTTGCGATGGAGAAGTCGACACCAGGTGAACGATGGAGCTGGCTCACGATGGCGCGCTCGGCGCCATTCACGATGAACTCGCCGCCACCCATGAGGATCGGAATCTCGCCGAGGTAGATCTCTTCGGTGGTGACTTCGTTGGTCGCTTCACGGATGAAGCGCACGCCAACCTTGAACGGTCGGCCGAATGTCAGTCGAAGTTCGCGGCACTCATCAGGGGTGTAACGAGGCTCTTCAAGCAGGTAATGCGTGTACTCAAGTCGCATCGAGCCGTCGTAGCTCTTAATACCCTTGACATGGACCTTCGCGCCTGGAGGCGCGTCCATCTCGAAGATCTCGCGGAGGAGCGACTCAAGTCCGATGAGTCCACTGCGCTTGTCGTGCTCGACATCAAGCTGCAGGAAGCGCTTGTACGCGTCTTGCTGCACTTGCGTGAGGTCGGGGACGCGAAGGGCGTCGCCGCGCTTGGAATAGTCTCTGATTCGGCTGGTTGGATTCGGCATCGAAGTCCCCTAGGGTGACGCTGAGGCTGCGAAACAAACAAAGACACGACCCAGCGGAAGCTGGACGCGTGAAGATTTCTAAAAATGTGGGCGAACGGGTGGTACCACAGGTCGCAAAAGTCCAGCAAGTGTAGCGAAGAGGCCTGTTTCCTTCCATCGCAGAGGTCGCTTCAGTGCGAAATCTGCGAGGAGGACCGATGGGGCTGGCGGATCTTGAGGGGGCTTGGCGCCCCCTCAAGAACTCGCCGAATATCGCTTACTTGATCTCGACCTTCGCGCCAGCGGCCTCAAGGGCAGCCTTGAGCTTGTCTGCCTCGTCCTTGGTGATGTTCTCCTTGACGGCCTTTGGAGCAGCATCGACGAGACCCTTGGCTTCGGCGAGGCCGAGCCCGGTCGCTTCGCGGACAGCCTTGATGACAGCGATCTTCGCTGCTCCGGCTTCGAC
This sequence comes from Planctomycetia bacterium, assembly GCA_005790605.1. Taxonomy (GTDB): domain Bacteria; phylum Planctomycetota; class Phycisphaerae; order Phycisphaerales; family SM1A02; genus F1-140-MAGs142. Next base: position 24,648 of record SXUI01000060.1, on the reverse strand, counting down.
GAGGGTGACGGTGAATTCCGTCTGCACGACGGCTTCTTCGACCTTACCAGCGGCGGCAACCATCACTGCGCCTGCAGCTGGCTCGATGCCGTAGGTCACCTTCATGTACTCAGCGAGGCTCACGGCCTCCTTGAGGGTGAGGGTCGCGATCGAGTCGCCGAGCGTGGTGATCTTGGATTCGAAGGTTGTGGTGTCGGACATGGTGTTGGGCTCCAAGGCTTTGGAGTTCAGAGGTGCTGCGACGCGCGGCATTTAACCCCGAGGGGCCAGTGAACTGCAGAGTGATCTTTGTAAGAGTCTTGTGGAAAAGTTAGTTTGAAAGAACGAAAGGACGGGGGAATGCGCGATGGATGCTTAGCTTGCCTTCGAGATCGTCTCGCCTCGTTCGAGGCGTTCTTGGATCTCTTTGACGATGCCGAGGAGTCGAGCGCCTGGCGCTTTCACGACGCCGAGCACGCTGCTGAGTGCTTCCTCGCGAGTTGGAAGCTTGCTGAGTTTCTCGACGCCAACCTTGCCGTCGTAATACTCGCCGTCGAACGACGCGCCTCGGAACTTCAAGTCCGGAATGCCGTCGGCGAGTTTGACGATCGCGCGAGCGATGTCGACCGAACTCTCAGGACCGTAGAGCACGGCGGATGAACCGGTCAGCGCCGGCTCGAGGGTTGAGAGTGGGTGCCCCTTGAACGCAGCCTTGGCGAGTGCAGTGCGCACGACGGTCGTGCGAATGCCGCTCGCGCGGAGTGCGCCGCGGAGTTTGGTGGTGGTAGAGGAGTTGAGTCCGCGGATGTCGATGACGACTCCGCCCTTCGCCTTGGCGAAGCGCCGGTTGTATTCGGCGACGAGCATGTCTTTGACTTGCTTGCTCATATTCGTGTCCTGCGCAGAGATGCGCCTTGCAGAAATCTCAGTGGAAAGAGTTAGTTGCCCGCGACCGCGACTTGCACACCTGGTGTCATGCAGCCAGCGACCACGCACTTGCGCACGTACTGGCCTTTGGCAGAAGACGGTCGAGCCTTCGTGATGGTCGCGATGAACATGTTCAGGTTGTCGGTGAGTTGTTCGTCAGAGAAGCTCAACTTGCCGATCACGCCGTGCACATTGCCGCCATCATCGTTGCGATACTCCTGACGACCTGCGGTGTATTCCTTCGCCGCGTTGACGACATCAGGAGTGACCGTACCGGCCTTGGGAGAAGGCATGAGACCCTTTGGTCCGAGGACCTTTCCGAGTCTTGAGACGACGCGCATCATGTCTGGGCTCGCGATGGCGACATCGAAGTCGGTCCAGCCGCCTTCGATCTTCGCCACGAGATCTTCAGCGCCTGCTTCAATCGCGCCGGCGGACTTCACCGCAGCGACCTTGTCGCTTTGGCAGAAGACAACCACGCGCGACGACTTGCCGATGCCGTGTGGAAGTGCAACCGAGCCACGAATGAGTTGGTCCGCTTGCTTAGGATCGATCCCGAGCGAGAAGACCACATTCACAGTCTGATTGAACTTTGGAGCCTTGAATTGGCGGAGCGCCTTGATGGCAGCTTGCGCGGTCTGTGCGCCGGTTGGCATGCCACTCTTGATGCTGTCGTTTGCCTTGAATCGCTTGGAAAGTGCATTCGCCATGATTTACGCCTCCACCGTAATGCCCATCGATCGCGCAGTGCCAGCGATGATGCTCATCGCAGCGTCGAGATCAGCGGTGTTGAAATCCTTGAGCTTCTCTTCCGCAATTTGCTTGAGTTGCGCCTTCGTGATCTTGCCCACCTTCTCGGTGTTTGGCTTTCCAGATCCCTTCTCTGCCTTCGCTGCAGCAGCGAGGAGCACAGAGGTTGGCGAGCTCTTGATTTCGAAATCAAAGGTCTTGTCGGTGTAGACCGTGATGACGCAACCGACCACGCGCCCATTGAGCGCCTTGGTTGCTTCGTTGAACTTGGTGACGAATTGGCCGGGATTGACGCCGTTGGCGCCGAGCACAGGACCAAGCGGTGGCGCAGGCGTTGCCTTGCCACCAGCGGCCATAACTTTGAATGACTTGAGAACCTTCTTAGCCATTAGTTGTACCTCCCACGATCTGTGAATCGGTCAACGGAATACGCATCCGTCTCGTGTTTCTGCGCGATCAGCGCATTCCCTTCCAGTGTCGGAAGAGCAGTCGTGGTTCAATCGGTTCGGAATGGAGAGCCCCGCACTGTAGCAAGCCCCCAAGCGGGTTGCAAGGTGCGCTCGGCGATCAATTTGAGCGAATTCTTGGCGTCGAGGCGGAAGGGGAAGGGCCAGTCGCGGGCGCTCCGGCGTTGCGCTTATCGGAGCGGAATCGCTCGGGTTCAGGCGTTCTCAGCGTCTTCGAGCGCGAGGCGGACCATGGCTTCCACGCCAACAGGGATCGCATCGTCATTGAAATCGAAGGTTGGATGATGGAGCTTGGCGCTCGGCGCTTCAGGCTCGTCAAGCCCGAGGAGGTAGAAGCAGCTTGGCACCTTCTGGGCGTAGAACGCGAAGTCTTCGCCTCCCATGACCGGAACTTCCATGGGGACGACCCGACTCGTTCCAAAGCTTGCGCGGGCAATTCGTTCGAACGCGTCGACGCTTGCGTCTTCGTTGTGCGTCACGGGATATCCGCGGAGATAGACCGTTTGCGCTTCGCATCGATGGGCGCGGGCGATGGATTGCGCGATTTCCGTGATCCGATGTTCAAGCAGGTCCTGCGTCGAGTGTCGAAGCGCACGCGCGGTCCCCGCGAGTTCAACTCGATCCGGAATTTGGTTGCTCGCAGTTCCACCATGAATCATCGTGGTGCTCACGACCGCGGCGTCGAGCGGATCGATCTCGCGGCTCAGAATCTGCCCGAGTGCCACGACGATCGCACTCGCGGCGAGCACTGGATCGCGCCCGTGATGCGGCCAGGCTGCGTGCGCGGCGTATCCAGTCACATTGATTTCGAATCGATCGCTTGACGCGAAAAGCGCACCTTTCTTCGTGGAAAGCGTTCCTCTGGGGAGTCCAGGCCAGCCGTGCAATCCGTAGATGCGGCGAACTGGCTTGCCGATCTTCGATCCATCCAATGCGCCATCTTCCACCATGCGCTTTCCGCCAGCTCCACCTTCTTCCGCTGGCTGAAACAACATGGTGACAGGATTCGGAAGAGTGCCCGATGCAGCCAACTTCGCGAGCACGCGCGCCGCGCCGATCATGATTGTTGTGTGACCGTCGTGACCGCACGCATGCATGCGCGAGGGAATCTTCGAGGACCACGGTTTGCCACTGACTTCATGGATCGCAAGCGCGTCGATGTCGGTGCGGAGCGCGACCGCGCGAGGAGCTGCGCCATCGATGTACGCCAGTGTTCCGGTTCCACCCGCAAGTCCGCTCACAAACGAGACGCCGGCATCGGTGAGCGCCGCTCGAATCTGCGACGCGGTTCGCACTTCTTCGTAACAAATTTCAGGGTGCTGGTGCAAGTCGCGGCGAAACGCCTTCAGCGCGTTGAGTTCATCGGCGATGAGCGTGCGAATCTGCATGCACGCAGGATAGCCTGCGCGATCAACTGCGCAGACGGGTAAGCCCGCATGCTTCGCGCCCGTCATTGATCTTCGCGAACGCGTGTCGTTCGTGCCGGATCAGTCGCGAGAGTTGACTCATCGTGACGCCGAGTATGCCAGCGGCGCCTGCAAGGTCATATCGCCGGACCGTCACGACATCGAGCGCTTCCGCGAGAAGTCCTGGGTAGTCCTCATGCTCGGGATTCACCGGCAGTTTCTCGCCTTGTCGGCGCCGCTTCCAAAGTTCGCTCGGTACATGTCCATCACGGCTCACAATCGTGCGCACTTTGATCGCGAGTTTGAGCTTGAGGCGGAAAAGCGCGCGCGCGCGATTTTGAATCTGGCTTCGCCGTTCGCCGGCGTGCCCTTCGACGCCAGTTGCGGTGTGCGTGATCCACACGGCAGTGTCAACTTTGTTGCGATGCTGCCCACCCGGCCCCGAGATGCGGCCCGTTTCAATCTCGCACTGCTTGAGCAACTCCTCGTCCTCAAGCGTGGCGGGATGCGGCGCTTGAACCGTGATGGACTTCTCGTCGACGAAAGGCGGTCGGTAGGTCATTGCGTGTTGACCATGGTAGACGCAATGATCACGAATGCCGTGGCGCGCCGAGTTTCGAGGTCGGTTGGGCGGGCACCGTGAGCGGATCTGACGGGCTCCCTTGCACAACCCGCATCCATGCAGCGCCGCCGATCATGGCCGCGTTGTCGACGCAATACGCTTGTGAAGGCATGCGAAGTGTGAGGTCGTGTTCGACGGCGAATGCCATCAGTTCATGACGAAGTACTTGATTGGCAATGACGCCTCCGCCTACGAGGAGCGTTGGGCAGGGAGCGCTCGCATGCGCTTCGCGCAGTCGTCGAAGGATGGAAGCGATTGCGGCGCGTTGGAAGCTCGCCGCAAGATCCGCTTTGGCTTCGCGGGTGAGATCGAGGTGCGAACGAGTGAAGTGACTCGATTTTCCTCGCCCTTCCGGCACGCCGCGGACCGCGTACAGCATTGCGGTTTTCAAACCGCTGAAACTAAATTGAAACCCCTCGGTCTGCGCAAGGGGGAATGCGTGCGCTCGAGGATTGCCCTCGCGCGCAAGTTGTTCAAGGTGTGGACCACCAGGGTGGGGAAGCCCAAGCATGAACGCCGCTTTGTCGAACGCTTCGCCGATGGCATCGTCGATGGTCCATCCCAAGAGCGTGGGCTGCGGATCGCCATGCTCTATGCGAAAGAGGTTGGTGTGCCCGCCGCTGAGCACGAGTCCATAGGCAGGAAAGGTCGGCGCAGCTTGCTCGAGCAATCCGCTCCACAAGTGCGCTTCCACATGATCGATGCCATAGAACGGTTTCGACAAACTCCATGCGATTGCCTTCGCGGCGCTGACCCCAACGAGGAGGCTTCCGATGAGACCGGGTCGGATTCCCACGCTCACCGCATCGATCTCGTTGAGCGTGCAGCGGGCGCGGGCGAGCGCTTCTTGCAGCACAGGCAAGATCTTTTCGAGGTGCGCGCGACTCGCGATCTCTGGCACGACGCCTGCGTATCGCTGATGGAGCTCGTGTTGCGACGCCACGATGTTGCTCAACACTCGCAATTCGCCGTCCGTCGTCCGCTCAACGATCGCGGCGGCGGTTTCGTCGCAGCTCGACTCCACCGCAAGCATGCGACCATGCATCGGAGCGAGGCCGTGGACTTGTCGCGGAGTTGTGTCGGCAGGCGCCACGATCGGAGAGTACCCTGAAGGGAATGCAGACGAACATCCGCGAGTCAATCGAAAACATCTCTGCGGAAGCGGCGATTCTCGTGGGCGTGCGGCTCTCTACATCGAAGTCCGATTGGCTCGATCCTCTCGGAGAACTCCGCGCACTGGCCCAGACGGCGGGTGCGCGCGTGGTCGGCGAACTGCTCCAAAATCTCAATCAGCCCCGTGGCAAGACCTACATCGGGAAGGGCAAGGTCGAGGAACTCGCCGCAATGGTGAAGGAACTCGGCGCCCGCATCGTGATTTTCGACAACGAGCTTTCGCCGAGCCAGATTCAATCTCTTGAAGAAGCGACGAGTTGCAAAGTGCTCGATCGCAGCGAACTCATTCTCGACATCTTCGCGAACCGTGCGACGACGAGAGAAGCGCAACTGCAAGTCGAGATCGCGCAACTTGAATACACCGCTCCACGCCTCCGCGCGATGTGGTCGCACCTTGGGCAGGTGACGGGTGGTGCGCCCATGGGTGTGGGGACGCGCGGTCCCGGTGAACAGCAACTCGAGATCGATCGTCGTCTCGTGCAGGCCCGCCTGAGCGTCTTGCGTCGAGATCTCGATGACATCCTCGCTCGTAAGGAGCGCGAGGTGCGCGAGCGCCGCGGCGGACATTTCACGGTTGGTATCGTTGGGTACACGAATGCAGGGAAGAGCACGCTGTTCAATAGACTGACGGATGGCGGCGCGTATGTCGCGGACAAACTTTTCGCAACACTGATGACGCGCGTGGAGAGTTGGAGTCTTGGGGGCGGGGAGAGTGCGCTCGTTTCAGACACCGTTGGATTCATCCGAGATCTCCCGCACCATCTCGTCGCGAGTTTTCGTTCGACGCTTTCGGACGCGGTGCACGCGCACTTGATCTTCATCGTGCTTGACGCGAGCGACCGACTCGCACCTGCCCAGTTGCAAACCGTGCGAGAGGTTCTCGACGACATTGGTGCGAAGACGCAACCGCGGCTCCTGCTCTTGAACAAGGTCGATCGGATCGACGAATTGGGCTACGAAGCGAAACAGTCCCTTCGGACGATCGAAGAGTGGAAGGCGATTGAACCGGATGCCCTCGCCATCTCGGCGACGGATGGGACGGGATTGGACGCGCTCGCGGAGTGGGTCAAGGCGCACAAAGGCGGCGAGCGCATCGAGCATCGATTACGGGCGCGGATGCGTGATTCGCGCCTCATCGACGCGATCGAACGGAGGACCGAGGTCGTCGCGCGGGAGTATGGAAGCGACGAGAGCGGGGACTTCGTCGAGTTCACTGCGAAACTTGGCTCGCGGGTGCTTGATGAGCTCATCGCGACGGGGGCCTCATTCACGATTGACGGCGCCATGGCCCGCGGCGTGAAGGGCGGATGGTCGGCGGGGCGCCGATCGCCGCCACATCTGCGCGATGCGTGACTGCGACGCCTCCCGCAAGGTGATTATGAGCAAAAAGAGGTGCGCATCGCTCGGTGGTTGCCGATCGTTCCGTTTCTTCCGGCGAGATTTTTCGCAATCAGTTCATGAAACACGCTGCTTCGTGCAGGTTGGTTGCAGGGGAGCCGAAACAAATGCTCAGACCCATGCGGCTCGTGTTGCTGGGTTTGAAATCTGAGAGTGATGCGAGCGCCTCGAATGGCGGCGTTCTGCAGGAGTAGGGGTTGTTATGCGCATTGGCGAACTACTGGTCGAGCGAGGCGTGCTCACGCGCGCGCAAGTGGAAGAGATCCTCGAAGCCCAAGAATGCGAGCATCTGCCATTTGGCGAGCTCGCGGAACGGCTGTTTGGAGTTGCTCCAGACTTGATGGAGAGTGCGCTTATCACGCAAATCACGGCGCGAGCGACACCGATCTCTCGAAGCGATGAGGTTGATGACTCTGTGGCTAGTTTGGTGGTCCGGCGCCAAGCGTGGCAGTTCAGTTTTGTCCCGATGCGTCTCGAAGATGGTCATCTCGTCGCCGCAACCACGGCAGCGAGTCTTGCGCGAGCGGTTCGGTTCGCGGTGCGCATTCTTGAACTACCCACAACCTTCGCGATCGCCGACGAATCAACCCTTTCGGCGCTGCTTCAATCGCAATATCCGATTCCTGGCATGGCGACGGGCATGCTCGATGGAAGTGAAGAACAGCGTTGGCTCGGGAAACGAAAACCTCGCAAACACGCCGCATGACGGGAGTTGATCATCCGGCCTTTGGTCGGTGGATGCGCGAATCGTCTTTGGACTGACGAACACTCGCTTCATGGGGGCATGAAGCGGGTGTTTGTCGTTTTGTTTGAAACGGATCCTGCGACAAAGCGCGCCGCGCGAAGAGAATGGCAACTCGCGGACTTGAACCGCGGACCCGCGCATTTTCAATGCGCTGCTCTACCAACTGAGCTAAGTTGCCAGTGCCGCGGAGACCGCGGAACGGCGGGGAGACTAGACGAATCATCGCGCCTCGGCAAGTTGACGCGACGGCAAATTCTCGATTGCGGAAGTTTGCGCGGACTGTGGATTCAAGTTCCGACGAGGCGGAGCACCGTTCGCGGGGCGTGCGTTCCATCGCGCGAATCTTGATTCATCGCTCGTGCGCGCTCGAGTTTCCCGAGCAATTGATCGGAGATCCAAACTCTGAGCGGGCGCGCGCCGTTGTATTCCTGAATCCCACCAGCACCCGCCTGGAGGGTCGCTCGTTCGAACTCGACCCAGAAGCGCCGCGCTACCAGAATCGACTCTTCATTGCCGACGCGCAGCGCAGCAGTTCGCTTCAGAATTGGTTCCATTTCGACACGAAGCGTTGAAAGCGGGAGTGAGGCGCGCGTCGTGCCGGCTCGAGTACATGCCGTCGCGAGCACGAGGTCCGCAACATTCGACGCGAGTGGAAGCGCAACTTTCTGCGCACTTGCTCGGGCCGCCACGCGCTCGAGGTGTACCGCGATGTCCTCATCGGTCACCCCAAATCGCTGTGCAAGCGTCGCCGCGCCGCCGAAAAATGCGCGCCGCAAGGCGTCACGCGAGGAGCCATCGAGTTCTGGGAAGAGCATCATTCCACGAGTCAAGCTCGTCTTCGCGCGATGTTTGCCGTTTCGCTTCCAAGAGCGTTCGGCAGACGGTTGAAGGTTGTTGCTCGCGTGCTTCATGCGCAATGTGCAACCGGATTGACGGACCTCGCGAGTGTACCGATCTCTCGCGCGGGTGGGTGGAATTGCAGAGATCTCGTCAACTTCGCACGATCGTGCAGTGACCGAGAAGCGAGCGATCAAGGTCACGCAGCGCCGAGAACTCAGCGCGGAGTCGATCGAGTTGTGCACGATCAAACACGGCAGTTGCGTGCACTTCCGACTCGCTTCCTTCCGCGAGACGCCGTCCCGACGGGTCGATGATCGCTGCCCCGCCAGCGTAACGGTGCGATGGATCTGCCCCCGTTCGATTCGCGGCGACAACGAAGGCCTGGTTCTCAATCGCTCGCGCGATCAAGAGTTGTCTCCAGTGTTCATGCCGCTGCATCGGCCAGGAAGCACCAATCGTGAAGACTTCCGCACCCTCCGTCACGGCGATCCGCCAAAGTTCCGGGAACCGCAGGTCGTAACAGACGAGGGGGCAGACTCTTGCGAAGCCACAGTCGACGATGTGGAGTTCTTCTCCTGCGAGAAAGCCGTGCTCTCCTTCGCGTTCACCCGGAAAGAGGAAGCGTTTGCGATAGATCGCTTTCACGACGCCACTCGGGTGCACAAGCGCGGCGGCATTCGAAAATCGGCCGTCCGCGGTTTCGATCGCGAGACCAGCCTGAATCCAAATGCGCCGAGTTCGCGCAGTTTCTTGGAGCCAAGCGATGGTGCTTGAGCCTTGGAGTGCAGTGCGATCGGTCGTCCATCCCGTGTCAAACATCTCAGGAAGCAGGACGAAATCCTCAGCTTCAAGTGCAATCTGATCGAGCAAACCTGAAATGAGCGTGTAGTTCGCAGCGCGATCGTGCCAATGCACCGCCGGACTGAGCGTATGAAATCGAGGGTTCTGTTTCGCGGTCACAGGATCCTTAGATCGGAGATGTCACTTCGGTTACAGGTCGAGCCGATTCCGACGCCGAACCTGAAGTATTGCGCGAACGGAACGAAGGGAGATCGACGGGATTTGAACCCGCGACGTCCAGGATCACAACCTGGCGCTCTACCAACTGAGCTACGACCTCCAATGGGGTACCGCACGATATCCGCGCCGCCGCATAGGGTCAATATCTCCAACCCGTGAAGAATGGTCGGAGCGGATTCTTCCGTGCTACTATCGCTCTCCCTCTCTCCTGGCACAACTATGGCACTTCCAACAGCTCCACTCAACTTCGGTTCCGCCACGGTCCATGCAAATCTCGCAAACGCACTTCTGATCGAGAGCGCTCTGCGCCGAGGCGAGGGCGTACTTGCGAGCAATGGAGCTCTGCAGTGCGACACGGGTGCGCGAACGGGCCGAAGCCCCGATGACAAGTATCTCGAGGACACGCTAGGGATCCACGCCAACATCCACTGGGGCAAGGTCAATCAACCGATTTCGCCAGAGCACTTTGAGAAGCTGAAGGTCGCGGCGCTCGCCCATCTCGCGCAGCAGTCGGACATCTACCGATTCGACGGTTTTGCGGGTGCCGATCCAAAGTTTCGATTGAAGGTCACGGTCTATACCGAGAAGGCGTGGCACGCCCTGTTCGCGAAGACCCTCTTCCTCAACGCACCAGAGTCGGACCTCGCGAACTTCCAGAGCGATTGGACGATCATCAACGCGTGTGGGCTCAAACTCGCTGATCCCGCAGCGTTCGGCCTCAAGACGAATATCGGCATCGTGCAGAGTCTTGAGAAGCGCACGGTTGTGATCGTTGGAACGGAGTACGCGGGCGAGATCAAGAAGTCGATCTTCTATGCGATGAACTACGACTTGCCGGACATGGGCGTCTTCCCGATGCACTGTTCTTCCAATGTCGATCGCAAGGATGAGTCGAACGTCGCGCTTTTCTTCGGTCTCTCAGGCACAGGAAAGACAACGCTCTCGGCTGATCCAAATCGCGATCTCGTCGGTGATGATGAGCACGGTTGGTCGAGTACGGGTGTGTTCAACATTGAGGGCGGTTGCTATGCGAAGTGCATCAAGCTTTCGCAAGAGGGCGAGCCGGAGATCTGGAACGCGATCAAGTTCGGTTCAGTGCTTGAGAATGTCGTGCTCGATCCAAAGACGCGCGTGCCGGACTTTGATAGCGCCGCGAAGGCCGAAAACACGCGCGTGACCTATCCAGTCTCGTACATCGCCAACGCGCGTCGCCCGTCTGTTGCGTCCCATCCGAAGAATGTCGTGTTCCTCAGCGCGGATGCGTTCGGTGTGCTTCCTCCCGTTTCGAAACTGTCGCCAGAGCAGGCGATGTACTACTTCCTGAATGGATACACCTCGAAGCTTGCCGGGACTGAAGCTGGGGTGAAAGAGCCGCAGCCGAATTTTTCGCCGTGCTTTGGTGGCCCCTTCCTCCCGCGCGCGCCCATGGTCTACGCGGAGCTCCTCGCCGATCGCATCAAGAAGCATGGCGCCCATGTTTGGCTTCTGAATACGGGTTGGACCGGTGGCCCCTACGGTGTCGGTCATAGGTTCAAACTCGCCTATACGCGCGCCTTCGTGACCGCGATTCTCAACGGGTCGCTCTCGAAGGCATCGTTCGAGACCCATCCAATCTTCGGGCTCTGTATCCCGACTGCAGTGCCGGGTGTGCCAAGCGAGTTGCTGAATCCACGCAACACCTGGGCTGACAAGGCCGCGTACGACGCGAAGGCGACCGAACTCGCAAAGCGCTTCCGCGACAATGAGTCGAAGTTCCAGATGTCTGAAGCGGTTCGGGCCGCCGGACCTCGCGGACTTGTGTGCGAAGCCGTGCGCTAAGACGGATCATTGAACCGAATCCCGCGCGGCGCTCGTGTCGCTCGTCCATGCCCTCGCGTTCATGGACTGTCGCTCATGCACTCACGCGTTGATTCGGGTGAGCGTCGTTCTCACGCAGTTTGGCGCGCGCGAACCTCGGATCGTCAGCCAACTGGAGTCGTCGAACGCGCCGGATGGGCGTTCGTCTTCGTTCCAAGCAAACTACGAACGCGCTGCGCGATGCTCGCGGCATCAAGGCCAACTTCGGCGAGCTGCTCGGTTCGCTCGGCTTGATACACCCACGCGTCAGGCATGGCCATGCGATGGATGTTTCGACTATCGATCGAATGCTCGTTACAAGCCTCAAGCACGCACGAGCCAAATCCACCGCGTATCGAGTGATCTTCAATGGTGACGATCGGGATCTGCTTGGCGGCGAGTTGGGCGATGAGCGCGTGGTCCACAGGCTTGGCGAAACGGGCATCGTAAAGATCAACATCGATACCGTCAGCCGCGAGTGCTTGTACTGCTGCGCCAGCCTCGATCGCCATCGTTCCATACGCGAGGACGGCGGCAGCGGGGCGGTCATGTGTGACCAGCGCGCGTGCCTTCCCAAAGACAAACTCTGGGCAAGGCGTGTTTGCGAACATCGAACTCACGCTCTCTCGCGGGTATCGCACTGCGCTGAGACCAGCATCAAAGTCCGCCATGAATTGGAGCGCCGCTTTGAGGCTCGGCTCGTCCATCGCCGCGAGCAAACATGCTTTCGGAAGGGTCGCAAGCAGCGCGATGTCGCAGAAACCATGATGCACCGCACCATCACCACCGACATACCCAGCGCGATCGAGGCAGAGGCGCACCGGTAGGCCTTGGAGGGCGCACTCCTGAAACGCTTGATCAAACGCGCGCTGTAAAAAGGTTGAGTAGACGGCGAAAAATGGTTTCCAGCCGGTCTTCGCGAGACCCGCGAGCATGTCGAGCGCGTGGCTCTCACAGATGCCGACATCGAAGGTTCGCTCGGGAAACTTCGGCATAACTTTCGCAACACCCGTGCCGTCCGGCATGGCTGCGGTGCATGCGACGACCTTCGGATCGCGCGTCATGAGATCGCCGAGGAGGTCTCCAAATGCAGCAGTGAAACTGCGAGCGCCCTTCTTGAGTTCGACTCTGCAGCCTTCGACTTCATACTTCACGCTAAAGGCTGCGGGCGAATGGAAAGTCGTGGCGTCGCCTTCTGCGGGCGAGAATCCCTTGCCCTTGATGGTCTTGACATGGAGGACCATCGGGCGGTCGAAATGCGCGGCTTCATTGAGCACATCAATCAGCGTGGGGATGTCGTGCCCATCGACTGGCCCGACCGTGACGAGGCCAAGGTGCTCGAACCAAGCGTCCTCGGAGATCAGTGTCTTGCTCACCTCGCCGAGCGCGTGATATGCGTCGCTCAATGCGTGCCCACCAGGCAAGTGCCGCGCCAGCTCTTTCGCACGGCGCTTGAATTCGCCATAGGTATGCGAGAGCCGCAATCGATCGAAGTACGCAGCCAAGGCGCCTTGCGGCTTTGCGATGGACATGCCGTTGTCATTGAGAATGACGAGGAACTGCCGTTTGAGGGTTCCAGCGTTGTTGAGGCCCTCCATCGCAACGCCGTTGCAGATGGATGCGTCTCCGATGATGCTGACGACGCGCCGCCCGAGTGGCTGCGTGCTACTCCAGCACTCTCCATTGAGTGCATCTCCTCGCGCCATACCGACTGCGGTTGAGATCGCGGTACCCGCGTGGCCAACTGAAAAGAGGTCGTAGTTCGACTCTGCTGGTTCAGGAAACCCAGCCATGCCGCCGCGCGATCGGAGCTTTGAAAGCAGCGGATAGCGCCCCGTGAGCAACTTGTGTGGATAGCACTGATGTCCTACATCAAACAGCAAGCGATCATGCGAGAAGTCGAACACACGATGCATGGCGATGGTGAGGTCAACGACGCCGAGATTCGGCGCGAGGTGCCCTCCGCTTTGCGCCACTTGCTCACAGATTGCCGCGCGCATTTCCGCGGCGAGCACATTGAGACCGTCAAGCGACAGATGCCGAAGATCTGCCGGGCTTGTCAATCGAGAAAGGATCGAGGCTTGCATGATGGGGGGTGTGACGGGGACGACTCTGTCGAACTGCGCGTTGCCGAAGAGATCGTATCAGGGTTCCCTTCGCCGGAAGCGTTTTTTTGTTCGCGAGTCGTTCTCGGGTCCTCTTACTTGGTCCGCGAAACACAGCGCTGGAGTAGGACTTCGAGACCCGAACTGGGGCCAAGGTCTCGTGCTGCGATGGAATCAAGCGCCTCCCGTGCGAGCCGCTCGAGGCGGGTGACTTCTAGGCGACTCGCATCGAGTCCATGGACGACCGGGTAAGTCAACTTTCCAGCCTCGCGGTCCTTCCCCGTCGCTTTTCCGGCGTGTTCACTCGACTCCGTTTCATCGATGATGTCATCGACGATTTGGAAGATCAGACCGAGATTTGATCCGAATGTCCGCAAGTCGTGAATGACCTCTGTCGTGGCGTTCGCTGTCATGCCGCCAAGGACTGCGGAACTGGTAAGGAGCGCGCCCGTTTTCTGGCGATGCACAAGTTCGAGCTGCGCAGCTTTGGTCGTTCCCTCCGGAAATCCACCGAGCGTATCGAGGCATTGCCCCGTGATCATGCGCATCGAGGCGGTGGAGAGCTCTTGGAGCAAGTGGTCGCACCCATGCGGACTTCGCGCGAGGGTTCCAAATGCGAGGGAGAGCAATGCGTCGCCCGTCAGAATCGCGAGTGCTTCGCCGTACTTCGCGTGGACCGTGGGAAGTCCGCGTCGCAGAAGGTCGTTGTCAAGCGCAGGGAGGTCGTCGTGCACAAGAGAGAATGCGTGGACAAGCTCGATCGCGGTTGCAGCGGGGAGCGCATCCTGAAGTTGACCGCCTGCTGCGCGTGCGGACTCGAGCAAGAGCACGGGCCGAAGGCGTTTCCCACCTCCGAGCACCGCATGGCGGCACGCGTTCGCGAGTTGAGGCGCGAACTGCGCGCGCGCAATCGCCGCACTGAGTGCTTCTTCGACAGTCGAGAGAAGATTCGCGAGTTCCATCGCGTGCAAGACTAGCACAGGCGTGTGTACGGCCCACGCCGTTTGCTGTCCGCTCGCAGTACCATGAATCCATGCCGATGGAGCCGTCCGATTTTCTGAAGGTCATGGAGCGCGGTGGCTGGGTTATGTGGCCGATGCTCGCTCTGAGCGTTGTCTCTTTGGCGTTCGCGATCGAGCGCGCTTGGTTCTGGTGGAACATGCATCGACCGAGCCGAGTAGAGCGATTGCGCCGCATGCTCGCGGCGTTGCGCGCCGGTCAGCGCGACAAGATTGAGGCATTCATCGCCAAGGATGATGATCTCTACAGCGAACTCGCCAAGAGAATGCTCGATGACGGCAGTGATGACGCGATCGCGATGGAGGTCGTCGAGGATGTGCGCCCTCGGATCGATCGGTTCATGAACATTTTCTCCACAACCATCACCGCCGCGCCGATGCTCGGCATTCTCGGGACGGTCACTGGCATCATCTCGTCGTTTGATCTGCTCGGCGGAGTGGGTGGCGGAGGAGTCGACCCTCGCGATGTCTCGAGCGGTATCGGTGAGGCACTCATCACGACAGCGAGTGGGCTCGCAGTCGCACTCGGGACGCTGTTCCCCTACATGTTCTTCCGGGCGCAGGCGGAACGAGCGCTCGGTCGTCTCGAGTCCCTGATTGCCGCCGCGAAGATCGGACTTGGCCCAGTCCGCAATTGGTCGACGCGCTAACCACATCGAAAGTAGATCTGCATGCACAGCACTCGATGGATCTGCACGCTGAGTTTGCTGCTGACGATGAGCGCACATGGCGCACAGGAAGTGTCCTCGCCTCCCACGCCACCGTTCGTGCGTGGCGAGTCATTTGAGAAGTTTGCCGCCTTCGAGACTTGCGCCGTTGCGTATCAACGCGGCGATCACACTGGACCAGTGGTCTGGCTTGTCGGCGCAGTGCATATCGGGGATGCCGAGTACTACGAGCGGCTCGAGCAATTTCTCGACGGCAAGGAGTTGGTGCTCTTTGAGTCCGTGCTTCCGCGCGGCGCGTTTGGTGCAAGTGGCGCGACAGATGCTGAGCGGATGCGGTCGACGCAGGACGCGATGCTCTTTCTGCGCGGCATTCTTGAGCGATTTGCACGAGAAAATGGGCACTATCCCGAGTCGCTGGCGCAGGCCCGCGCGTTTGCATCGGGAGAAGACTCGCGTCTCGCACGACCGTTTGATCTCTCGTGCGTCGATGCTTGGGGGCGAGCACTCGCGTACGTGTCAAGCGATGATGCGTACACGCTGTCGTCCTTTGGCAGTGACGCGCTTCCGGGTGGATCCGAACATGCGCTCGATCTTGTGCTCCATGAGCGCGATGACTTGCGGGCGGATGCGATTGCCACGGACGCAGCGAAGTCGCCGCAGCATCGCAAACCCACGGGCGACTTGTATAAGGAGCTCGCAGATGCGCTGGGTGTGACACTCCAGGTCAGGTCGATCGATTACGACAAGCGGGGCTGGTTACCCGCTGATCTTCCGTTCGAAGCAGTGCTCGATCGCCTTGACGCGAAAGGCGTCCACAGCGTGACGGTTGAGATGCTGACGCAAGAGGACTCGTTGCTCCGAGGCGTGGTAAGGCTCGTGCTCTCGGTCGCGTCCAAATTGCCAGATTTCAAGCGCATCGTGATTGAGGCGCTCGGAAGCGCAGACGGAGGGGCGCGGACATCGTCTGGACCGAAAGCTGGAAACTCCGGCGAGATGAGCATCATCATCGATGAACGAAACGACGCAGTTCTTGACCGACTCCGGCTTGTGCTTCAGGAGCCTCGGCCGCCCGCATCCGTTGCAATTTTCTATGGCGCCGCGCACATGCGGCACTTCGACGAAAAGCTCCGTAGTGACTTCGGGCTGGTGCGCAGCGACGGATCCCTCAAGGCGTTTCGCGCGATGGAAGTGGGAGAACTTTCGATTGGGCAATTGCAATCGCGCCTGCGTGCGGCAACCGCCGCACTCACGGGAGCAGAGGAGTGGACGAGTGATCGTGGCGGGAAGAAGCCAAGCGCGAAGCGACTCGCTGCATTGCGAGATCGCGTTCGTCATTATCAATGGCGCGTAGAGCGCGCAGCAGAAGAGTCGCTCTTTAGTGCCTCTGACTCGCCGGCGTCGGCGGGAAACTAGTTCCCAGTTGACGAACCATTCGTGCCCTGATTCACCATCTCTTCGTGTTCAAAGAGCTCGGGTTCGAAATTGCCTCGATATGCGGCGTTGATCCACTTGCGTTGATCCATCAGCGCATTGAGCATCGAAACATCCGTGTTGCCGTCAGCATGAAGCAATTGGGCGAAGTTACTGATGCGACGGAGTGGAACAGCATCGGCTTCGTACACGGTGATCGCAGCGTTTCCGCCGACGCGAATGGAGCTTCCTCCGAGCAGTTGTGCGGTGGTATCGGCGATGGAATGATCAATGCCGTCCGCGAGTGAAGGCAACGCATCGGGCGTCAACATGCCAGCCTGGATGCTCTGAAACGCGCTTCCATCACTCGCTTCCCAGATCAGCGTCTTCGCAACGCGATGAGGGACGACCCATGCGGCGCCAACCACATGCTCTTCCTGCTCTTTGTACATCCCGGGAGCAGCGGCGAAGCTCGACGAAAATGTAATCATGTTGTCGGGGTGAAGAATCTGTCCCACGGTCGTGCAGGTCAAGCCGCCGCGCACGGTCACATTATTGTTTGTGAGGTAGCCGCCGCTCGAGTAGCGCATCTGGCCAACGCCGCTTGGCTGCATTGTCCACCAACCGCCGAGGTAGATCGCGTTGTAACCAAACGCTGGTTCGCGCGCGGCGACCTGTTGATGTCCTGTTGCGACACCATCGTTCCATTCGGGCAAATCGATTTCGAGATAGTCGAAGAGCAGGGGGAATGAGTAATCCATGAATGGCAAGAGTCGCCATGGATAGGTCACCGCATTCTGCTGCGCGATCTGGTTGCCGGACTTGTCCTTGTAACGAACGCGCCACTGCGTTTGCGTGGCTTCGTCGATCATGCCTGGGAGGCATCGATCGTCGTAGGTGTTCGCGTAGGAGACCCACGCGAGACCGACTTGCTTGAGGTCAGAGAGAAACCGCGTCTGTCGACTCTTGCGACCTGCGGCAGAAAGCCCGGTGGAGAGAAGCGCGAGCAGCACGCCCATCACGCCGATGACGACAAGGAGTTCGACGATCGTGAATCCAGCGCGAGTTTTCGTTCGGAGCATGGTCATGCGAGGAGTCCTTGACAAGGGTCGAAGTCGAGCGCTACCGAGCAATATACGAAGCCTATTCGCAGGTGGCGCCAGCTTCTGCCTGAGATCCTGAAAGCAATCCAATCAATCGGGGAGGGGCGAGGCGGGTCCTAGCGTGAGTGGAGGCTCGCCACGAAGCCTCCGAGCGATATCGGACAAAATGCGTTCATCGGTGAAACCACTGAGGTGCCCGTACCGACCAGCTTGCACCGGTACCCACCAGAGTGGCCACCCGATCGGAGCGGCGAACTCCTCCCCGACCGTCACATCGTCGGTGACGGCGTAACAGCACAATTCGAAGCACGCATCAGGGAGTACTTCATCGAGTTCAACGAGAAAGTCTGAGGTGATCTGCATGTCTTCAGACTGCGGGAAGTGAAATGGCGCGGACGCAACACGCGCGCCGAGGTGCGGCGTTGAGATGGTGTACAGGCGACGAATCGGAACTCGCTCGCTCCCGTGCACGCATGACGCTGCATCGCGGGCGACGAGGCCGCCCATCGAAAACGCGACGACATCAATCTCCGGAATCGGTGCGTTCTCGTCGAGCTTGAGGCCGAGGCGAAGCGTCTTGAGGAGATGTGCGCGCGCCTGCGCAAAGGTTGTCGTCCCGAAGAAGTCCACTTCGATCACTGTCGAGTCCTTGAGTGTCGGCGCAAGGCGTTCGATGATCGCTTCGCTTGAGATGCTCGGATCGGCAATTCCACCGATGATCGCGACGCATCGCGCTGCTGGCTTTGGATCGGCATACATCCGATCAAGATCCGCGCGCGCGGCCTCGATCGTCACGGGAAACGCGGGATTCGCCTCGCGTGGTGGCGACATGCAGCCGGCGACAAACCCAATCGCGATGAAAGTGAACGCGCGAGCAGCGTGAAGGCGAGACACAGTGACGCGGGGTGTCAAGGCTCGCATGGAGTGCGAATCAGGTCTTTCCAATCGTGATTTGCTCGACGGCACCTGAACGGATTTTCGCGACACCGGAACCAAGTTCTCCAATCGGATCTGGAGGCACGATTTCGACCAACTTCTCGCCAAGTTTCGCTTCGCCTCGGAGCACTCGCGCTTCAAACGCGCGGCACTCCTCAAGCAGCCTTGAAAGGATCTCGGGTTCCGGGACATTGGCGACCCGTTGCCCCTGGACATAGATGATGCCGCGGCGATCGCCCGCAAACACCGCGACATCCGCGCCCTCGGCTTCGCCAGGCCCGTTGACGATGCAACCCATCACGGCGACCTTGATTGGGAGTTTGATCTCCGGAAGAAGGGTGCGCTCGACTTCCTTCACCAACGCAAAAAGGTCGACCTGAATGCGACCACAGGTCGGGCAAGCGATCAGTTCGACGCCTTTGCGGGTGCGTTTGTCGAGACAATAGAGCAGTTCAAGCCCGTCCTTCACTTCATCGATGTGATCGCTCGCGTAAGAAATGCGAAGCGTGTCGCCAATGCCGTTGGCGATGAGCGTGCCGAGTCCAGTGATCGAGCGGATCGCGCCCGTCTCGCGAGGCCCTGCGTGGGTGACGCCGAGGTGGAGCGGAAAATCAAAGCGCTGCGATATCTCGGTGTAGATATCAATCACCATGGACGCATCCATCGACTTGGCGCTGATGCAGATGTCGTGGAAATCGCGTTCGGCGAAGATGTCGAGATACTCCTCGAGCTTCGCAATCATGAGCGCGAGCATGTGTCCACTCTTGTGGGACGCGAAAAACTTCCCAAGTTCGAGCGCGCGCCGCTGTTTGTCTTTCCGCTCGATGATGGAGCCTTCGTTGACCCCAATGCGAATCGGCACGCGTCGTTCCTTGCACGCATCGATGACCTTATGAACCTGTTCACGGTCGGTGATGTTGCCAGGGTTGAGCCGAATCTTGTGGACACCCGCCTCAATCGCTTCGAGCGCGCGCTGATAGTGAAAATGGACATCGGCGACGATGGGAATCGAGACCTGCGGAAGGATCGCCTTCAGGGCCTCGGTGTCCTTGCGCTCAGGCACGGCCACGCGCACGAGATCAGCGCCCGCCTTTGCATATCGTTCGATCTCGGCGACACATGCGTCAACTTCGTGGGTGTATCCCACGGTCATGGTCTGCACTGAAATCGGGGCATCTCCGCCGATAGTCACCCGCCCGACGCGGTCGTCGCCAACGCAGATGGAACGAGTTTTTCTGCGACTTCGCATGAAGTGTCGAGTATAGACGGATCTTCTCGTCGGATGCCGACGCACGCGCTCGATCATGCGCCTTGCGATAGCATCGCCGCGAGTACAGCAGCAGAGTGCACACCAACGCGCGCTGGCCGCGTGTGTGCACGAGATCTAGCCCAGTGAGTTGGAGGAGTCCGCATGGATGGCATGACAGTCGCTCCCTATATCCGCACTCGCCTCTCGTTCATGATGTTCCTGCAGTACGCGATCTGGGGAGCGTGGCTTCCGATCCTGTACCCGTTCTTGATGGGGCATCGAGGTTTTAGTCTCGATCAGACTGGCATGTGCCTCATGGCGGGCGCCGTTGGAGCACTCGCGGGCCCATTCATCGCCGGGCAACTCGCAGATCGCAGTATTGCGACGGAGAAACTGCTCGCTGTAAGTCATTTCATCGGCGCGTTTCTTGTGTACTTCCTCTCCACTGCAGCAACGGTCGAACTCTTCGTTGCCCTGAGTTTCTTCTACGGGCTTGTCTACGCGCCAACCCTCGCGCTCACGAACTCGATTTCGTTCGCGAACCTCCAAGACCGTGACCGCGACTTTGGTCCGGTTCGATTGTGGGGCACGATCGGTTGGATCGCTGCAGGCATTGCCGTGGGTCAGATTCTCTACCGGTTCTACACGCCCGGCGGCGACGGGGCGACGGCGGAAGTCGTGGCCGCCTCGCAGAACGCTGGTCGCGCGATTGCATTCGAGATCAGCGCGGTGCTAGGCGTGATCATGGCTGGTTACTGCCTGACGCTGCCACATACGCCGCCCACGGCGAACGCGAAGGAGCGCACTGCGTGGCTCGAGGCACTCGGTGAAGTTCGCAAGCAGCCACTCTTGACGCTGTTCCTGATCGCGATTCCGATCAGCATGGTGCACCAGTTCTACTTTGTGTTCACGAGCCAGTTTGTCGGTGGGATTCAGAACAGCGCCGCGAGCGCGAACGCCGACGCGTTCGCGAAGTTGGTGAACGAGGTGCTCGGCGTTGGCGGCGGTGGACTCATGACGATTGGCCAGATGACCGAGCTGGCGGTCCTTGCCCTCATGCCGTTCCTCGCGACGAGCGTCTCACGCAAGTCGCTCTTGCTGATCGGCATCGCAGCGTACGCATTGCGCATGGCGCTCTTTGCCTACGCACCTGAGTTGCCCTTTGTGCTACTTGGAGTCGCGCTCCACGGGCTCTGCTTCGGCTGCTTCATTTTCGTGGCGTTCATGGTGGTGGATGAAAACACGACGCCAGATGTGCGAGCCTCGGCGCAGAACTTCTTCAATCTCATCATCATTGGCATCGGCATCATCGTGGGCAGCTTGTTTGCCACGAGCGTTGCGGGTCGGTACGCCCAATTCGTAACTCCGGAGGGGGCGACCGCGATGAACTATGAGAAGTTGTTCTCCGTTCCGATGTGGATGGCGCTCGTTTGCTTCGTCCTGATGCTGGTCTTTTACCCGTCCAAAACGGTGAAAAAGGCTGCGTAGAAGAACGGTTCATCCCTCTATAGTCCGCGCAAACCAACGGACGCCGCGAATGCGGCGTCCGTTTTCACTTGCATGGAGATCTGATCAGAATCCGCCGTGGTCGCCGCATTCGGAGCGGATCCGTCGAATGATCTCGTCCATCGCTTCAAGTGCATTGCCAGCGTTGTGGAGTGCGCGGTCAATGGGTTCGATGGAGCGCTCGTAGAACGCGTGCGAAACTTCGTCGCGCCACGAATCTTTCACCTGCATCCACGCAGTAATCAGGTCTTTGTGCGCGCCCGAAAGCTGCAGGCGCGTGTCGTTCATGCTCATGCGTCACCTCCATCAGTTGGTCGATCGGAGTCTTGGAGAGCTTCAGGCGGCGGCTCCTGCTCGGGCGCGGTCTCGCCGGAGCGTCGCATGGATCGGATCGACTGATTAGCTTGCTCCAACTGTTGCGCAAGCGTCGGCGTTGGCGTTGCGACATACGCCTCAAGTGCGAGCACCATGTTGCGAAGTCGCAAGATGGCATTGGGGAGATCCCGGTCGATCATCGTCGCGGCTGGTCCCACAGCACCCTTGTAAATCGCGAACTCCCGTTCAAGCATGACATGCCATCGCTTGGCCGCATCGAGCCGCTGCTGCGCGTCCTCAAGGGCACGGAGCGCCTTCTGAATGGCCTTCTTCTCATCGATGACCGACGGACGCCCAGAGCCTCCCATGGTCTGGAGTTCTTTGCGGAACTTGGCGCCCTTCGCAGAGGTGACCTGCTCGGCAAGTTTGGGAACAAGCCGCTTCCAGTGTGGGATGCGCTCGCGCTCGAGCCAGACGAAGGTGCCGCGGATTTCGCTCTCGGCACTCGAAAGCGCGATCATGCACTCTTCGCGGAATCGCACAAGCGCGTGGCGAAATCGCTCGAGCGCTTCGATGGATGTGACATTGGCTGGACCCACCTAGACCTCGTTCAGCGTTGCTTGAAGTATTCCTCAACGCGATCTGCCTTGCGCGCGAGAAAGGGGACATGCTGTTCGCTCACGCGGAGGAACTTGACGAGCACCTTCATGGTGTTCTCGAACTCCTCTTGAAACTTCTGTTGTTCCTGATCTTTCCAAGTCTGGTTGAGCGCACCCATCTTGGCGCCCATGGCAGAGACCTGCGCTTGCAACTCGGTGTTGAATCGATGGAGGTCTGCGGCGAATCTCCGCATTTCGGCTGGATCAACAATGGCTTTGGACATGAGGAGGTCTCCGTGATGCCATGCTACGCTCTCAACCCTCAAACTGGGAGTTTCACTTGGAGATTGCACCGTGTCTTATTGATGGCCGCCTCCACACGCAAAGTGATGAGGCGCCGCTCGAAGTCCGAAATCCAGCCACCGATGCGGTGGTTGGGCTCATGCCGATGTGCTCTGCAGCCGTCGCTTCGACTGCTGCAGATGCGGCGGTGCACGCGTTCTCGTCGTGGAAGCGCACGACCGCATCCGAGCGCGCGCGGTTGCTGAGGCTTGTGGCGGCCCGACTGCGCAGCGATCGGGATGCATTCGCAAGGATGATCACCTTGGAGTGCGGGAAGCCGCTCCTTGAAGCGCGCGGTGAGGTGGAGTATTCGGCGAGTTTCTTTGACGCTGCGGCAAGCGCTGGCGAAGGACTTGAAGGAAGCACGATTGCATCGAGGATCGCAGATCGTCGAGCGTTTGCGCTTCGCGAACCAATTGGCGCGACCATGGCGATTACGCCTTGGAATTTCCCTCTCGCAATGATCGCGAGGAAGACTGGGCCGGCGCTCGCGGCCGGTTGTACGCAGGTTGTGAAGCCGAGTGAAGAGACTCCACTCACGGCAGCGCTTCTCTCGCAGGCCATGCTCGATTGCGGCATCCCAGCGGGAGTGTTCAATTGCGTGACCGGGGATCCCGCGACGATCGTCGGCGCACTACTCGCGCATCCGGGCATGCGGAAACTTTCGTTCACCGGTTCGACCGAAGTCGGGCGCTTGCTCGCGCGGCAGGCGTCGGATCGATTGGTGCGCTGCGCGCTCGAACTGGGCGGGAACGCGCCGTTCATCGTCTTCGCGGACGCGGATCTTGCGCGAGCCGCCGATCAACTCATCGCGGCGAAGTTCCGCTTCATGGGGCAGACTTGCATCAGTGCGAATCGTGTGTATGTCGAGCGAAGCGTGCAGTCTGCCTTCCTCGCATTGATCGAAGCGAGAATGGATGCACTGACGCTCGGCGACCCATTGTTAGAAACGACGCGCGTTGGACCGCTCATTAACGATGCGGCGATCGCCAAAGTCACGCGGCATGTGCAAGATGCGATTGCGCGGGGGGCGACCTTACGGCGCGGAGGCAGCATCGCGAAACTCGCGGGTATGTCGCAGCGGTTCTTTGAGCCGACGCTCCTTGTTGGTGGCACGCCATCCATGGCATGCGCGTGCGAGGAGACCTTTGGTCCGGTCCTCACAATCCACGCATTTGATACGGAAGCGGAAGTCATTCTCGCAGCCAACGCCGTCGCGGTCGGACTCGCCGCGTATGTCATGACGCAAGACGCGGATCGACTCTGGCGGGTCGTCGAGCAACTCGATGCAGGCGTTGTCGGAGCGAATGACGGCGCGCCGAGCGCTGCTGAGGCACCGTTTGGCGGATTCAAGGAGTCCGGTTACGGCAAGGAAGGTGGGCGGATCGGTGTTGAGGAATACACGCGCGTGAAGTATGTCTCGATGCGGGTGCGGTCGTAGTCCGTCGCGATGGACGCGATCGGCGCGAGTGCAAGTATCAGGCGTTGGGCGACCGCCGCAACTCCGGCGTCATCCGACGGACTGAGCCCGCCCTCCGGCCGTCGCGATTCATTCGCGCGGTCGGAGTCCAAAGCGAGTGCAGCGTTTTTGCCTCGCTTCGAGGCAAGAAACCTGTCACGAGCGCTCAAGGGTCGCGCTCAAGGGATGCGCTCAGTCGCTCGCGAGCTCGACATCCATCACTTCAATGCCTTCTTCTTCACTCTGACCGGGGAGGAAGCTCGCAAGGCGCTGTCGGCGCACTGGGTGCTGCAGCTTCCGAATGGCCTTGGCTTCCACTTGTCGCACGCGTTCGCGGGTGACCTTGAAGATGCGACCGACCTCTTCGAGTGTGTAGATGTAACCGTCGCCAATGCCGTAGCGCAGTTTGAGGATCTCGCGCTCGCGGTAGGTGAGGGTCTTCAGCACATCGCTGATGCGCTGCCGCAGCATTTCGTTGGTCGCGCTTTCAGCCGGGCTCTCCTGTCGTTCGTCTTCGATGAAGTCGCCGAAGTGGGAGTCCTCACTCTCTCCGACCGGTCGATCGAGAGAGATCGGATGGCGTGAAATCTTCATCACGCGACGAGTCTCGTCGATCGGCATCTTCGCCTTGACGGCGATCTCTTCCATCGTTGGCTCGCGGCCGAGTTCTTGGAGCAGCCCCTTCTGAATGTTGCGGAGCTTCGACATCGTCTCGATCATGTGGACCGGGACGCGAATCGTGCGCGCGTGATCGGCGATGGCGCGCGTAATCGC
>SXUI01000059.1 GCA_005790605.1 Planctomycetia bacterium | reverse complement strand
GTTGGTGAAGGGCATGTGCTTCGCGATGGATCTCGTCGCGGGCGTGAAGCGCGTGGTCGTGATGATGGACAATGTCAACAAGAAGGGCGAGCCGAAGATCATTCCGCAGTGCACCCTTCCGCTCACCGGACGCCGCTGCATCGACCTCATCATCACCGAACTCTGCGTGCTCGAGATGGACAAGTCCAAGCGCCGCTTTGCATTGAAGGAACTCGCACCCGGCGTGACCGTCGACGAAGTCCTCGCCAAGACAACGGCGGAAATCCTCGTGCCTTCCGTCGTAGGCACCGTCGCGTGCTGCTGACCGCAACTGATCTCTCGAAATCGCACGGCGCGCGCGAACTCTTCCGCGGCGTGTGTATGTCGGTTGCCGAAGGCGATCGCATCGGACTCATCGGTCCAAATGGCGCTGGAAAATCGACGCTCCTTCGCATGCTCGCCTCGCGCGAAGAGCCCGATGATGGCAGCTTGCAATGCGCGCGCGGCACCGTGACGGTGTACATCCCGCAAAGAGAATCGTTCGCGCAAGGCGTCACTGCAAGGCAAGCTGCGACAGCGGCAGCACTCCCCTGCGCACGATGCCACGGCGATCCTCACGAAGCCGAAGTCCTCGCCGCCGTGATCCTCGGCAAGATTGGATTCGACGACGAACGCATGGATCGTCCGCTCGAGAAGCTCTCGGGTGGATGGCAGAAACGCGCGGCGATCGCGTGCGGACTTGCCGCAGCGGGTGGAAGCCCAGACCTGCTTCTTCTCGACGAACCAACCAATCATCTTGATGTCGAAGGCATCGAGTGGCTCGAACGATTCTTGACGAAGGGCGCGGCGGACATTCATGCGACGAGCGCGGTCTTCGTCACGCACGATCGCGTGTTTCTTGAACGAGTCGCGACGAAAGTCGGCGAACTCTCACGGGCGTACCCTGGCGGGCTCTTTGTCGCAGACGGAAACTTCTCGGAGTTTCTCCGCCGCAAGTCTGAGTTTCTCGAGGGACAGGCGCGGATGGAAGCCACGCTGGCCAATGAAGTCCGTATCGACAACGCCTGGCTTGGTCGCGGCGCACAAGCGCGAAGAACCAAGGCTAAGGGGCGCATTGAAGACAGCGCCGAGCGCCGCGATCAACTCGCCAGTCTTCAAGAGCGCAACACCGCAGCGGCAAGTGGTGGCGCGCGAGTGGACTTCACGGCAAGTGGAAGGCGCACGCGCAAGCTCATCGCGGCCCACGGCATTGCAAAGTCGATGGGCGGAAGATTGCTGTTTCGCGAACTTGATCTTGAACTTGTGAACGGGCAATGCCTTGGATTGATGGGCTCGAATGGTTCAGGCAAGACGACCTTGCTGCGGGTTCTCATGGGCGACTTGCAAGCTGATGCTGGCACGGTTGTGCGCGCTGATCCTGAGCCCCGCGTGGTGTTTCTCTCGCAAGCAAGAATCGAACTTCCGCCACAAACGCTCCTGCGCGACGCGATTTCTCCGCACGGCGAGAAGGTGCGCTTTCGCGGCGGAGAGATGCACATCACCGCATGGTCGCGACGATTTCTCTTCAAAGACGATCAATTGCTGCAATCGGTTGGCCAACTCAGCGGAGGTGAACTCGCTCGCGCGCACATCGCGCGGATGATGCTTGAGCCTGCGGATGTCCTCGTACTCGATGAGCCGACGAATGACCTTGATCTACCGACGCTTGCGGTGTTGGAAGAATCGATCGAGGATTTCCCCGGCGGCGTGCTCCTCGTCACCCACGATCGCGCGATGCTCGAGCGTTTGGCGGAGAAGATCATCGTGCTCGGTTCTCCCGATGGCATCCCAAGCGCGGTCACGAGTCTCGATCAGGCGCTGCGCGCACTGAGCGCGTTTGAAAAAGCGAACGCCGCGAGCGAGCTGGCAGCGTCCACACGGCCAAGCAACACCGATGGAGCGAAATCCGTTTCGACACCATCGAAGAAGAAACTCAACTACAACGAGCAACGCGAGTTTGACGCGATGGAGGCGAACATCGCGAAGGCGGAAGCCGAAGTCACGAAGCTCGACAAAAAAGTGAACGAACCAGGGTTGCTGAGCAATCACGCGGCGTACTCAAAAGCATGCGCAGAACTCGGCGCAGCGCACGCGAGAGTCGCCGCGCTCTATGCCCGCTGGGCGGAACTCGAAGCGAAGCGCGGGTGAGAACACAGAGTGCAAGTCTTGCGTCGAAGGCGCAAGCGTTGCGACCTCGCGTCGAAACCACACCAATCAGCATCGCTGAGCGCAATAGGCATTGCTGCAACTCTCGATCCCCGACGCCCTCGTGCGAACTGCGCAAGTATGCGACTCTCCCGGAGAGCAGATGCAACCACTCACCCCTTGATCGCATCCGCCTGAGCCAACCGGTAGCTCGTACTTCTCCCGCCGCCTCGATTCGCGACAAGTATGCGTCGATCCACCAGTTCGCGCATGTCTCGCAACGCAGTATCCGTCGAACACTTCGCGAGCTTCGCGTACTTCGAACTCGACAGAAAACCCTCGAAATCGCCCAGCATCCGATTGATCACGAGCCGTTGCCGCTCGTTCACGCCCCGAAGATTGATGCGCTGCCACACCCGCGATTTGTTGAGTACAGCGGCAAGCGCGACATCAGCGCTGATGATCGATCGCTCAAGGCAACCAAGAAACCACGCGAGCCATGGCGTGATGTCGACATCGCCGCGCTGTGTCCTTTCCAACATCGAGTAGTAGTCCTTCCGCTCCGCCTCGATCTGGGTCGACATGCTGTAAAAGCGTTCCGAGGTGCCGTCCGCGCGAGCGAGGGCCATGTCGGCGATAGCTCGCGCGATGCGCCCATTGCCGTCTTCAAATGGGTGAATCGTGACAAACCAGAAGTGTGCGATCGCCGCCTTCAGCACAGGGTCGAGGCGCGATGAACCAGTGACCCGCGATGCGTTGAACCACTTCAGAAGCGCGCTCATCTCGGCATTGAGGCGCGAGGCATCAGGCGCTTGAAAATGCACTTTTTCCCGCCCCACTCGGCCCGACACAACCTGCATTGCTCCTGACTTCTTGGTGCGCCAAGTTCCAACAGTGATGCGGTTCATACCGCTACGCCCGGTTGGAAAGAGCGCCGCATGCCACGCACAAAGACGGCCCTTCGTGAGCGCCTTGGCACAACTGCCGGTTGCATCGAGCATCATCTCCACCACCCCCTCGACATGTCGGCTCGCCCTAGGCAATGCGGATGGCGCCAAGCCACCCACATCGAGCCCAAGCCTCCGTGCAATCGACGAGCGGACTTCCTCTGGATTCAGTCGCTCGCCCTCGATCGCGGACGACTTCACCACATCACTGATCTGGACACACAGACTCGCTTCACGCCGAAGATCAAAGCCCATCGACTCCATCGTCCCGAGCAAGCGCCCCTGCTTGTGACGAACCACACTCAGCGGAAGCGCAAGCGCATCCGCGTCCCATGTGAACTCGGTCCACTTCGCTCGCTGATGGATGTACTCAGGGCTTCGCCGCATACCTTGCGGTGATTGTATCGGCTAATCACTGCAACTCCTGCGGCGAATATTCCCCCTAATCACCGCACGACCTGCGGCGAATAATCCACCTATTCACCGCACGCACCCCTTGCCCTCCACTCCGGCACCAAGCAACTCGCACCACGCCAGGGCGTCCCCGCGTCGACAAGCGCCGGCCCTCAGCCATGAGTCCGCTCTCGTCGGTAAACATGGGCCTCGGCTCGGTGTTCGTCAAATCGCGGGCGGCACGAACCATAGCACTCGAATTGCAAGCCACCAGCGCCTCAACCCTTCAGCGATTGCATGTCGATCACGAATCGATACTTCACATCGCTCCTGAGCATGCGTTCGTAGGCAGAATTGATTTCGTCCATGCGGATGAGCTCAACCTCACAGGCAATATTGTGCGTCCCGCAGAAGTCGAGCATCTCCTGTGTCTCTTGGATACCGCCAATACCGGAGCCCGCGAGGTTGCGGCGCGGCATGATGACGCTGAATGCAGCGACCTTCTGAGGCAAAGGCGGCACGCCGACCATGCACACCGTGCCGTCCAGTTTCACCATCGCGAGGAGCGCATCGAGGGAGTGGTCGGCCGACACCGTGTCGATGATGAGGTCAAAGGACGCCGCGTGTTTGGTCATTGCGGCCGCGTCCTTCGACAGCACGACCTCATGCGCGCCGAGGCGCAAGCCGTCCTCGACCTTCGATGGAGAAGTTGTGAAGAGCACGGTGTGCGCGCCAAGTGCGCGCGCAAACTTCACACCCATGTGACCGAGTCCACCGAGGCCAACGATGCCAACCTTCGTGCCCGGTCCCGCCTTCCAATGTTTCAGCGGCGACCAGGTAGTGATGCCAGCGCAGAGGAGCGGAGCGGCAGCTGCTGGATTCAGATTCGAGGGAACGCGGAGCGTGTACGCTTCATCGACGACGACCTTCTCAGAGTAACCACCATAGGTCACGCCGCCGAGGTGCTTGTCTGGACTGTTGTAGGTGAAGATCGCGCCGCCGGTGCAATACTGCTCGAGCCCGCGCGCGCAGTGCGGGCAGGAACGGCACGAATCAACGAGGCATCCGACGGCAGCGAGGTCACCGACGGCGAACTTCGTCACACGCGCACCAACCCGCGTCACTCGGCCGAGGATCTCGTGCCCAGGCACGATTGGATACTGCGAGAACCCCCACTCATTGCGAGCGAAATGGAGATCACTGTGACAGACGCCGCAGTAGAGGATGTCGATCTCGACATCAGACGCAGTGGGCTCACGACGCGAAATGGAGTGAGGGGCAAGCGGAGAAGACGGAGATTGCGCGGCGTAGGCACGAATGGGCATGGGATCGAACTTGTGGAGTGAGAGGCTGAGCAAAGAGCGAGCGGACGCAAGAGTGTCGAGCCGCATCGATCGACGCACGGACGAACAACAGAACTAGAATACAGCGACGCATGACACAAGACGCGCCTCGTGCAGACGACCTCGCCGCGACCCGCACGCTCGCCGCGACGCTCAACAACCGCGCGTGGGATCTGATCGAACAGTCAATGCGCAGTGCGAGCGAACAAGGGGAAATGTGCGACGCGGCGGTTGCGAGCCGTCACCTCTGGTACATCGCGACCGGCGGAGCACAGGGTGCACCCTGCATCGAACGACTCCGAGGCCATCACCTTGTCGCCTGCGCAATGGCCAAGGCAGGACGCATGAGTGAGGCATCGCGCGCGGCGCAACGGGCAACCGAAACCGAAGCCGCGCTGCCGCAGGATGCAGTCATGCAGTTCGACCGAGTAATGACGATGGTCACAATGCACCTCGCATCGGGCGCACGGGAACTAGACCCAAACCTCAACGCAGCGGTAGGCGCGCTCGACAAGGACGAGCGCGCGGTGGCGAATGCAGTCCTTGTCGGGAGCTGAGGTGGTAGAGCAGCGCGATCTCCGTACGCGGCTCGTTCGTTCCCATCACGCGTCGATGAGAGTATGAAACCCAAACACTCGCCCGCTGCCTCCGAAGACGGTCGAGGCTGAATTCGACAGAAAGAAATCCGAACACGAGAAGAACGACAAAGCGTTTTACGAGAAGGACGCGAAGATTGCGGAAGACCGCAGGAAAGCCGATGCAGAACTCAAGCGCTTGGAAACAGAGTTCACCAAAAACCCCCGCCCGACCCAGCCAGTGCGACAGACGGTAACACTCGAGGTCCGCCCAGAGAAACCAGCAGCCCTGGTAGCAGGGCGCAGCGCGAGCGGACTGGAGGAAATGAAATCTCAACTCGCCGAGCTGAACGGCAACAACAAAAAACTGAACGAGGTCGCAGCAACGCAGTCCGCGCACATCCGTACAGAAGCCGCAGAGGCAGGTAAGTCCGCCGCTGCGCAAACCAAGGACGCAATCACGCGACTTGCAACAGCGCACGAAGTGGAAATGACGAATCTAGGAGAGGAGCGCGCCAAGGTAAAGCGCGAGCACGACGAAGCGGTGAATGCGCGCGAGACCAAGCTTAGGGATCCGCTCGAGATTCAGCGCGAGATCCAAGAGATTCCCGGTGCGCGCGCCAAGATCGCACTCCAAGCTAGTACGCTCCAGACGCAAGCCGAGGCGGAGCAGACCGAAACATATCCTGGCCGAATGGCGCAGTTTCTTGGCTTCTTCATGCCAGACAGCTCGCAGGCAGAGCGCATCGCTGCGGCACTAGCGATATTCGTTCCACTTCTTTCGCTCATCATCTCGATCGCTCCGCCGACAATTCTCGAGGTTGTGCTCCACAGTCTCATCGTCAACCGCGAGAAGGAGCTTCCTAAAAAGAAGCGAAGCATCCTCCGTCGCTTTTTCTTGGGTAATCGAGCCCTCCGTCGGGAGCGTGGACTCGTCGCCGCGCGCGGTCGCATCCTGCAGGAGCGCGAAGGCCAACTTCCCGCGGAGATTGAACGCGTCGCGGCAGAGCGATGTGCGACCCTACAGAGAGAGAACGACGCCGCCCGCGCTGCGCTAGACGGCAGTGCTAAGCTCATGGCGGAAGTACTTGAGAGTCACCGCAACAAGCACAGTGAGACAATGGAATTGTTCGCCAAGCAGCGAGCGGATATCGAAAATCTCGCATCGACCATCATGAGATTTGACGCGCGAGGAAGAGATGACGAGTGAGGTCTCAAGATCCGAAGAAGCAAGAACGTCATCGTCCAATATGAATTCTCACATCTCCCCGCACGCGAGGCCGAACGTTGCGCCGTCGGGGTCTCTGATCAAGACGATTTGCATCGAGCCGCCGCAGGTCTTTGGTCCGTAGATCACCTTCCCTCCGCGCTGGGTTGCCGCATCCATCGCGTGATTGAGATTTGGAATCGTGAAGTACGGGATCCACACCGCAGGCACATCCGCGTTCGCGCCGCGCGCGTGGCAGACGCCTGCGCCGGGACCTGCGTCTGCGTCCGCCCCGCTCTTCGCGCACGGATACAAGCAGAAATCTTCGTACTCGCCCTTGTGATCCTTCATGGCAATCGCGCTGGTTGTCGTGCCTAAGACCGCGCAGTAAAACTCTTTGGCGCGGACTGCGTTGGGAACCGTGAGATCAAGCCAACTCGCGAGGGTTTCGGGCATTGCGTTTGTCCGTGGACGAAGGTTTTTTTGTGTGGCGCACGGTATTCACTCGAATCCGCTGCTTGCGATAGCGTACTTCGTATGCACCAACTGCGAACTCGCATTCGTTTCGCGCTCGCCGCGCTCCTCGTCGCATCACCAACGCTCGGAGTTGACGCGATCGCGCCACTCCCCGCGCCCGTGTCGGCCGCGCCGCCATCCTCCTCTTCATCGTCATCCTCGTCGCCAACAGCAGCATCAGCGCCCATCGCGCTCTTCAATGGCAGCGACCTTTCCAACTGGGTGAATGTGAATACTTCACCTGCGACTTGGACCGTTTCCAAAGATGAGACGGGCGCGCCCATCATTCGCTGCTCAGGTTCGCCCACTGGCATCTTGCGCACTGTCGACGCCTACGAGAACTTCATTCTCGACTTTGAATGGAAGCACCTCAGCGACCCAGGCAACGCCGGTCTCTTCGTGTGGAGCGATCCTTACTGCTCCACTGGCATGCCGTTCTCACGCTCGATCGAAGTGCAGATCATGCTCACGCCGGACAACATCGACGCCAAGGGCCGCACGATGTACACCGGTCAAGGCGACATCTTCTCCATCTGGGGTTCAAAGATGACGCCCGATCGCCCACACCCTGGCGGTTGGGAGCGTTGCCTTCCCTCCGCGCGCATGACCAAGGGCGCGGGCGAGTGGAATCACTACACCGTCACATGCAACAACGGCGTGATCAAACTCGCGATCAACGGCACGGAAGTGAGCGGATGTTCCAACACCACGCCGCGAAAGGGATTCGTCTGTCTCGAAAGCGAGGGGACGGAGATCTGGTTCAAGAATCTTCAGCTCACACCGCTTCCTTCCGCAACGCCCGCGCTCCCTGCAAGCGACACCGCCGACCTTGCATCCGCAGGCATGCGCCCGATGTTCGATACCGTTTCACTCGCCGGTTGGCATGAGGAAGGCAATCTCGCGGGTGATACCTCGACCGATCATTGGAAGGACTCAGGCGGCGTCGTTCGTTTCGACGGCAAAGGCGCCTCACTCTGGAGCGATCGCGACTACGGCGACTTCGAGATGCTCGTCGATTGGCGCTGGACGGGCGATTCGCAGGGAAAAATGCAACGACCGTACATCGGTCTTGACGGCAAGAACATGAAGAACCCCGATGGCAGCGACAAGATGCTCGAACTCGAAGAGCGCGATAGCGGCATCTACTTGCGCGGCAACTCCAAGAGCCAAGTGAACATCTGGTGCTGGCCTTGCGGCTCGGGTGAAGTGTGGGGTTACCGCACCGATCCAAAGATGTCTGATGCGGTGCGCGCTGCGTGCACCCCGCGAGAAAACGCGGACAACCCGGTTGGCTCATGGAATCGCTTCCGCATTCGCATGCAGGGCGAAACACTCAATGTGTGGCTCAACGGCAAGCATGTCATCATTGATGCGCAACTTCCCGGCGTCGCCGCGCGCGGGGCGGTCGCGCTGCAATGCCACGGCTCGCCCATCGACTTCACCAATGTGATGATCATGGACCTGCCGAGCAAGTAAGCGACGGCAACAGGTACAAACGACAAGCGCCGACACGATCGTGTCGGCGCTTGTTGTTTGTAGATCTGTGGTGCTTAGAACTCGCGCTCGCGATGTTGGAGTTGCGCCTTCAAGCGGGCAAGGATCGAACTGTGCATCTGACTCACGCGGCTTTCGGAGAGATCAAGCGTCTGACCGATTTCCTTCATCGTCATCTCTTCGTAGTAGTAGAGGACAACGATGAGTCGCTCGGCGCGCGAAAGGCCTTTCGTGACGAGTGACTGCAGATCCGTTTTCTGCACGGTGAATGCAGGGCTTTCGGCGCGCGTGTCACGAATGACATCAATCTCGCGCACATCCTTGGAGCCATCGCTGTCGAAGCACTTGCGGGTGAGGCTGACGACGCCCACGGGCCGTGAGTCCTTCTGCAATTTCTCGAACTCTTCGCCACCGACATTCATGCGCGTCGAAACTTCGTCATCGGTCGGCTTTCGACCCGACTCCATCTCGATGGTCTTGCGAACCTTCTCGACCTTCGCGGTTCGACTGCGAACCAATCGCGGTACCCAGTCCATCGCGCGCAACTCATCGAAAATCGCGCCACGAATGCGCTGCGTGCAATAGGTCTCGAACTTCACCTTGCGATCGAGATCGAATGCATCGATCGCATCCATAAGCCCGAAGAGTCCGCTCGACATGAGATCGTCGACATCGACTTCGCTGGGGAGACGCTTGTGCATGCGCTCCGCTGTGAAACGAACGATTTCAAGGTGCTTCTGAATGAGGAAGTTGCGAATCTCAAGTGTCGGAGCAACGCGGTACTCCGCCCAGATCTCCTCCATCGGACGCTCAGCGAGCGGCACGATCTTCGGCGCAGCCTTGGACTTTCCACCCATGCGCTTGGCGACTGGCTTTGGCGCGAGTGGCGAAGTAGCGGCATTCGCGCGCGCTTCTTCCTGCACTGCAATCACAGTCTTCTTGCCCGTCGCGTTTGCGCGGGCAACAGGATTCTGTGTGCGACGACGCGAGGAAGCACCATTCGGTTGTACCGAGGCGACGGCGATCTCTCCTCCTCCGGTATCGATTTCGATTGGCGTGCGTCCGGAGGTTGCTCCGGCGTCAGAACGATGAGAAACAGG
The DNA here is from genome assembly GCA_005790605.1 of Planctomycetia bacterium. GTDB lineage: Bacteria > Planctomycetota > Phycisphaerae > Phycisphaerales > SM1A02 > F1-140-MAGs142. The sequence continues at coordinate 8,579 of SXUI01000059.1, read as the reverse complement.
TGTACGACTCGAGCGGGACATCTGGTCGGCTCCTTGACCTTGCGTCCTAGCAATCCAGCGACACGAACGACGGCGTGCGTTGGACCTGTGATGTGTTGAGTGCGATGCGTTGCGAAACCATTCGCGCTGCGTCGAACTCATTTGCATCTACAGCAGGGCTCCCCTGCTGTATCCGCGATGCTGCGTAGAACGATACGCCGCATCCAAGCCTTCGTTTTGTTTGCGCAAGCTTCTTTTGAGCTTCCGTGCGCTCGCAATCCGAAGTCATTCCGCGCCAATCCTTGGCTTGGAACGAAGGTCAGTATAACGAAAATCCGAAGGTGTCAATCCCGTTTCGGGTTCACCTTCCAGATTTTTTCGAGATCGTCGGCGCAGCTCGATCGACAACGATGTCCCGCTGCTGCGCACTCGCTTGCACATTCTCCGATTCAACTTCGGAGAGTGCCAATCCAATCTGAGGAGATTCCGCAAGAATGATTTCAGTCGCGGCCTTTTCGATCCGCGCGGACTCCATGCGGACAAGCCACTCAAAGACCAGTCCAACCGCATAACCCGCCATCGCGCAGGTCGCGAGCGCAACCGTCGCACGATAGAAAATATCCGACACTGGATTGTGCGAGAGAAGCCCGCCCACGATGGATAAAGAGAATCCGGATGCACCGAGTGCTCCGGCAACAAGTGCGGCTATCGGCACCTTCGGCGCAACAGCAATCTCAGCCTGCGCTTCAGTGGAGGGATGTTTACGGGTCGATTTCTGCACGACGCGATCCTGTTCTTTGACGCTGCTGAAGGGAGCATCGACACGCGCGAATCATCGCTGCGACCGATGTGCGCGAAAGGGCATAAAACGCTGAGTTTTACGCAGTTTCAGGCCATTCTTACCGACCGCGTGCGAACCACTCCGCCAATCGGCCGAGGAAGCTCTCGCGCGCTCGCGATTTTGGAGATGCAGACCGTGTTGAGGCGGACTCGCTTGCGGAACGGGACGAGGGTTCGCCACTCAACACAGCGGCGATCTCATGCAACTCCTGCGAAGCGCGTGCCCGCGGCGAGGCCACGAGGAATGGTTCGCGCCGTCGCACCGCAGCCGGTACCGCAGGGTCATATGAGACGCCGCCGACAAGTCGAATTGGAGTTTGTAAGAACGCGCGCGAGACTCGATCGATCCGTTCATGCACCGCGCGCACCTCGAGATCGCTCCGCGCCATATTGACTACAAGTCGAATCCCATCACCTGCGCCCCGTGCGACGAGCGTCTTGATCGCGCCATACGCATCGGCGATCGAAGTCGGCTCTGGAGTCGTTGTCACAAGAATCGTGTGCGCCGCTGCGGCGAACGCCATCGAGTTCGCACCGATGCCTGCGCCAGTATCTATCAACAAGATATCCACCGATCGCTCAAGCGTCGCGAGTTGCGCAACAACATGTCGACGCAAGGTCGGCGTGAGATCTGCCAAGAGCGAGACGCCCGACGCGCCTGGGATCAGAAAGAAACCACCTGGTGCTGGAACGGCAACCTCTTCGATCGTCCGACCAGCGCGCACAACATCTTCGAGGGTGAGTTTCGGTGTGACGCCGCACAAGAGGTCGGCATTCGCGAGGCCAAGATCCGCATCGAGCAGTGCAACACGAAGCCCGCGCGCAGCAAATGCGACAGCGAGATTGACGGCGAGGTTGCTCTTGCCTACCCCGCCCTTTCCGCTCGAAACTGCGATCGCGCGGGCGAGTTTCAACGCGCTCCGAGGCAACTCCGAACCCGGCGTGAACATCGGCTGCGGCACGCTCGCGGGCGCGGCAATGCTGATGGGAGGGCGCGGTTCGGTCCTGAAGGCTGGAGTCGCGGCGAGGGATTGCCGGGGCGCCTCAACGGAACTCTGCGCGAGTCGTCGCAGTTCTTCCGCTTGGTCCATCCGCGGTGAAGAGCGTGATTCGTCCCCGCGCGGCGAAGTCCGCGCCTCATCCCCGCGCGGCGAAGTCCGCGCCTCGTCCCCGCGCGGCGAAGTCCGCGCCTCCTCTACGCGCGGCGCCGTTCGGGTTTCGGCAGAGCGCGACGCCTGCACTCCAAGGTGCGTCGTCGCAAAGAAGCCGTGTTCAAGATCAAAGTCTGCCATGGACCCCTGCTCGCTCCGCTACGACCTCGCTCCAACGCTTGCGCTCAACGACCCTTCGCTTGCCATCGACCCGCGGAGAAGAAACTCCGCGAGGCGATGCGCGCACGCAGGCTCAAGATCCTTCGGTACTTCCTGCCCAGTCGTGACGAAACTGATGCGCATGCCAAGCTTGCGCGTGACCGACAAAAGCGTTCCAAAGCCCGCAGCTTCGTCGAGTTTCGTCAGCACGATGCGATCGACGCCGAGCGCACCAAACGCGGCAGCTTCGCGCAGGAGGGTTCGTTCGCTTGAAGTCGCACTCATAACGAGATGCACTTCATCCGCAGCACCCGCTTGCAGGAACTGTCCGAGTTCTGCCAGTCGAGACTTGTCATTCTGGCTTCGTCCCGCGGTGTCAATCAGCACGACATCACAGTTGGAAAGGCGCTCGCACGCAGCGGTGAGATCCTCAGGCTGCATGGCGACTTCAAGTGGAAGCGCGAGAATCTGCGCGTATGTCCGCAGTTGTTCAACCGCCGCGATTCGATAGGTGTCGGCTGTCACTAGTCCGACCTGGAGACCGTGACGGAGTCGAAGCATCGCTGCAATCTTGGCGATGGAGGTCGTTTTGCCGACCCCAGTTGGACCGATGAACGCCACACGAAATGTCGTTCGCACGCCGCTCGTCACACGCTTCGCGAGAACTCGTTGCGCGAGCGAGTCGCTGTCGCCGTCCGTCGCAGGCAGCATCGATGCAATCGACTGCACGACCGCACAGCGCACTTTCGCCGGTTCGTCACAATCGCTTGGCGAAAGTTGCTGCGAGACGCGTGCCAAGATGGTGTCGGCGAGTTGCTCGGCGACTTCTTGCTCAATCAACGCGCGATACGCCGCCTCAAGCGCTTCGGTCGGCAGCGTGTTTCGAATGGGCGCAGCACCTGGTTTGGGCGCGACAACCTTTGTCGCGAGGCTTCTTGCGGCCGAAGGAGCAACGCGAGTCGCTGGATCAAGCACCGCGTCAACGATGCTTCCGATCGCATCGAGCTCGCTCATCGGTGTCACAGGCGCGGCGTTCACGAGGTTTGGCTCGATCAACACTGGAGTCGGCGCTGGAATCGGTGTTGCCACTTTGATTGCAGGCAGTTCGATGCACACTTCAGCGCGCGTGGTCGAAGCGTTTGGCGCGCCTGTCGGCGTCTTGAGCACAAACCGTTGCGCTGCTGAAACTCGCGCAACTTCGCGCGGCGGTTCTCGCGTTGGAGGAACGCTCGTGTACTTCGGCGCTGGCACAACATCGCGTCGAACCGCGTTTGCTTCACTCGCGGTCGCAATCTCATTCAGTGACGCAGCCTTGCGCTCAGCACTCTCCCGCTCGAGTTGCACAAGCATGTCCCTCGCAAGGCGGCGCGTCTTCGCCTGCTCAGTGGCGAGATCAAACTCGACTTCGCGAGCTGGCGCCGCTGGCGCAGTTCCGGTGGCTCCGTCAGCGTACGCCGCAAGTCCTCGAGCGCGCTGCGCGTGCGCGAGTCCCCCTTCACTCCTCTCGTCACTGCGCTGCGGCAGCGCCGCTGCGTCGCGTTGCGGTACGCGATCGCGACGCGGATACTTGGGCATAGATGCGTCAGGCAGCGCTGGAGCGGCCGCGACTTCGACGAAGTCTTTGCGACCAAAGCCGAGAAATCCGCGGCGCGAAATCGCGCGGGCATGCAGAATCATGGCGTCAGCGCCGAGGTCTTGGCGAACCGCCGCGAGTGCATCGGCCATCGTCCACGCGCGATACACGCGAGCCCGCGCTTGCGAGGGATTCTGCCGAGGCGCGATGGACGATTCGTTACGCGAAGATTTTCGTTCCGTCACTGTAGTGCCCTCCATGGCAATACTGAGGATTGCGATGCGTCAAGTGAGAGCTTGCGCCAGACTCCGTCTGGCATGCGCATCGACTGCGAGAAGACTAACCGAGAGAAGGCGCGAGCGCGATGCACATTTTCAGATTGTGTCGAGTGCGTCAGACGGCCGCTCCGACCCGAGCGGCTGACGGAGGAGAACTCGCTTGAGTCGCCGGATTGAGTTGAACCAACCCAACGCTCTCGACATCGATGCCCTTCACGATTTCGTTGTAACCCAAGACAGCGACACCCGGAATGTGCGGCTCGAGGAGTTGGCGAACCTGAGACCGAACCGAAGGCGAAGTGATCACGACGATGGGTTTCCCCTGCGACGCAAGTGGCTCGGCAGTCTGCGCGACCGCACGAGCGATTCGATTCGCGACCTGAGGGGGGATACTGAATGTCGTTCCGCTCGGCGATCGATCGATGTAGCCGCTGACGACATCCTCAAGGGCCGGGTCGAGCGTGACGCAGACAAGCTTGGGCTTTCCGTCCTCGCCTGTATCCGCGTACTGCTGGCAGATCGTGCGGCGAAGGCTGTTGCGCACGTATTCAACGAGAATCTCAGGGTCTTTCGTGTGTGGCATCCACTCCGCCATCGACTCCAGAATCGCCTCAATGTCGCGAATCGCAACGCGCTCTCGGAGCAGCGCTTGCATGACCTTCTGCAGATCAGGAGCCTTGATGACGCTCGGCACAAGATCCTCAACCGTCCGAGGCGACTTGATCTTGAGCTGGGTCAGGAGGTTGTTCACCTCCTCACGAGTCAACAACTCATCGGCATGGGAACGAACCACATCCGCCAGATGCGTGGCGAGCACGCTTGAAGGATCAACGACGGTCCAATTTGCGACCTCTGCTTTCTGCCTGAGCGCCGGCTCGATCCAAATCGCATCGAGACCAAACGCTGGTTCCTTCGTCGAAACTCCCTCGAGCGTTCCACTCGCGAGCCCCGAGTCCATAGCCATGAGGCGATCGGGATAGACCGTCCCGGAAGCGACAGTCGCCCCGCGAATCTTCACGCGATAGGCATTGGGCGGCTGTTCCATGTTGTCGCGCACCCGAACCGCAGGCATGACGAGTCCGAGTTCGACCGCGAGGTCACGACGAATGCGCGAAATCCGCTGCAGGAGGTCCCCGCCACGGGACTGATCCACCAGTGCGACCAGCGCGTAACCGAGTTCAAGTTCGAGCACATCCACGGCGATCAGCGCTTCAGGCTTCGGCTCTTCCGGCGGCGTGTTGCGCGCCTCTTCACGAAGCCGCGTGGCCTCCTGAGCCGACTTCTGCTTCGACATCCACTGCATCGAATACGCAATCGTGGCAAGCAAGGCGCTGCCCGCGATCATCGGGAAGGTTGGAAGCGGCGTAAATGCGAGGGCGAGGAGGAAAAGGCTGATGAGGTAAAGCGCAGTGGGCTGCGCAGCGAGTTGATTCGGAATCTCTTCGCCGACCGTCTTGCCACCGCCCGCGCGAGCGACGATGAGGCCTGCAGAGATGGCCACGAGGAACGCTGGAATCTGCGCGGCGAGACCGTCCCCGATCGAAAGCAGCGTAAAGGTCTTCAGCGCATCGCTAACGCTCCAACCTAGTTGGAATTTCGCGATCGCGAATCCTCCAACGATGTTGACGACTGTAATGATGATGCCCGCAATGGCGTCGCCTCGAACAAACTTGGACGCGCCGTCCATCGCGCCATAGAAGTCCGCTTCGCGCGAAACCTCTTCGCGCCGCCGCTTGGCTTCCTTGTCGTCGACGACACCGGCACTGAGGTCTGCGTCGATCGCCATCTGCTTGCCAGGCATTGCATCAAGTGCGAAGCGCGCGGCGACCTCGCTCATGCGCGTCGCGCCCTTGGTGATGACGACGAACTGCACCACGACCAAGATCACAAACAGGATGCCGCCGACGATCGGGTTCTCCCCTGCCACGAAGTTGGCGAACGCCTCGATCACATGACCAGCGGCGCTCGCGGCTTCTACGGGGTCCTTCGTTTCCACAGAAAGAATGAGGCGCGTGCTTGCAACATTGAGCACCAAGCGAAAGAGCGTCGTCCCTAACAGGAGCGCAGGAAACACGCTGAAATCGAGCGGTCGACGCATGTACATCGTCGTCATCAACACCACCGCAGCGATGGCGATGTTCGCGCACAGCAAGAGGTCCATGATGATGGGTGGAAGCGGGACAACCAACACGCCAACGAGGAGCAGGAAGCCCACGGGCACGATGAGGTGCGTGTAGCGCGCGATCGTGTGGAAGATGGGAGGAATTCCGTCAGGCATATGGCGTAACCTCAATCAGACGAGACCTCAACTCGCGACTGGCACAGCTCGATTCTTGAGTCGATAGACGAACGCGAGCACCTCCGCGAGCGCCTTGTAGTGCTCCGCGGGAACTTCTTGCCCGACCTTGCAGGACGCGAACAGCGCTCGCGCGAGCGGCTTGCGCTCCATGATCGGAATGTCGTGCTTGAGCGCGATCTGTCGAATGCGGAACGCGACTTGATCCGCGCCCATCGCCACGATGCGCGGCGCAGACATCGTCATCGCGTCATACTGAATCGCGACCGACAAGTGCTCGGGATTCGTCACGATGACATCCGCGCGCGGCACACTCGAATTCAATCGCTGCATCGCCATCTGGCGCGCGATCTGCATACGGCGTCGTTTGACATCGGGATCGCCATCAGACTCTTTGAACTCTTCCTTCACCTGTTGCTTCGACATCCGCATTTCTTGGCTGTGCTTCCACCATTGCACGGCGTAATCAAGCACACCGACCACGAGCAGCGCAACCGCGACGCGAATCGCGAGCGAATAAGTCATGGCGCCAATCGCCTGCGCACATGCCATCGCATCGAGCGCGGGAAGCGTGGCAATCTGCGGGAGAAGATCCACCGCTGCGAACCAGACCATGGTCGTCACGAGCGCGAGTTTGATGATGTCAAACCCCGTCTTGATGAGCGTTCGGACACTGAAGAGCCTGCCAAACCCCTGCGCAAGATTGAGTCGCTCGAGTTTGGGCATGAGCGACTTGGTCGTCACGATGAAGCCGGTCTGCCAGAGCACCGCGAGGATCGAGACAGCAAACGCCGCGGCCAAGAGCGGAAGCACCGCGAGCAAACTCTGCGTGAGCCCGGGGTACATCGAGTCGTGGAGCGAATCGATCGAACCATCGCTGACGAGCGCGGATCCCTCAAGCGCACGCTCAACGAGGGCCGCGAGCGAGACGAGCATCGGCTGCAGTCCAGCGCCAAGGATGACCGTCGCGCCAAGCAGAATGATCGCGCTCGTCGCATCGGCACTCTTGGCGATTCGACCTTCTTCGCGCGCCTCTCGCAACTTGCGCGGCGTCGCGTCTTCCGTGCGTTCACCGAGATCTTCAGCCATGCGCGCCTCCCACGGCGAAGAGTCGCGCAAGCGCCGCGTCGCTGCCAGACAAGAGTGCCTCGTGAATCGACACAAGTCCGCCGAGAATCGCAAGGCATCCAATGGCGAGACGGACCGGGAAACCAACGCTCATCACATTGAGCTGCGGCACGCTTCGCGACAAGAATCCCATCGCGACGGTCTCCAAGAAGACGATGGCGAAGAGCGGTGCGCTCACACGCAGACCAAGTTCAAGCGCGATACTCAGCGTGCCAATCGCGAGTTCGGGAAGCGAACCACCGTCGCCAGGCATCAACAGCGCAAACACACTCCCAGGAGGAACCGTCGCGAAACTACTGAGCAACGCACCGAACATCGCTTCGAGCCCACCAATCGAAATGAAGACCGCGAGCGCGAGGAAGAACAGGATTTGCTCGACCGCATCGCTCTCCTCATCGATCGCTGGGTTGTAAAAGCGCGCGAATCCGAGTCCCATTTGCTGACCCATGAACACACCGCCGAACTGCATCGCCATGATCGGCGCGCCGGCGAGAAATCCAATCACAGCACCCATCAGGAGTTCGCCCGCGATGAACGCGGTTGCGAGCAAGAGCCCGCCATCAGGCGGAAATGTCGTGCCAGCCGCAATCGCGGGGTAGCAACTCAGCCCAAGCGCGATGACCAAGAAAGCCTTGATCTGCATCGGAATCGCAGGACTTGAGAGCACCGGTCCGTGGAGACAAAGCCCCCCAATTCTCGAGATCACGAGGACCGCGGGAAGCAGATGCTGGGAAAGTTGCTCAAGTGAACCCATGAGCGTGTGTTAGGTGCCGGGCTGCCAAGTGAAGAGTTCAGTGGCGAACTCCATGAGCTGCGCGGTCAGCCACGAGAGTGCGAAGATCGAAACAGCAACCATCGCCGTGATCTTTGGAATGAACACGAGCGTCTGTTCCTGTAGTTGTGTGACCGCTTGCAAAACGCTGACGACGAGACCGACAACCAGTCCGACAATCAGCACAGGCGCAGAGAGGATGAGGACGAGCCAGAAGGCTTGGCGAACGATGTCGAGCGCGTCAGTGTCCATAGAAAACTACCTCTCGCTCAGATCAGCCACCGCCACTCAACTCCAACATGGGTCGCAAGACGCCACCAATCAAACTGCCCGCGATCAGTGTCCAGCCGTCCACGAGAACGAAGAGGAGCAACTTGAACGGCAGCGACACAAGCACGGGCGG
>SXUI01000058.1 GCA_005790605.1 Planctomycetia bacterium | reverse complement strand
TCGCCGAGCTTTTCATCAAAGTTCGCGTGCTCGTCGAGGATCGAAATCTTCTTGATCTCAGCGGTGTAAACAGTGGTGATCGGCATGGCTTCAGGTCGCGAGGATGACATTCACACGGAGGGAGGATGAGTGTAGCCGAGGCTTGCTCCACGGAGGGTCGTCGAGAGGCAGGTGACTCGGCACAGGCGAGATTCCAGCGTCCTTTGTTCGCATTCGTCCGACCCACTGAGCCAGCCCTCCGACCGTCGCGATTCACTCGCGCGGTCGGAGTCCAAAGCGAGTGCAACGATTTCGCCCGCTGCGGGCGAAAATCTTGCACGAGCGCTCAAGGGACGCCGAGCCTCGTAAGCCCATCTGCGAGATCAGCGATGAGATCGTCGACATGCTCAAGCCCGATATGAAGGCGAATGAGCGGCCCTGATGCGCGCCAGTTTGACGCGGTTCGCCCCTTCCCTTCTTCCGCGAGAATGATGAGGCTCTCGAATCCACCCCAGCTGTAACCCATGCGGAGATAGCGCATGCCGTCGAGCATGCACGCAATCTTCTCGCGAGCGACCGGATGAAGTTCGACCGAAAACAAGCCGGTCGCACCTGTGAAATCGCGCTCCCACAATGCGTGGCCCTCATCCGACGCCAGTGCTGGGTAGAAGACGCGCTTGACTTCCGGACGAGCCTCAAGCCAGTTCGCGACTCGCAGCGCACTCGCTTCGTGATGCTTCAACCGCACGCTCAAGGAGCGCATGCCTCGCAGACACAACACGCAGTCTTCGGGATGCGCGAGAGAACCAAGATCGTCCGCGTAGGTCTTCACGACGCGAGTCAACTCCGCACTGCGCGCGATGACGGCACCAAGCAACAGGTCGCTCGAACCACCTTCATACTTTGTCAGCGCGCGAACGACAAGGTCTGCACCCAACTCGATCGGTCGACAGAACAGCGCGGGAGCCCATGTGCAATCCACAACGCTCAACACGCCGCGAGCGCGCGCAACCGCGCTGATCGCTCGCACATCTTGGATTTCGAAGGTCAGGGAGCCAGGCGACTCCATGTAGACCAACTTTGTGTTCGGTCGTATGAGCGCCGCGATCTCTGAGCCGATGTTCGGGTCGTAGTACGAAGTCTCCACGCCCATGCGTTGAAGAACGACATCGCACAATCGCCGCGTTGGCCCGTACGCCGTATCCACCATCAAGACATGGTCGCCATGCGTGAGGTGCGCAGCGATCGAAACATGCACAGCGGCAAGACCGGTTTGAACGACAACTGCGCCAGCGCCATGATCAAGCGTTGAGAGGAGTCTCTCGAGTTCGCGCGAGTTCGGCGTGCCCAACAGACCATAGATGAAGTCCGCAGTCTGTGGATCGCCACGCGTTGCCGCATCAAGCGATGCAAGCGTGCGATGCACCACCGTTGACCCCCGATACGCCGGCGCATTCACAAAACCAAACTGGCGAGCGCTATCCCTCCCACAATGCACGAGGTCTGTTTCGGGTTGGGCGTTCGGAGTGCGAAGATCTTCGGTCATCACGCGCGGAACTGTAACGGTTGCGATCAGGCAACCTCACTTCTGTCGGCTCGACTGCATGAAACAAGAACCCCCGCGGTTGAGGAACCGCGGGGGTTGCTTTGTGCTTCGCAATGCCGAGATATCAACTCAAACAGGCCCGAACCGCGCGAGCAGAGTTCCGAGATCGACAGCGTCCACGATGTTGTCGCCGTTCAGATCGCCGTAGAGCGGGTTCGCCGCGCCCCACCAACCGAGCAGAATCGAAACATCCTGACTGTCAATCACGCCATTGAGATTCAGGTCGCCCGCGGTTGTTTCGCAAATGTCAAGGGTGCCGTCCGCATCCCAATCTGACGCGCCGCTCGCGAGCTCGGCGTCGTCATCAATGCCGTTGTCGTTGCAGTCATTGATGATTGGATCTGGCGGTGGCATCGGCGGCGGCGTGACCGTCGCGTCAATCATCGCAGTCGTTGCAGCAGTCGACTTCGTTGCACTCTCAACCCATGTGCCGGCGGTGTTCTTTTCAATCACCTTCGTTTCGACAACGGCGCTCGTCGTTGTGTTGACCACCGCGACAATCTTCTTGTTTGTGTTCGCTGCGACTTGCACTGCAGCGACCTGTGCGAGTGCCGACTGCGCGATGCCCAAAGCCACCACAGACGCGAACAGGCAAACGCCTCTACTCGGTCTTCCACTGTCTCTCATGATCCACCTCACTGTTGAATTGTTTCAGTCACCCGGGAACCACAACACGATACCTAAGCACAGACGACGCCTGTGCAAGCGAGGGGAGATTCCCGTGGAAACAGTGCCTACACAGAAAACCTCGTGTTTCCATCACACCGCAAATGCACGCTCCTTTCCTCGTGACACTTGGCACGATCGAAATGAGAACCGCGCCCGGAGTGCCGGGCGCGGTGGAAGTGCCTTCGCGTTCTTGGTTTGTGCGCGGATCAGTTCGAATCAACGTGGCCCGAAGCGGGCGAGCAGTGTTCCGAGGTCGATCGCATCAACGACGCCATCATCGTTGAGATCGCCAAACAGCGGGTTCGCGATCCCCCACCAACCGAGGAGGATGGACACATCCTGACTGTCGACGGCGTTGTTGAGATTGAAATCTCCGTACGAGGTCTCGCAGATGTCGAGTTCGCCATCTGCGTCCCAGTCTGCGCCGCCAGCGGCGAGCTCTGCACCATCGTCGATCCCGTTGTTGTTGCAGTCGTTGATGATGCCCGCCGCGGTCTCAGCTGCTGACTCCTCATCGACAAGCGCCTCCTGCGCGTCCGTGGAGGCGATCGTGCTTTCTTGCCAAGCGCCTGCGGCGTTCTTCACGCTCACCTTTGTCTCCACAACAAGGCTTGAACTCGTATCAACGACAGCGACGACCTTCTTTGTTGAGGTTGTCGCGACCTGAACCGCAGTCACCTGCGCAAGCGCGGTTGGCCCGAGGAAGCTGATTGCGAGTCCGAAGCATCCGCCCAAAATACCAGTGGTCTTTACAGTCTTCATGGGAATCCTCAGTTCTTGTTTGTGTGCCTCAATCGATCCAGACTGGATCGATCGCTTTTCGTGACGCGTACGACTGCTTGCGCACTCCGGAGGTCGATCTCTCACCATCGATCCTCAAAGCGCAAAATTTCCCGCCTCATCAAGGCTCGGGAGAGAGCGCGTACCGCCGTATCGCATGTTGAACAACGCATGCCGTGCCTCACGACTTCTTTGAATGATCGAGCCACCCCGGTTCGATCGAGCTACAACATAGTCACGAAGGCACGCGAAAACAGACCAATGCGGTCGTTCGGCGCAGAACCTAGGAATGCACCCCACTGTGCCGAAATGTGCGACTCGCGCACTCGGCGTTCACAACTCCTGCTGCGCGCACGCTCTCCACGCGCATGCCGCTCGTTCCCCGCGCGCAAAATTGTTAATCGGTGATGGGCGTGAGTGAGATGTTTCGAAACTCGATGTGCGCACCTTCGCTCTGCAGCGCAATGCGACCCGCAACGACCTCACAGTGTGTCGCCACATTCTGCAAGACATTGTTGACCCACAATTCCAGCGTGCCTTCGTTGAACACGATGCGATAGTGATTCCACTCACCGAGCGGCTTCTCGTTGCAGTCTTTCGCTTTGGTTGTGTGGCGGCCCTCTGTGCGCGACTTCGTCACTTCGGCAGGAAACTCGCCGATGTTCCAAATGTCCCCGGCATTGCGTGAGTGCAGTTGTGCTTCCATGCTTCTCGGCCACACCGTGTCCTCGCCAGTCACGCGCAAGAGCACTCCAGAGTTTCCCTCGCCTTTTGAGGGATCGAATCGCCAATCCAGTTCGATGACGAAGTTGGTGTAGAGCGTTTCGGTCTCGATGTAGCCAATCGGCCGACCGCTGCAGACGAGTACCCCATCCTTCACACTCCACACGGACATCTGATCCTTCGATTCCTTCGCGAGGTCTGGAACAAATGCCTTCCATCCCTTCATGCTCTTGCCATCAAACAATTGCACTGTCGCGCCGACGACGAACGGCTTTCCATCCGCCATAAAATTGGAGTTCTTGGCGAGAGCGCGACCTTGCCCTGGGGGCGGCACATTCGCGGGTTTTTCCTGTTGTGTCGCTCCGGCGAGAGCGCAAACCGAGGCGAGCGTGCAAAGCGCGAGCGTGGAGTGCTTCATAAGTTTGATCATGCTACGCCCTTCTCCGCGGGTTGGGCTAGAGCACGACCGCCTGCCCATCCCCTCGCATATCACTGCCGGCGACGAAGCCGTGCGGCACTCGCAGGATGCACTGCCCGCGTCCAAAGGTCACGGACTTTTCCGCCGCGACTTTGATGACATGACCGCGAGCGCGCAGCTGCTCGATCACGGCGTCTGGAAATCCCGGCTCCATCGCAAGCGCAAGCCCTTCGCTCACCTGCCAACGCGGCGCGTCGAGTGCGGCCTGCGGATTCTGGCGGTGATCGAGCAAACGACTGCCCACCTGCAGTTGACCCTGCGGCTGCATGTAACCACCCATCACGCCAAACGCGATGAGTGGTTGCGCAGCCCCGTCAGCCGCGCGTGTGATGAGCATTCCAGGAATGATCGTGTGATACGGTCGTTTCGCCGCTGCGTACTCATTCACATGCCCGCGTTCAAGCGTGAAGCATGCGCCGCGATTCTGCATCGCAATGCCTGTATTCGGAATCACGATTCCAGATCCGAATCCCTCATAGTTCGATTGAATCAACGACACCATGTTGCCATGCCGATCCGCAGCGCAGAGCAAGATCGTGCCGCCCGTCTTCGGCGGGCCGTGTTGAAAGTCCTTCGCGCGCGTCGGGTCAATCTCAGTGGCAAGTTCCGCAAGAAACTCCGGTCGAAGGAGTTCCGCGCTGCCTATGCGCATGCTTGCGGGATCGCCGACTTCTCGATGCACCGTTCGAAACGCGAGTTTCATCGCTTCCGCTGCAAGGTGAATGGAGTCAGCGCAATCAGGCGAAAGTTCATCAAAGCGCGGATTCAGTTCAGAATGTTCGAGGATGCCGCGCGCGATGAGCGCCGCGATGCCTTGACCGTTGGGCGGAATCTGCAACATGCGAGCAGATGCGAATGGCGATTCAAGTGGGGTAACCCAGTCGGCGCTGTGCGACGCGAGATCCTGCGCGGTCATCGCAGCGCCATCCACGCGCGCCGCATTGACGATGCGTTCCGCGAGAACGCCGCGATAGAACGCTTCGCCCTCGGTCGTGGCGATCAGTTCGAGTGTCTTCGCGTGGTCGGGCAGCGTGATGCGTTCACCAGCGCGAGGCGCGCGACCGAGTGGCGCGAACACGCGCTTCCACTCGTCGTACTTCGCAAAGGCGGTGAACGAGCGCGCCCAAAGATCCGCTGTTCGAGGTGCGACGAGATAACCATCACGCGCATACGCGATCGCCGGCGCGAGTAGTTCAGCAAATGGCAACACGCCGTGCTTCTTCCAAAGTGCAACCCAACCACTGACCGCACCAGGAACGGTCACGGGTCCCCAACCGCGCTTCGGCATGCCCTGCTGCCCATCAAACGCGCTTCGAGGTTGATTCGCGGGCGATCGACCGGACGCGTTCAATCCGACAACTTCACCGCCGAAAATTCCTAGAGCGAATGCGTCGCCGCCGATCCCATTCGTCGTCGGCTCGAGCACCGTCATCGCCGCGGCTGTCGCAACCGCGGCGTCGGCAGCTGTTCCGCCACGCCGAAGCATCTCAAGACCGACTTGCGCGGCGAGTGGCTGGCTTGTCGCGACCGCCATCGACCCGCCAACAGCAGGTCTGCGAGCGTCATAAGGGAGCGACCAGTCAAGTTCGGCGGCGGGCATCTCGTTGGTTTCCATTGCTTGGCTCATGCGCACCGTATCCGAGACCTACTCTTTCCCTTCCATTCGCACTCGCAGCGTGTGGTACAAAAGTCAATTCTGAGGCGCCCGTTGCCTCGAGAGCGACGCGTCCGTGCAGTACGACCCACAACGCCAAGGATTTCTCAGATGGCCGGAGTAAAGCAGCCTTCCGACAAGAGTTACTTCCTCCTACCCGATCTCGGAGAGGGGCTGGCGGAATCTGAGCTCGTCAAGTGGATGGTGTCCGCGGGCGACACAGTGAAGGAACAGCAAACGATCGCAGAGATGCAAACGGACAAAGCGCTCGTTGAAGTTCCATCTCCGTGGGGAGGCACGATCAGCGAACTCTGCGCGCAAGAAGGCGAGATCGTCAAAGTTGGCGCAGTGCTCTTGCGCTATGGCGCGGCGAAGCCTGCTGCGGTCGCGAAGCCCGCGGCCGCTGCAGCAGCAAGTTGCATGTCAAGCCAAGTTGCGGCTGGCGTGCAAGAAGCAGATCAAGGCACGGTCGTCGGAACGATGACTGGCACGCTTACGGTCAGCGATCGATTCGCGCGCAAGGCTCCCGAGGCTGTGGTCGTCGCGCGCGAAGGTAAGGCTCTCGCGACTCCCGCTGTGCGTGGACTCGCTCGCAAGTTCGGCGTCGACATTCAGAGTGTTCCAGGCTCAGGGCGCGGTGGTCGTGTGACCGCGAGTGATGTTGGCTCGTTTGCCGAAGGCGGCTCCGCGGCCCCAAATGCGACGACAGCTGAGCCGTCATTCGCACCTCGCATCCAGAGCATCGAGCCAGGCAGCGTGTTCATCGACCAAAGTGATGTTGCCAAGCGCGTCCCATTCCGTGGCGTGCGTCGAAAGATCGCGGAAGCACTCGCGCGAAGTGCGCAGACTGCAGTGCACTTCACAGTCGTGGATGAAGCGGATGTCACTGCGCTTGAAGTCAAGCGACGCGAGTACTCGCGCGTTGTTGGCGAAAAACTGTCCATGCTTCCGTTCTTGATGACGGCGGTGTGCCGTGTACTTAAGAAGTACCCTGCGCTCAACGCGATCGTCGACGATGCGAAAAACGAGGTCATTCTCAAGAGTGGTGTTCACCTCGGCTGCGCCGTCGATACAGACGCTGGGTTGATGGTCCCGGTCATTCGCAATGCCGACAAGCTCGCGCCAGTCCAACTTGGCGCTGCGGTGAAGCAACTCGCAGGCAAGTGCAAAGACCGCACGATTTCGCGCGAGGAATCGCTCGGCGGGACTTTCACGATCTCGAATGTTGGAAGTTACGGCGGCATGTTCGCCACGCCGATCATCAACTACCCAGAGGTCGCGATCCTCGCCGCTGGTCGCGCGAAGGAAAGAGTGCTCACGAAGGATGGCAAGTTCTACGCTGGACTCGTGCTGCCACTCTCGCTCTCGTGCGACCATCGAGTTGTCGATGGCGCAGAGGGCGCGCGGTTCCTCAATGCAGTCGTGAAGCTACTTGAAGATCCAGACGCGTTGCTTGGCTGACGACTGACACGATCAGCCAGTCCATGCGTTCAAAAGAATCGAGAGATCTGCGGCGTTTACCACTCCGTCATTGTTGAGATCGCCGACGCCGCTCGCGCTCCAGTTGTTAAGCAGGATTGCAAGATCCGCGGCGTTTACGCTCGCATCATGGTTCAAGTCCGCGATCGAGCCACACACTTGGTACGCCCGCGTTGCACAACCAGGATCCCAGTGATCCTCGCAGCAGAATGGATCTTCCCAGCAAATGATGGTGCAGCAAGCACTGTCGCGGCAGCCCGGTGTTTGATGCGCGAAGTAGCACGATCCGCTCGCGGCGGTTCCGCAACCACCACACGAGATCATCGCCTGATCAACACAACCCGCGTCCCAGTTCGTCGAGCAGCAGGTCGGATCAACCGCGCAAACACTCGCGCAACAGACCGGGTCATCACACGCAGCTGTTGCATGCATCACAAAGCATGATCCCACGCCACCGCCACATCCACCACAGAGTGCCGGCGCTGCCTGCGCACAAGTTGCGTCCCACCGAGTGTCACAGCAGAAGATGTCCGTCTCACAGACCGCGACGCAACATGCTTCATCGTTGCATCCCGCATTGAGATGCGCCGAGAAGCACGATCCAGCATTTGGATCTCCGCAGTTGCCGCACTCAATCAGGGCGATTCCAGCACAAACCGCGTCCCACTCCACGAGTCCGCAGAACGAGTCCACGGCCGTCACATTGGCACAGCACCCCGGGTCAGCACAGCCTGTCGAACTGTGCACAACGAAGCACGACATTGTTCCATCACCACAATCGGCGCAGATCGTGTTCGCGTGATCGACGCAGACTGAGTCCCACTGTGTCGCGCCACAGTAAGGATCGAACGCGGAGACCATTGCACAACAGGCTGCGTTGCTACAACCATGGGTCGCGTGCGCGCTGAAACAGCTTCCCGCCGCGCTAGCACATTCCGCGGTTGGCGTGAATCCGTAGAGCAAGAGCCCATTGAATACATCTCCATTCATCGCGCCGAGGCAAGAGAGACGGACCAGATAGGTCCGCCCCGCAAGAACCGGAAGCGAGAGCGCAGAAGAGAATGGCGACTCGCAAGTAGAGCCAGCATCCTCACTGACGCACGCAATCCTGTCGCCAGTGCAATTGTCCTCATACACACTGATCGTCGTTTGGGTTGTCGCTGCACCCGCACACAATTGAAGGAACGCAGTCCCGTTGGCTGGAGCTGTGAACTTCGCCCACACATCGTTGAGGTCTGAGCCCGCACAGGTCGCGAAACCGCCCCCAAGCTCCGTCGTTGCGTGATCATTCGACACACTGAGCGAGGAACCCTCCACGAGCAGCGTGGCGTCTTGGCAATCGTCGTTATCCGGAATGATCGAACATCGATAAATCGAGACAAGCGCGCGGGTCGTCGAGATAGTCAGAGTGTTGTTCGCACCCGCGGGGCCCGCTACGCCAGTTGGAACTCCATCAAAGCTCGTGAGTGGATCGCTGAAATATGTGATTCTCGTGCCAGGCGCGTACGCCATGATCGTCCGCCACTGCGTGTTACTCGAACCAGTAAACCTCCACCCGCGTGAAAACCCGAACCACCCGCAAGGGCCCGTACCCGTATCGCCGCTCGCATGACAGCAACCCATGTTGTGGCCTAACTCATGCGGAAAAGTGAGATTGCTTACCGCCTCGGACCAATCCATGATCGTGAACCCACTTGTTGCCGGGTCAACGATCGAGGGATCGAGTATGAACGAAGTTCCTGCAACTCCGTTTCCTCCTGGATAAATCGTCGGATCCGGGACTCGCCACAATGTCACGAGATCCGCCCCGAGCAAATCGCGGGCCGCATGCGCCTCGTCGAGCCATCCATCGCTCACCGCCTGCAGGCGATTTCGATCCGTCGTCATTTTGTCACCATCAACGACTGGATATCCGCTGAGATAGACGCCAACGATTCGAATGCGCATCGGAATGCCCGTGTTCGAGTAGGCGACATTCGAGATTGTCTCTGCAAGCACGACTTCATCGATTGCCGCGTCCATTCCACCCATTTCAAGCGCCGCCTGCACTGTCACATAGACCAGCAGATCAACAACCGAGCCATCATCACAGTTTGCTCCGAAGTTCTGCGAGCCCGCCCCCGCAGCCTGTGCACCATCGCCGTCGCCGTCCGCTCCGTGCTCCTCAGCGCCGCACGCGCCCACGTCCCTTCTCGACCGGAGTTCGCGGATCATCGTTCCGTCATCGATAGTCCGGACACTCACCCAGTCACCAGTTCCGTCGCGCAAGCAGGCAGTCACGCGAGAGCCTCGCACGAGCACATCACTCCACCGCAGCGGATTCTTGGGATGCTCGAATCGCAGGTAAGTTGCGCCATGACTCGCGGCGAGCGTTCGCTCTAGCAGTTGCCCTGCGCCCATCTCTTCCGCAAGATCTCTCGGCATCGCATCACCGACTTCCAGCGCAAGCAGTGCGTTGGCGTCAATGGCAACTCGACGCAATTCGATTGCGTTGGGACTTCCCTGCGCGACCACCATTTGCGTCAACACGAGACAAAGAGCGTGCACCAATCCGAGAATGCTGAGTCGAGTCATAGGGAACCCCATCATGGAAGCCGAGTGCGTGGGACGATCACGCAACCGTAGCTTGCCACCGAATTTTCTCGGCGGAAGTAGCGGTGATAAGAAACTTGCCCCTAGACCCTAAGATTGGAGTCAATGGTCGTTTCACGCATCGTTCGGCTTCGCACGGGCTCGTTTCGCCTCGACGGCGGCGGTATGTTTGGCCTCGTTCCTAAGACTATGTGGTCAAAGTGGTTAGAAGCGGACGCTTCCAATCGTATCTTGCTCTCTACACGATCTCTCCTCATCCATTCAACGAATGGCCTCGTGCTCGTTGAAGCTGGGTATGGCGACAAATGGAGCGTGAAAGAGCGGGCGATGTACGAGTTCGAATCACGAACAGTGGTTTGTGCGTTGAAAGAACACGGAGTCTTGCCTGATCAAATCTCGCATGTGATCCTTACTCATTTGCACTTCGATCATGCCGCTGGGTTGACGCGCTTGGAGGACTCGGAACTCAAGAGCGTTTTTCCAAACGCTCGCATCCATGTGCAACGACAAGAGTGGGAAGACGCGCTGGCGAACAAGAGCACGATGACGAAGACGTACTTCCGGTCACATCTCGATCCCATTGTCGAACAGTTGGAGTTGCACGAGGGCGAGTGTTCGCCACTCGATGGCATCACGCTCATTCCGAGCCCTGGTCACACTTGGGGGCATCAGTCCATTCTCGTGGATGGCGATCGGGAGTCGGTGCTCTTTCTGGGTGACGCCTGCCCAACAATCCACCATGCGCACCCGGCCGCGAGTCTCGGCTACGACATGCTTGGCTACGAGACCATGCTGACCAAGGAGCGCTTGCTCCGACGCGCCCTAGAGAACCGCTGGATTATCGCGCTTGATCACGATCCAAGCCACGCGATAGCGCGGCCCGTGGAAGACGGTGGTCGCATTGTCCTGCAACCGCTGTAGGCGAAAGAACCACTACTATGCTTTCACTATGAAGCGCCCCTCCATTTTGCTCGGTGCTACCGTGCTTCTTGCGCCCGCGACCACGCTTTACGCGCAAGAGTTGTCGAAGCCACCAGAGCCAAATCACAGTCCAAAGACCAGTCCAGTATTCGGATACGGGATCGCGTTCTTGCTCTTTGGAATCATCGTGACGCTGAGCCTTTGGCCATCCAAGCGATCACACACCGATCTTTGAGCTCTCTCGTCTGTGGAGGTTTCTATGTGGAACGCACGACGCAAATCTCGCGGCCTCACCGCGCTCATCGCCTTGAATGTGCTTGCGCTTGGCCTGCTCGGTTGGGTTGAGCTCACGCCCGACTCCTTCGCACAAACTCGAGCGCGCGGCACCTATGTCGCAACCTCGATTCATCAAAAGGGATCGGAAGCGGACCTCGTGTGGATCGTCAACGAGACGACACAGGAGATGGTCGCGATTCGCTGGGATGACGCGAAGCGCAGCGTCGATGGATTCGGATATCGCAATCTCGGAACCGACGCGAACGACTTGCTTCGACCTCGCTCGAACTAACTCCGAAACAAACTCACATGCGACGCACCTCAACACTCCTCTGGATTTCGTTCTTCGCGATCGTCGCGACTGCACTTGTAGAAGCAGGTCGCGCGCGCACGGCATTTGCGGAACCCATCGCGCCCAGCATTGGAGGGTTCACCGTGCTTGGCGCAAGCACAGGCGAAGGTGGCGAAGCCCGACCGTACGAGATCGTCGTCGTTGTCGACAATTACGCAGAAATGCTCTTTGTCTACTCCATTGAGACCGCGAATGATCGTCGCGTGCAACTGCGCGGAGGGCAGAGTCTTCCCGCGCTGTTCCGCGCAGCGCGGGGAGGTTGAGGTCTGTGTCGCAGGCTCAAGCCGCACTCTTTGTTCCGCACTTCGACCTTCCGCCAGAACGGACTGTCGACACCGTCATGGCGCAGCGTCGCGCAGCGAGTTTCACCAAACGATCCATCAAGAAGAGTTCCAAGGAGAAGCTCCTTCGGCTCGGCATTTCGATGGTCGATCTCACGACGCTCGAAGGAAAGGACTCTCCTGAAAAAGTCCGCGCGCTCTGCCGAAAGGCGATGAACCCACTTCCGGGATTCGAACCCGCCGTCCCCTCGGTCGCCGCAGTGTGCGTCTATCCCTCACTCGTTGCCACCGCCGTGCAAGCGCTCCGCGGTAGCACAGTCAAAGTCGCCTCCGTCGCGACCGCGTTCCCAAGCGGACAGTTCCCGCTCGAAGTGCGGCTCGACGATGTTCGTCGAGCTGTGGAAGCGGGCGCCGACGAGATCGACATGGTCATCTCACGAGGCGCGTTCCTGAGCGGCGACTTCCGCCGTGTCGCGGACGAGGTGTACCTTGTGAAACGCGCCTGCGAACACGCGCACCTCAAGATCATTCTCGAAACCGGCGAGTTAGAAACACTTGATGCCGTACGCACCGCGAGCGATCTCGTCATTGAGGCAAGCCTCGCGGCGAGTCGCGATCACCAACTCGAAGCAGGCGAGATTTTCATCAAAACCTCGACGGGAAAGGTTACCCCTGCGGCGACGAATCCTGTCGTACTCGTGATGCTCGAGGCAATTCGCGAAGCATTCCTCACACACGGTGTCCGGATTGGGATGAAGCCTGCCGGCGGAATTCGGACCTCGAAAGCTGCGATCGCGCAACTCGTGATGGTCCACGAAACGCTCGGCGAAGCGTGGATGAATCCCACACTCTTCCGATTCGGCGCGTCGACCCTCTTGAACGATTTCCTCCGCCAACTTGTTTGGCTTCAAGGCGGGAAGTACCCCGCCCGCGATGATTTCTCCGACGCGTAGTCGCCCCGCCGCCAATCGAGTTTCCTCACCGCAATATCGCGCCCATTCGGGCGTTTGGTATGCTTGCAACCCCCCTGCTCAGCGCAGGGGTCACTTCTCCTTATGCCGTTTGTGCATGGAACTTCCATGACGCGCCGGCTGCACAAACCTGGCCTTGGAAATGCGTCGATGGTGACTCGTTTGGATTCTCAGCTGTGAGCCTTCCCCCACTTCCCGTGGGCGAATGCGCTGCGCAACAGCGTGATTACCGAAGCAAATTGCTTTGGGATTATCGCGTGCAACGATTTGTCGGCGATGGAGCGTCGAGTCGGATTTGGGTGGTCCGTGATCAGAAGACCCGCACGATCTATGCCCTCAAGCATGTCATCGCGAATGGCGAGAAGGAAGAACGATTCCTCGACCAAGTTCGACAGGAGTGGGAGATTGGTTCGAAGCTCTCCCATCCGGCGATCCGAGCGATGGTCAAGCTCTGCAAAGACTCACTCCTCAACCGCAACGCGCGTGAGTTGGGATTGGTGATGGAGTATGTCGACGCCGAGGATCTCGCGACGATTCCCAAGCCACCACTGTCTGAGTGCCTCTCCATTTTCAAGCAAGTCGCGAGCGCGCTCGTGCACATGCATGAGCGGGGCTTTGTGCACGCGGACATGAAGCCGCTCAACATTCTGTACGACGAGTCGAAGCATGTGAAGTTGATCGATCTCGGTCAAGCGTGCAAGAGCGGAACAGTCAAAGAGCGAGTGCAAGGGTCGCCTGGATTCATCGCTCCCGAGCAGACGGCACGCGAAGCGATTACCGAGCAGACCGATGTTTTCAACTTTGGTGCCACGATGTTCTGGGTGCTCTTGCGACGCTACGCGCCACAAGCCGCGAAGAACACCGATGGTACGAAGAGCCGAGTGGACCCTTCCTTTGTGGCGGGCGCTGGTGCACCGATGAAACTCGACGCAACGATTCCGCAGGAGCTCTCCGACTTGCTCCTCGATTGCCTTGAGGAAGAGCCGCACAAGCGCAAACGCATGACCTATGTGCTGCGCCAGCTCACCGCGATGACCACGCCCGCCGTGAAAACAAGCGCTTCGTCGCGCGGCGATTGAAACTAGATTCCAGTCCAGGTTTCTTGCCACACCGCGAAACCGCCCTTGAAAGCGTTCGCGTTGTCACCCAACACACAGCCAGCTGGAAGCTCGCGGAGATCTTTGGAGTTCCCGCCTCCAAGCACTGTGCAATCAGGAAGAATCGCGCGCTGCAGGATGCCAATCACTGCAGCCACCTCGTCGCGCCATTTCTTCTTTCCAAGTTTTTCTTTCGCGCGCACGCCAACATACTCCTCGAAGGACTTCCGCTTCTTGTAGGGGAGGTGTGCAAGTTCGAGCGGTAGCACATGCCGCTCATCGATCAAACAAGAACCTAGGCCTGTGCCGAGTCCGAGGAAGAGCACGCGACCACTTGTGTACCCACCGATCGCTTGCATAGCCGCGTCATTCAAGACCTTGGTTGGCTTTCCGAATGCCGCCGCAAAGTCAAACGCCTGCCAACCAGGTCCAAGGTTCACCGGCTCGCAGAGACCCCGTCCGTGCTTCATTGGAATGGGCAGCCCAATCGTGACGGCGTCGTACGCTTCGCCCGCGAGCAATCGCTGCATGTCGGCGAGCAACATCGTCGGCGTGTAGCTCGCGCCACTGTCCGCTTCGCGTTTTTCCTTCCACCCAGTGAGAAGGAACTTTGCGTGGGTTCCACCAACATCAATGACAAGGATCTTCGAAGGAGGCATGAGAAGCGCAAGGTACCCGCGACCCCGCGCGGCGGAATCAGCCGGTCTCGCGTAAAGTTCCCGCTGTGGCAGACTTTGAGTACGCACCCGCGCCAGAGACGGTTCCCGTAGAGATCGCACCGCGCAACGGTCTCTTTATCGGCGGACAGTTCGTCGCACCAAAGTCCTCCAAGTATCGCCCGACTTCAAACCCTGCCACCGAGACGGTGCTCGCTGAAGTTGCTGAAGCCAATGCCAAGGATGTGGATCTCGCGGTTGCATCCGCGCGCAAAGCCCTGAAGCCTTGGGCGAAGCTAAAAGCAAGCGAGCGCGCGAAACTCCTCTTTCGTGTTGCTCGTCGAATTCAAGAGCGAGCACGCGAACTCGCTGTCCTTGAAACGCTCGACTGCGGCAAGCCCATCAAGGAGAGTCGGGATGATGATGTGCCGCTGGCCGCGCACCACTTCTTCCACCACGCCGGTTGGTGCGACAAGCTTGCGTATGCGTTTCCAGGCGCCAAGATCGAACCCGTCGGCGTGTGTGGGCAAGTCATCCCATGGAACTTCCCGCTCCTCATGGCAGCGTGGAAGATCGCGCCTGCGCTCGCGTGTGGAAACACAGTCGTACTAAAACCAGCGGAGACAACGCCGCTCACTGCCCTGCGCCTCGCTGAGATTTTTCAAGAGTGCGAACTTCCAGCGGGCGTCGTGAACATCGTCACCGGTGGCCCGGAAGCAGGAAAGGCGCTCGTCGCTCACAAGAGTCTCGACAAGGTCGCGTTCACCGGATCGACTGAGGTCGGCAAGGCAATCGCAACAACAGTTGCTGGCACTGGACGAAAACTGACGCTCGAACTCGGTGGAAAGAGTCCACACATCATCTTCGCGGATGCTGCCATCGATCAGGCTGTCGAGGGCGTTGTGTCTGGGATCTGGTTCAACCAAGGCGAAGTCTGCTGCGCCGGAAGTCGACTCTTCGTTGAAGAACGGATTCTCGACACATTCATTAGTCGCCTGAAGGCACGCATGCAAACACTGCGTGTCGGCGATCCGATGGACAAGAACACTGATGTCGGCGCGATCAACTCGAAAGAACAGCTCGATCGCATTCAACACTACATCCGGCTCGGCACCGCTGAAGGCGCGACGCCTTATGAGTACGCAGGCACACTTCCATCGAAGGGGTACTTCTGCCGCCCCTGTCTCTTCACCGATGTGCAACCGTCTCACACGATTGCCCGTGAAGAGATCTTTGGTCCGGTGCTCAGTGTGATGAGTTTCCGCACGCCTGATGAGGCGGTCGCGCGCGCGAACAACACGAACTACGGATTGAGTGCGGGAGTTTGGACTGAGAAAGGCGCGAAAGCACTAGAAATGGCGGCGCGGCTGAAGGCGGGTGTGGTTTGGCTCAACACCTTCAACCGATTCGATCCAAGCGCCCCCTTTGGCGGATTCCGTGAGAGCGGATTCGGTCGTGAGGGCGGTCGACAGGGGCTTCGTGCGTATCTGAAAGTGGATGGTCGCTGACTGCGGATTGTGAGTTCTCCCTTATGCGAAGGAAAGCAACCCCAGCCCCGCCAAGCATCATCAAGACCTACAAGTTGTTCATTGGCGGCGCGTTTCCCCGCAGCGAGTCCGGTCGTTCATTGCCAGTCAAGCATGTGAGTGGTCGCGTGCTCGCGCACGTTTCACACGCGAGTCGTAAAGACTTGCGAGATGCCGTGGAATCGGCGCTTGCGGTCCAACGGAAGTGGGCGAGCGCGACCGCGTACAACCGAGGGCAAGTTCTCTATCGGCTTGCCGAGATGATCCAAGCTCGCGAGGCAGAATGCATCTCCCTTCTGTGTGCAACGGGCGAGGTCTCGCGCGCTGATGCACGCAAAGAAGTTGCGCTCTCGATTGATCGGTGCGTTGCGTGGGCGGGTTGGGCTGACAAGATCGAAACCGTGCTCGGCGGAAAACAACCAGTCGCCGGGCCTTATGTCGTGTACTCAACACCGGAAGCGATCGGCGTGGTTGTCGCGATCGCTCCCGAGAAGAGCCCGCTGCTCGGCCTACTGACGGTGATGCTTCCTGCGCTCGCGGTCGGCAATGCCGTCGTGCTTTGTGCTGGTGGTCGCAACCCTTTCATCGCTGCAACGATCGGCGAAGCGCTGGCGACAAGCGACTTCCCTGCTGGTGTCGTGAATGTCCTCACAGGCCGAGTCGGAGAGCTGATTCCGGTCCTCGCGTCGCATCGCGACATCCACGCATGTATCGCGGCGGGAGTGTCCGCCGCTGATGCCCGCGCACTCGAACTCGGTGCGGCAGAGAACATGAAACGCGTGACAATTCTCGATCGCAACATGGACCTTGCTGATAACGCGGCGCTGCACTCTCCCTTCCTCGCGGAGCGGCTCGTCGAAATCAAGACAGTCTGGCACCCGTCCGCGATTTGACCAACGCGCGTTGGGGCTGAGAGGATCTCCACAAACCGCGAACCGCCACGCGGTTCTACGGTAGAACCGCTCCCCCTCCAGCATGTCGCGACCTCTGCGTTCAACTCAAACTAGCACCCTTGTCGCACTCGGTTGCGTTGCGAATCTCCTGACGCTTCCTGGATGCGAGATGGGACTGCGCCAGATCGACGAGTCAACGAATCAGAAGCTCCGCGAGAGCGCGGAAGCCATTGGCGGTGATGCAGTCGCGCCGGTTGCGGATGGATCGCGCTACGCAGCAGGTTCGTACTTCCCAACATGGGATAAGAACGCGGATCGTCCAGCGACCGTCAATCCGCGCGCGGATGAACTTGAGTTCAAAGCCGTCGACAAAGCGATGAACGATGCCAAGAGCATCGCTGAGCGATTTGAGCAACTCATGGCGGGTTCGGCCGACGCGACGCTCGTCAACTTTGATGAGTCCATCGCGTACGCACTCGAACACTCCGAGGAGTACCTCTTAGCCCAGGAGAGTTACCTCATCACGGCGATTCGTCTTCTTATCGAAGAGCACCGATGGGCGCCACTGCCGACGAATGTGAGCACTGCGGGCATCATCGCGGATGGAAACGACGGTCGCTTCACAAGCACCCTCAACCTGCTGAACGCAACGACCATCTCTCAGCAGCTTCCCTTCGGCGGCGATGTCTCTGCGGCATTCGTCGTGGATGCGACGCAGCAACTCGACAACGCGATCGCCGGAGATCAGCAGTCCGCTGACATCGTGCTCGAAGCGACAATCCCACTGCAACGGGGATTTGGTGATGTTGCACTTGAACCACTCATTCAAGCGCGACGCAACCTGGTGTACGCGGCGCGCAACTTCGAGACCTTCCGCAGAGACTTCTACTTCGAACTCGCGACGAACTATCTCGGCCTTGTGCTTCAACTCCAACAGATCGCCAACGCTGAGCGACAGGTGGAACGCAGTCAAGGCGTTGAAGACCGCACCAAGGCCCTCGTCGCTGCGGGTCGCACGGAGCCGTTCCAAGCGGATCTCGCGATTCAGAACACGCTCTTCGCACTCGATCGATTGAGCAGTCTGCAAGAGTCGTATCGGCTGCAGCTCGATCGATTCAAGGTTCGCATCGGGCTCCCCGAAGAGTCGGCGATCCGAATTGACCCCGTGCTCTTCGCGTTTCCCGTGCCTGTCACAGACCTGCGCAACTCGATCGCGCTCGCGTTTCGATATCGACTCGATCTTCAAAACCTTGCGGATGAGGCGGATGATTTCGCGCGGCGCGTTGATGTCGCGCGCAACGCGTTACTTGGCGACCTCACGCTGTCGGTCGTCAACACCCTTCCCACCGATTCCTCTGGAGCCTACGGCGGCATGCAGTTCGCGTCCGGTGATGACTTCCTTGCCGCAACGCTCACATACTCCGCGCCTCTCGATCGGGTGCGAGAGGACCTTCAGCTTCGTCAAGCACAGATCCTGCTTGAACAGTCCAAGCGACAACTCCAGCAAGCGCGCGACGAGGCTGCGGTCGAAGTTCGCGCGGCAATCCGACGGCTCGATCGCGCGCAGTTCTCACTTGCGGTGCAAGAGCGCAATGTGGCCGCCGCGAACAACCGCCAAGCAGCGATTGATGCAGCTCCTGATCGTGCGACCGCACGCGATCGCACCGAGGCCGTGGATGCGCTCCGCCGCGCACAGGATCAACTCGCGAGTGCGAAACGAGAGATCCAAGAAGCAATCTTGGGCGCGCAACTTGCGACCGGCCAACTCCGCGTTGCGCCTGATGGCCGCATGATTCCGCCACCAGGAATGCACGTCACTGAGGAGCAGGGCAGTAAACTGATTGACCGATCGAAGTGAATTGCATGACCGCGATTTCCAAGCAAATCCCCTGCACCTACGCGACCGCGATCTTCCTGCTTGCGCTTCCAACCGCACTGCTCAGTCTGAGTGGCTGTGGTGATGACGGCACGAGTGTGGTCGCGACCCTTGATGTGCACGAGGTGAAACTCACGGACTTCGACATCTTGCTTCCGGTCTCTGGCGAACTCGCGGCACTGAAGCAAGTTGAGATTCGCAATCGCATCGAGCAACGCGCGGTCATCAAAGAGATCGTCGCGGAGGGAACACGAGTGAAGGCGGGCGATGTCCTCGTTCGACTCGCGCAGGAAGAACTCTCCGACAAGTTGAAGGATGCGCAGGACAAGTGCAACACCGCCGAGAGTGCGCGGATCGCCGCTGAGCAGGCACTCATGATCAAGCAGGGAGAGCGCGCAAGTGAACTTGAAAAGGCGGCTGTCGCGGTTCAGATCGCGCACCTCGCACTCGAGGGTTGGCGCAATGGCGAAGTCGTGTCGAAGCGAAAGTCCCTTGAGATTGCTGGCGAAACAGCAGCGATCAACCACAAGCGACTCGTCGATCGATTCAACGAGAGCGCAAAGCTTGTGGAGAACGGCTACATCCCACGCGATGAATATGAAAAAGATCGCATCGCAATGATCGAAGCGGCCGCAAAGGTCGAGCAGTCAAAGCTCGATTTGGAGGTGTACGACAAGTACACCTTCGGCCAAGAAGAGGCGAAGAAGAAATCTGATCTCGATCAAGCGACGGCAGAGCGTGGTCGCGTGGAGCAGAAGTTCGACGCCGAACTCGTGAAAGCGAAAGCGGACCTCGACAGCGCTGCGTTCCGACTCGCAAGCGAAAAAGAGCGACTTCAAAATCTAGAAACACAACTCCAAAGCACAACACTCATCGCACCGATTGATGGGCTGGTTGTCTATGCGACAAGTTTGGATAGTTCCAACGGTGGTCGAGGCGGTGGCGATGCGCAACCACCGCAAATCGGTACCGAACTGCGGCCCAATGAGTTGGTGATGATGCTGCCCGACACCTCTCGCATGATTGCGAACCTCAAAGTGAGCGAAGCGTTGTCGGGTCGCATCGAGCTTGGACTGACGGCAACCGTGTTCAGTGATGCGATGCCGAACAGACCATTCACAGGCGAGGTGCTGAGCGTCAGTGTGCTTGCAGCGAATGGTGGATGGCGCGATCCGAACCGCCGCGAGTACACCGTGAAAGTGGTGCTCGACGCTGATGAATCGAGCGGTCTGAAGCCCGCCATGCGCTGCAAGGGCGAGATCCTGCTTGGGCATGTGAAGTCCGCGATCGCCATTCCCGTGCAAGCGGTGTTCCGTCAGGGACCAGTCAGTTTCGTCTATGTCCGCGATGGATCCACGATTGTGCAGCGAGAGGTCACGCTCGGTCGCTCAAGTGAATTGCAGGCGGAAGTTCTCACCGGCGTGAGTGCAGGCGATGAAGTGCTGCTTCGCGAGCCGCTTGTCGGAGAGTCTGTCGTGAGGCTTGATCCGAAGATCTTTGAAGTCGCGCCGCTCGCCGTCGAGCGCGAACAAGGCTCCGTCGGTGACGCATCGATGTCGGCACCAACGTCAGAGACCGCGAAAGGCGAGGGTCGTGAATCGCGAGGCGGACGCGGAGGACCTCGTGTTCGTGGCGCCAAAGGCGCTGAAGGAGCGAGCGCGCCGAGCGCGACGCCTTCGGGCAGCGCAACCAATAGCGCGCAGCCGTCTTCAACGCAGTGACGCTGCGAGTTCGTGCAGATTAGAAATGATGACATCGGGCGATGGAGCGATCTCTTCCACCGGGAGCCCGTGGTTGTATCCGCCGCGGGCGATGATGCTCACCAAGCCCGCGCGCGCTGCGGTCAACGCGTCAGTGGATGAATCGCCAACAAGCCACGCGTGACACGCCGCGTGCACGCCACACCGACGGCGGGCTTCTTCCACCACGCGAACTTCTGGTTTCCGCACATCAAGTGTGTCGCCTCCGACCACGCCGTCGAGAAGTTGATCGATGTGAAAGTGCGCGAGAATGCGCCGGGTCGGCGCCTCTGGCTTGTTGGTCAAGACGCCAGTACGGATGTTGTGACGCCGAAGTGCTTCGAGGACCTCAACTGCGCCAGGCATGAGCACGGTTCGAGCCGTACAACGAGCGAGATACCTCGGTCGAAACTGCTGCACTGCGTGATCGATCTCGTGACTTGGCGCGTCCCCGTCCATATGCCCAACGAGACAACGCGCAAGCAAACTTCGCACGCCATTGCCGACGAAACGTCGTATCTCGCTATCCGTTCGAGGAGCGCGCCCGAGCATGGTGAGCACTTCGTTCGCGGCGTCCGTGAGATCACCGACAGAGTCAATGAGCGTTCCGTCAAGGTCAAAGAGAACAAGTTCCGGAGGAGAAGATCTGAAGCGCGCACGCAGCATCGTCGTTACGTCAACCGATCGTGACCGAATCAGAGTCTGTGGCGTTCGCGTCGGGCGGAGTCTCAATGAGATCGCCGATGAGCGTGAGTCGCGTCGCGAGATGCGCCATCAGTTGCACACGCTTCTGCGGATCGGGTTGCACGCACTCCATGATGGTCTTCGACAAGATCGCGGGAATGTCAGTTCGTCGCTCGTGCGGCGGAATGGGCAACCGAATCGACTTGCCATCGAGCGCGCCGCGATAGAGCTTCGATTGTGTGTCATCCTTGGGGGGCATCGCCGTCGGGATCAGGTCGTTCACAAGCGCCCAGTACATCGTTGCGCCAAAGTTGTAGATGTCTGTGAGTGGAGTGATCTCGTCTCGGGTTGCCTGCTCCGGCGCGATGAAGCCAGGAGTGCCTTGAATTCGTTTCTTCACTGTCCCAATCGGGCACGCCTGTCCGAGATCAATGATCTTCACCAGCCCAGTCTTGGCTGTCAGCATCACATTGTTTGGTTTCATATCTGCGTGCACGACACCTTTGGCGTGCATGCTCGCGAGGCCGATCGCGACCTGTGCGAAAATCCGAACCGCGGTGAGCACCGACTTGGGCGGATGCTCCTCAAGCGTGAGGCCATCGACAAACTCCAACACAAGTCCAAGTTCTACTGTTCGGAATAGCTTTCGCTTGCGCTCAAGACGCACGGTGCTACGAACATTGGCGTGCTGGACCTTGCTTCCGAGGGCATACTCCGCCTCCACCTGCTCGAGAAATCGATCGTCACGCTCTGAGTTGCGCACGACATGCTTCAGCGTGAATAAGCCGTTGGAGTTCGGGTCGCGCACGACATACACCGTGCTTGCGGCGCCCTCACCAATCTTCTTCACGATGGAATAACCAAACAACTCCTGAGGCATGAGCTCTGCATTCTGCCCCAAACTGCAGTGGAGTGCTTACGAGTCCAAACCAGCGAAAAACTGCTCCCGCGGGAAGTAGGCGCCTGGATCCGAAACCGGGCTTAGATCAGCATGAAGGTACACAGCCGAGTCGGGGATTTGGTGCATGCGCTGCAGCTGCTTCACGGCTCGGATGAGCGCATCGATCTGTGCCTCGGTGAATGGTCGACGATCGCCATTTCCTGCTAAGCAAATCGAGATCGCGTGCTCGTCGAACCAAACAGCGTCGGGCTGACTGCCACTTGGTCGCTCAGCGGTTCCGTACCCAGCCCGCTGCTCGTGCCAGCGCCGCCCTGCGGTCACGGACCCATCTGCCGCATCAAGACCATTGCCGATGACGAAGTGATAGGGCATCGAGTCAAGCCCAAGTTCCCGCGATGACCGATCGAGCGAATCGGCGCTTGCCGCTGGGGTCCCTGATGCATGAATCACAATTGCAGCCCACGCCGGGCCAACCGGCGCCGTCTCCACTCGCGCGAGACTCGTCGCGGGCATCGATTCAGTCCTCTGAAATCCCCCACTCGCGAACATCAAGCCGCCAACGATTGTCAACGCTCCGAGGAGGACCCCCCATACGACTCCCCCGCGGCTGGGGGTCCTTCGTGGATGGGCTCGATCGCGGGGCGATGCGGCGGACTTTGTTGAACGAGATCCCGCTGCGCGGGCTGATTTCAGCTTTGAATACTTCGGCACTACTCGCATCCTTGCGTGAACACCGGGAGGAAGGAGTCGAAGCATCGGCAGTCATGCGGAGGTTGCATGAATTCCGATGCGACTCAATCAATCAACGCCGGGAGAGAGGCGAGCGCGAAGAGCCGGTTGAGGAGTTCCGAAGACATCGGTTACCTCAAGCGGTTGAAACTTCTGCCGCATGTTGTCGTAGGTTTCATACTGCGTCCGGGGCTCGTCGCGAGGGAACAGCACCTTCTGACATCCGCCTATTCCCGCACACGCGATCAATGCGCCAACGCCAAGAAAACGGGCGCTTCGCGTGAAGTGGAGAGCACGGACCCAACGCATGTCGAGGATTCTAACTCCCCTTTGGCGGTGAGGTTGGCTCAGAGGCGTCAGGCGCCGATTGCGGCGTCGGCGACTTCTTCATGACGCCGAGCACTGCGTCGGTATGAAACTCCTTGCCAGTCCACCCATCGGTCAGCGTCGCGGAGATCAGCGCGGTTTGGAGGTCTTCGGGCGCTCCTGTAAGAGGCAGTTCGACTGTGTAGTGCGAGCCCATGAATCCCGCGCGATACGCATCACGCAAGACAAGCGGCGGGAGCGTCGCGGTCGCCAGGGTCACGGCTTCTTGCCCAGAGCGAGCTGCCGTAACCGTGATAGCGAGTGTTCCAACGGCCTGCATCTCGTGTCCAAACACATCTTGCGCAGCAAAGAGCAAGACCGCGATGTCACGGCCTTCCTCACGCCGAATCATCGAACCGCTCACAAGCGACAACCTCGTGACGAACGCCGTCGCCTCTCGAACCTCCATCGATGGCTCCCGCGTGGTATCGCTCGCTTTGAGCGCTTGATACTGCTGCTCGAAAGACGCTGCCGTTCGCTCGGCTGCTGCTAACTTGCGCTTGAGCGATTCGTTTTCCGCTCGAATCGCGTCATTCGCGGTCGGCTTCAACACTGTCGCTTGGCACGCACCAAGGAAAAGCACCGCAACACCACTTGCACAACGCAACTTCGTAAGTCCTTCGTTTCTCAATCGACGCCACCTTCTGTATGACCCGCTAGCCAAACTTGAAATGCGAGTTGTTCAAGCGACACTGTAAAGTCAACGCTCACAATACTCACTCCCTCGGGCGCCGAGACTCGCAAGGGTGCGAAGTTCAAGATGCCAACGATGCCCGCGGCGATGAGTTCGTCCGCCACACTCTGCGCGGACTCCTTCGGCACCGCCATGACGCCAAGGCGCACTTCGCGTTCATGCACAACCGCTCGCAGATCAGACATCGCGCGAACCGTTCGGCCCGCGCTCTTGGTTCCGACGACCTTCGGATCGATATCGAACACGCCCACGATGTCGAAACCTTCCCGCTTGAAGGGACCATAGGAAGTAATCGCGCGACCGATGTTGCCGATGCCCACAACCACCACAGGCCAAGATTGGTCGCGGCCCATCATCTGCCGCAACCGCTTCAAGACCTCCATGACTTGATACCCGCGCCCGGGTTGCCCAAGCGAACCAAACCGTCCCAAGTCCTTGCGGATCTGTGCATCGGTGAGACCAAGGCTTGCACCGAGTTCTCGGGAGCTGACTCGATCTTGTCCATCATCGAGGCGCGTCTGAAGTTCACGCAGATAGAGACTCAATCGTCGCGTCGCCGGTCTGGGAATGTGCGCTCGATGCGGCACACGCGCATGGTATGCGGCGCGCGTTTGCCCTACCTTGGCGTCATGCACCTCGGCGATGTCCTTTCCCTGCAAGCCAAATCCACGCGCCGAGCGCCCGCTGTGAGTTTCGAGTTTTTCCCACCAAAGACCGAGGCTGGCTGGGCACCTCTGTTTCGGACCATTTCAGAGTTCACGGAACTCGCGCCCTCATTTGTGAGCGTGACCTATGGTGCGGGAGGAACGACTCGCGATAAGACACACGCCCTTGTCTTGCGGATCCGCCGAGAAACGCCTCTCGAACCAGTTCCCCATCTCACCTGTGTGGGTCACACGCGAGACGACATTCGAAGAATCCTCGAGCTCTACGCGGTCAACGGGGTCGAGACCATTCTCGCGCTCCGAGGTGACCCGCCAACGGGCGCGAAGTTCCATTCGCTTGGAGACTTCCGGCACGCAGCGGATCTTGTGCGCTTCATTCGCGATGAAGGTGCGCGCCTTGGTGTCCATGGGGGCCGAGGATTTTGCGTCGGTGTCGCAGGATTTCCGGAAGGACATCCGGAAACGCCCAACACGCTGCACCAGCTCGACCACCTGAAAGCCAAGGTGGAGGCGGGCGCTGACTACATCGTCACGCAACTCTTCTTTGACAACCACGCGTTTCATGATTGGCGCGAGCGATGCAACATCGCTCACATTTGCGTCCCCATCATCGCTGGCATCATGCCAATCCCTTCAATGCAAGGACTGCAGCGGATGGCGGATCTCGCGGCCGGCACAAGATTCCCCGCAGCATTGCTTCGGCAACTTGCGCAAGCGGGTGGTGATGTGCGTGCGGTTGAAGATGCTGGTATCGAGTGGGCCGAGCAACAGTGCCGAGATCTCGCCGCACACGAGGTCGACGGCGTGCACTTCTACACACTCAACAAGAGTGATGCGACCAAGCGGGTCTGTCGAGCGCTTGAGTGCGCGCGCGCATGACTACGCGCGAATGTCGAGATGTGAGGGCGGCGCATCAGGACTCGCTTCGCCACCCGCGCGTGGTTGAGTTGCGCCATCGCGCTGTGGTTTGCGCTTGTGCTTCTCTTCTTGGGCTGCGTCTGGTTTCGAAACAACGGCCTCGGTCAGCTCAACGCTGTCGGCAGCTCGGATCTCACCCTGCTCAACGATTCTCCGAAGTGCTTCGCGCGACTCTTTTGAAATCGGCTTGACCTTTCCGTGCGACATCTGCTGCGCGGCGAAACTCGCGGCCAGTGACTGCAGAGATGGGGGCGTACCAAAGGTGCTCATGGAAATCCGCGTCTTTCCAGAGAAAAGATCGGTTTCTTCGCATTGGTTTCAAAAATGAAACCGAGCACAGTCGGTGAAACTGTGCTCGGAACGGAGCGCGATGTGCCTGCGCCCATGTTGGAAGCGGTATTTTCGGGCTTCTACGCGGCGGAATTGCCCTTCCCTTCGCGTCCTGGCGCTTCGAGCACAAGGGAATCCACCTTACGAACACCTTGTGTACGCGCTAGTTTCAGGAGTTGCGCGGGGGTGATTTGGAGGATGACCAACTTGCGATCGGTCACGACGACACGCGCGCCGGTAGCTCGAAGTCGGTCGAGCGCGGTCCGAGTCGTCTCTTCCATCAGCACGGTCACCTGTATTCGACCGTCAGCGTCGAGCGTGATACCGAATCCTTCAAGAATCGCCGGCAGGCTCATGGTGTCAAGTTGCGCTGCAACCGCGACGAGCGCGAGCTCCTTCCCTAGCCGTCGCGCAAGGAGATCGAGATCTTCACGCTTCAGCGCCGTCTCCGAAGACACTTCGGTTGATGGCTGCTGAGCCTGAGCCTCGGTCGGCGCGTGAGCGGCTTCAGCATCTGACTCGCCACCTGCGTCTTTCAGATCTCCAGCGCTTCGCTTTCCCTTCGCTCCGAGCCGCTCATCTTCGGCACGACCTTGGTCAGGGGATTGAGTTCGTGGATCACTCGCCGCGCCCGTCACGGATACTCCGCGGCCTTTCGTGGCGGTGCCACTTGCGCCGGCTGGTCCATTGAGCGGAGGACTCTGTGGAGATGCTTGCTTGGCCTTGGAGAGATCTTCGTTCGAGAGCGACTTCCCTGCGACGGCCGAAGTCGGTTGGGTCGGGGACGCAGGAACCGGTGCGGTTGTCGCCGTGGTTAGCGCAATGCTCGGTACGGGTGCCGCGCCGGGTGCCGTTGGTGCAAGCCCAAAGCTCGTACCCCCGGCAAATCCACCAGCCCCACCCCCACCCCCGCCGCCGACAAGTCCGCCGGAAACTCGAGGTGCTGAGTTCGGCGCGGCAGATCCAATGATGCCACGCGTCACAGGACGCCCCATCGCTGAACTCGGATCGGCGACCGAAAGTGAGTAATCTCGAGTCTCCGAAAGTCGGCCCGAAGGAGCAGTGTTTTCTCGGCCAAGAGCCACAGCTTTCTCGGCTCCGAAGAACTGCTCGCCACGCGTGCCTCTCTCCTCCGCTTCACTTCCATCAGAGTCTCGCGCTTCAGCAACTGCGCTCAACCCGTCAACACTCTCTTCGCGTGTCGCGTCCTCCGCCACAAACATAAGTGCTGATAGTTCATCGAGCTTGCGCGTTGCCTCGGCAAAGCGGCTCTCGTGTGCAGCGCCGCCAACATCGTTCGGCGAAGGCGTGCTGAACCAATCGACTGCCACGCCCAACTGCGCAGGAGTGACATTCCGCACGCCCTCGCCAAAGCAACCGGCCCAACTCGTTCCCTCGGGTAGCTCGATGGGAACGACAACAAGCATCGACCTCCCACCGACTGTCACGCGGCTCTTCTCGACTGCAACGAAACTTGTGTACCGCGTTGCGATGTGAAACGACTCGCCAAGTTGCACAACCTGACGCTGAATCTTCGGGTCGAGTGACTCGCATTCAACGGCGGCCATGTGTGGAAGCAACAGGTCATCGACTTTCGCGCGAGCCCAGAGTGTCTGCACGACATCGTGCGCAGGTTGATTCGCTGGAAACTCTACGGCGATCTTCTTCTCCCACGCGCCCGCTCCAGTTCTGCCACGAACAATCGCCTCGCCCTTCGCGGCCTTGCCGTTGCCGTCGAATCGTCCGAGCACAACGAGTGGCGACTGATCGAACAAGTCTGGGAGCACGCCTCCGCCAGGCAGAATCGCCGTGGCGCCAAGTGCAGGATCAAATGAAACTTCCACATCGGTGAGCACGGGATTCTCAATTCGGCGAACGAATCGTTCCACTGCGGCATCCGCGTCTTCTGCGAGCGTCACCACATCACTCGCGCCATTGCCAGCGCGAGCCATTTCTTCAATGAGAAACCGATTCACGCTCGTTCCAATGCCCAGACTGAAGACGCGACTCGCGCGCGCATTGTCACGAATCGAGGCAATCACCGCTTGATCATTACCAACATACGCATCCGTCAAGAACATCACATACCGGGAGCGAGCATCCTCTTGTTGGAACTCCGCTCGATCGATTGCAAAGACGCGCGTTGTCTCCTTTGTCAACCATCGGCCCTCAAGAAGGAACGTCTTGCCGTTGGCCGCGGGCATCGCAACCGCGAGTTCAACAGGAATGGTCTGGCCGCCCGCGAGTTGGATGCTCTTCACATCAAGAGCGTCGCTCTTCACCGCAACTTTCACGACACGACCGTCCGCCGGGAGATCAAGCAACCTCGATGGCTCCAGCGCGCTACGCCCCGGTTGGATGAGCGCGGTGTTGATCGCTTGCATCATCTCTGTGCCGCCACCGCCCTCTTGCCGCTCAATCATCGCTTGCGCGGCAGCAATGTTTTCAATGGACGCAATCTTCGGTTCGCTCCACAGAACGCGAGTGTCTCCCGCGAAGGTGATGACATTGAAGGTGTCGGTCGGGCGCATCTTTGCAATCGCCTTGTTGATGACCTCCTTCGCCTTCTCGATCGGGAAACCATTCATCGAACCAGAGGTGTCGAGCACGAAGATAAGTTCGCGAGGTCGCACTTCTGTGGTTGCCACGCGCGCGGGAGGCTCGAGCATGAGCAGGAAATAGCCTCCCTTCGTCTCTTGAGGTCGTGGCCCTGATCCCTCCGCATTCACATGTGCAAAGAACGCCGGCTCAACCGACGCGTTGTCCACTTGCCACGAGAGAATGAAGTCTTTGTTTGGAATAGTGGACCCGCCAGAGAGCTTCACTTCGCGACGCGTGGGTGTCGATTGCACGACATCAATCTGATGTTGGGTGCTCTCGACGCTCTTGAACGCCGCGCCACCCGAATCGAGGTTCACCCGAATCGAGAGGTCGTGACCAGCACGCTCCGTGGGATGCACTGGCATCGGAGTAATCCGCGCGGCATCAGGAACTTGATCAGTGTTCCCCGAGAATCCTGTTCCTGGATTGACATCAAGCTTCGCAAAGAACCAACGACCATTGATCTCGCCAACGCCGCTCTGCCAGAGCGATCCGTGTTCGGTGCTGCCGTTGCCGTACTTCGCATCAAACCGCCACGGCTCACCCGACTGCATGACGACATCAAATCGCGCGCCATCGGGCGTGCGAAGAGGGATTGCTGCAGTCATGAGTTCAAGCAGTCTTGGCGCGGGAATGAAGCAGCCATCTTTCGTTTCAATCGCTGCCGGAGCGCGGAGCACAACGCCCTCACGAACTTGAAAGCCTTCTGGCAAGGCGGGTACCGATTCTGCACGGCCTGGGATGTACCGAGGTCCAACGACGGTTGGAAAACTCCATGAGTACACGCCATCCCGACGCTGCACGAGCTCCACGGTCGCGATACGAATGCGCACGGTCGCGCCGGGTTCGATGTTTGCAACCGACTGCGTGAAGATGTTTGGCCGCTCTTGCTCAAGCAAGCTCGCGACATAACCAGACTCGCGCGCAGCTTCGTACATCATGCGAGCCGCGTTTCGTTCCTTCACTTCACTCTCGACCACGATCTCGCCACTCGGCCCTCGAACAATCATGGTCATGCGATCGACTGCAGCGGCGTTTGAAAGTGGAAAGGTGTAGAGCGCTTCAATCGTCCCTGGATACGGATTCGAATACACCTGTTCGATCACAGTGCGAACAAATGGTCCGCTCGCCTCGGCCACGACATCGGTATGTTGGAGCGGACATGGTCCTAGCGTGGAGCCATGCTCGTCGAACGCGCTCAGTTCGCCTCCCTCTGGAACAAGAACCATCCCGCCTTGGGCGAACGCTGACTTTTGGCTGGTTTCACTGAAGAGAATGCCAAGTGTGACCATCGTGGCAAGAAGCGCAGCAGCAGCCACCAGTCGCGGGATCCATCCACGCGAGTGCGTCGCTCGGTGAAGTCGAAGCGGGGTTGGGTGAAGCGCGCCTGCGGTTCGTGCAGCGGCGAGCGTCTCGTCACGAAGCGCCTCGGCGCGAGCGCGATTCTCATCGTGCCACTCGCGAAGTGCGCCATCAAGCGGATGGGGTGGCAAGGCGTGGAGGTCACCATCTCCACTCACCAGATCGCGACCTTCAGGATTGCGTTGTAAAGACCTCATCGTTGAACTCCTTCCGTTGCAAGGCGAATAGCGAGAAGCTCGCGCGCCTTTGCGACGAGTCGATAAAAAGTTGGACGGGAAACCCCGAGTGCGCGCTTGGCTGCGTCGACTGGATCGCGTTCGATGTAAAACAAGTGAAGCGCAAGTCGCTCGTCGGCAGGCAATGCGTCGATCGCCGCACTTAAGAGTGCGGAGGTTTCTTGCCTTTCGAGTGAGGCACTTGGGCTCTCGGGTGCACGGCGGATCTCGTTCTGCATGCCTGTCTCCGGATCGCGCTTACGACGAAGCCAA
This sequence comes from Planctomycetia bacterium, assembly GCA_005790605.1. Lineage (GTDB taxonomy): Bacteria > Planctomycetota > Phycisphaerae > Phycisphaerales > SM1A02 > F1-140-MAGs142. The sequence continues at coordinate 61,688 of SXUI01000058.1, read as the reverse complement.
GCTGCACGGCGCTCGCTACACACGAATCGTGCAATCCCGCAGATCCAAGCTCGAAATCCTCGACAGTCGGTCACATCGCGACGCTCTCGAAACGCACGCAGAAAGGTCTCCTGCATTGCTTCTTCAGCGTCATCGATCGAACGACTTGGAATCCCACTTCGACACAACGAGAGAATGAGTGGCGAGTGGCGGTCGTATAACCGTCGCCCCGCGTCGGGGTCGCCTTCGTTGAGTGCGGCAAGGTCCTGGCAATCGTCTGTCACGCGAGAGTCCATGAGAAACGATTGTCCGCTGTCTCAGGGTGGGTTGCAGATTTCTCGATTTCCCTGCGCTTCGATTTGGTCATTGGTGCCGCTGCGGTACGCTGAGGCGTCAAGGGCTCTGCAAGATGCGCTTCCATGACGATCCATCTCTCGTCCGCGCTTGCCTCAATGGCGACCAATTCGCGTGGTCCGACCTTGTTGAGCGCTACCGACGCCTCGTTTGGAGCGTGATTCGAAAGACCAATCTAAGCCCAGACGATGGAGAGGATGCGTTCCAACAGGTCTTTCTGGCGCTCCTTCAATCTTTGCCGCAACTACGCGAATCAGACCGACTTGCAGCGTGGCTCATGACGACAACTCGCCGTGTTTGTTGGCGAATCTCAGCAAAGACAAGCGGAAGTGCCCACGCCGCACTCACGGAAGAAGTGGCAGGGGATGCAACCTCAGGCGCGAATCCCGACTCAGATGTGCAACTTGAAGGAGACCGGCAACTCGTTCGGGACGCGCTTGAGCGCCTTGGTGGCCGCTGCCGAGAGTTGCTTGAAGCACTTTATGCGTGCTCAGGTGAGCCCAGTTACGCGGCCATAGGCGAGCGCCTCGGCATGCGCATTGGATCGATTGGTCCAACCCGCCAGCGCTGCCTCGAGAAACTCACACCGATCTTGCAGGGTTCGGGATTCTGACCGCGAACAAGATTTATTCCTTTCGACTTGCCAAGTCTCGGTATTCGGACCGCGTCTCCTAGGCTCTCTCAACTGTATGAGTGCAGTCCCGCCTCCATTTCGACGGCCGATCGCCACCGTGGAAGACACCGAGGGCGTTCTATCTTTGTTGCAATGCGACGCTCTCAATGAACCACCCGAGAGCGCCCTCGCCCGAGCACTCCAGTTAGGCAGGAACCTCGCTCCCGCGCTTGCCACTGCGCACGCAAGCATTCTCACGCTCGATGACCTCGTACGCGCACTCGGCGCAACGCTTGCTCGACTCGTCCATCCGGAACCCGATCTTGCGTTGATTGGACTTCGTGATGATGCAATCGTGAGTGAACTGCAGTTTGAGACGCCCTCTCTGCTCGTGCGTGTCGAACTCGCGCAGGCCATGGCTGGGCACACCCGTGTGATTGGCGAGGTCCTTGACCTCCACGGCGATCCATATGTCGACGCTCGCCTGCGATGCTTCTGTGCACTCTCAGCCACCGCGATCTCGACTACAACAGACGAAGCGGGAACCTTCTCGCTTTCGCTCACCAAGGGCAGTTGGCAGATTGCGATTTCCACCGACAGGCCGCCCACACTCATTCCACTCACGATCGGATGAGCCGTGTCGAACCCCCCGCCAATGCATCTCGCACGCTGGATTGCCCAGTCGCCCGAACAGCGGCTCGAGTCGATCACGCGTTGCGGCGAACGGGACTCTGCGCTGTTTGCGATGGGCGATCAGGTCGAACTCCTGGCGTCGACGAATCCTGCCGACGCCATCCACGCGGGAAATGTGCTCATCGAAGTCGCACAAACGGTCGCCGCAGTTCGCGCCGGAGTTCGCGCGCGGCGTGCAACCGCGATGGCGTTAACCTCCGGTGGACGCGCTGAAGAAGCGATCGCCGTCGCGGAGGATGCCGCGCAGATCGCAGAAGCCCACGGATTCGTTGTGGACGGCGCGCGCGCTCTTGTTGCGTCTCTTGCAGCGCGGACGATGCTGGGGCGGACCGAAGATGCGCTTCGCATCGGCTCTGCTGCGCGAAACGCGCTCGCGCAAGCAAACGAGCTCGTGGCGGCAGCACGGGCGGATCTCAACCTCGCCAATATCCATAAGGCACGAGGCGAGCATGAGGCGGCGGTGACGCGTCTTCGCGCCGCAGAACCAGAGCTCCGCGCAGATCGCATCCCTTCGGGTTTCATTCAGAACGCGCTTGGTGAGAACTTCGTCTATCTCGATGAGTTCGCCCAAGCGGAACGAGCCTTCCAAACCGCAACTTCGTTGCTCACGGGAACCCCAGCAACGATGGCGCTCGCTGTTGTGCAAGGAAACGCTGGTGATCTCTATGCGCGAGAGGGACGCATACAAGATGCACTCGACGCGTATCGCTCAGCCCGCGCGCTTCTCCCAGAATCAGCGGCGGCGCACCGGATTCGGCTTGAAATCGAAGAAGCGGAGCTCCATGTTTCGATCGGCGCGATTGCGGAGGGTGTTACGGGCCTCTCGCAAGCACTGGAGCAAGCGACTCAGCTCAAGTTGTCCTCCGAGCGAGTTCGCGCTTCGATCGCGATGGCGCGAGTTCACTTATCTCTCGTACAACTCGCGGAGGCTGACGCGGTCCTTCTCGCAGCCTTCGAAGAACTCGCGCGTAATCAAGACACGCGATCATTGCGCGAAGCTGCTCTCACGCGCGCTGTGCTGCTTCTCCTTCGTGGCGAATACTCAGAAGCAACGAACACCATCAATCTGGTGTTAGAAGATGATCGAGTTGTAAGCAGTGAGCGCGCGCGAGCACTTGTCATTCACGCGGATGCGCTGCGAAGAATGGGAGACATGTCGAATGCGCGGGTAGTTGCGCAGCGAGCAGTTGAACTCGCGCGAGAATCTGGTACCTCGGTGCTCGAAGCAGATGCGCTCATCGCGCTCGCCGATGTCGTGCGAGGGATCGACGGAGCCCGGGCCTCCATCGCGCTGCTTGAGCAGGCGGTGCGCGCTGTCGAGCGCGTCCGTGGCACACTCGTCTCGGATCGGTATAGAGCGGGATGGTTAGGGAGCCGCCTTCGACCGTACGAAGACCTTGCTCTTGATCTTCTCTCGCTTGGAGATAATGGCTCGCGCGCTCGCGCGCTTGAAGTCGTAGAGCAAGCGAAGTCGCGCGCGCTGCTTGACGCCATGATTCGTTCTGTTGATCGAGTTAAGAGCCCAGAACAGTCTGAAACTGCGCAAGGACTCCATGCCCTACGCGCCAAACTCAACGCGCTGTACGCAGCGGATTTTCGCGGATCACAACCCGGAACCCGGCGCGGTGCATCGAGCCTTGTCAGTGAGATTCGCGAGATCGAAGCGCAGTATGGACGCCTCTCTGATCAATCTACCGGCGGACTGCGAGGTGTGTTTGCGACGCCCGTGCCCATTGCCTCGATTCTCGCACGCGTCCCTTCGCAAGCGGCGTTGATCGAGTACTTCTCTATCGGGGATGAGTTGATCGTCTTTGTTGCGACTGAGCGCGGACTCTCCGTCACGAGAGCGCTTGCGTCCATGACAGCTGCGGACGAACTGGTGTCACGCCTCACGTTCCATCTCCGCCGCGGCGCGCGGCCTTCAACGCCTCGGGAGCAAGCACGCCACAACAACGCTGCGCACCAGCTGCTGACGACACTTGGCGAAATCCTCGTCTCTCCTGTCTTCGAGCAACTAGGTGGAGTAACGCGCCTCATCATCGTTCCTCATGGATCGCTCCACGCTCTTCCGTTTGCAGCGCTCGTCGTCGCCGGGGCACACCTCATTGAGCAGTTCGAAGTGATGTCAGCTCCTTGTGCGAGCGTCGCACTGGGCCGAGCGAGACCTCAACAGGAGCTCCAATCCAGGCACCCACTCGTCGTCGCCGTTGCGGATGCCCGCGCGCCTCTGATTACACAAGAGGGCGAATTCGTCGCGGCCGCGTTGCGAGACCTTTGTGGTGGTTGCGATGTTTTGGCTGGCGCCTCTGCAACTGCATCGGAGTTTGCAGACGCATGTTCGAACCGCCCCATCATTCATGTTGCGTGTCACGGCCGATTCGTCGACTCATTGCCGTCTGCAAGCGGACTCCGGCTTGCAGATCGGTGGTTTCCTGTTCGCGACATTCTCTCGCTCCATCTCGACGCCGAGCTCGTCGTGCTCTCCGCGTGTGAAACCGGAAGACACGCTGTGGAAGCTGGCGATGAACTCAATGGACTTGCACGCGCGTTCATCGCGGCTGGGGCACACCGCCTCCTTGTGAGCCATTGGTCTGCCTCGGATCCCGAGACGATGGAGATCCAAAAGGATTTCCATCGTCTGAGAACGGTGGCGATTCGAGCGGGCGCGTCGCTCGTCGACGCAGATTGTTCTGCGCTTCGAGATTCTCTATTGCGCGCACGGGCATCCGGCGTACAACTTCCCATGTGGGCGCCCTTCGCGCTCCTTGGTCTCGCAACAACAGGTGAAACCCCTGTGATTGGATCAAGATCGTGAGCGAACAATGTCTCTGAGCAAGTTTTCCCTGTCCTTGAAATCCCGAGCGGTCGTCGTCTTCACATGCGCCGCCCTCGCGCAAGTCGCTGCGGCTGAGGATCCGCTCATTCCTGGCCGGATGGTGATTGAAACGCTGAGCGCAAAGCAACGCGCGCGCTTCGTTGCCTCCTTTTCGGCGCAGTTCGGCGCACCGATTTCCGTTGACAGCATTCCAACCACGGGATGGGAACTCCTCGGATACATCCTTCCGAGAGGACATTCCACGGCTGAGGTTGAACTCTTCCTTGAGAACGCAGTTCTCGCAGGTGAACTTCAAAGTGGCGAACTGGATTACGAAGGTTCAAGTGGAGAGGGACGCACGGGGTCGCTCTGGCTTTCAAGCCTTCCAATCAATGACCTCGCACTTGAGAATCAGTACGCGCGAGATCTCTTGGGTCTCGACGCTGCGTGGCAGCGATCCATGGGCGCCGGCGTCGTCATCGCGATCATTGATGGCGGAATCACGCCTTCACACCCGGCGCTCGGCGGAAGAGTTGCACAGTGGGGCGTCAGTATGGCCCCTGGAGAGCCGCTCGCCGATATCGGCAATGGTGTTGACGATGATGGCGATGGATTGATTGATGAACAGGTTGGTCACGGAACATTCGTTGCTGGTCTCATGCACTGGGTTGCACCTGAAGCGTTGATCCTCCCGATCCGAGTGCTCAACAGTGATGGCATAACCTCAAACTTCCGGACCGCGAAAGCCTTGCAGTTTGCGTCGAGTCATGGAGCGCATGTCATCAATCTTAGCCTTGGCTCGGACTATCACTCTGCCGCCGTGCAAAGCATGGTGGAGCTTGCTGTGCAGAACGGCGCTGTCGTCATCGCCGCGGCAGGCAATCGTGATGCAGAGGACCCGCGCGAATTCCCTGCGTCGGATGAGGCATGCATCGGTGTCGCTGCACTTGACTGGATAGATGTGAAGGCTCCGTTCTCGAGTTTTGGTGAAAAACTGGATCTGTCTGCGCCCGGCCGTTCCATGCTTGTCGATGGCGCGCCGAGTGCGCAGTTTTCAGTCATCGGACCAGTGCCCAATGGAATCGCCGTGTGGGAAGGGAGCAGTTTCGCCTCCGCGTTTGTCGCAGGTACAGCCGCGCTCGTCCGAGCACAGCATCCAACTTGGCCCGATGAGCTCGTTCCCAACGAGTTGATTGCGCAAGAAGTCAAAGCAGTCCTTGGATCGACCGGCCCCAATCCAGACACGACGAACCCAAACTACGCCGGTCGACTTGGAACCGCGCGAGTTAGTGCACACGGAGCGACGTCGGTCGCTGGTGTTGCACCGCGACTCGCTGATCTGAACGCAGACCTTCGTGTCGGCGCGGCCGATCTCACCATCTTGCTTGATATGTGGGGAAACGGTGGGTTCGGTCTTCGCGCAGATCTCAATGGTGACGCCGTGGTGGGCGCAGCAGACCTCTCAATACTTCTTAGTGGGTGGAACGAGTGACGATCGAAAACGCGATGCCTGCTTCACGCAGGATCGCCTCACTCTTTCCGATCGACTCAAGCCAGTGTGCATCCGCATCTGTCAACCCGTAGGTCACCACTCGAACGACGCCTGATTGCACGATTGCAAGCGCACAGTGCACACATGGGAAAAATGTTGAATAGAGCGTGCTCCCAACCGGGCTCACTCCGTTGCGCGCGCACTGCACAACTGCGTTCAGTTCTGCGTGCACGATGAGATCGTATTTCACTGGTCGTTCGAGTCGCTCGGGCAGATCCTCGACTCCGCGCGGGAGACCGTTGAATCCAGTCGCGATGATCTGCATGCTTGAACTCACGATCACTGAGCCAACACCGCGGGAGGGATCCTTGCTCCAACGCGCGATCACATCCGCGACCTGAAGAAATCGTTCATCCCACTTCGCCTGTCGGTCAGTTGGTCCGCTCTGCGACGTCATGGGCGCCCTCCTGCCACGGCGCCTGTCGGCGTGGCCGGTGCGAGTGGTGGTTCTCCCGCGAGTTCGTCGACCGTCCACGATCGAGTTCGACCTTTGGTTTGCTCTCGAACCGTTCGAACCATCTCGCTATCAATGGGCGAAGCGTTGTTTCCCCACGCGCTTCTCACATACGTCAAGACAGCGGCGATGTCGTCGTCAGTCGCGAGTGCGGGCACTTGCATTGCTTGGTTGTACCGCACCCCCTCAACTTCTACCTCCCCTTCAAGCCCATGCAGCACAATGCGAATCAAGCGCCCTGGCTCGCCCAATGCGTAGGGACTTCCGCGAAGTGGCGGATAGACGGGCGGTTGCCCGCGCCCGTTCGCCTGGTGGCATGTCATGCAGTTCGAAAAGAGGCGCTTCCCCCGCTCTGCGCTCGATCCCTGCGCAGCCGACACAAACTTTGGCGCGATGCGCGCGAGGTCACCGCGACCCGGCCAATAGAGCTGTAGATCGCACGCTTTCGCGCGTGTTGAGAGTGGGGCGTTGCCCTCAACGAGTGCGGCCCACGCGGCTGGTGATTCTGTGAGCAAGAGTTGAACTGGTTCCTTGTTGTTCAATCGCTGCGCGACCGCGACGCGATCAAGCGCGATCTCCGATTGCCATTGCCGCGAGACCGCCGACGCAGACGCGAGTTGAAGAATGGCAAGTGTGCCGTTCGGAGTACCTCCATCGAGCACAATGTCGCAGAGTGCAGCGAGGAACGCTCTTGCCCCTGTAGTGTTTGTGGTGAGGAGAGCGCCGCTCGTGATGCGATCGAGCATCAAGGTCTCTCGTTGAGTAAGACTCGAAAGGACCGCACTTCGCATCAACCTCCACTCGAGGTCGTGCGAAAGGGAGCGCGAAAGAAGGTCAAGCACTGTGTTGTCATCTTCGAGCGCCGCTGCCGCTAGCACGACTTGAGCCCGCACGAAACGATCACTGTCAAGCGCAAGATGCTGCAAGAACGACACCAGCCACGCGCTTTCGCCACATCGCTCCGCAACACGTAGCGCTGCAACTCGCAGCGCGGGCTCGCCCTTCGCCGCGTGCTCTAGATCAGCTGCTGTGCACGATGCGATCGCGCCGAGAGTCTCAAGCGCTGCGATACGAACTTCAACAGAACACGCTTCATCGCGGAGCATCGCCTGAAGTGGTGCGACAGATTCGTTGTCGCGACGAGCAACGAGTTCTCGTCGCACTTGGTCGCGCAAGCCCTTCTCAGGAGTCTTCAGGAGCTCAGCAAGCGCCGCTGCGGAACTTGAGGAGAGTCTCGGCGGGGATCCGGCTCGCTCGCCATCACGAACCACGCGCCAAATCCGTCCGTTTGAGATCGGAAGCGTGAGACGCCGCGATTCCACCTGCTCGCGCAAAAAACTCGTCATGAAGTTCCGATGCTGCACAATGCCGCGATACATGTCCGCGATGTAAAGCGCTCCATCGAGACCTGCGCCGCACCACACCGGCCGGAATCGCTCGTCGGTTGAAGTAAGGAACGAGCGCGGCGCATCCGCGTTTGTTGCCGAGGGCACACCATCTTTCTGCGTCAAGTTGAAGCGTTGCACCAGATTCCCAGTGACTTCACACACAAATGCTTGCGTTGTTTGGCCCGCGAGCGAGGGACCTTCGTGAATGTGCGTACCGCACGCGCCAGTGAAATTGGCAAGGCGACCATCCTTCAGCGTGCCTTGCTGATACCCGCGATTGACCCCTGGTGTTAGGTGACTTGGGGCAACGGCCATGTCGGTCGCTGCGCGCGTGGGTACTCCCTCAAATCCCTTCTGTGTTGGTTGACGAGCTGCCGCGGTGCGCGGAACAAGATCAACGAGGAGCGGGTCTGAGTTCGGTGAGCAGTACACGCGCCCGAAAGAGTCTTGCGAGATCCCCCACTGACCATGAGCAAGTTGTGGAATCAACTCGAATCCACGATCCGTGTTGGGACGCACACTGAATGGACTCTGGGAGATCAGGAAAGAACCATCGAGTCCAAAGAAGAGTCCGTTGCCGGCATGCTCTGGATTGTCGAGTGCTGGCTCAAATCCACCCGAGATGACTTCAGTGCGATCCGCGTGACCATCGCCATCCGTATCTGTCGCGTACAACAGATGAGGTGGTTCGATGACGAGCGCTCCGCGCACTGCCGTGTTGTGTGTTCCGCCAAAGGTCCAAGGCGCAACTGCGCGAGGCGCAACAAGTCCATCAAGAAACACATCCGCGTGATCGAACACGCCGTCCGAATCCGTATCCGAAAGAACCTTGATGCGTCCAGTGGCGCTCAGCTCATCACTCCCACGAACATCGGTCATGTAACTCGGCATCTCCACGACCCAGAGTCTTCCGTCGCCATCAAACGAGCACGCAACCGGAGTCTCAATGAGTGGCTCGCACGCAACGAGTTCGGCGTGAAATCCGGCTGGTAGAGCGAAGGTCGCGAGTTCTTCAGCAGGTGTGAGTGGCGCGGGCGGCGTCAGCACCCTCCACTCTGGTGGCAGTTGTGGTTGTGTCTCGCCCTCGCGATCTCCATTTTGGCCCAACGCGACCGTCGTCGTCGCGAGCGCCAACAAGCCTGCTGTCCATCGAATCGCGTGGAAATCAAACATAGCGCGAAGAAGTGTACAGAACGACATGAAATGAAAGAGGCGGCTGCACTCGCAAGTCGAGTGCAACCGCCTCGCGGTTCGTAACGCGTTCTCCTTTGAGAATCACTTCGCTGGCGCTGTCGGAGTCGGAGCGGACGCGGCACTTTGCATGCGCTTCACAGCATCTTCCTTCGAAAGCATCGTGACCTTCTCAATCACAACTGCCTCAGTCGGGACATCGCCCATTTGCCCTCGTCCACCAGGAGTTGTGGCCAATCCAACCCCGGTCGGAACTTTCTTGATTTTGTCGACCGCATCCATACCGACGACGACTCGACCAAACACCGCATATGCAGCACCCCCATTTGGGCGATCCAGCATCGCGTTATCCACCGTGTTGATGAAGAACTGACTTGTCGCGCTATCAGGAACCGAAGTACGCGCCATCGCGATTGTGCCACGCGTGTTCTTCAATCCGTTCTTCCACTCATTCTTGATTGGGGGCGCGGTCTCTTTCTGCGTCAGCGTCGCATCAAATCCACCACCCTGAATCATGAAGTTCTCAATGACGCGATGAAAAATCGTGCCGTCGTAGTAACCCTTCTTGGCGTACTCCACGAAGTTTGCGACAGAGATGGGCGCGTGCGTCGCGTCGAGCTCAAGCAGAATGTCGCCCTTCGAAGTTTTCATCAAGGCGTACTCGTACGTTGCCTCCGCTGGCTTACTTTCGACCGAAGCCGGTGGTGTGGAGGGTGCGTCCTTGGGAGTCTGTGCGTAAGTGCCACTTCCAGCAACTGCGGTCAAGAGTGTGGAGGCGATGATGATGAGTTTGGTCTGCAACATTGGTGGGGCGTTAGAAAGAGTACTTAGAGGTGAGACGAAGGTTTCGTTGGGATGGACTCGCGAACAATGTAAGGCTTGATACCGCCAATCGCATTGTTGGCGTCTGAGAGGAGTTCGAGCACAAAGCCCATCGCGAAGAAAAACAACGCGGAGAGAAAGAACATGATCGCGACAAGAAATGGCGGTCGAGTTCCCAAATCCACATCATGCGCGAACTTCTCATACAACAACCAGGGCATCACGATGCAATCCACGGTGAGAAGGAGCACGCCGATTCGCCCAAAGAGATAGAGCGGCCGCGCCTTGAAACTCGATTGGAATCCAAGCATCAGAATGTCAAAAAGCACATCGAACGAGCGCGAGATGCCGTAGTGGCTATGACCTGCGTAGCGTGCGAAGGACTCCACAAAGACCTCTCCTGTCGCGCCGCCGCGCATATGCACAAGCGCAGGAAGCAGTCGGTGATGCCCCGGCCGAAGCCGAAGCGATCGCGCGATGTCTCCGTCGATGAGTTTGAATCCGCCCATATCCCGAATCTCGCAACCTGTAACTCGACGCAAGATGAAGTTCGCGATCAAGCTCGGAATTCGCTTGAGCATCATCGACTCCTTGCGAAGAATCCGTGACGCGCTCACCAGCACATACCCCTCGTCCATCTTGCGAAGCAGCATGCCGATTGATTCTGGTGCGTGCTGAAGATCTCCATCGAGCACCACGATGCGCCTCCCACGCGACGCTTGCATGCCCGCATACATCGCACTGCATTGCCCAACATTGCGACTCAACATCAAGACGCACAATCTTGGGTATCGAGGCGCGAGTTCTCGAAGAAGCGCCTCGGTGCGATCGGTCGATCCATCGGAAACGATGATGATCTCGTAGGGCACCTGCAGTGCGGAGAGTGCTGCGTCGGTCCGACGCACGAACTCTTCTATGCACAACTCCTCGTTGTGCACAGGCGTGACGGTCGAAACCTCAATCGAGTGCGTGGTCATCATGCGTGTTCGCGTTGGGTGGTGTTCAAGCGATCAAACCCAGTCAGTGTCCACCGCTCTCGCACAGCGGTCGCGAGCCACGACGACTCAGAGAGACTCTCAAACTCAGGGCGCCAAAGCCTTGCAACCTTCATCTTACCGAAGGATGGATCGAGACACGGATCGAGCTTCGAAACCAATCCGGGGTGACAGACTATCTCGATGATCGAACCACGCTCCGCTCCGCGAAAGGCGTGTGCTGCGCGCTGCGGCGTGAGCGCCACACCTTGGTGCGCGATTCCCCAGACGGAATCAGCGCTCGATGTATGAGTTGTATGCGTGCGCGTCTTCGCACACCAATGGTGAAGCAAGCGTTTCCGCAACAACCCAAGATCCCAAGTCGCACAGCCGAACCGCTCCTCGCTCCGGCGAATCCATGGGATCGAGAATCTCTCCGCGACGCGGCACGCAACCTCGAAGAGGCCAGGCAAACAGTGTGTGTGTTTTTCGCCATCGATGTGGGAGAGTGCGAAGCCCCGCGACAAGAGCGACTCGACTTGGCGACCCCATTCAAGTTCGACCTCTTCAAGCGCCAACTTGCCGAAGGCGAGTCGCGACCACAGTGCTGTGAATGTGCCTACGAAGCGACCATTGGCGTCCACGAGTGAGCGAACTTCGCTCGCTGGAGAAAGTGGTGTCCCTCGCAACACATTCAAGTGCGCGCCGAGAGAAACCCCCGGTATTGAACGCACTTGTTCAACATGTGGACCGTTTGCAAGAACACTTGCGCTCGTAATCGTCCCCAGTTGTGCGCAATGCTCAACGGCGCGCTGCACCGCGGGGTGCAAGCCAAGATCGTCGGCATTCACAATGACTTGAAACACTCGGGCAGCGTATCGACCGAGTTCCTCGCGGCTCAGTCAAAGAACTGAAAGCCTGCTTCGAACGCGGGCCGGCCATCAAGAGGCATATGACGACTCCAAACCACCATGCCGGATCGACCGAGTCGCGTGCCTTCTGGGAGAAGGCGCACAAAGGTCGCGCTTGAGCCCTCGACAAACGGCAGGTTGGATCGAAGCCGCAAGCCACCGTCACTCATGTCGACAAGTTGATATCGGATCGTCGTCCATGGCTGGTGGTGCCACAGCACGACGACCTCGGCTGGAAACTCATTGCGATCGCCTCCGCGCCGCTCGGCACTTGATGCACGAGCCGCTTCTCCGGTGGGATCTTGAAATGCAGAGTCATGGAACACGGCAATGCAGGTCATCGACGCGCTCGAGGGAGCAATACAGGCGAAATGTCGAAAATGACGCGAAGGGAACGAGTCTTGGCACTTCAGCCACTCCGGAAGTTGCCCCATGCTGATTGAGAAAACATGCCGAAGTTGCGCCGCTAATCCGTTGAGAACCAGCCACACCTTGCCGATAGGTAGGAAGCATGGCGGATCCAACCGCACAGACGCCGTCCGATTCGCTTCAGCCAGCCCCCAGTGCGGGTTCGGCCATGGATGTCTCATCGATTGAAGCGATCCTTGAAGAGGTCTCTCGGGATGCGCCACAAGTACTCGCGGCAGCACTCGATAGCCCAGAGGGCACGGGCCCTGAAATCGAGTCGTTGCTTCGAGACATCGGCGCCCTTACTCAAGATGTTCATGTCGCCGTTCGTCCGCCAGACTTCGACATTGAGGCGCTCCACGCTGACATCGAGCGAGCACTCGCGGACGCGGAGGCTGCAAAGAGCTCTCCGAAGGCCAACGCGCCCACACTTGAGAAACCAAACACTCCACCACCTCCGCCACCCGCGCCTGTTGTGGTCACACCTGTGTCACGCCCGCAAGCTCCGCGAGTTGACCCACTCATCGCTGAGATTGACGCTGCGCTCGCGGATGACGCTGACAGTTTGATCGCTCGCGCTGATGGTGATGTGAAGAACGCTGTGGCAAGCGTCTTCGACGAGGGCACGCTTGCGGGACTCGATGAAGAGATCAATCGGGCGCTGATTGAAGCGTTCGGAACAAGTCGCCTTGAATCCCCGACCTATCTTGCAGATCCCAACGCGCGCATCAGTAACCCAGTTGGAAAGTTCGATGGGATCGCGAAGCAACTGCCTCCAGAAACCGAGCTCGATATTGTGAGAGCTACGGCCGCGGCGCCTCCCGCAAGCGCTACTGCAGCTCCCGCTGTTTCAACAGAGGCAGTACTTCCTCACGATGCGCCTGTGCAAACTCCATCGGTAGAGGCTCGAATCATCGCAGAGCAATCTGTGAGTGAACCACAACCCGTGCTTGAAGTTTCGACACCCGCGCATGCAGCACCCACAGCAACTGCGCGTGCTGTCGCTCAGGAGCCCGCGCGCGTAACGCTCGAATCTCCCGTGGCATCTCCTGCGCAGGAATTGGCTCTGGCGAAACCAGCGCGAACCCCCTCGAAACTTCTTGCTTCGATCACCGCGATGCTCTTGATGCCTGTGCGCATGCTCACGCAGGAACCTGTTCAACAGATCCTTGCGGCGCTCGCGCTCGCTACTTTTCTCGCGGTTCCAATCGCGTGGTACTCCGCGTGGCGGCAATCCCAAGCGCCGGCAGTTGGAAGGGTCTCCGAAGAAGTCTTGCCCCTGTCAACCACACCAGACGCGCCAGCCGAGGCAACAGCCACGCCATCAGCAGAAGCCCACGCGCCACCTGCTGCGCATCACTAGTCGTGTGACGGATACCATCGTCGATCGTGCCGAATCTCGTCGACGACTGTTTTGTGCTTCGCGCTTGGGACTGGTCTGAAACGAGTCAGACCACAAGTTTGTTTTGTCGTCAACATGGAATGCTCCGCGGCATTGCGAAGGGTGCGAGAAGAGATCGAGGTCGGTTCTCGGGCGGCTTCGATCTCTTGACGCTTGGGCAGATCGTCGCGGTCGTCAAACCAGATCGTGAGCTCCAGACCTTGACCGAATGGACGCTCCAGCGGGTGTTTCGGCGCTTACACACCGAGCTCTACCCAAATCTCACCGGTCTTTATATGGCGGACATTCTGCACCGCGCGCTCCCGCCAAGCGAGCCACACCCATCGCTGTTTGATGCACTGCACTCAGCGCTCGCTGCGATGGATGGCGGAGAGTGGCATGAATCTGAACTCCTCCGCTTTCAATGCGTCTTTCTCCGGGTGATCGGTCACCAACCGCTCCTTGAAGTTGGAGACATTGATCCTGGGCGTCTCGCGTTCTCTGCTCAAACCGGCGGCATTGTCGATTACCGAGAAGATCGCTCAGCTTGGAGAGTCCGCCCCTCGACGCTTGAGACTCTTTGCGCAGCCTTTGTGGGAGATTCCGTAGACGCGCTTGAGTCTGAATCTGTGATTCGCGGAAATCGGCTTCTCTCCACCTACACGCGAGAGTTGCTCGGCGAAGATCTGTGCACGCGGCGGATGCTCTCGGCGTAGCTCTTGGTATGCGAGAACTGGGCTTTTTGTGCCCGTAAAACGCTTGTGAGTGCTCTTGCAAGAAAGGGGGTTCTTGCCACTCAACCTGAACTGTTCGATTGTCGATGCTCGACCTACGAAGTTGTGTGGTTGGATTGCTTGTTGGCACTCCTTTGGAAGCGTCCCATGGAATCAGCGCAGATCGAACGAATCCTTTCGACTCCAGAGCTGCCGACATTGCCAGCAGTCGCCATCCGTGTCATTGAACTCGCGAGACAACCCGATGTTGCGTTGAGTGAGATTGCGCGGGTCATCGAGAATGATCCAGCAACCTCTGCCAAAGTCCTTCGACTCGTCAACTCAAGTTACTACGGTCTCACGAAACGCTGTGGATCGATTCAACAATCACTCGCGTTTCTTGGTCTACAAACAGTGAAGGGGCTTGTGCTCGGGTTTAGTCTCGCGCGTTCCGTTGGCAACAGCGATGACAAGGATGTCAGTTTCAATTTCCTTGACTACTGGCGACGTTCGTTGTACTCCGCGTCTGCTGCGCGCGAAATCGCACTCCGCTCGAAGCGTTGTGACCCGGATGAAGCATTTGTCGCAGCGCTCATTCAAGACATTGGGATGGTTGTGCTCTGGCGAGCGTATGGTGATCGCTATCTTCAAGTGATCGATGCTGCGCGCGGCGAACACCAGCGGCTTCGTGATGCTGAGTGGAAAACACTGCAGGTGGACCATGCTGAGATCGGCGCAGCATTGATTGAACGATGGCGATTTCCGGAATCCGTTTGTGCCGCGGTCCGATTCCATCACGCAAGTGTTGACGCGCCACAATCCAACGCCGCCCTCGCGCAAACCGTTGCCCTCGCAAATGAAGCTGCAGAGGTCTTGCAGCGCGGTGGGCGTGGTGTCACTGGTGAACTCGCTCGCGAAACGGCGATCATTCGGTATCGCCGTCACGCTGAAGATTGGTTCGGTTTGCGACCTGGCCCAACACTGCTTCTTCTTCAAACGATCACAAACCTTGCGGATGAACTCTCGAAAGCATTTTCACTCGACACCGGTGGGAAGCCCGATGTCGCTGCGCTTCTCAAACAAGCAAGAGAACTCAAGGACGAACAGCGACTCCCAGATCCAGAACCTGCTGCAAACTCGCTCGGGAGCGAGCCAGATTCACTTGATTGTCTGACGGGGCTTCCTGACCGACATGTGTTCCAGCGAGAACTCGATGCTGCGTTCTTGACGAATCACTCGAACTCCGCGATCGGACTCCTGCTCATAGGACCGGATGGCGTGCGCGCGATGAGCGACACCTACGGCAGCCACGCGAGCGATTCCATCGTTTCGGCTGTTGCGACCATGTGCCAGGATGTGCTCGGCCGACACGGTCGACTTTTCCGTTTTCTTGGAACCGAAGTCGTCGCGATCGTTCCGAGTACCGACATGACTGAGATGTGCCGACTCGCCGAGGCGATTCGACGCCGAGTCACCGAAACGCCGCTTCAGGTTGAAGGTCCGCGCGGAGTGCGTGCCGCCCCCTTGTCGGTCACTGTTGGTGTGAGTCTGTATGAGAGTGAAGCGTCGCTTCGACAACCAACCGGTGTCGATTCAGCGCCCCAACTCATGCGCGCGGCGATGTTTGCACTTGCCACAGGGCGTGCACAAGGTCGAAACCGTGTTGTCTTCTTCCGGCGCGAAATGCAATCACAACCTTCGTGACTGACCGCTGAGTCACGCGGTCGTCGTGGTAGCTGCCTCAGCCTGTGGCTGCACTCGAACTTGCACCATAGGGACAAGCGGAAACGCTGTTACACACGCGCGCAAATCTGCTTGGCTCACAGCGGCGAGACGCTCTACCTCCGCGTCGAGCGAAAGAAAAGGCTGTCGATAGCAATAGAACGCACCGAGGCGATGCATTCGACCACTTGGCCGCTCGCCTGCTGATGCCGCGCTGGTCGCAATACGGGCTCGCGCGCGCTCCAAGTCGTCATCACTGATCGAAGCGCACAGTGCAGTCAGTTCTTGTGTGAGAATCGAATGCACTTCCGCAACACGGTCCGCGTCGCACACCGCGCAAATTGCGTACTCCCCCGCTCGATCGTGCCCGTCGTAACCAGCGGATGCTTCTTCCGCGATACCGGTCTCGATCAACGCCCAATGCAAACGCGAACCATCCCCACCACCAAGAATGTGCATCAGCAATGAAGCCGCGTAGCGATGTGGATCATCCACACTCGGCGCTGGCATCGAAAGAATGAGGTAGTGCCGCGACGCGTTTGGAAGCGCAATGGTTGTCTCGTGCGCCTTTGGAGCCCACGTGGGGTATGCGCGCGTGGACTGCCCTCGCTCCCAGTGACCACAGAGTTTATTCGCGTGTGCGACTAACGCATCGAAGTCGACCTTGCCGGCGGCGCAAAGCGCGGTGTTGTCTGACGCGTAACGTGCATCGAAGTACGCTTGCATCGCGTCGCGTTGCAAATCACTCACGGTCTTGGTGGTTCCGAGCACGCGGTGCGAGAGCGGGTGACCCTCATACAGGCGCTCGAGCATGTTCTCAAATGCGACTGAGAATGGTTGATCAGCGTACATCGCGATCTCCTCAAGGATGACGCCGCGCTCTTCATCGAAGTCTGCTTGCCGCAAGGATGGTCGAAGAATGTCTGCGAGAACTTCGAGTGACGCATACAAGCGATCTGGAACCGCGTGCACGTAGTACGCCGTCAACTCGTTGGTTGTGTAGGCGTTGTGGTTCGCCCCGAGATCGTCGAAATCGCGATTCACCATCTCTGCGTTTCTTGTCGGCGTCCCTTTGAACATCATGTGTTCAAGAAAGTGAGAAACACCCATCAGCGCTGTTGGCTCATCTCGCGCCCCAGTCCGTACAAAAAACCCAACTGCTGCTGTATGCGCAGACGGATCGATCTCCGCGTGAATCTCTAGGCCATTCGCGAGCGTGGTGGAGCGATACTCAATCGACATGTGGTCAGGGTAACGGCGAATTCCGTTTGGCTTTCGCGGTTCCACAACTTCGTTGATTCGCTCGGTCTACACTTGACGACCCATGCTCGAGGATGCTGTTTCGCAATCCCCTGCTTCTCGTTCCGACTCTGAGGTGTGCGTCCGAGCGACCGCAAGATCGGACGCTGTTGCGCGAACCTTGGCGCGCCATCCAAAGCCCCTTGGTGGAGACACCGCACGGTCCACGGGCGTGTCGCTCATCAACCTCGCAGGCATGGTGCTCAACAATCAAGATGCGCCTTCCCAAATGCGCATTGGTCGCAAGCCAGATTGGCTTCGCGCGCGAGTGCCTGGTGGTGAAGGATTTGATCGAATCAAAAAGATCGTGGACGACCACAAACTCCACACTGTGTGTCAGGAAGCTTCCTGTCCAAACATGGGTGAGTGTTGGGGTCGCGGCACGGCGACCATCATGATCCTCGGAGACACATGCACGAGGTCGTGCGGGTTCTGTAATGTGAAAACCGGGCGACCTGCGTCAGTTGATCTCGACGAACCCAAACGCGTTGCAGAGAGTTTGCGACTCATGAAACTCCGCCATGTCGTCATCACGAGTGTGAATCGAGATGAGCTTCCTGATGGCGGTGCTGCAATCTGGGCAGAGACGATTCGGCGGACACACGAAGCGTGCCCCGAGATGTCAGTTGAAGTGCTGGTTGGCGACTTCTGCGGAGATGAGGCTGCTCTGCAGGTCGTCATCGACGCGCGACCCGAGATTCTCGCCCACAACATGGAAACCGTGAAGCGTATGCACCCCGCGGTGCGACCTCAGGCCAAGTACGAACGCTCACTTCGTGTCTTGAACCAGATTCATGACGCTGGACTCGTCACGAAGACGGGCATCATGGTTGGTATTGGCGAGAAAGACGAGGAAGTCTTCGAGCTCTTGCGTGATGTGCAAGACAAGACCCACGCCGAGATCATCACCATCGGTCAATATCTTCAGCCCACACGAAACCACCTTCCCATCGAGCGTTGGGTGACACCAGAGAAGTTCGTGGAGTACCGCGCTGCGGCGCTTGAGTACGGGTTCCGTGTGTGCGAGAGTGGGCCACTCGTCCGGAGCTCATATCACGCAGAAGAGCAGGTTGACTTGTTGGTGGGCGCAGCGCGTGAAACGCACGAAGGCATGCGTGACCTTCTCAAGCGCAAGTCCTGAACAGGCGTCACCTCAGCCTGTTGCGCGAAAGGAAAGACCCGGGGCGCTGACGACCTGGTTGCGCCCGCGGCGTTTTGCCGCATACAGCGCAGCGTCCGCGCACTCCACGAGTTCTTCCCATGGACTCGATTGACTCAGGCTCTCTGACCCAGCAACCCCAAAGCTTGCGGTGACTTGAAGATCGTGTTGCTTCGGCCAACAAAGTTGCATGAGGTTCGTTCGAATGCGGTCCGCAACCTCGTGTGCTTCGGGAATCGAGACACCTGGAAGAATCAATGCAAACTCCTCGCCTCCATAACGGCACGCAACATCACTCACCCGTGATCCAGCAAGAAGCGCCGCGAACTGCACAAGCACTGTGTCGCCGAACGGATGCCCATAACGGTCGTTGATTGACTTGAAGCGATCCACATCCGTCATAATCAAGGATGTTGGTCGCTGGTATCGCCTCGACTCTGCGTGCTCCGCCGCGAGTCGTGTATTGAAGTACGCCCTATTCCAAAGCCCGGTCAGCCCGTCAAGCTGCGCGCGCTGTGCAAGCATGTAGATCAAGCCCTGCATGCGACAGGCGACATTGATTCGTGCACCGAGCTCAAGAAACTCAAATGGTCGCATCACAAAGTCGTGCGCCCCACGATCAAACGCATTCACGCGCTCGAGAGGCTCATCGGTTGCGCTTGCGTAGATGACAGGAATCCCTGAGGACTCACTGCATTGCTTGAGGCTCGTGAGACACTCAATCCCAGACATGTCCGAGAGATCGCTGTCAAGCAAGATGACATCTGGTTTCTCCGCTCGAGTGAGATTGATGCCATCCGCTCCAGTGAACGCAGACATCATCTCGAGCTGATCGGTGCTCAATCGGTTGCGCACCAACCGATGCATCCATTCGCTCGAATCGATGAACAAGAGCTTCCAAACTTTGTTCGCTGCGTTACTCATGCCTCAACTCAATCAGAGCCGCGGGTTGTGAGACAATCTCCAACGACCGCCAAACTTGGATCTAGGGAAAAGAGTTCGTTCTAGAGTGAGATCGACCAAGTCGAGACGCTGCTCTTGGTGGAAGGATGCGTGGATCGGAACGGATAGGTTGTGCAATCACTACAGACCAACCAAATCGCGTGCGTGAACGGGGTTGAGTGTTATGGGGCGCCGTTGGGTGGCTTACAAATCGTGACCCGGGTGCTCGACGAATCCGGTACGCTCAGTGCTTCACTTTTACCTTTGACTACGCGAAGGCGTTGTCTTCAGGAGTCCTGCCCGTGTTACCAAGTCCACCCGCCCGAGAGGGCCAGTTAGGTTTTCTTTACTGCCCGCCGTACCGAGTGCAGGGCATAAGCGTCGCAGGCGAACAAACTGTTGTTCAGGTTCCAGAACTTGATGTGTGCTTTGACATGGGGCAATGCACTCGCGCATCGCTTTCTGCCTCTGTGGTTGCGCTTTCACACGCACATATGGACCACATCGGCGGACTTCCGTACTGGTTCAGTCAACGACACTTTCAAAAGATTGGTGCGGAAACCCATCAACCAGACACTGGACAGCCTGCTGTGCGGGGAAGTGTGGGCAAGTGTGTGTGCCATCCGGAACTTGAAGCTCCATTGCGAGCGATGTTGCGCGCTTGGGAACCACTCGAGCGACAGCGCACGCCATCCGAGATCATTCCACTCGCACCAGAATCCGAGTTTCAAATCAAGAACAATATCTCTCTTCGCGCGATCGAAACGAGTCACACTGTTCCAAGCCTTGGTTTTGCTGCTGTAGAACGACGCAGCAAGCTCAAGGAAGAGTATCGGGATGTTCCGCAAGACCGCCTGCGTGAACTTCGACACGCTGGGACCGAGATTACAAGCCTCGTAGAAATCCCGTTGGTCGCGTACACCGGTGATACAGAGCCCGGAGAGTTTCTTGTACGCAATGAATTCGCGAAGGCAAAGATCGTCATTGTGGAGTGCACATTTTTCGAACCAGAACACCGCGCTCGAGCGAGTACTGGCAAACACATTCATGTTGAGGACCTTGTCCGACTCCTCCATGTTTGGGAAGCTGAGTCGGTTGTCATCGTGCACGCATCGCGGAGGACAACCATTCCGTACGCGCGCGAACGGCTCCAGAAGTTGTGCGGCGAACACCTCCCGCGCGTTCATCTCTTGATGGATCACCGGATGAATCGAATGCGGTACGAAGCGCAAGTCGCTGCTGCGCAAGCGCTCGTCGCCGAGCGCGAGGCAACGCTCGCTCCGCCGGCGCCACAGGCGCTCCCGGCTGCACCAGACTTGGACGAGCAATCGTCGGGCGCAGAGTCAACGCCTTAGAGGTTGACGCAACTCGACTCAAGGCGTACCTTCGTCTCCCTTCGCTTGAGTCAACGGAAGTGACTCTCGATGAAGCTTGTGATGTGTGTGCTCCGCAGGACGCGGTCAGAACCGTGGTGATGTGTATTTCGTAACGCGTCGTTGTGTTTGATGTTTTGCTTTGCGTACATCGCAAGAAGGCTGACCACATGGCGCGTAGTGCTTCCGCTCTCAGCAACCCAACCATGAACCGAAGTGAACTCAAAGTTGCGTTGCTTGGGCACCTGCGAAGCCGGCACACAGATATCTGTCGCCATTGGTTCGACAACATCGAACCAAGTGTGGTGCAAGATGGGGTGCTGCGACTCGTCGTCCAAGAGCCAGTCCAACTGAAGTATCTACAACGCTGTTGTATTGAGCCATTCACTGAAGCAGCGCAGGCGGTCACTGGTCACCTTGTTGTGGTTCGATTCGTGAGCCCCGCCGAAGATCAACAACTCACCGCCACTGGGCGCGGGGTTCCGGTGGCACGCCCTGTGATTTCATCGAGTGATGGGAATGAACTCCCGTCGTGGCTTGATGAGCAGATGGTGATTTCACCAGACTACACCTTTGATTCCTTTGTCATTGGACCTGGCAACCGACTCGCGCACGCCGCAGCTGGCGCGGTGGTTCAGAATCCCGGTCGGGCCTACAACCCATTCTTTGTGCATGGTGGAGTCGGACTTGGCAAGACGCACTTGCTGCAATCGATTTGCCAGGAGTTGTTGCGGAAGAATCCACAGATGAGACTCTGCTACATCTCCTGCAACACATTCATGGATCTTTTCCATGAATCGGTGAAAGCGGGCCGAATGCCAGATTTCAGAAATCGATTCCGCACCTGTGATTGCCTCGTCATTGATGACATCCATTTTCTGTCAAAGCACGAACAAACGCAGGAGGAGTTTTTTCACACATTCAACGCACTGAGCCAACTCGGTCGCCAGATTGTGCTTTCATCCGACGCGCAACCAGATGAAATCCCGTCGCTTGAGCGAAGGTTGACGAGTCGATTTCTCGCTGGACTCGTCGCGCGAATCGATCGACCAACATTCGAAACTCGTGTTGCTATCGTGAAAGCGAAGGCGGCGCTTCACCAACTTGCGCTTCCGGATGATGTGCCGGCGTATGTCGCCGCGAAGATTGATTCCAACATTCGCGAGCTTGAAGGTGCGCTCACGCGCATTCGCGGACTTGCGATGGCCAATCGCGCGCCAATCACGCTCGAACTGGCGAAACTCGCCCTTGAAGACGAGCCAACGAGGGCTTCGAGTTCCACGCCGACACTCCAGACCATCATCGAAGTCGTTGCTCGTTACTACGGGGTTCGGCCAATCGACATCCTTTCTACACGCCGAACCAAGTCCATCGTCCTGCCAAGACATGTAGCGATGTTCTTGGCGCGAAAACACACTCGGTTTTCGCTCGAAGAGGTTGGTGGTTACTTTGGTGGTCGAGATCACACGACAGTGATGCATGCTGTCCAAACCATCCGAGATCGGCTTGAACAAGAAGAGCCACTTGCCTCGGACAGCCAGCGGATCGAGAAGGAACTCGAGAGGCGCGCACTCGGCGATACCGCCGAGAACTAGTTGCCGCGGTATTGGGGTGGTGGAAAACCTGTCGCGATCGTTCGACCAAAGTGTTGTGGTTGTCGATGTGGACAACTTCGTTGGACCGCCCACACCTAGATCTGGGTTGGCATCGAATCTCGCGGACGGCAAGCGACTTCCCGGCGAACGGTTCTTCACAACGCGTTGATGACATAAGACGCTGAGCGACCGTGGTTTATGGCGGAAAGTGCAACCTCAGCCCCCAAAACGACGGCGCTCTGAACTAGGTAAGAAGATGAAATTATTTACTCTGTCTTCAAACGGGCAATGCCGTTTGGCACACTAATCCCCGCGCGACTTACCGTGCTGAGTTCCATCAAGCTTGTGAGTTCGATGTGGAAATCTGTGGTAGTGGGCTGCATCTTCGAAATCCTCGATCTACCCGATCGCAGAACGCGCGTCCGTAATTCCAACTCGTTGCTGGCATTGTGAGCACCAGACACTTGTTCGTTGTGCAATTGCAGACCGTTCGAGTTGCTCACCACACACGGAGCAAGGGAGTCGGCCTCGACCGTAGACCTGGTGCTTTGGCACGAAGGCTCCTCGGTCACCGTTTCCATCGCGGTAATCACGGAGCGTGCTTCCGCCGGCGTCGATCGCACGAACCAAGACTTTCTGTATCGCGCGATGCAATCGGTTGGATTGCGCTGCAGTCAGAGCACTTGAAATCGAGAGAGGATGAAGCCGCGCAGCAAAGAGAGACTCATCAACATAGATGTTGCCGAGCCCGGCGATCATCGACTGATCGAGAAGTGCGGATTTGAGCGATCGGTGTGTCGATCGAAGCAGTTGCCGGAACTCCACCGAGCGTACTGCGAGTGCGTCGGTCCCGAGTCTTGACCAACGCAGTGTTTCAAGTTCAGTTTGGCTTGCCGCGGCAACGAGCCCACCAAATCGGCGTGGATCGCGAAAGACCAAACGGGCCCTCAAGGTTTTCTCTTGAGGGTGGCTCAGGATCCACACCGCATGCCGGTGGTTCTTCGGCTGACGATCATCAGATTGTGCGGTTGTGACGAAGCACTGTGCTGTCATTCCTAAATGAACACCCAGAACACGACCATCGTGGACTTCGATCGAAAAGTTTTTCCCATGGCGATGAAGAGCTTTCACCGTCCCGCCCACCATCATCGATTGGCGCGTCGCACAGTGCGGGCCGAGTTGGCAGAGCATGTCCTGTCGGTGGAGCGTGGCTTGCGCGATACGGCGCCCAACAAGCAGAGGCTCGAGCGTTCGGCGCAGGTGTTCAATCTCAGGCAATTCGGGCATGCAAGATCTTCAAGGTGTATCACAGCGGTCAAGGTCGTTGTACCGCAAAGGTATAGTGACCACTTGCCATTTCGCTTCTAGAAATGAGCTTTGTTGATGGAGCATCACGATGCAAGACACCCCCAGTGGACACGCATTTGCAAGCAGTGACAGTGCGAGTTCTATCGCTCAAGTGCGCACGGCATATGATCGGCTTCGTACAGAGATTCATCGCACGATAGTTGGGCAAGATGAAGTGCTCGAACAGGTGCTCATTGCGATGTTCTGTGGCGGACATGTGCTTCTCGAAGGAGTCCCAGGACTTGCCAAGACGCTTCTTGTTTCGACGATCGCGCGAGCGATGTCGCTGCATTTCACTCGGATTCAATTCACTCCAGATCTCATGCCGTCAGATATGACCGGTACCGAGGTGATTGAAGAGGACAAGTCAACCGGCACACGACAGCTTCGCTTTGTCCGCGGACCGATTTTCGCGAACATGATTCTCGCGGATGAAATCAATCGGACGCCACCAAAGACACAAGCAGCGCTTCTCGAAGCAATGCAGGAACGCCAGGTCACCTCTGGCGGAGTAGCGATGGCGCTGCCCTCGCCCTTCTTTGTGCTCGCGACACAGAATCCGATTGAGCAAGAAGGAACCTATCCCCTCCCCGAAGCTCAACTTGATCGATTCATGTTCAATGTGCGAATTGGGTACCCCAACGAAGCGGACGAACTCGAAATCGTTCGAAAGACAACTTCACGAGAATCTGTTGAGCCCGAAGTTGTACTCAGCACAGCGCAATGCACAGAGATTCAATCGCTCGTGCGCTCGATCCCGGTTGCGGATCATGTCACGAAGTACGCCGTACGCATCGTGCGCGCAACGCGTGTTCGTGAGAACGACGATGCGCTTCCTATTTGTCGTGATTACCTTGCTTGGGGCGCGGGTCCTCGCGCAAGCCAGTTTTTAGTGCTTGCGGCGAAAGCGAAGGCAATTCTTTCGGGCGCAACCCATGTCACGCCCGCACATGTTGAGGCCATGGTCTTGCCAGTCATGCGTCACCGCATCGTGGTGAACTTCAATGCCGAAGCAGATGGCGTGAAGGCGGATGATGTACTGCGCACGATACTCACGCATGTTCACCCTGATGGAACCGATCCAAACACAAGCAAAGGCCTCGACCTTTCTGTGCGTTGAGGAACGACTCTTCCCCAGATAGAAAGGGGCGCAGCGTGAAGACCCACAACCGAATCGAGCGAATGCGCGCCGAGGAGTACCTCGCGCCAGAAACGCTGATGCAGCTTGCGCCATTTGAATTGCGCGCGCGTGCGATTGTGGAGGGACTCTCTTCAGGCATGCACCGTTCCCCCTACCAAGGGCTTGCCGTTGAGTTTGCAGAGCATCGGCAATACACACCAGGCGATTCAATTCGAACCCTTGATTGGAAGGTCTTCGCGCGGACGGACAAGTTGTATGTCAAGCGGTACGAACAAGAGACAAATCTCGATGTGGTCATCTTGATCGATCGATCACGCTCCATGCGATATGGCTCGCTTGGCATGAAAACTGGTTGGGGAGGGACGGATCCCTCGCGAGCAACTTCACACTGGACGAAATGGGACCACGCGACCGCAATCACAGCGGCACTGGCGTATCTCTGTTTGCAACAAGGCGATCGTGTTGGTGTAGCGACTTTTTCCGATGGCTTGCACACCGCGCTTCGTCGGAGCGGTGCGCGGGATCAATGGAGAGCGATCGTGCAGGCGCTCGCGGTCGAGCCAGTGGTGGGACAGGCCAGTTTCGCCAAGGCCGCCGAGCAGGCGCTCGTCAAAGTACACAATCGCGCACTGTTCTTTATCGTGAGTGATTTCCTTGGGCCAGTGGATGAAATCCGCGCCATGCTGGCTCGATTTCGACACCGCAAAGATGACATCGTGCTTGTGCAGACCCTTGATCGACAGGAGCTTCGATTCGAGCTTGATGTACCAGCGCCGTTTCTTGGCCTGGAGGGCGAGCCCGCGCTTGAAACAGATCCACAAGCGATTCGCGCGGCGTATCTCCAAGTCATGCGCGAGCACATCGAGCAACTCGCCACAACAACACGGGCGTTTGGCGCGGACTTCTTCACGGTGGACACACACGAGTCGGTAGGACCAGCCTTAGCAGCGCTTCTTGATCGTCGCACCTCATATGCAGGACGGCGGGCGCGATGAACTTCCTGCACCCAGGTTTTCTTGTTGCGGGGCTCGTGGTTTCGACGCTTCCAATTCTCATTCACCTCCTGTTGCGGCGCCGCCGTGCACCTGTGGAGTGGGCGGCGATGGCGCTGCTTGAGGAGGCCATTCGACGGACTTCTCGACGACTTCGAATAGAACAGCTTCTGCTGCTTGCGCTCCGCGTTCTCGCGATCTTGCTCGTGGGTGTTGCGCTCGCGGTTCCATTTCTTGGAAGTGCAAACAACGCCTCCACATCTCGGCGAACAATTGTGTTGGTCCTTGACGATGGCGTTCAAAGTGGATTGCGTGTTGGTGAAACAACCGAACTTGCACAGCTCGCGCAAGATGGCATCTCAACCCTAGAAGGACTGCAAAGCGGAGATCGAGTGGCACTCGTCCTCGCATCGAAGCCTTGTCGCATCGAACTCTTACCCACCCAAGATCACACCAGTGTTGTTCGTGCACTGGAGCGCGCTGTTGCAGCTGAGGCCGCGACAGACTTTGTCGGCGCATTTTCGTTGGTGGAACAAATCCGTGAGGGAGTGGATGGCCCTCTCGATGTTGCGGTCTTGAGTCATTTCCGGCGCGGGTCAATTCCTGAAGGCGGCATGTTGCCGCCACTTACTCAGCGCGATCAAGCTCCGATCTCTATCCAACTTCACCCCGCAGCTACGACGGCCGGCACGAACGCCAGCGTGCTGAGTGTGGAGCCAAGAATCGACATCAGTGGGACAAGTGTGCTCGCACTCGTGCGGCTTGCGCGCGTTGGAGAAAATCTCGCAAGCGAGTCGACGCGGGTGTGGTTGACGGGTGAGGGGGTCAGCACCGGGCAGCCGCGACTACTCCGATGGGAGGCTGGTCAATCGGGCGCCACCATAGAATTGACGGCGCCGATTGATCAGTCCAAAGGAATGGATGGTCTCGCCGCGATTGAGGCACACATCTCAACCGATCAACTCAGTGCGGATGACACTTTCACAGCTCTGTATGAGGCTCGAAGCACAACTCGAGTTGGGGTCGCGGGTCATCGCACAAACCTGAGTGGTGCGACCATCGAGTCACTTCCTTCTTCAGTGTGGGTGGCTCGGGCGTTGGTTCCATCCGAACTCGCGCGAGATATGCAAGTCACTGATCTCGACGCGGCGTCACTTGATTCACGCGCACTCCTTGGACTTCACGCACTTCTGGTCACAAACCCAACGCTTGTGACGGAGCTTGGCTGGCGCGCGATCGGTAGCTTTGTCGACCAGGGCGGCGTTGTGTTGTTGTTCCCCGACAGTGGCTTCGAAGCGCAGACATGGACTGCGCAAATGAGCAACACCCTTCGGGTGCCGTGGAGTTTTTCGAGCGAGACACTGCCTCTCACTGAACCACTCCGACTTGACGCGCAACAGCCATCACAACAACGAGCCAACGCCCTCTTTCGAGCGATCGAGGGCGAATTGCCAGCTCTTCTCGCACCACTCGAGGTTTATAGATATCTGCACGCCACATCTGTTGCAGATGAAGATGTCTCACTGCGCCTCGAGAATGGATCGCCATTCGTTCTCGCCACACGCCCCGACGGCGCGACGCGCGGCAGTGTTGCGATGCTGACGACCAGTCCAGAACTTTCGTGGACGAATCTGCCAGTCAAACCAGCGATCGTTCCACTGCTTCAAGAAGCACTGCGGTCTGGATTACAGGCAGCGGGTGGCGTTCGTAGCGGCATCGTCGGAGAGCGCGCGTTGTTCATTGGTGAGTCAGGTGGGTCAATCGAAAGTCGAGATGGAAAGCGGCTGATGATTGGAAGTGATGGTTGGACGAGTGGCGTGTTTCCGAGCACGGGCGTGTGGAGGGGCGGAGAGAAGCGCAGCACTGCCGTCGCAGTCCATGTCGATACGAATGCCACGCGTCTTGGGGTTGTGCCGAGAGCCGAGATTCTTAGGCACTTCTCGCCGACCGGCGCAGCGTCGACGGTGTTTACGCACGAACAAGGCGAACGAGCAACTCGGTTTCTTTCTCACCCAAGCACCGTCGCGCAAGGATGTTTGATCGCGCTCGCGATTGTGCTTCTCAGCGAGAGCATTCTTTCGAAAGCCTTTTCGCGCGCAGGCGAGCGTCGTGCTGGACGAGCTGGTTCGGCCACAGACTTGGGATGGCGCGGACCGCGCAGCTATGCACGGCTCCGTACACAACCCAACAGTGCTCAACATCACTCCACACCAATCGCCAGTTCGAGCGGGATCACATCATGAGCGCTGTGCCCGAGCTGAACCCATCTTGGCTCGACTCACCACTTGTGCAGTGGCTCTTGGGAATTGATGCGGGGCCTGGTGGGTTGCCTGAAGGAACGACTGGGATCTCTGTCGTGTTTGAGCATCCCATGGCGGGGTGGGCGTGGTTTCTCTCTTTGCTCTGTCTCCTTGCCTTTTCTGTTTGGACTTACGCGCGACTGCATAGCTCGCTGCGCACAAGAGTTGGGTTGGGCACACTTCGGTTTTGTTTGCTTTCACTAGTGCTCTTCGCGGTGACGGGTCCGTCATTGAGGTTTGCTCGCGAGGAAGTTGAACGGGACCATGTCATCATGCTGCTCGATCGAAGTCGATCGATGGAAATCGGCGATGAAGCACTTGGCGAGTCGCGTGACACAGAGATGTTGCGCGCATTGCAGCGCGCGGTACCGATGTTCGATCTTGTGTCCGAGACGAAGTCGCTCGATTGGTTCGGTTTCGGTGCGGGCATCTTTCCCCTGTCCATTGAGGTATCAAAACCAGCCGAAGCGCGGTTCTCCACACTTGCACCACCTGATGCAGATGAAACGGATCTTGACAGCGCACTCAGTCAAGCGGTGACTCGGGTTGGCGGACGACCAGTGAGTGGCGTTGTGGTGTTGTCGGATGGTCGATCTACGACACCGATTTCTCGCGAGACACTCATCACGCTTCGCGATCGAGGCATTCGAGTGTTTGCTGTTCCCTTCGGATCGACAAATCCTATCGGTGATGCATCTTTGGAGTCGGCATCAGCACCACTTGTCGCGTTTGTTCACGATCGAGTTCCGGTCCAAGTGCTGATTGACCGAGGCGCGTATCAAGGGACGCTTCGCGCGGTGCTCGTGGATACCACGAGTGGGGCCACGCTTGACGCAAAGGAAGTTCGAGAGGGAGAAAGTACTGTCACCCTTGATGCGGTTGGCGGCGTCTCGGGCGAGGCGACTTGGCGTGTGGAATTGCGTGGTGATCCATCCGATCTTGTTGCCGCGAACAACACACAAACGATACGCCTCTCATTTGTCGATCGGCCTCTTCGCGTGCTCTACCTTGATGGATCTGCTCGTTGGGAGTTTCGTTACTTCAAGAACCTCTTGCTGCGAGAACCTTCTATCGAGGCGAGCACGATGCTGCTTTCGGCCGACCGCGATTTCGCGCAGGAGGGCAACATTGCCCTCGCGCGCGTGCCAAGAACAAAGGACGAGTTTGCACCGTACGACCTTTTTGTGATTGGGGATGTGCCGAGTGGGTTCTTTGCGCCTGAACAACTTGAGCTCATCCGCGCACAGGTCGCCGAGCGTGGGGCGGGATTGTTGTGGATTGGCGGGGAGCACGACACGCCCTCTTCGTGGGAAGGCACCGCGCTTGCAGATCTTCTCCCGTTCCGAGCACCATTCAATCTGCCGACAGTGACAGACTTGCAGATGGAACCCACCGAAGCAGCTGCCGGTCTAGGCTTACTTCGCCTCGCGCCCGATGAAGATGGAATCGGTCGTGATGGCGATGGTTGGCCCAACGCGTTGCACGACAGGAACAACGCGTGGTCAACACTCCGATGGGCGCAACGGATCCCCGATCATCAACTGAAACCAACTGCGGAAGTCCTCGCGATTGGTGTGGGGAAATCGCCAGCCACCCAGACAAACCAGAACTCAACCCCACTCGTCATGCGCATGCGCTTTGGCGCTGGGGAAACGATTTATGTCGCAACGGATGAAGTCTGGCGCTGGCGGTACGGTCAAGGCGAGCGGTTGCACGAGCGATTCTGGATTCCCATCGTTCGCATGCTTGCGCGAGAAGCGCTGATGTCGGGTGGTTCGGGTGCTTCTCTGTTGGCCGAGCCTCGACGCGCAACACTCGGGGAGCGCGTCGCGCTTCGACTCTCGATTCGTGATGAAGTGCTCGCGACCGCGGCGGCGTCATCTATTCCGATTGAGATTCACGACGCTGACGACAAGGTTGTTGCTGTGCTCGATGCACCCAAAGATGGCGCTGAAGCACGCGCAACTTGGTACGCGGACATGATTGGTGAGTACACAGCGACCGTCGCGGGGAGTTCGTTGGGCACTGTGACAACCGCCTTTTCGGTCGTGCGAAAGAGCGACGAGTTACGCGATGCAGCGCCAGATCACGCGGCACTCAACGTGATCACGGAAGCGACTTCTGGAGCTGTCATCCAACCAGGCGAGCTTCCTCAACTCGCTCCTTTACTCCCGCTTCGCGCGGTGACAACGGACGCACCAGTCTTCGAACGGTTGTGGGATTCACCCCTCTTCTTACTGCTCTTCTTTCTACTCCCGACACTCGAGTGGATTGGAAGGAGGCTGTCGCGGCTCGCCTAAGTGGCGATGTTCGAACTCTTGACCTATGCAGCAGCGCTTTCCTCAACTCGAACGCATTGCACGTCACTCAAGGATTCTCTTGATCGCAGGAGAGGGAGCGCTTGTGCTTGGCGTGATGTTGGCGGTCGCGAGTGTTTTCGTGATGCTGGATTGGTGGCTTCGGTTTCCGAGCGCTGTCCGAGCAGTCATGTTGGTCGCGTTGCTCGTACTCGCGTGGCACCTTTCGCGGCGCTACATGCTCCCTGCACTCCGATTCCGGCCAACAAGTTTGGACATCGCGTTCCGACTCGAACGACGCGAAGCGCAGTTGCGCGGTCGACTCGCAAGCGCAGTCGATTTTGCGACGACAAAGAGTGGCACTGCTTCGCGTGCCACACACGAAGGCGAACTCGAAGAGCGACTCACTCGAGAGGCCATCTCGAGTGTTGCGGAGACCATCGATGCCACAGAGGCACAAGTGCTTCGTTCGCCACTTCGGTATGGACCGTTCGGCAAGCGCGCAATCGTGTTGGTTCTTGCGAGCTGCACGCCTCTGCTGTTCTTGTGTTTCAGTCCGAACCTCTTCGGCGTCGGGATGTTGCGATTTCTTTCGCCGTGGAGCGCAGCACGCTGGCCTGCGCGAACAGAAGTGCACTCGCTTCTTGGGCGGGAGATGGTGCTTGCGAAAGGAGTTCCACTCGCACTCCGCGCGGAGCTCACCCGCGGAGATTCTGTGGGCGAGCGAGTGTGGGCGCATTACCGCGTGAGGCAGGACGCGACTCAAGTGTGGGGAGCGTGGAACGACGCTCTCCTCGCACGACAACCCAACAGCATCTACGAGCGAATTCTCGAAGTTGATGGTGGGGAAATGGAAGTGGTTTTCCTCAGCGCCGAGGATGAGAGTGAGGCATCACACATCACACTCGTTGATGCTCCCGCGATTGTGAGCGCTGCGTTCACCGCTCAACCACCGACCTATCTTCAGGATCACAACATCGCCCTTGAGCCAATATCGCAGTTGCTTGGCGACGGAACCGACGCGCGCGCCGTAGTGGTCGAGCCCGTGCTTGAGGGGAGCGTGGTGCACATCACGGCACAGTTGAACGGTGCGGCAGAGGTTTCTCTCGCGGGTTCTGAGGGGTTTGAGGGAGTGGTGCAGCTTGACGACAACGATCCAACCTCGCTGACGATCGACGGTCTTGCGAGCGGCGCAGCGAAGATTCATGTCAAGCTCCACGATCAACACGGACTTGAGAACCGCTCGTTGATCACCTTTGCCTTCGACACGATTCCCGATCGCCTCCCGACAGCAACCGTGACCGATCCACCGCACGACGAGTCCTTTGTTGTGGATGCGGTGATTCCTCTTCGCGCTGAACTTCGTGACGACCTTGGACTCGCGCGGGTCGGATTCGAATACGCGATTCGAGACGGGACCGCGAGTGGCGCAAGTAGCGAGCAGTTTGTCCGCGAGGATGTGGTCGCTGCCAAGGGGGTATTACAAGAGGAGACGCGTCTTCTTCCACTCTCTTCGTTCAAGGTGAGCCCTGGTGACACCGTGCTTGTGCGCGCGGTTGCCGAAGATGTCTTTCAGGTGAACGGCACACACCACGATCGAGTGCGGAGCGCCCCCCGCGCGCTCCGAGTCGTTGGAACAGAGGAGTTCGAGCAACAACTTCGCAGCGCGATCGCTTCGATCCGCCGTGATGCGAAGCGGACTGACGAGCTTCAAGCACGCGTCCAAGAGCGACTTCAAGGCGGGGCGAGCGCGGAATCAGAGAAGTCACTCTCACAAGCACAAGCCGAGGTGGGTGAGGCAATTTCACGGCACACGAAATCGCTTGAAGCGATCGCGCGGCGCCTGCAGCGCAACAACCACACCAATGACGAACTGACGCGATTGACGCGAGAAGCTGGCACCACAAGTGATGAGGCAGAGGTCGCGAGCGATGAAGCGTCTCGGCAACTCGCTGCAGCGGAAGACCCATCGACTGATCCAACGCAACAAGCAAAGGCAATGGGTCAAGCGGCAACAGCACAAGAGACGGTGCGCGCGGATTTGGAGGCACTCATTTCGATGCTTGATCGGGATGCTGACTCTTGGTTGTCGAAGCGCCACATCGAGGAGTTGCGTGCGCGCATTGAGGCATTGACGCGAAAGACCGACGCCCTCGCGCAACGCACACAGGCGAAGGCTCGCGAAGAGCTCTCGGTGCAGGAGCGCGCGGCGCTCGATGAACTAGCCGCGGCGCAACAGGACGCCGCGGATGACACAGATGCGCTCGTCGATGAACTCCAGGCGCGTCAGAAGGAAGTGCAAGGCGTAGACCCAGCGCTCGCTCGCGCTCTTGAGTCAGCTGCCAAGGCAGCGCGGGAAGGGCAAACACGGGAATCCCTCGAACAAGCCGCTGCTTCGACAAAGTCTAATCAACTTGCGCAAGCAGCGACATCAGAGCGCAGTGCAGCAGCAGCCTTGTCCCAAGCCGCACAAGCCCTCGAGGATGTTGGGAAAGTCAGAGCGGAAGAACTCGCTCGAATGCTCGAGTCCCTCGTCGAGAGTGTGCAGCGAATCCTGCAACAAACCGAAGCGCTCATCCCCAAGTTTGATGGCGTGGCGGAGATCGAGTTGCACGCGAGGCTGGTTGGACAACTCGCACAGAACACGCGAGGCCTCGCGAGTGATGCGCGTGGCGCTGGGCGCGCAGCGTCGAGAGTTGCACCATTTCTTGAGCGCGCCGCGGAGAGCCTCTCTGCTGCTGCGAGTCTCTTGCGTCGAGAGCCGCCGGCGATCGCCGACGCGAAGGCCGCAGGCGAGAGCGCCATTGCGAGTTTGCTCGACGCACTCAAACTCGCAGAAGAGGCGAAGGAGCGCGCTGAACGCGACGCAGCGACGGAGAAACGAGAAGAATTGCTCGAACAATACCGCGCGTTGCTTGAGCGCCAACTCTCACTCAAAGGACTTACTGAGCGCGTCACACAAACACCAGAGAAGCCCTTGACTCGTCGCGACCAAGTAGAACTACGACGGCTCTCTGTCGCTCAAGGAGAAGTGCGTGGCGCGATCTCCTCTCTCGCTCAATCCGAGGAAGCGATTACGAAGAGCGCAGCGTTCACTGAGGTGCACGAGGAGATTGACCAAAGTCTTGAGCGCGCGGTCGTGGCACTCAGTCAAGGGGATCCAGTGCAGGCGTCGGTTGCGCAGACGGATGGCGCGCAGGGCATGGGGGACCTCATCGCAGCGCTTGGCGAGGACGCGGATGAGGATCCATTCGCTGAGCGGCAACAGCCACAAGGGGAGACGGGCGGTGGTGGTGGAAGCGGGCAGTCGAGTGACCCTATTCCGCCACTTGCGGAGCTCAAACTTCTTCGGCAGATGCAGCGGCAGCTGTTTCAGAAGACGCTTCGCTTGGAGTCAGCGCGTGAGGCGGGTCTCGCTGCGGAACTCCTTGCGGTTGAGCGAGCGGCTCTTGCCGCTAAGCAGGCGCGAATCGTCGAGCTTGCAGAGCGCCTCGCGCAGAGCATGGAGCAATCGAAAGGCACTTCTCTTGAGGGTCGACCCACAACCAAGCCAGAGGAGGCGCCGGTTGAGCCACCCCAAGAACCTCCAACACAACAATACTCGGCATCGTGGAGGTACTTGTGGTGGGTGTGACTTCGATACTCATCGTTGTTGGGATTGGGCTTGTTGTGATCGGTGCAGTCACGCTTGCTCTCGTCTTCGCACTTTGCGTTGGTGCGAGTGGCGGCGGGATGACGCATGGCGAGGCCGACGCGATCGATTACTTACTCTTCTTGGATGATGCGTCTGATCCGCGCCAATCACGGGCGCGGGGCCATCGTGGAGGTCGCCGATGACCAACTTCTTCCGTGGTTTTTCTTACATTTCTGCAACGCATTGGAATCTGAGACGATGGAATGAGGAGGAGATCAGATCTCGAATTCGCCAGATGCCTGCCATGTCGATTCTCTTCCTCTCATCTTTCTTCTACGCCTCACTGCAAGCGGCACCTCCGAACCCCCCCACTGTGAGTCCGCCACCCAACGCGAGTGGTGGAGCTCAGGATGCTGGGCGATCTCTTGACGACATCCTGGGAATCCCAGAATCTGAGCGCGGTGGTTCTCGTGGCGCGGATGAGATTGAGCGAGCCAAACGGGAAGGCGCAGTGGAGCGCGCCCTCACAGGACAACCCACACTCGCAGATCTCATGCAGCGCGCCTTGACGGAGATGAAGACCAGTCAGGCGCGGTTGAAGGATGCAGAAGACACAGGACTCGGAACACAACGCGCGCAAGAGGCTGCCCTGAAGGCACTCGATGCACTCATCGCTTCCGCGCGACAACAGCAACAACAACAATCCTCGAGTTCAAGCTCGAGTTCGTCGCAATCACAACAGTCGCGCGGCGAGAACGGTGATCCGAGCGAAGGAAGTGGCGAAGAGAAGCAAGCAGAGCAGAGCGGTTCTGAGAGCTCAAAGCCGACGGATGGCGGGGCAGAGAAGAACGCGCAAAGCGGAAGCGCCAGTGACACTCCCACTGCATTTGAACAAGGTGATGCTGGAGCGGAACTTCGTGAGGCACGCATTGAATGGGGTCGCTTACCGCGACGTGTCCGCGAGCTTCTCTTGCAAGGCCGTCGCGATCATGTGTCTGTTCCTTATGAGAAACTGACTCGCGAGTACTACCAACGACTCGCTGAGGAGGCATCGCGGT
Organism: Planctomycetia bacterium; assembly: GCA_005790605.1. Taxonomy (GTDB): domain Bacteria; phylum Planctomycetota; class Phycisphaerae; order Phycisphaerales; family SM1A02; genus F1-140-MAGs142. The sequence continues at coordinate 26,581 of SXUI01000058.1, read as the reverse complement.
GACCAGTGCACGCAAGCTAACATCGCGGTTCGGTTGCTTAGCGCTCACGCTTCTGCTCTGCGCGCAAATCGTTCGTGGCGCGCAGGATGGAGCGCCGCCGGTGGCCACTCCTCAAACACCAGTGGCCGCGCCCATCAACACGCCGCCAACACCAGAAGTCAAGCAAGAGACAACTCTAAAGCCAACGGCGCGTGGCGCAGAGAACGCCCCGATTGAAGATGAGATCACACCCGAGCTGGAGGAAGCAGTTCGACGGGGATTGGAGTACCTGAAGTCTGTCCAGAATCAAGACGGAAGTCTCGGTCGAGGTCGGTTGGCACATCACGCAGGAATCAGCGCACTTGCGGCGATTGCATTCATGGCGCAAGGAAGCGTGCCAGGTCGCGGAACTTATGGCGAGGTCGTGCAGCGGGCGCTTGAGTTTGTGCTCTCCAATTGCAGCGAGACTGGACTTATTGCAAGCGATGATTCGAGTGGACCTATGTACGGGCATGGATTCGCGACACTCTTTTTAGGCGAGATTCATGGAATGAATCGCTCGGACGAGCGTGTGCGAGACGCGCTCTCGCGTGCGGTGCAACTCATCGTGAATTGTCAAAACGATCAGGGTGGTTGGCGCTACAACCCCGTGCCCTACGACGCTGATATCTCTGTGACGATTTGCGAAGTGATGGCGCTGCGAAGCGCGCGCAACGCTGGGTTGAAAGTTCCGAAGGAGACGATCGACGCTGCGGTTCGATATGTTCGCGCATGCCAGAACAGCGATGGTGGATTCCGATACATGAAGGAAGCGGGAGGCAGCTTGTGGCCTCGCACAGCTGCAGGCGTTGCGGCACTGTTTTATGCAGGTGTTTATGAAGACGATTCCGCTGAGCGTGGACTCGACTACCTCATGAAGTTTGCGTTTCCACACCCTGGTGCCGTCAACGGAGCCTTCGCTCAATCACATTATTACTACGGTCACTACTACGCAGCGCAGGCCATGTATCTAGCGGGCGGAGATCGTTGGAGTAAGTGGTGGCCCGCCGTTCGGGCGGAGTTGTTGTCTCGCCAACAAGCGGATGGATCCTGGGCGGACGCACAGTCTGGTGAGGCGTACGCGACGGCGATGGCGCTCATCGTGCTTCAAATGCCAAAGCGATACCTCCCCATTTTTCAGAAGTAGACTTGCGCGAGGCGTACTGCATGCGGCTTTCTTTCTTGCCCACGACAAACCAATCACTGCGAGTGTGCGCGGCACTCGTCACGACGCTTGTGGGAGTTCGTGAGGTCTGTGCGCAAGCGCATTCCTCGGTGCTGACGGCGACTCAGGGCGACGGGGTCGCTGCGAGCGAGCAGTCGGTTGCGCGTGTCACCATCCTGCTTCGAGATGGTTCGGAGTTACACGGTGGGCTGCAGAGCATGGCGGGCGATGCAATCACGATGCTTCGCAGTCCAACAGAGGACGCTGGAGTCACAGCTTCTCCCACAGAAATGGTGGCAAGAGCGGAAGTCATTGCAGTTTGGTTGTCCCGCGACACGCTTGCGCAGCGCAGCGGAAGTATCCGACGCCCCGATGGCACGATTGGCCCGTCAATAGGTGGCGCGCAGACTCTGTTGAGCCTTGAAGCCGCGCGACTGCGCGGTGAAGAAGAAGTTCAACCCGCCAATGTTCGAAGGCCGCAGAACGCATCGAGTGCTCAATCAAGTTCACCGACGGTTGGCATACCTGGAATGGCGCAAGGAGTATTGGTCTTGCGGAACGGCGAGCGGTTGGCTGGGTCCCTGAACATTGCCCCGGATCATGTCTATTGGAAGCATCGATCACTCGGCTTCACAGAAGTGATCATCGACGAGATCTCAGAGCTGGTGTTGCGGCCCGAGATGAGTGTGCCGGAGCAGACCCAGGTTGATCACGGTGACCAGTTCGCCGATGTGGTTGAGTTGATCAATGGCGATGTTGTGCGCGGGTTCGTTGAGTCGATCGGATCCGATCTTGTCGTCAGTGTGGATGACGGCAACCAGAGCTCCGCCCTGGGTGATGTAGACTCAAGTGTGAGAGTTCCCTTACCACGAGTCGCGAGGATTCGGTTCGCTGACGAGGGCCCCCCGCGCGACCCGCCAGTGCAGAATGACAGCGACGCATCACGCGCTCGGCTGTGGTTGCGCGACGGAAGTGTTGTAGACGCGCAAGAGCTGGAGATCGGAGCCGACGGCCAAGTGCGATTCACCTCGTCGACCTTGGTGTACGCTCAATCGCAGCGCGGCGAGGTTCGTGATGCGCAACTCTTCAACAAGGAAGAAGTCGGGACGGCGGAGACCAGTCCGAAACTCAACAAGTCTGGAGCGTGTGAGATTGCAGTTGATGATGTGACTGCGATCGCGCTGCACCCCTCTGAGTTCGAAGTGGTGCAACTGCGATCGCTGGTTCGTACTCCATTGTCAGGAGGGTTCCATGTCGCAGCTCCAGTCAACCTGAGCCCAACACCCGATGGTCAACGCACAACCATCCACGACTTGGGGGTGTGCCCGTTTGTGCTTGAAGGGCCAGTTCTTGCCTTCATTTCACCACCAGACCAAGAGAGCGCATGGCTGTTCGTCTGTGATGTTGTGCTTGACGACACGACGATCGCGGGTGGTGGCGCGGAGGCTCGTATTGGTCTGGCGAGCGCGGCGGGGAGTTCGAGCGCATCGAAGTCTGAGGCTTCGTTTCGGCTGAGCGCATCCGATGCTCCTCGCCGAGTTTGTATTCCAGTGCGTGGTTCAGGCGTGCAGATCGAAGTGCGCGAAGGCGCGCACGGGCTTGTTGGTAACGCGGTTCGCGTGGAGCGGGCTATTTTTGTTCGGGTTACTCCACCCGGCGCGTAACCCACGCACCCACCGCGCCGTCGAACGATTGAAACTTGAGCGATCCGCGTACATCGATCTGCACCCGTAGCGCGCCGTCTCGACATGTCACTCCACGCGATCGCCCTGACATTGAAGATTCGTACCGGTCTGTTCTGAATCGGCGCGCAGCGGTCGATTGAAGCACCACCATGGGCTGAACTTCTTGAATGAGGCTCGGAACGATGGTTCGCCAACTGCCGTGATGCGGAAGTTCCATCACGGTCGCATGCAGGGTCGCGGGCAGTGCTTCGTGGCTCGCTGCCTGTGAATCTCCATGATTCTTGAGGAGGCGAGCGATGCCTTCAGTTTCAAGGTCTCCGACGAGCAACACGCGTCGTTGCTCGTCCGACACTTGCGTTCCGCAATCGATATCAACACGGATGACGAACGAAGAGTCATTCTCATTTCTCGGCGTGAATGCAGCATCGGGTGCGAGGATGTTCCATGTCGCGTTCCCGACGTGCAGCCTGTCGCCCATGTGAAGCACCACCACGTGCGTGCCGGTCGATCGAAGTCCGGCAAGAAGCGCGAACGCTGCGCCCTCAGGGTCTTGCGCACACTCGCTGAACCGCGCCGTGATGTACACAGCTCGAATGCCGACAAATCGAGCAACATCGAGGAGCGCGGAGAAGTGGTCGAGATTCGGGTGTGAGACGAATGCCGCATCGACAACCGGTGTGTCGAGAAGCCGTAGCTCAGGAAGCAGTGTGCGCTGTGCAACACTCCATCGACTCATGGAACCACCATCGAACAGCGCGGTCGTATCTCCACTCCGCACGATCATCGTTGTTCCATCTCCAATCGACAGCATGCGAAGCTCGAACCAAGGCGAGTCAGTTGGAACGAAGAGCGCCGAAAAAGGAACGACGGCGCAACCTGCGAGTGAAACAAGCGCGGTTCGTCGGACCACGCGTGTGCGTGCCCAGCAGCAATAGTAGAGCGCGAGATTCCACGCAAACATCCACACGATGCTGCCGATTTCTCCAAGCAAGGCGCTTGGTGAAAATGTGCGCGCCCCAAGGTGCGGGAGTCGCAGAGACTGTTCAACAAGTGCGTTCTGTATCCACCCCAACCAATAGAGTGGATGCCCAAGTGGCGACGAGAGGATTGGCCAGAAAGATCCGATCAGGACCTTTGGATAGCCAATCACCATGATGAGCGTCGCAAGTGGCGTGCAGAGCAGTGTTTCGAGAATGGAGTACGGAGCAATGGTTCCGAAGCGATGCAAGAGGATCGGGAGTGTCGCGAGAGTCGCGGCAAGACTTGTCGCGATTGCGGTCGCGAACCCGAGCGCCGCAAAGCCAAGCATTCGACTGGGGTGTGGTTCAATGAACGGGAACACTCTTCGACGCAGTGGTTCCGCGAGATATCGAAGTCCAAGGACTGCGGCAAAACTCAGTTGAAAACCAGCATCGATTGCCACCGACGGAGATGTAACCATCGCGAGAATCGCGGCCGATGCCAGAATCGCTGCTGAGTTCCAATCTCTCCGCGAGAGTCCTCCGGCGACTCCGATGACAGCCATGGTTGCTGCGCGCATCGCGCTTGCGCTCGGAGCGAGGAGAAAGAGCGCGAGGAGCATGACGATGAGCACAAGCACGAGCTGTACGCGTGCGGAGCGAAACAGCACTCGCGCGACGAACGCCGTGATGGAGCCGAGAACAACCAGATTGAACCCGCTGACCGCAAGGATGTGCGACAACCCTACGCCACGGTAGCGTTGCTCAACTGCGTTCGATCCATCCTCCTCTCCCCCGAGAAGAAGTGTGACAAGCATTGCGCGAACAGGATCGCCGTCCGCTTCCGGCATTCCCGAGAGCGTTGCCTCTCGAAGCTTCGCGCGCAGCGAGGCTTGAAGCGCGGAAACGGATCGAAGCATTGGATCGCAGCGGTCTGGTGTCGTGGCTTCTGTTGCAAGGTCGGCATCCTCGATGGAGAGCGAGCCCCATGCACTTCCTCGTGTGAGTACTGGCGACGCACGGTGCTCGGCATGATTCGCGGGAGGTGTCCTCAGTTTGAGCCTGCCCAAGAACGATCGTCGGTCTCCCGGCTGCCACGGCGGAGCTTCGCCCGAGACAACCACAGAACAAACGCCATCGACTTCGAGCGGCTCATGGTTGTCATCAACGAAAGTGACCGAGTCGATAAGCGCGGTCCACCGATCTCGAGTGCCGAAGAATCGAGACAACTCATCCGAACCGGTGAGGCGGTGTTGGGGCACATCAACGAGTGTTCCCTCCATGCGAACGAGCGCACTCTCTTGCGCAGTGACAAGGACGGCGCGCTGATGGTGAAGGAGCATCTCCTTCGTTGCGAGTCCTGCTCCGAAAAGCAGAGCGGCGGAGGCGAGAAGACCGGCTGACACGAAGAGGCGTTGTTGCGTCGCTTGTCGTTGCAGCGCGAGACCAACCGCAGACATTGCGCAGATCGAACTAGCGATGCCAAGTGGAGTGAGCCACGCATGTACTCCCGTTTCGATCCCGCCGATGTCGGGCTGCACAGAACCGCTCGCTGGAATGCCAGGAATCCATCCAGCAAGGACGAGCGCGCAACCACACCACAAGCCAACGGCGATCACCACCGTTGCGAGGGGGCAGAGCGGAGCGCAGAACAAGGCGACCTCACTCTGCGCGGGCGCAGAGAGCCACTCATGTTGTTCCCACCACGCGCGTGAAAGTGCAGGATGCCTCATGTTCTTTTCCCGACATACAACCTTCGCCCTATACCCAATCCATCACATCCGGCAACGCACGACGCGTCTTGGGCACGAGGGTACTTTCGCGGAGCGCAAGCGCCGCACTTTCACGCCTTTTTTCCGATGAAATCTCAACGCCTCTTGATGGGCGCGACATCGCCTCAATCAACTTTGGTTCGAAATCTCCCGCAGCGCCTCAAAGCACTTCCAGCCGTCTCCAAAGTCGATCGTGTGCGCGGCGACCTGAATTCCAGCTTCGATGGATGGAACGAGATCAGAGGCGAGGAGTGCTGCTGCTGAGTTCACGAGCACCAAGTCTCGGCATGGTCCACGCTCATCTCCGCGCAGCACGGCTTTGAATAGCGCGGCGGCTTCATCAAGGCTTGCTGGTGCGAGGCGCTGAGGATCCGCCTCCGCGAGTTTGAGCGCTCGGGGATCGATGCTCCATTCATGCAGTTGACCATCACGCACCTCGATCACGCGAGTCGGTTTGAGAATGGAGATCTCATCGAGCCCATCATCCGAGTGCAACACGAGCGCGCGCTTCGCGTTGAGTCGCAGCAGTGATGCAGCGACGACCCGCATGAACTGTGGTGCATACACGCCCATGACCTGCCGCTGCGCGCGAGCTGGGTTCGTGAGCGGTCCAAGCAGATTGAAAATCGTTGGGAACCCCAATGCCTTCCGCACACCAATCGCATACTTGGCAGCCGGATGATGGTGGATTGCGAAACAGAAACAGATTCCACACTCTGCGAGGCATCGCGTTTGGACTTCGCGTGACGCATTGACATTCACACCGACTCGCTCCAGTGTTTCCGCGCTTCCTCGACCCGTTCGGGATCGATTGCCAGCCTTCGCAACCTTTGCGCCACTTGCTGCTGCGACGATTGCTGCGATGGTGCTCACATTGAAAGTCTTCGGAGCGCCACCGGTTCCAGCGGTGTCGAGCAATCGTGACGGATCAATCGTGGTGGGGACAGGATCGACCTTCGCGCGCATGACTCGTGCGGCGCCGACGATTTCATCCACGCTTGGCAATCGCATCGCCAGGAGCGCAAGCAGTGCGCCGATTTCACCATCGTGCGATGACCCACTCGTGATCTCAGTGAATGTTTGGAATGCTTCTGTTTCACTGAGCGAGCGCCCCGACATCAGCGCACGAATCGCGGGCGTCAGATCGCCTTCGCGGGCTGCTCTTGGGAACTCACTTGGCGCAGGAGTCGTCATAGGAGAAGCGTATCGGCAGGCGAAGGCGTAGCATCTCGACCATGTTGAGTCACTTCCTTGCTGAGTCGACGCTCCACACACTCGACCCATTCGTCTTCGAGATTTCGCAAGGCGTCGGGCCTCGTTGGTATGGGCTCTCGTATGCAGCAGGTTTCCTCGTTGGCTGGGCGGTCTTGAGGGCGCTCGCAAAGAAGTCATTGATCCCCATCTCTGTGCGGGATGTCGGGGACTTGGTTTTTTGCATGATGATCGGCGTCGTACTCGGCGGTCGGCTCGGGCACTGTCTGTTCTATGAGCCGGGTTTCTTCCTTGAGTTCGGATCAGAACTGCCGTACTGGCGAGTGCTCGCGCTGCACAAGGGCGGCATGTCGAGTCATGGCGGCATGCTCGGCGTCGCAATCGCGTGCCTGTGGTTTGCTCGGACTCGCGCGATCCCCCTGCTTGCAGTTTGTGACATGGTTGCGTTCGTCGCACCCATTGGGCTGTGCTTCGGAAGGCTTGCGAATTGGGTGAACGCGGAATTGTGGGGCAAAGCGCTTCCCGCATCGATGCAGGTTGACGCGCCGTGGTGGAGCGTCAAGTATCCAGATGAAGTGTTCATGCCGACATGGAGCGGTGCGACCACATTCGCCGCGGAACGCATTCGCCTTGGCTCAGAGTTCGCGATGCAGAGTTTCGTACGCGACGAGGCCTACCTCGGGAACACATCAATACAAGATCGACTGCTTCCAACGCTCACGGCATACTGGCCCGTCAACTTCATGCAGGCACTCAGTGAGGGCGTGATTGTGTTTCTTGTGCTGTTGGCGCTGTGGGCATCACCGCGTCGACCGGGCTCGATCGCGGGTGCATTCTGTTTCGTGTACGGCGTCTTGCGAGTTGTGACCGAACAGTTTCGCGAGGCGGATCCTGGTCTTCCCATGTTTTCGGGAATCACAATTCCAATGCTGCTCTCTGGAGTTCTTGTCGCGGTCGGATTCGTGTTTCTGACCGTAAGTGCGAAGCAACAGCTTGCGCCGATCGGCGGTTGGCGAACATCACAGCGTTCATCGTGATCTGTGCGGTTACTGCGGCGTGGGAGTCGGTGCAAGCCAGATGCCGCGAAGTAACTCGCGCATCATCTCGCGTTGCGGATTCCCATTGAGTTCCGCAAGTCCCTCGGTGATCAGCTCGGGTTTTCCGGCCTGTTTTCCGATGTACGCGAGCACCAACCCAAAGTCGGCAGCGTCCGCCCGCAAGGCGAGTCGACTGCGGAGATTTTCAATCGCGACCGTGATACGGTCATCACTCGGAAGCAGCGCGCGGTCGTAGGTGATGTCGATGAGTTCTGGATTTGATGCGAAGAGATTTCGAAGCGTGAGCGCGGTCGATAAGTACAGCCCCGCGCCGAGTTGCGCGTTTGCAATTCCAGCTTCAGCAAGCGGGTTCTTTGCGGCGATGGTCTGCGATTGTTGGAATCGCTCTTCCGCGCGGAAATAGTCACCGGCGCGGAGTGACGCTTCGCCTAATCGGATCAGTTCATCCACACGCATGCGGTCGCCAGACGCCAACTCGTCAACGCGTTTGCTATGTCGAAGAATGTTCGCGAGTTCTGGAATCGTAAGCTTCGCCGCAGCCGGCGGCTTGAGCGCGTCAGGTTTCTCGCCGGTTGGGAACGGGGCGTTGCCTGGCAATGGAGGCGGTTGCAATGCAGAAGGCGGGTCGATCGGCCGATCAGTCGGGGTGGTTGCTGGAGTCGGAGTTGGTTCGGGAGTGGACGAGGCGTCGGTTGGCTTTGGCGTGGGTTCGGTGGTCGGCGCCGAAGCGTCAGTTCCCTTTTCGAGGTCACCACGCAACCTCGCAAGTTCGCCTCGCACGCGCGCAAGCGCCGCGGGGTCAGCATCGATCGACTTGGTTGGGTCCTTTTCATACGCTTGCACGACCGTCGTGAGAATCTCGGTGTAACTCCGTGGCGCAAGGCTCAGCGCAGCGATTTCCGAGTTGACCGCGACTGTCTCAGGGCCAATCCCAGGCAAGGTTGTGACAGGATCATTGTTGAGGCGTGGAAGTAACGCTTCAGGTGTCGTCAGACCATTCCGGAAATCGTTACGAACTCGAGCAGTCTCGAAGAGCGGCAATCCGCTTGCGACAAGCGGATCCCGCAGACTTGCGAGCTGCATCCCACGAAGCGGCGAGATCGTGAATCGAAGCGGACTTCCATCATCGCCCTGCCCGGTTGCGACGAGTCGATCTTCACCCACATCCCAACTCTGCCTTCCGAGAGAGAGCGAGGTGTTCATGCGATCCAACCGCAGTCGACTATCCGAATTCCCTTCTGCAACGCGAAGCTGCTCGATACCGATTGGTGTGGAGTCGCGTCGATACTCAAAGACGCCGAGCCCTTGACCGATCAAGAATCGATCGCCCGAAAGGCCCGACTCGATGAAAGCGGGATTTGACAGTGCGCTTCCTGCTCGGAACGCATAGGTTGAATCTGAACCAGTGAGTCCCGCAAAGTCCCCTGCTGCTGAGTATCCGACGGAGCCACGGAACCCTCTTCCGCCCGGCACACTGTTGGTGACAACAAGATTGCGCGCGTTGTAGTCGGGGCCTGGAAGCGTCGAGTTGTTCGATCCGAACGATCCGACGCGGTTGTTGGCGTCCATCACATTGCCAGCGCCCATCGGCAGCGCGACGCCCGGTCGATAGACGCGGTCGTACACCTGCATTGAAGTGCCGGTTCCCATCCCCTCCCCTCGGCCCGAAAACTGCCTGCCTCCCGGCGGGTTCTGTGCGAACGCGGTTGAACTCGCGGTAGCCACCGCGAGGCTCGCAAGCGCGTGGGTTGAGATGAATTCGAAGAGTCTCATGGTGGGTGCGGCGCCGTATCTGACCTTGTTTGATCGGCAACTCGGCTTCCGGATGCACCGTTTTTCGCCGAGATCAGTCAGAGTGCGCAGCCTCAGCTGAAACATCAACCTCTCGGACGAGCGGAGGTGATGGATTTGCCATGCGAATGAGCCCTTCAAACGACTCTAGCAGCGGCTGGTCACTACTTGCTAAGACCCAAACGAGCGCACCACCGCGCCAGGCGACGATCGTGGTTCCCCCACGGTCACTCGTTGGTTCGACGACAAAGACCTCGCCATCTGGAAGGCTGATCGGCCGACCAAACGGGTCGAACACGGTAAAACGGTCTTCATCCTCAAAGACACATGTCGTGATGTATCTGGTGTCGCCGTTGACTCGAACTTGCGCGAACAGCACGGCCGCGCGTCCGCCCGGCAGCGAGACTGAGTCAACGCTCACCCATCGACTGCCCTTCTCAAGTTCTGGCACCCGGGCGTCTGCCGAGACGATTGCCGAGAGCTTCGATTGCGCCTCCTCGACGCTGAGGGAGTTTCGTGGTGCAGCGTGCATCGCGTTGACGAATCTTTCGCCGTGACGCGATTCAACCGCGGTGGCAAGTTCGCCGAGCGGCACTCCAACTGTGAAGCCCGGGCGATTGCCTATGCGTGGACCAAACACACCAAGAAATATCGAAAAGACGACAACAGCGAATGTCGCAACCAACGCGAGCGCACTGATGTCTTTCGTGCCCTGCCCCCGTGCGCGTGGGCGGTCGTGCGCAGGTTGCTCAAGGGTCTCGGTCACCACACAAGCGTAGCGACTCGCGCCCAGTGGAACCGTACAATCGTCGCTCCATGCCCCAAGCCCGAACGCCCGTCTCTATTACGACGCCGATTTACTATGTGAATGATCGGCCGCACATCGGCCACGCGTACACGACGACGCTCTGCGATGTCTGGGCGCGTGCGCAACGGCTCGACGGCCGCGATGTCTTTTTCTTGACGGGAACCGATGAGCATGGCGCGAAGGTCGAGAAGAGCGCGCGCGAGCGAGGCATCACGCCGCAAGCGCTCGCCGACGAGAACTCAGAGGAGTTCCGCAAAGTCATGGCGCTGTTCGGTCTCTCGAACGACGACTTCATCCGCACAACCGAAGCCCGTCACGAGTCCCAAGTCAAACTCTTCGTGCAGCGATTGCTCGTGTCGGGTGATATCTATCTCGGCGAGTTCGAGGGCTGGTACGACGAGGGCCAAGAGGAGTATGTCACCGACACGCGCGCGAAGGAACTCGATTACAAGAGCCCGATCAGCGGCAAACCGCTCGTGCGCGCGAAGGAGCACAACTACTACTTCAAGTTGAGCGCGTATGCGTCGAAGCTTGAAGCGTTCTTTGACGCACACCCGGAGTTCGTCCGACCGCTCGGCCGCTTCAATGAAGTGCGCGGACGATTGCGCGAGGGATTGCAGGATGTGCCGGTCACGCGCACGAATTTTTCTTGGGGCATCGGCATGCCCGGCGCGCCCGAGCATGTGATTTATGTCTGGATTGACGCGCTCTTCAACTACGCGACCGCGCTTGGTCTTGCTGAACCAAGCGGAGCGGTGGCGAGGGCGCGGGGTAAGTACTGGCCACCTGAATACCATGTGATCGGCAAAGAGATCCTCTGGTTCCACGCGGTTGTTTGGCCTGCCATGCTGATGGCGCTTGAGATACCGATGCCCAAGTGTGTGTACGCGCACTCCTTCTGGATTTCGAATGGCCAGAAGATGTCGAAGTCGCTTGGGAACTTCATTGATCTACCGACCATCGAGGCGTACTTTGCGAAGTACGGACTCGACGCTTGGCGTTGGTACATGACAACGCAGGGTCCGATAGGAACGCAAGACGCGGATTTCAGCCCGAAGCACTTTCATGAAATCTATACCGCGCAGTTGGTGAACACCTTTGCGAACTGTGCATCGCGAACGAGTTCCATGATTGAGAAGTATTTCGCCGGTGCAATGCCCGATGCGGAGACGGCAAGCATGCCTATCTCCGCCGCTGTGGGCGCATCCACCTGGAGCGCCTTCACAGAGGCAACCGCGGCAGATGTCCAGAAGCGATACGCGAACTTTGAACTCGCAGAGGCCGCAGACGCAGCACTCTCTGTCATTCGCGCCGTCGATCTGCTCATCAACGAGACGCAGCCATTCAAACTCGCCAAGGACCCAGCCAACCTTCCTCAAGTTGCGCGCATCCTTGGAGTGTGCGCTGAGGGCGTTCGAATCGCCGCGGTCTTGTTGTTGCCGATCATGCCAACCAAGTGCAGCGAGGTGTTGGCGGCGTATGGAAGTCCGATGGAGAGCGAGATGGCGACTGGCGGAGTTGCCGAGGCTGCTCGTTGGGGTCGATTGGCTGCCGGAACTCGCATCTCGAAGTGCGCCCCATTCATGAGGGTGGACGCGCCGGCTGTCTGAACTCGCGAGATTCACGAGAAAATTTTGGAACGGGTGACGGAATCGAGGTCGGCGCGCTGTTTGTCTTGGGATCATGACACCGCCCTCCAAACATGGAATCGATCGATGCAAACCCAATACAAACGACTGCTCGCTTGCCTTGCTGTAGCACTAACTGCCACAACTGTTCTTGCACAGACGGACAGTAGTGATGCGAAACCCGCGTCCCCAGCGGCGGCGGCAGGAGCCGCTACGCGCGTCGTCGCATACTTGGACATTCCTCGAGAGTTGATGGAGTCGAAGTCGTTTGATCCTCGCCTCACGAATCGCGTCCATCTTTCAGTCATCCATGTTCAAGACGAGCTGATCACAAACGGTGTCGAGGTCACCATGGATGTTGAACCAGATCTTCGAAGGGTCCGATTGACAGGGTTCGCCGTTCCTGTGCAGCAAGCCGTCGACGCATTGACGACCGAGTTGGAGAGCGTGCGCTTGCGGCTCCGAGAACTCGCCGCGCAATCAGAGGATGAGGAAGAGCGAGCCCTCAGTCGGCTCGTCATTGACATCGATTGGCAGGGCGGAGAACTCGGTGATCTTGTGGACCTTGTGCGTCAACTCTGTGATGTCAATGTTGTGTATGGCGATTCGATAACCGCATCCGCCATCATCCCAGCGATGACTGTGAATTCAGTACGACCAGAGGTGTTCTTCAAAGCCATCGGCATGCTGCCCCAATCCGAGGGCGCTCGGGTGGTGGTGCAAGTCGCCGCGCCAGAAGCCGCTCCTGGACCGCAGCCCCGCGTTGTCAAAGCGGCCTTGCCCGTCATCGTATTGACGACGGTCGTCGACAAGGCTGCGTTGCGCGCAGATCGATCCCTTCCGCGAACAGAGGTTTGTGACATCTCACGCACAGCGAAGCGAAGCCCAGAGTCGGTGAAAGAACTCATCGATGCGATTTCCTTCGTTCTAGGCGCTGACGGTGGACGCGGGAATGTCAGTGTCAACTACCACGAAGCATCGGGCATTCTTGTGCTTCACGGTAGCGAACCATCCCTCGGCACAGTGCTCGATGTCGTAGAGTTGTTTGCGCAACGGCAGTGAATGTTGATCAAACCAACGAGAGCGACGACGAGTGGGCCGCCCGAACCTCACGCGCGGTGCGTGCTGGTTCACGCGACGCGCTCGCAGAGATCTTCGACCGGTGCGCCCAGCGTGTTGTTGATGACATTCGGTCGCTGACGCGTCGAGACGAGTCATTCGCGCTCGATTGCTTGCAGGAGATGTTTGTGAAGTTTGCAACCCATCCACCGGTCGTCGAGTCGTATGCGCAGCTCTTTGCGTGGATGCGCAGTGTCGCTCTCAATATCGCACGCAATTCGATTCTCGCTGAACAGCGTCGAGAGAATCGTGAGGCGATTCACGCGATGGTGGAGATCGACACTCGAGATGCAAGGTCGTCCGTGGATCTCGGCGAGATAGAAGCGCAACTCACGAACGACGAGCGCGTGCTCTTGGACTTGAGATTTGGCCGTGGTCTGAAGATCAGCGCGATCGCATCCGCGCTGAGCATGGGATCCGCGCGCGTTGAGAGCGCGATTCGTCGCGCAGTCGCACGCCTTCGGCGAAATGGAGCAGACTCATGATGGACTCACGGGACACCGTTCAATCTCGACGCACCGAGATTCTTAAAGCCAGTGGTCTTGCTCTCGATCAACGCACGGTTCGAAGGCGTCGGCGAGCTGTCTTATCCATGGCTTTGGTTGTGACTTGTCTCGGGACACTCTCTGTCTGGGTGTTCAGCCCCGCGCTTTTGATAGCACCACCCGTGGAGATCGCGCAGGCCCCGTCATTGGTGGAGTTCGCGGTTGTTCACGAAGTGCAACCGCTCGCTCTAGGACTGATTGACGATGCGCAGTTAGAAGTTGCGTTCCGCGAGGCTGGAGTTTGCGCGAAGGTGTTTCGCGTTGAAAATCAAGTTCGACTTGCGGACTGCGATACAGGAGAAGCTGTACAGATCACGCGGTCCGCGTCTTGACAAAATTCGCGCCTCAGACCGAACGTTCCCAAGTCGTTCCTTGTGGACCGTCTTTGATCTTGACGCCAAGCGCGGTGAGTTCATCTCGGACTCGATCGCTTGCGGCGAAGTCTTTCGCCGCGCGCGCCTGTTTGCGCTGTTCAAGCAACACCGCAACGCGGGTGGCGAGGTCGTCTTGCGTCGCACTTTGGAGCGGAGCATTGCGCTCGAACACCCCAAGCACGGTATTCATGCGAGCAAGCGCCCCGCGCTCCGCGCCCGAGCTTCCCGCTGGTGTTTCATTGAGTGCCGCGTTCAATGCGCCGATTGCACGCGCGACATTGAGGTCATCTTCGAGTGCTGATTGGAACTCAACCAACGCTCGTTGAAATGGGCCATCGCCCCGCGAACCGTCGCCAGATCGTGCGAGCAGCGCAGTATCCGCGGCCGACCAACGATCGATCATGCGTTGACAGTCACGCAGACCCTGCATCGTGAAGTTCGAGTTTGTACGGTAATGCGTGCGCGTGAGTTCGAGTCGAAGCGCTGCTGGCGTGACCCCCTTGGCGAACAGGTCGCGAGCGGTGAAGAAGTTCCCCTTCGACTTCGACATCTTCTCGCCCTCCACTTGGAGATGGCGAGTGTGAAACCAAACGCGTGAGAAGTACGGCAGTCCGCTCGCGCAGCAGCTCTGCGCGACTTCACACTCATGGTGTGGGAAGATGTTGTCTTCGCCTCCAGAGTGCAGGTCAATCTCGCTGCCAAGCAGCATCTCCGCCATCGCGCTGCATTCGAGATGCCATCCGGGATAGCCCTCGCCCCACGGACTTGGCCAGCGCATGATGTGCGTGGGATCTGGCTTCCACAACATGAAATCAGCTGGATGTCGCTTCACTGCTTGGTGCGCGGCACTAATGCGCCCGCCCTCGCCCTCGCGAATCTTGTCAAGCGTGTTGCCGGAGAGTTGCCCGTATGCAGGGAAACTCATGACGCTGAAATACACGACGCCATCGCTTGCGACATAGGCGTTTCCTCGGGCAATCAGCGTCGAAACCAGCGCGATCATCTCTTGCACACACCGCGTCGGTCGCGGCATGAGTTGCGGTTGGGTGCGCTCTTCTTCCGCAACCTTCAAGCCAAGGTGGCGAGCGTCTTCAAGAAAGCGCGAGGCGTAAAACTCGGCAACCGCGTATGGATTGGATGGATCAATGTCCGTGCCAGGCGGAAGCGCGCCAGACTTTTTCGCCTCGGCGATGCGTCGCCCTGCGAGCGACATCTTGTCCTCACCGCCACCATCCGCGTTGTCGTCCTCGGTCATGTGGCCAACATCGGTGATGTTCATGACATGCCGTACGGAGTATCCACAGAGCTCGATCGTGCGGCGAAGCACATCGGCATTGAGGAACGACCGGAAGTTGCCGATGTGCGCGTCGTCGTAGACGGTGGGTCCGCAGGAGTAGAAGCGCACGGGGCCCGACGGATCGATGGGCGTGAAGTCTTGGAGTGACTTCGTCAGCGTGTTGTAGAGGCGCAACGGCATAGGGGGAAGCGTAGGCTCAGTTACCCTTCGATCTTGCCGCGAGCTTTGACGGGCTGCGCAGGATTGCCGGAGTAGATCGTCCACTCTTGGAGTGGCATCAGCGCGGCCGCGCGCGCCCCGAGAATCGCACCATCGGCGATGCGCACCTTGGGACCGACGAATGCATCCGCTGCAATCCAAACATCGTTGCCGATGTCGATGGGCGGGCGGAGTAGCGGCATAGATCGCTTGCGATAGTCATGGCTCCCAGCGCAGAGGTGGGCGCCTTGCGAGATTGTCGTTCGGTCGCCAATGGTCACGGACCCAAGGCAGTAGATGATGGCGCGATCACCAATAGAACTGTCGGCACCTACGCTGAGATTCCATGGACACTCGATCAACACGGTGCGGCGGATGCGCGCGGTTGCGTGGAGCTTTGCGCCAAAGATCCGAAGCATGGTTCGGCGAATCGCGTACCAGTTATGAAAGGTGGATCGAAAGAGGGTCGCCTGCACTATGCCCCACAGCAATCGGCCGACCTTCTCCTTGAAGGTGTACGGGCTCGTTGAGCGGTCAGTGACGAGGTCTTCGATGTCCACAGTTGCCCTTCTATCGGCAGATTCGGGGGTGTGCGGTGAAGCCCACCCAAGGGGAGGGCCGATGAAGTTGTTCCCATGACCGCGCCATCCCCTTCCCCCAAGATTCCGGTCACCGTGGTCGTTCCAGTCAAGAACGAGGAACGCAATCTGCCGAAGTGCCTGAGTCGATTGGGCCGCTTCGCCGAGGTGGTGGTCGTCGATTCTGGGAGTACCGATCGGACCGAGGCCATCGCACGGGAGGCGGGGGCCGAGTACTTGCTCTTCAAATGGGATGGTCACTTCCCGAAGAAGCGCAACTGGGTCCTGATGCACCGCGCATTTAACACGCCCTGGATTCTGTTTCTCGATGCGGATGAGTATGTCGACGAGGCATTCGTGAACGAATTGGCGGCAGTACTTCCGAACTCGACCCACGATGGATACTGGATTCAGTACTCGAACTACTTCATGGGGAAAGAGCTGCGGCACGGTTCGCCGATGCGCAAACTCGCCCTCATTCGGAGCGGCGCGGGGATGTATGAACGCATCGACGAGAACGAGTGGAGCAAACTCGACATGGAGGTGCACGAGCACCCCGTGCTCAAGGGCACTGTCGGCGCACTTCGCGCGACCGTCGAGCACAACGACTACAAGGGTCTGCACGCGTATATCGCGCGGCATAACGATTATTCATCGTGGGAAGCTGCCCGCCACGCAAAGCTGATGTCGACGCCTGAAGCGTGGGCGGATTTCACGCCAACGCAACGAAAAAAGTACCGCTCGCTCTCGCGCTGGTGGTTGGCCCCAGCGTACTTCGTGCATAGCTATATCGTGAAGCGCGGTTTTCTTGATGGATGCGCGGGACTCGCGTTTGCGATCATGAAGGCGATCTACTTCTTTCAGATTCGTCTCAAGATTGTGGAACGGCGCGCGTCAAGCGTCCCGAGCAAGTAGCCCGCGCTCACGAAGCACTTCGCTGCAGGGTGCAAACCGATGTCGCTGCAGAAGAGATTCAAGCTTCGGCATCGTTGTGTGCATGCCGACATAGCACTTGAATCTGCGTGAGATTGGCATAGGAACGCGCGGACACTCCGGAGCGAAATCTCGTGGATGCAGGTAGATCACGACGGGAAGACCGCGTGATGCAAACTGCGCGAAGCCGCGCTCAATGACCCAGAGCGGAAGGAGTCGCATGTAGCCGCCGCCGGAGAAACACAAACCGCGGCCCAGGATGCGCATGACACCGAGCGGCAATTCGGGAATCGATCGACCTGATGGAAGGGCATTGAACACATGTGGCGCATCCGGACAGGGATAGCCACCGTGCCCGCGCTCCGTTGGAAACAGACTGGCATCCCACTGCATGCCGCAGTCGAGGAGGACATCAAGTGCCCACTCCGTTCCTTTCAGAATCGAAAAACTCGGCGCGCGATAGCCGCGCGGCCGCACGCCGCACGCCGACTCAATGGCGTCGAGGGAGAGCATCGTGTCGCGCCGAAACTCCTCCGCGTCAAGGGTGAAGACTCGACGATGCCAGAAGGAGTGCGACCCGAGTTCGTGGCCGGCATCGTGGATGCGTCGAACCAATGCTGGGTAGCGGTCCGCGATCCATCCCAAGACAAAGAAGGTCGCGCGTGTGCGATGCCGCTCAAGCGCGCCGAGGATGTCGTCGGTGCGTCGTTCGACGAGTGTTTCCATCCCGGCCCACTTGGCAGGGTCATCGAGCCCGGGAATGTCGACGATGTGAAACCAGTCCTCGATGTCGAAGGAGAGCGCGTGCAGAGATCGAGGAGCGTCAGGCGACATCAGATCATCCGGTGGCCGACCGCGCGAAACTTCTGCACATCTGAGGGCTGAGGAAACTTGAAGAGCCGAGCCTTCGACATATCAAGCGGTGTTGCCGTCGGCATGCATCGGTTCGCGGCAATGGTGCGAAGCACTCGGATCATCAGTCGTGCGCCCTGCTGCTTGGTTCCCGAGATCACTCGATCGAGCGAGTCGTTTTTTTGCAGCGGGAACTCGAGCGTATCGATGACCCCGCCCGAGTCGAGTTTCTCCACCATCTCGTGCACCGTGACGGTGACAAACGGCTGCTCCTCGAGCATCTGCCAGAAGGTTGGCATCATGCCGCGGTACTCCGGAATGCGACCTGAATGAATGTTGAGGCAGCCGATGGTCGCAACTTTCAGCAGCGGTGATTTGAAGATTTCTGGTGCGGCGACCGAGACAATCATCTCGGGGCGTAACGCAGTGACCGCGTCGATGTACTCCTTGGAGTTGACGCTCGCGGCTGCGAGTAACGGGAATCCATGCTTCACTGCAAGTGAGGCGATGGATTGACCAGTGAGCTTCGCGAAGAGATAGCGCGGGAGCAAGCGCGCGAAGTCAAAGAGACCGTAAAAACGGAGCACGCGCTGCGCCGTCTTCTTGAGTGGTTCATGAAATGCTCGAGAGACCGTGACACCCACGAGTTCGACTTGGTCGCGAGGCAACTCCGCGAAGAACACATCGAAGAACTGTCGTACATACAGCGGGTCGTTCTCCGTGACGAGAAGGACGCGCAGTGGCGCTCTCGTCGGCGTGGGAAGTTGTTCGCTACTCATTGGGTGCGCTCTCCCTTTTCGGTCTGCGCGACACTCTCAAGAAGCGCGGTCCACTTTGCAAGTGCATGGCATGCACCCCACGTACTCGTCAGAGCGGCTCGACCGCGCGCACCACTTCGCTCAGTTTCGGGTCGGTCATTCGCGAATGCGGTGACCGCGTGTGCAAATCCGTTCCCGTCACCGCACGCGATCACGACGCCGCAGCGTTCTTCTTCGATGACGCGTGCAACTTCGCCCTCCCGCGCCCCGATGAAGATGATTGGTCGACTCGCGGCAAGGACACCATAGAGTTTGCTCGGGACCATGATGCCTTCAACACCATTCTTCAGGCTCGCGATGTGCACATCGGCCGCGCTGAGTAACTCATCGAGTCGTTCGCGTGGTTGATAAGGACCCTCGATGTAGTTGGAAACGCCCGCGGCCTGCAGCAATTCGATGAGTTCCGACTTCCGCTTTCCGCCTCCGACGAACGCGAAGAGCACGCGCTCGTCTGCAGCGAGCTGGATGACGCCAGCTGCAATCGTCTCGACATCATGACCAATGCCGAAGTTTCCTGAGTACATAACGAGGAGTCGGTCTCCCACATTCCATTGCTTGCGGAACGCATTGTCCGCACTCGCGACTGGGCGGATCTCCTCCTGATCGCTCCACACATTGATGCGCACGATGTTGGATGCACTGACGCCCTTGTCGAGCACGCGCTGCTCCATGCATCGACCAAGCACGACGACACGGTTCGCGCGACGAAGGCAGAATCGGTTGAGTCGCTCGAAGAACCGAGTGGCAAGCGAGCGCTCGCGCATGACGCCACATGCGACAGGCAGATCGGGATAGAGGTCCATGACCCAGTAGACGTACCCGGTTCCGCGGAGCAACCGGAGCAGCCAACCAACCACCGCAATGAACGGTGGAGTTGTGAAGCAAACACACACATCGTGCTTGGGCAGCGTGAGCGCAGTCCAGATTGCGAGGAGATAGAAAAGCCCGAAGTCAAAGACGCGCGCGATGATGGAGGACTTCCCAAAGATGCTCGCGCCGACTCGCACGATCCGAATTCCCTCGACGGTTTCTCGCCGTGGGAGCGACGCGCCTTTCGCGCCGTAGATGGAGCGCGATGCAATCGCCGTGACTTCATGGCCCTTGCTGTGCAGATGTCGAGCCAAATCCCAACCGTGCTGCGCGGTTGCGACAACATCGGGGTAAAAGCACTGGTTGAGTATGAGGACGCGCATGGACGCTAGTGCGAAGAAGTTGGCGCTGCTGCGAGAGATGGATCATGTGACGCGCGGTACGAGCGATTGCCGCGGTACCACGCGATGGTTCGCCGAAGCCCATCTTCGAACGAGACTTTCGCTCGCCAGCCGAGCAGCTTCGCCGCGCGTTCAGTGTCGAGACAGCGCCGCGGTTGCCCATTCGGTTTGGTCGGATCCCAGCGGATTTCACCGGTGTAATCGCAAAGTCGAGCGATCAACTCGACGAGATGTTTGATGGTGATCTCCATACAAGTGCCGAGGTTGATCGGTGTTGGATCATCCATCACCTCCGCAGCGCGGACAACACCTGCGGCGGCGTCCTCGACGAACAAGAACTCTCGACTCGCGCTTCCGTCGCCCCAACACTCGATGAACGGGCGGTGCGCCTCTTGTGCTTCGACGCACTTGCGGATGAGCGCGGGAATGACATGCGAGGTCTGCACATCGAAGTTGTCCCACGGACCGTACAGATTTACAGGGAGTAGGTAAGAGGACGCGAGCCCATACTGTCGTCGATACCCATCAAGCATCACCATCGCTGCCTTTTTCGCGATGCCATATGGCGCGTTGGTTTCCTCTGGGTATCCGTTCCACAACTCTTCCTCGCGAAATGGCACAGGTGTGAACTTGGGATACGCGCAAATCGTTCCAACCTGCACAAACTTCTTCAACTTGTGAATACGCGCGTGCTCTATGAGATGCAGCGCCATTGCCATGTTTGCGAAGAAGTATCGACCTGGGTTTGCTTGATTAGCTCCGATGCCGCCTACTTCGGCCGCGAGGTGCAACACGATGTCTGGCGACTGCTCTTTGTAGAGGCGCGCGACATCTGCTTCTTGCGTGAGATCGAATTGGCGTCGGCGTGGAACAAAGATCTCTTTGCAGCCGCGCGCATTGAGTTCAGCGAGGAGGGCACGGCCGAGGAAGCCCGCACCGCCGGTGACGACAATCTTTGCGTTGGAGAGATCGGTAGACACGGGAGGAGTGGTTGGGTGCGCCTTGAGCATGCGCTCGCCTACTATCGACCGCATGGCGTAGCGGCATCACTCGGGCGCTGCGTGCTGGTGGGGCAATCTCTGAAATTGACGCCTTCTAAGGAGTACTCTCGATAGAGCGACTCAAATGCGGTCGCGATGATGTCGGAATCGAGGTTTTCGAAGGTCCAAGTTCGGCCCGCCTGTCCTCGGATACGGAGTGCGGCAGGGTCGGCGAGCGCGTTTGTGCAGGCATCCGCAACGGCTTCGGCTGATTGCGGGACGATGAACCCCCCGCCGCTCGCCTCGATCTCTCCAGCTGTGTCGATGAGGTTCGTCGTGACGACGGGTAGTCCGGCTGCCAAGGCCTCAAAGAACACAAAGCCGAAATTCTCCTGGCTTGTGGGAAGGACGAAAAGGTCGCACGCTCGCAGAAGGGCAACCTTCTCTGGGCCGCCGACATGGCCAATGAAGTGCACGGCGCTGTTCACACCCAACTTCACCGCAAGTCCGCGGCACTCGTTTGCGTATGCATCATCTCCGGTTCCAGCGATGATGGCGATTGGGGGTTGTGATCCACTTTCCTCAGCCCGACGCCTGAGGACCGCGACCGCCTCTATAAGGTGCTCAAGCCCCTTCTTGCTTGAGAGTCGGCTGAGGAACAACAACTTCGGTGCGCTTGTGCGGAGCATTGGCCACTTCTCCACGGCGATTTCCGAGTTTGGCATTGAGTTGAACTGACGCAGGTCGATCAGGTTGTACAGCACCCTTCCCAGTCTCTGCGGAAACCACTTTCGGGACTGGCGCAACTCAAGTTTGGCGGTGCAGTGCACAACGGCTGCTCGCTCGAGGTAGCGCTTGGCCGCGAAAAACCAATAGACCCGTTTCTTCAACCAGCGCTGATCCATCGACCAATCATCAAGCATGCCGCGGAGGCTGACGATGTAGGGGATCCGCATCTTGCGCGCGAGTCGCGCGACTTGCGCGTTCGATGGTTCCCACACGCCATGAAGGTGCACGATGTCTGCACCTTGCATGAGCTTACGCAGTTGATCGATTGCGTTCTTTGAGAGCAATCGAGCGCGCAACACGGGCAGCTCTGTGCAGTGTGGGTGTGCGTTGGAGGATCCCCAATTCGCCGGGATATCCCGCGCGGTTGTGGTGGTGACGACCACTTCGTGCGAGCGTTCTGCCATCGCGTTTGCCAACGCGACAACCGCCCCGGCGGGACCTCCTCGTCGGAGGTCGAGATGGTCGATGAAATGGACGATCTTCATCGTGGGCTAGGTAGTCTACCCGCCCACCGTAAGCGCCTGCGTGCCCGTTCTGAATTTCTCTCTCATGTGCGGTATTGCCGGATTCATCGATCGCGACGGGCTCTTCCGAGAGCCAGATCAAGTGCTCCGGCGCATGTCGGACGCGATCCGCCTTCGCGGTCCCGATGATGAGGGGACTTGGTTTGACCAATCGAGCCGCGTCGGATTTGGGTTTCGACGACTCTCCATCCAAGATTGCAGCGCGGATGGGCATCAACCAATGCGCTCGCGAAGTGGACGGTTCACCATTGCGTTCAATGGTGAGGTCTACAACTTCAAGATCCTCCGCGAGGAACTGCAGCGACTTGGGCATCAGTTTCGTGGCGGCTCTGACACGGAAGTCATGCTCGCAGCCTTCGAGGAATGGGGGGTTCGCGATTCCATTCCGAAGTTCGTCGGCATGTTTGCCTTTGCAGTCTGGGACGCAAAACTTCGGCGATTGTTTCTCGCGCGCGATCGTGTCGGCGTGAAGCCGCTTTTCTGGGGGCACATGGGCCCCGGCAATCGCACGATTGTCTTCGGAAGCGAGCTCAAGGCGATTCGCGCATTACCTCTGCGGTGCCCGCCCGTTGATCGAGGCGCCGTCGCGTTGTTCATGCGCTTCGCGTACGTCCCTTCACCGCACTGCATCTTCGAGGGGTTTCAGAAACTTCAACCAGGTCAGATCGCCGTCATCGACCCAGCGACTGCGCAGGTTGAAGTCATCGAGTACTGGAGTGCCGCGCGTGCTGCAGAGCAAGCCTCGCAAGAGCAAATCGTGGACTTTCAGGAGGCTCTTGAACGAGTCGAGTCGCAACTCACCGAGGCGATTCGCCTGCGCATGATTGCAGATGTCCCTCTTGGGGCATTTCTTTCAGGCGGCATCGACTCATCACTCGTCACAGCGATCGCCGCACGGCTGTCGCCGCAACCGTTGCGTACTTACACGATTGGGTTTCGCGAGGCGATCTATGACGAGGCGCCCTATGCGTGGAAGATCGCCGAGCATCTTGGGACGAATCACACCGAACTCTATGTTGGCGCGCGCGAATCCCTTGATCTGATTCCAAAGCTCGCGGATATCTACGACGAACCATTTGCGGATAGCTCTGCGATTCCGTCCTACATCGTGTGCCAACTTGCGCGGAGAGACATCACCGTCGCATTATGTGGGGATGGAGGAGACGAACTGTTCGGTGGCTACGATCGGTATCCATTCACGCAGCGGCTTGAAGGGATTTTGCAGCGCTGGCCTTATCCGATGCGCGTTGGCATGAGTGCGGCGGCGGGCGTTGCCAGTCTCTTGCCGAATGCGGCGCTCAGCCCGATCGGTCGCTTCATTCCTGGGCACTTCAATAGCCTTCCTCGCGACCGCCTGCTCAAGCTCGCTTCGATTCTTGGTCTCCGCAATGCGGGCGATGTCTACGCGCAACTCGCGAGCGTTGTGAAGCGTCCGAATCTCTATCTCGTGGATCCGCGCGAGCCGTTGTGTCCAATGACCGATCCGTCGATGCGCGCCAATGTCGCGTGTGCGATCACACGGGCGTCTGTGCGTGACATGGCGAGCTACATGCCTGACGAGATCCTCGCGAAGATGGATCGAGTGAGCATGGCGAACAGCCTTGAGGCGCGCGAGCCGCTCACCGATCATCGTTTGATCGAGCTTGCACTCCGCATCCCGGCGCACTTCAAGTTCCGCAGCGGAAAGAACAAAGTCCTCCTCCGCGAGTTGCTCGATCGCTATGTGCCGCGCGAGCTCGTTGATCGACCGAAGATGGGCTTTAGTGTGCCAATCGGCGATTGGTTCCGCGATGAACTTCGAGATTGGGGCGAGCACTACCTCGACCGAAAGCGACTCGAAAGCGAGGGGTTTCTCGATCCAGAGTCCGTGCAGTCGTTGTGGCAGGATCATCAGTCAGGACGCGCGCGTTCGCAGTGGGAGCTCTGGAACTGCCTGATGTTTGAGACTTGGCTTGAGCGATGGGGAACGACCGATGCGCGCAGTGCTTCCACCGCGGATGCCGCAGCGTTCGTCTCTATCGATGACGCGGGTCGCGATGTCGAAGCCGTACTTGACCGACGCGAGGAGCGGGCGGAGTCCATTGAGCATGGGTGCGCCGTGGATTCTGCAAGTGGGGACACGAGGAAGCAGTTTGCGGGCGGAGCTTTTTGGGGGCTCGTGCAGGCTGGTGTTCAAAAGGCCAGCGGCGTCCTCACGTATCTGATTGCCGCGTGGACACTCACGCCGGCGGATGTCGGTGCGGTGACGACAGCGATCTCCATTGGCACGCTGTTGAGTTTCATGTTCCCCGGTGCAGCCGGCGACTTACTTGTTCGGCATCATCGGCAACGCAATCTGTGGGAGTCAGCATGTCTTTGGCTCGCGATGATCGCGGGCGTCCTCATCATTGGGCTTTGCCTCGGTGCGTTCCCCATTATCTATGCGAAGTACGGCGATTCGAACATCGCGATCCTTGTGGTCGCGATGGCGATTCGCATTTTGCTTGAGGGGTTTACGAGCGTCGCGAGCGCGAAACTGCGACTTGATCTTCGCTTCAAATTCCTCGCGACGATCGACACGATTGGTTCCGTCCTCACTGTGTTGCTCACTGGTCTGTTTGGCCTGCTCGGGTTCGGTGGTTGGGCGTTGATGGCGCCGATGCTGGTCTACGCCGCGCTGCGTTGCATTGCGACGACGACCGCCGCGGGCATTAGTTTGAGTCGCCCCGGAATTCCCGCGCGTATTCGAAGCGCTATGGGGGATTTTTGGGCTGGCGGTGTGCAGCATTATCTCAACGGCGTCACACAGACGATCGATTACTTCGCGTTGTCGGTCTTTCACCCCGATGATGTGCTTGGTCGGTACACCATCGCGTATCAGTTGGCGAGCGCGATCAACATGCTGCTCTCCTACACCGTCGCGGGAATTGCACAGCCCATCTTGGCAAGGTTGCAGCACGACCCTGAACGAATGCGGTTGACCTACATCACGACCGTTCGTCTTACGCTTGCGGTGACAGCGCCGCTGTGCGTTGGTCTCGCGATTGCGAGCCCATCGATCATTCATGTCTTGCTTCCGGAGCGGTGGGAACTGGCGTGGATTTCTTTGTCGATCTTGAGCGTCGCGTTTCTCGCGTTGAGTCCAGTACAGATTGCCGCGGCCTACATGCGAGCGTCCGGTCGGTTCAAGTCGCTCCTTCGATTTCAGATTGCACAGACAGTCTGCTTGACGATTGCAGTGTTCCTCGGGGCCTGGCTTGGTGTTGCTCGACATGTCGCGTTCGGCGTGTTTGTTGTCGCGTTGATCGCCGGTCCCACCGCCATTGCTCTTTCACTTCACTTCCGCGCTGGCACGTTTCGGACAATTCTCTCCGCATACATCGCGCCGATGACCGCGGCCGTCATCGCGCTCCTTCCGCAGCTCGCACTGCTGTATTGGCTCAGAGACACCTCCGTCTTGTCGCTCATTGGGCAGGTTGCCGCCGGCGCACTTGGATTGGTGGCCTATGTGCTTGTGCTTCGATGGGTCAGTCCTTCGACGCACGCTCACATCTTTGGATTGGTGCAAGAAATGCGCAAGCGCGTTGCGAATCCCTTGGGGGAGTGACCGAGAGCGCTTCAGGGGTGTTCCTGCACGGGTCTTGTGATTCAAGCCACTGGTTCGAAGCGTCGAAGAATGCCTTTCACAGGCACCCGATCCCGTTCACCCATACCCCTAGACTCTGCACATATGAAGCGCGCGCTCATCACCGGCATCACTGGCCAAGACGGAAGTTATCTCACAGAGCTGCTCCTTTCCAAGGGGTATGAAGTTCACGGGATCATTCGTCGTTCCTCCAGTTTCAATACCGAGCGCATTGATCATGTGTATCGGGATCCGCATGAGGCGTCTCGGTTGCGCCTCCACTACGGCGACCTCGCAGACGCGAATGGTCTCGGTCGCATCGTGCAGGAAGTGAAGCCAGATGAGGTGTACAACCTCGCCGCGCAGAGCCATGTTCGAGTGTCGTTCGATCAACCAGTCTTCACGACTGATGTCGTCGCGACAGGTGTCTTGAAACTGCTCGATGCAGTTCGCATTTACCAGGATTGGTCTGGGAAGCGCGTGCGTTTTTACCAAGCCTCGTCGAGCGAGATGTTCGGCAAGGTGCAGGAAGTGCCACAGAAGGAGACGACGCCGTTCTGGCCTCGTTCACCATATGGCTGCGCAAAGTTGTACGCGCACTGGATCACGGTGAATTATCGTGAGAGTTACGGCATGCACGCATCGTGTGGCATTCTGTTCAAT
>SXUI01000009.1 GCA_005790605.1 Planctomycetia bacterium | reverse complement strand
CCGACTTCGACGGCGATCAGATGGCAGTCCATCTTCCGCTCTCACTCGAAGCGCAGACCGAAGCGCATGTGTTGATGATGTCGACGCACAACATCTTCAGCCCTGCGAACGGCAACCCCATCGTCAGTCCTTCGCAGGACATCGTCATGGGTGTGTACTTCCTCACCTCCAGTCACGTGGACGCAACCCGCAAGGTCACGCCTCGTCGATTCAAGGATTTCGCGGAAGCACTCCTTGCATTCAATCTTCCACACGGCGACCGCAATCGCATCTCGTTCCATGACGAGATCGAAGTCCGCCTCGAGCGGTTCACGGAAGTCGTCTCGGAGCAGCGCAAGCCTGTGGAAGCGATGCCGGCCAATCGGCGCATCACCACGACGATGGGCCGGTTGCTCTTCAGCGAGATCCTTCCTGATGGGATGCCGTATTACAACTGCGCCCTCGGCAAGAAGGGTGCGGCACGCGTCATCGATGACACCTTCGCCCGCCGCGGAAAGAGCGAGACCATTGATCTCCTCGATCGCATGAAGGCTGTCGGATTCCGTTACTCGACACTCTCGGGTCTCTCGTTCGCCATCTCCGATCTCCGCATTCCGGAGGCCAAGGAGAAGCTCCTCAGCGAAGCCCAGAAGAAGGCAGACAACATCCAGAAGCAGTGCGATCGCGGTGCGATCACGACACGCGAGCGTCACAACGCGCTGCTCGATCTTTGGAGCGCGTGCCGTAACGATCTTCAGAAGGTCCTCTTTGAGACGCTCAAGAACGATCGACGCGACCCCGTGACGGGCGCGGAGACCGCGATCGGCACCGCCGATGGCGTGAAGTTCATCAACCCTGTGTTCCTCTTCAGCGACTCCGGCGCACGCGGCAACATCAACCAGATGTCGCAGCTCGCTGGTATGCGCGGTCTTATGGCCAAGCCCAATGGCGAAATCATCGAGACGCCTATTCGCGCGAACTTCCGCGAAGGTCTCTCGATGCTTGAGTACTTCGCGTCCACCCACGGTGCGCGTCAGGGTCGCGCCGATACGGCGCTGAAGACAGCTGACTCTGGTTACCTCACACGCAAACTCTGCGATGTTGCACAGTCGGTCGTCGTCCTCGAGGAGGATTGCGGCGCGATGAAGGGCGTCACGAAGTCTGCGGTGTTCAAGGGCGAGGAAGTCGACGTGGCGCTCTTCGAGCGTATCCGCGGACGCACATCGCTTGAGCGCATTGTGAATCCGATGACGGATGAAGTCATCGTGGAGCGCAATGAACTCGTCGATGACAGCGCAGCTGCGAAGCTCGAAGCACTCGGCATCACCACCGTGGTTGTTCGATCTGCACTGCTCTGCAATACCCCACGCGGCGTTTGCGCCAAGTGCTACGGCCAAGACATGTCTACTGGAAAGCCGGTGGAAGTCGGTATGGCTGTCGGCATCATCGCAGCCCAGTCGATCGGTGAGCCAGGCACGCAGCTCACAATGCGCACCTTCCACACCGGTGGCGCTGCTGCTCGCGATCTCGGTGAAAACGAGTACAAGGCCGCAGTCGCTGGTTTCGTCACAATTCGAGACTGCAATGAAGTTCCGGTCCCCGGTGGCGCACCAGGCGAGTTCGTCGTCCTCAAGCGCAACGGCGGTGAACTCTTCATCAAGGATGCGAAGGGTCGCGAACTCGATAAGCGCAAGGTTGCGTACGGCGCGATCATCAAGGCAAAGAACGGCGACGAAGTGCGCAAGGGTCAACTCCTCGTCGAGTGGGCACCGCACGCAACGCCAGTCCTTGCCGAGAAGAGCGGTACTGTTCGCTTCAAGGACATCATCGATGGCGTCACCGTTCGCGCTGAAGAGAAGAAGGGCGGCGGTATTGAGTTGATCGTGACGGAGCACACCGGTGACCGTCACCCGCAAATCAACGTCGAAGATCCGAGCGGCAACATCCTTGCGTTCCACCACCTTCCAGCGAAGGCACGCATCGAAGTGGCTGACGGCGACACCATTGTCGAGGGTCAGATGCTTGCGCGTACGCCGAAGGACACGGCGCGATCGGCTGACATCGTCGGCGGTCTCCCGCGCGTCACGGAAATCTTTGAAGCACGCATCCCCAAGGATGCTGCGGTACTTGGAGAAATCCCTGGTCGCGTCGAGTTGCACAATGACAAGCGCAAGGGCAAGGTCACGATTCGCGTCGTGAGCGATGCTGGCCTTGAGCATGACCATCATGTTGCACAGGGCCGTCAGTTGCTCGTCCACACGGGCGACTACATCAACGCTGGCGATCCACTCACCGATGGACCTGCGATCCCCGCAGACATTCTGCGCATCAAGGGCGAGGAGGAGCTCTACACCTACCTCCTCGATGGCGTGCAGAAGGTCTATCGCGCGCAGGGCGTGCCGATTTCCGACAAGCACATCGAAGTCATCCTCCGACAGATGTTGTCGAAGGTGAAAGTCAAGTCGCCAGGCGACTCGGCATTGCTCCCCAACGATGTGATCGACAAGTTCGTGTTCCGCCAAGTGAACGAAGAACTCACCCGCCGTCTTCGCATTGAAGATGCAGGTGGCACCGATCTTCCGCTTGGCGCGCTCGTTGATCGCGATGAGATCAAGGAGGCCAACATGCGTGCCGAAGCCGAGGGCAAGTCCCCCTGCAAGACACGCAAGCCGAAGCCAGCGAGTGGTCAGACCCTGCTCTTGGGTATCACCAAGGCAAGTCTCCAGTCGGAGAGCTTCCTCTCCGGCGCATCCTTCCAAGAGACGACGAAGGTGCTCACTGAAGCTGCGCTCAAAGGCGCGGTCGACAACCTCCTCGGCCTCAAGGAAAATGTCCTCCTCGGACACCTCATTCCTGCAGGTACCGGATTCGATCCCTACGCCAAGGCGAAGGTCAAGCGCCTCGTCGAAGAGCCGATCTACGACGACAGCGACTCGATGTACACAGACGCCGCAGACGAGGCGGAATCGCTTGGTGCTGAGCGACGCGGTGGCGGCATGACGACGGTCGCCACCCGATTGGCCGCTGTGAATGCACAGGGCGGCGAGTTCAGTGAGGCGGGCGGCGAATTCGGTCTCGATGCTGCAATCGCGTCTCCTCTTGAGCTGACTCCAGAGAAGGACGACGCTCCTTTCGCGAGCGAGCCAGACGACGAGTGATCGTTCCGCTTGAACCGCGCCTGATAGTTGCACAACCCAACACCCCACTGGCTCACCCCAGTGGGGTTTTTCTTTCTGGTGCCGCCCGCCGCGCAACTCACGCGATCTCTGCCCGCCTGGTGCCGTGCAGGACACGCCGGTTCGACACAAACCGCACGGCGCGCCGCGTGCGAAGATGCGAGTCATTCTTGCGAGGCCCTGGCATGCGCGCGATCTTTCTTTCCCTCATGGCATCGATGCTCTGGGCATGCGAGACTGCCTCGTCCCGTTGTGCATCTCCACCTCCTGCCATGATGAATCAATCGCCTCCTCCCACCAATGCAACCCCGTCCGTCTACGAGCAGATCGGCGCCGCGCCATTCGCGACGCTCGTCGAGTTGCACTACCAGAGGATCGACAAGGACACGCGCATTCGCGCGATGTTTCCCGAGGACCTTTCACCGGCAAGCGAAGCTGTGCGCAATCTTCGGGAGTTCTTCATTCAGTACTTCGGAGGACCTCAAGAGTATTCCGCGCGCAAGGGTCATCCACGCCTCCGCGCCAGGCACATGGGATTCAAGATCGACCAAGCCGCACGCGAAGCGTGGCTCGAGCATGCGCTCGCATCGCTTGAAGACAGCGCGCTCAAGCACAACATTCCCGCGGCGTGCAAGGCTGAGATCGGCGAGTATCTCTTCCGCGTTTCTCAGTTCATGATCAACACGGATTAACCTACTGCCTCGCGTGCGCTCAAGACGCAGTGGAGTGCCGCGCGCCATTCCATGTAGCGATACGGGAGCCCAAGTCGCTCGTGCAGTCGCTGCACACCCTGATGCGTCGATTCGTAGAGCTCTGACTGCCAATGCACCGCGCGCTCGTCACAGAAGTAGATACGACAGCCGAGCGGTCGCTCGTGATGCGCGCCGCAAAACAATCCTTGCAGATATGGACAATCGCCCCGCTCCCTCGATGCTTGGAGTTGGTCGGCGGATACTTCGATGCCGTGCAGCGCGGAAAGACGCAACACCGTGAACGCCGCTTCAAGCCCGCTCACATACAGCAGGTGGCCATGTGCCTCGAAGTTGCAGCAACCTCCGCTGGCTAGGCAAAGTGGTCGCTCACGCGTCACGCGAGCATCGACTTGCGCGCGCGCGTCGAGAAAGAAGTCTCGCACATCAACGCGCAACGCTGCTTCCCACCATGCTTGTGCCAGACAAGATTCGAGGTGCTCTGCGTCCATGGCATGACTCACGGATGGCGCGAGGGTGTCGCGCCCGCGCTTCGATCGGTATCGCGCTGCACGCGAATCTGCATCAGCGAGTGAAGCGCACCCGAGCCCATCCCAGGGCATGGCGTGACGCGCTTCGTTGCCTCCCACTCACGTTCGCTCTCGAGGACCTCTGGCCAAAAGGGCCATGTTCTGCACTGCGTCGGTCGATCCTCATACACGGAGCACACGGCCTTCCCAGGAACTCTCTCACGATCAAGAAAGATGCAATCGAAACCACGCCGGCCTCCGCCCATACCGACCGCGACTTCGTTCAATGACCAACGCGATCCGAGTTTTCGTGCGTGACGATCAAGAAAGTCCGCGACGGAAAGTCCGAACCTCGCAGCGAGCTGCACGATTTCCGCGTCGTTCATCCACACCGCTCCGGGAGGACCGGAGCAGCAGTTCCCGCATGAAGTACAAGCAAATCGCAATCCGTCGGCGTACCACTCGCGCGCAGCCGATGCCTGATCGTCGCTCACGACTCCCGACCCGGAAGTTCAGGCCGCGCTTGCCCCTCCTCACCCCATGGGTCCACCGTGGTTGCATGCACTGCAGCACGGCGGCGCACGGGCGCAAGATGCTGTAAGTCCGGCGGTCGATCGTCGAACGCAACGCGGTCGAAAGAGTAGACGCTCTCAAATCCCCACTCGCGCTGATCAAGAAGCGCATCGGCGAGCAACTCCTCCGCTTGCGCAAGACTTCCGGCGGTCAGCCAGACCGAAATGTAAGCGCCCTTTTGCAAGTCGCCGGACATATGCCCAGCGAGAACAATCGCGTGCCAGAGCGTCATGCCGAGATGACGGCCTCCCTCATCAACATTTGTTTCTGGGTCGACATTCAGTTCAAGCGCCCAACGATCGCGCAAGACGAGCAGAAGCTCATCAAGATCAGGAGAGTGCTCATCGACAAGCTCCAAGACTTCGCGAGCCTCCGTCTTTGGATCGTACGCATCCTCCTTCTCGGCCTCCGCGGACCACGTCTCTTCCACCTCTTGCAGACCAAGACCCTCAAGCATGCTCGACACTTCATCGCGCATCTCGTCGGGTACCGAGATCAAGAGCCCCTTCCAACTATCAACGAAGACTTCCATGAATGGTTCTTCAGAGTTTGCTCCCGCGCCAATCGACACATCCTCGAGCAGAAACTCCTCGAACTCATACCAAGTCCGAAGAAACTCCACGAGGCTCGCGGAGCCTTCCTCGGAATTCGTCACATAGACATCCACGCTCCGATACGCATCTCGAGAGCCGATCTCAACGACCGCCGTCACCTTCCGAGGCAGAAGATTGAATGCAGCATCCGCGACCGTTCGAAGTCGCTCATGGCTCACGCAGACTTGAAAGAGCCAGGTGGCTGGCTCGCGGTCTGTTTCTTGCACCGATGTCAGCACATATCCCTGCACGGGTTCCGGCAACGAAGCGCGCTCAACGCCAAGTGGAAGCTGATAGTCGCCCAGCGCTCGGCGCTCAATGTCGGTCCGCACTCGAAACTCTCGCATGGACCCATCCTAGCGCAGGCAACTCGGAGAAGTCACGCGCGCAGGATGTCACGAAACGCTCGAATTCGCATCATTCGCCGAGATAGGCCGCTTGCACCCGGCGATCAGACAGCAGTTCCGCGCCAGTTCCCGCAAGCACAATGCGCCCCGTCTCAAGCACATAACCGCGGTCCGCAAGTTTGAGCGCCGCGCGTGCATTCTGTTCCACAAGCAAGATCGTGAGCCCGCGCGCGCGCAAGCTCTTCACGGCGTGAAAAATCTTTGCGACAAGCAACGGCGCGATACCCATCGAAGGCTCATCCATCATCAACAACTTGGGTCGACTCATCAGTGCTCGCCCGATCGCAAGCATCTGCTGTTCGCCACCGCTCAGCGTCCCACCAAGTTGACCCGATCGATCCTTGAGAATCTCAAAGAGCGCATAGACCTCCTCAAGGTCACTCTCGACGCCCGCGCGGTCGTTGCGTGTGTACGCTCCCATGCGCAAGTTCTCAAGCACGGTCATGCGCGGAAAGATCTTGCGACCTTCCGGAACTTGCACGAGCCCTCGCTTCACGATCGCGTGCGCGGGAACACGAGCGAGCGACTCTCCTGCGAAGCGGACCTCGCCGGCGCGCAGCGGAACGACGCCTGAAATGCACGATAGCGAAGTGGACTTTCCGGCGCCGTTTCCGCCAATGAGCGAAACGATTTCTCCCTCATGGACTTCGAGCGAAACGCCATGCAGAACCTCGATCGATCCATATCCGGCCGTCAGAGTCTGCACCGAAAGAAGAGGAACACGCGAGTCGCTCATCCGAGGTCCTCCTTGCCAAGATACGCCTCGATGCACCGAGGATCATTGCGAATCTCGGTCGGGTTTCCCTGCGCGATTTTCTCGCCGTGATCAAGCACTGCAATCTTTTCGGAGATACCCATCACCACGCGCATGTGGTGCTCGATGAGCACCACGGTCGTGCGCGTGGATTGGATCCTTCGAATCAACTCCATCAACTCGACTGTCTCGGTCGGGTTCATGCCG
Source organism: Planctomycetia bacterium (assembly GCA_005790605.1). Taxonomy (GTDB): domain Bacteria; phylum Planctomycetota; class Phycisphaerae; order Phycisphaerales; family SM1A02; genus F1-140-MAGs142. The sequence continues at coordinate 41,953 of SXUI01000009.1, read as the reverse complement.
GCCGCTGGCTCGTCAAGCAGGACGACACTCGGCCGCGATGCTAGTGCTCGCGCGATCTCGAGCCGTCGTTGGTGACCGTAGGGAAGACTTCGAGCAAGCGCGTCGATCTTCGTTCCGAGTCCGACGAATTCGATCAGACGAGCCGCTTCCTCACGCGCATGCCGACGCTCGAGGCTGGCGCTCGGAAGTCGCAGGAGCGAAGCGCAGAATCCCGCCCGCATTCTTCGGTCCATGCCGACCATCACATTCTCAGCAAGCGAGAGTTCTGGGAAGAGCCGAATGTTCTGAAACGTCCGCGCGACGCCAGACTCTGCAACGATTTCAGGCGTGCGTCGCGTGCGCGACCAAATCGCGAAACGGCCAGCAGCGCCAAGAATCCCTCCGACGAGCGCTGCCCACCCACCGTGCGCGATGACATACGCCGCGGCATCCATGATCCCCTTCATCCAAGGGAATGGCTTCAAGTACTCGTAATTTTCAGTCACCGCGTGAAGCCAAAGTCCTTCGGCATGTAAGAAAACGGCAGCGAGAAAAGCCGAGCTGATGCCGAAGACCGCGAAGGACCACCACGCCTTTGCGTCGAGTGGAACGACGGTCTCCTTTCCTGCGATAAGGACGCGACCCGCGCTCGGGTCGTAGACACCAGTGATGGCATTGAAGAGCGTCGTCTTCCCTGCGCCGTTGGGGCCGATCACGGCGGTGATGGAACCCTGATCGACCATCAACGAGACATCGTTCACCGCGACAAGGCCGCCAAAGCGCATGGTCACGCCGTCCACTTCGATGATCGGGACCGCACTCATCAGTGGTCCTCCTCTTTCGCGGCAACGATGCCCTTTGGCTTGAAGCGCATCATCAAGACAAGCGCGAGACCGAACAACAGATACTTGTAGTTGTCAGGAGCGAGATACACGCTTGTCGTTGTTCCAATGCCCGCTTGCTGCAACTTTTGGCCAAGCATCGGAAGCAAGATCGAGTTCATGCCAACCATCACAAGCGCGCCAACGATGACGCCGGTGAGACTCCCGATCCCGCCGACAATGACGATGCAAAGCGCGAGAATCGAAATTTGGAAGTCGTAATTCCCTGGCTCGCCCGTCGATGAAATCAGGCTCGCGAGAAGCGCACCCCCAACTGCGGCAAGTCCGGCTCCCACCGCGAGCGCCGTGAGTTTGACTCGGTCGGGTCGAATCGCCATGCACCGCGCAGCAAGTTCATCCTCACGCACCGCAAACCACTGCCGCCCGATGCGGCTGTGCTCAAGGTTTCGAACGAGCATCGTGCACGCCAGCAAGATCCCCAGATAGAGGAAGTACCAAGACTTCGGCGTGTCGCTCGCAAATGTCGCACCGAAGAACCACGGTGTGGGCAACGGATTGATGCCCTGCGTGCCCTTCGTGATGAGTTCGAGATTCTTCAACAGATCCTGCACGATCTCGCCGAAGCCCAAGGTGACGATCGCCAAGTAGTCGCCCCGAAGTCGGAGGGTCGGGGCTCCGAGGAACGCGCCCGCGACAGCGCCAATGAGCAGCGCAGCAAGCAGACCTGGCCAGAACCCGATCTGAAACGGGTAGATCGTGCAAGTGAGAATCGCGAAGGCGTACGCGCCGATCGCCATAAATGCCGCGATACCGAGATGCAGCAGCCCGGTGAATCCAACCACCACATTGAGCCCGATCCCAACGATCGCAAAGCCGAGAACGAATCGCGTCGGCGCGCTGATCCCGAGATCGAAGACGAGCTCGAGGAGCGGAAGCGCCAAGAGTGCGCCAAACAGAATGCACTGCCCTCGCGAGAGAAGTCCTGCAGGTCGATGCACGGTGGAAGGAGATTGGCTCATCAAACCTTCTCCCTTTGCTTCAGGCCCAACAAGCCTGTCGGTCGGAAAATCAGAATGAGCACAAGAAGGGAGAACACAACGACATTCGTCCATTCGCTCCCAACATACTGATCACTCATAGCTCGCACGAGCCCGATCAGCAATCCACCGAGCATCGCGCCAGGCAAACTCCCAATTCCGCCTAACACAGCTGCGGTGAAGGCGTCCATACCAGCGCGGAATCCCATCTGAAACGAGACGGTGCTGTTGTAGTTCGCGTAGAGCACGCTCGCGGCGCCCCCGAGGAAGCCACCGATCGCGAAGGTCGCGGCGATCACCTTGTTGACATCGACGCCCATCAACCGAGCGGCGGTCGCGTGTTGCGCCGTCGCACGCATCGCCATCCCGAGCTTCGTGAACTTCACGAAGAGCGTGAGCGCGATCATCAGCGGAATCGTCACGACGAAGATCACGACATCGTTCCAAGTCATGACAACGAACGACTCTTCACCCAGCAAGTTCGTGTCACTCACGAGGTGCGGGAAGTCTTTGGGAGCAGCCGCCGCGCCGCCGCCGCCGAGGATGTCCATCGGCAAGCCGCCCCAGAAGAGCCCGACATTCACAATGATGAAGCTCACGCCGATCGCTGCGACCAATTGCGAAAGCTTGGACGCGCGACGGAGTGGCTTGTACGCAAAGTGGTCGATGCAGAGATTCAGCCCGCCACAAAACACGCCGCACACGAGCACGAGAGTTCCAAGGAGCCACCAGTGGCTCGACGCGCCCATCAATTCGGGATCGACGATCCCACAATTCATCGCGACGCCCACGAGCGTGAGCGCGAGGAAACTCCCAAGCATGAAGAGATCGCCGTGCGCGAAGTTGATCAGTTCGATGATCCCGTAGACCATCGTGTAACCAAGCGCAATCAATGCGATGATCATGCCATTGGAGAGACCCAACAGGAGCTGTTGCAGCAGAACATCGCTATCGAACCATTCGAACATGGGCAGAACACTCGCAGGTCAGGAGGGAGTCAGTTGCACGCGAGCATGCGCTCGCCGTGTACCCGCGATCAGCTGCCGACGACCTTCACGGTCTCGAACTTGCCGTCCTTCACGGTGTTCACGCTCATGACCTTGTTCGTGGTGTCGCCATTCGCGTCGAAACTCCAGTTGCCGAGGGCGCCACTGAAATCCTTGGTCGCGGCAATCTCTTTGAGCACTGCCGCGCGCGACAGCGAACCTGCTTCCGCAGCGCGTTCCATCGCCGTCAACACGACCTTTGCTGCTTCGTATCCATACGCGGCATACGCCTCTGGCTCTTTGCCGTAGAGACGCTTGTAGTTTTCGTAGAAGACCTGCCCCTTGCCGCCGAGCAGCTTCGGCTCGACTCCACCGAACGTGATGAAGCAGCGTCCTTCAAGAGCGTTGGCGCCTGCAGCCTTGATGAATGCCTCTTCAAAGCAGCCGTCAGGAACGATGAGTTTGGCGTCGACCTTTTGCGCGAGAAGATCTTTCGCAAGCTGCGCCGCGTTTGTTTGCGTCGTTCCGCCGTAGAACACAACTTCGGCCTTGGACTGCTTGATCTTCGTCGCGATCGCCTTGTAATTTGCAGCTTTCGTGTCGAGTCCATCGAACGCAACAACTTCCATGCCGAGTGCCTTCGCACTCGCGTTGAAGACATCCGCGATCCCCTTACCGTACAGCTCGCGATCATGCAGCACGAACACCTTCGTGGCATTCAACGACTTCGCGAACTCCGCGGCGACAAATCCTTGCACATCGTCGGTTGGCACGACACGGAAGTAATTGATCGAACCGCTCGGGCGGTAGACCATCGGTTCGTTCGCCTCTCCGGTTCCTGGCTTCGTGAGTCCGGGGTAGGTGTTGCCTGGGGAAACCATCGCGAGACCAGCCGCATTCAACTTGGGCATGGAGACTTTCGCCGCACCGGAGTTGTAGGTACCGATGTACGCGACAACCATGGAGTCAGCGATGCCCTTGTCGGCGTTTGCTGCCTCGATCGCGGGATCCCAGTTGCCGCGTTGAGGGCTCGCGTCGTCCCAGTCCTCGTAGAGCACTTCGACGCCATGCACTTTGCCGCCGACCTCTGTCAGCGCCATGCGGATGCCGTTCACCATTGAAGTCGTTTGCGCGTTCGCGCTTCCAGTTCGGGGAAGGCTCGAGACAATCTTGATGGTCGCGGGCAGAGGGGTTGCGGAAGTCTGCGCCTGCATCGTCTGCGTACCAATTGCGAGTGCGCAGGCCGTGAGACTGGTGAGGAGAGTGGAAGTGTTTCGCTGCATAGTGGCTTTCATCAGATGCAAGAACAATGAGTTCGATCTTGGCGACGCACAGGAGGGGTGGGAGTGACCGCCTGCGGGGTTGCTGAGTCTATCGAAAGTCTGCTTGGAGGATCGCGCGAAGGCCTGAGTCATGAACTTGCGTTTGGCTCGCCTGGAAGGGTCTGTGTCTGCACAATCGCATCGAGCGCTGCATTGGTGATCGAACCAGTTCTCGCAAGGTGCTCCACGGCCAACGAGGCCAGCATCCCAGGGTCTCGGTCGCCAAACGAATTCGCGACGCGACGAAGGTCGTCCGCTGCCTGCGCCCTCTTCCGTCCATCGCCAATGAATTCGACGGCAGCTTGCGCAATCTTCTCCGGCCCGCCGGAGTATGGAACAAACTCCGGCACGATTTCCCGACCAGCAATGATGTTGGGAAGCAAGAGATACGGCGCTTTGATCAGTAACTTCGCGCCGAGGCAAGAGAAGAAACTCGTTCGATAGACACCGACCATGGGCTTGGCCTGCCGAGCGAGATCAAGACTGACTGTCCCGCTCACTGCAATCGCGATCTCCGACCAATCAATCGCGCCCTCAAGTCCGCCCACGCGAACATGGACCGCGCTAGGGAGTCGATCGAATTGCTCGCGGAACACGCGTGCGGTGGTGTCGGTCGTGCAGACCACGGTTGCGACAGCGCTTCGATGTCGACCCTGCACGAGTTCGAACGCGCGCACGAGCAATCGAGCGTTCGCACGAATCTCGCTCGTGCGCGAGCCCGGAAGCAGCAAAATGCGCGGGCCGCCTGGCGGAAGTCCATCGCGCTCTGTCTTCAGGATCTCGGGATCGAGCGGCTGGCAAAGCACTGGATGCCCAACATATTTCGCCACGAACTCTCGCTCTCGAAACCACCGTTCCTCAAACGGAAGGAGACAAAGGAGTCCATCGCTGATTCGTCGAACCTTCTTCGCCCGCCAGGCGCCCCAAGCCCACAGTTGCGGCGCGACGAGATTCAGGACGCGCGTGCCTCGCGTCTTCAGTTGAGCGGAAAGGGGCAGATTTGCAGACGGAGAATCAACCGCGAGATGGACCACGATCTTGCGGTGCTCCCCCCATCGCAAAATTTCTTGGTGAATCTTTCGAACCTCAAGCGCTCGAGTCGCGCCGCGAATACCCATCACTCCATCGGTCGCCGTGTTTCCCATGATCGTGGCGCCCGCCGCCTCCATATGCGGTCCGCCCCACGCGACGATTTCCCAATCAGGGCAACGTTCCTTGAGCGCTGCGATAACTGGCGCGGCGTGGAGATCTCCCGAAGGCTCGAACGCAGTCAAGAGAATGAGGCGACGATCGGTCGAATCCGTCATGCGTGTCGCAGGATACGGGAATTGCGCAGTTGGCGAGGTTTGGCACGGCTTCAGAAGACAGCGCGTTCCACCGCCAACGACGCTACCCTGCCCCATTCGATCTCCGTCGCTCGCAAGTCCTTTTCTCACTCACATTTTCCAATGCTCAAGCGCACACACCTGTGCGGCTCGCTTCGTACGAGCCATGTCGGTCAAGAAGTCATCGTCTCTGGATGGGTCAACACCTATCGAGATCAAGGCAAGGGACTCATTTTCTGCGACCTTCGGGACCGCGAAGGACTCGTGCAAGTTGTCTTCAACCTTGAAGAGGTTCCGGAGGATGTCATCGCGGCGTCTCGCGGATTGCGTCGCGAGTATGTCGCAAGTGTCCGAGGACGAGTGCGCCCCCGCGCGGGTGGCGCGAATCCGAAGCTCGCGACGGGTGAGGTCGAGATTGTCGCGATCGAAGTGGAAGTGCACAACGCCTCCGAGCCACCGCCGATCTCGATCGACGAGTACGACGCGGTGAAGACGAATGAAGAGATGCGCCTGCGCTATCGCTACATCGATCTTCGGCGGCCGCGAATGCAGGAGATCCTGCGCACGCGATCGCTCATCACCAAGCTCGCACGCGACTACTTCCAGTCCAACGGATTTCTTGAGATCGAGACTCCACTCCTCATCAAGACGACCCCCGAAGGTGCCCGCGACTTCATCGTGCCAAGCCGACTCCATGAGGGTGCTTGGTATGCGCTTCCTCAGAGCCCTCAACTCTTCAAGCAGATTTTGATGGTTGCTGGCTGCGATCGGTATCTGCAGATTTGCAAGTGTTTGCGCGACGAAGACCCGCGCGCTGATCGCCAAGCAGAGTTCACGCAAATCGATCTCGAGATGAGTTTCGTGGAGCGCGAAGAAGTCATGCACATGATGACAGGCTTCGTGAGCCTCCTCTGGAAAGAACTCTTCAAGTACGACATCGGTGATGTCCCGCGCATTACCTACGCCGACGCGATGGAGCGCTACGGCATCGACCGACCCGACACGCGCTACGGACTCGAGATTCGCGATGTTTCCACGATCGCCGCGAAGACCGAATTCGCGGTCTTCAAGGACGCACTCGCCCTCGACCGGCGCGGCAAGAAGGGCGTGGTCAAGGCGATTCGTGTGCCTGCTCCATGCGAGAAACTCACGCGCAAAGTGCTTGATGGCTACAGCGAGTTTGCCAAGGGTTTCAAGGCTGGCGGGATCCCGTTCACGAAGATGGGAGCCAACGGATTTGAAACGGGCATCGCGAAGTTTCTTGAGCCCGTTCGCGCGGAGATCGTCGAAGCGCTCGGTCTCGTGCAAGGCGATGTCGTGCTCTTCGCCGCTGACCATTGGGACATCGCCACCAAGGTCTTGGGTGAGTTGCGCCAGAAGGTCGCGCAAGACCTCGCGATCGTGCCAGAAGGTCGTTGGAACTTCGTGTGGGTCGTCGACTTCCCGATGTTTGAGTACGACGAAGAGGGCAAGCGCTGGGTTGCGCTCCACCATCCATTTACGAGCCCAAATCCAGGGCAGTTTGGAATCTTGGAGTCCGATCCTGGCGCGTGCTTGAGCGCTGGTTACGACTTGGTTCTCAACGGAAGCGAAGTCGCCGGAGGTTCGATCCGTATTCACAACACGCAAGTCCAAGATCGCGTCTTCGACCTCATCGGTTTGTCGAAGGAAGAAGCGTCGATGAAGTTTGGATTCCTCCTCGATGCGCTGAAGTATGGCGCTCCACCGCACGGCGGCATCGCGTTCGGCCTTGACCGACTTGTGATGCACATCGTCGGCACTGACAACATTCGCGATGTCATTGCGTTCCCCAAGACGCAAAGCGGCATGGACCTGATGATCGGTGCACCTGGACCGGCGGACCAATCGCAGCTTGATGAAGTCCATGTGAAGAGCACCGCCGAGGTTCCGGCGGGTGGCTAACCACGGCCGACTGCAGACGATCATCATGCTCAGCGCGCTCGCGCTCGGCGTCGTCGTCGGCGAATTGCTGTTCCGCAGCCAAGGCGCGCTTGAAGCAGACTCTGGTTGGATGTTCGCAGGGAATCTGCTTCTGCTTCGACCACTTCAGATGATCCTGATCCCGATGGTGGTGGTCGCTGTCATCCACGGGATCGCGTCGATTGGCGACCCGAAGCAGCTCGGAAAACTCGGCCTGCTCGTCGCTGGGTTCTATCTCGGATGCATGCTCTGCGCGGCGACTCTCGGGACACTCCTCGTCGAATCCATCCGTCCCGGCGATGGCCTGAGTGCCGAGGTAAGTGCGCAACTCCTCGCCAACGGTGACGCGGCGTATCAGAGCGATGCCTCACGCCTCGCCACGCTGCAGGCGAACCAGACCACGGGCATCCTCGGAGCCTTCAAAGGCATTGCGCAACAACTTCTCCCCAAGTCGCCGCTTGGAGAGGCAGCCGCTGGCAACACGATTGGCGTGATCGTGTTTTCGATCTTGATTGGCCTTGGGCTCGCGTCAGGCGGCGAACGAACGCAGCGCGCGCGCGAGGTCGTCGAGGGGCTCTTCCACGCCATGCTCCGCGTCATTGGCTGGATCCTGTGGATGATGCCGATCGGACTGTTCTGCTTCCTCGTCGGCATCGTCGGTCGCGTCGGACTCGAGAGCGTTGCAGGTCCCGTCGGCGCATACATGCTTACGGTCCTGCTCGGGCTCACCATCCACGGTTTCCTCATCCTTCCTCTCCTTACCTGCATGTTCGCTCGCACCAATGGATGGGTGTTCATGTGGAGCGTGCGTCGCGCGCTTTTCACGGGCTTTGCGACGAGTTCTTCCAACGCAACGCTTCCCGTCACGGTGCGCGAGTGCACCGGAGCGGGAGGCTGCTCGAGTCGAGCTACGAACTTTGTGATTCCACTCGGAGCCACACTGAATCTTGATGGCACCGCGCTCTACGAAGCGGTCGCCGCACTCTTCCTGTTTCAGCTTTGTGGTGTTGATCTCACAACATCAGACCTCATCATCGCCGTACTCACGGCGACACTCGCAGCGATCGGCGCCGCCGGCATTCCGTCTGCAGGGCTCGTCACCCTCGTCATCGTGATCACCGCGGTCAATGCGAGCCTTCACGGTCGAGGCGTTGCCGAGATTCCGGTGAGCGCGATCGGGATCATCATTGGCGTAGATCGACTGCTCGACATGGCTCGCACAACTGTGAATGTGTGGGGCGACTGCGTGGGAGCCAAGATCGTCACACACATCGAACGCAAGTGAGGCGTCGAGTCGATCGCCGAAAACCCTACGAAAACGCCGCAAGGACGCCTAATGCACTTCGTTGGCCGCGAGATACCGCTCGCAATCGATCGCCGCTTGGCAACCCATTCCAGCAGCGCTTACGGCCTGTCGGTAATGCGCGTCCGCGACATCTCCAGCGGCAAAGACGCCCTTGAGATTCGTTTCGCTTGAGCGAGTACGAAGAAGGATGTAGCCCTTCTCATCGAACTCGACGCCGCTGTCCTTCAGGAAACTCGTCGCGGGTGAATGTCCAATGGCCACGAAGAGCCCGGCGACAGCGACCGTCGTGCGCGCTTTCGTCAGTGTGTGCTCAAGCTCGATCGCTTCGATCTTCTGCTCACCCTTGACATCCACAACGGTTGAGTTCCAGAGCACTTCAACCTTCGGATGCGAAAGGACACGCGCCTGCATCGCGCGCGACGCGCGAAACGAATCGCGTCGATGCACGATGTACACCTTCGAAGCAAACTTCGTGAGGTAGCTCGCCTCTTCCATCGCCGTATCACCGCCGCCAACGACTGCGAGCACTTTGTTTCGATAGACCGGAAGTGCGCCGTCGCAGACGGCGCACGCGCTCACCCCGCCACCGCTCTGCGCGAGTCGCAACTCGTTCGGGCACCCAATCCAGTTCGCGGTCGCTCCCGTCGCGATGATGACGCTGTGGGTGGCGATCACCTTGCCATCGCAAAGTGTCAACCGCATCGGCTTCGCCTGAAAGTCGCAGTGCACAACATCGTTGTCAAGGATGCGTGTTTCGAATCGCACCGCCTGCTCGCGGAACTTCTCCATCATCTCGGGACCCGAGACACCGTGCGGGAAGCCGGGATAGTTTTCAACTTCGGTCGTGAGCATCAGCTGCCCACCTGGAAGCACTGGCGCTGGCGTTGACGCAGGAACCCCGATGATCGCGAGCGGATTGAGGTTCGCTCGCGCCGCGTAAATCGCGGCCGTCCAACCTGCGGGACCGGAGCCGATGATCACGACTTTTTCAGCGCCATCGGTCGCCGCGTTCACTGTCCAGCCTCACCAGTCTTGAGGGTCGTCTCCTCGCCTCCTGCACCACGAGACAAAGCGCGCAGTGCCGGCCAGAGGACGAAGTCATCCGCAGCGCCGCCTGCTGCGTGCTTGGAATACCCACTCGGTTCGTGATCGTCGTTACGCGCGAAGAGGATGCAACTCTTTACCTCTACCCGCCCAAACTCGCTGTCAACGAACTTCGGGGATGGAAGCGCGCGATAGATCAAGTGACCATACTTCGCGTCGTAAGGATCGAAGTCAAAACGCTTGGGGATGTAGACGGCATACGCCTTTTCAATGTCGTTGGGCCAATCGCCGAACTGGGTGCGATACGCGCACAGTCCTGCTGCGAGGACGGTTCCGTTCTGCTCCGCGACGACGCGACGGCGCAGCGCGAACAGTGACTCGATGTCCTTCACCGCCAACGCAACAGCCGCGTAGCGCACGGCATTCAATCGCGACATCTCCGTGGGAACGCCCATGATCGGGTCGTATTGGCGAAGGCGCCATCGACGCCACCAGTTGTCATAGATGCCCTTCAACTTCGCCTCGGATGCATCGAGCGAGCCGTGGACACCGGCAATCATTTCCCAGTGCTTCGATGAACCAAACTGCGTCAGCGGCTCACCCTCAGACTGCAGTTGACTGAACACCGACGCGAACTTCTGCAAATCGGGCTGACCGGCTGCATCGAACACTTCCGCGATGAGCGCCTCGGCGACGATGCGGTCACCCTCCGGCATCTCGAGTCGCTTCAAACGCTCGTTGTCGGCTGGTTTGAGGTACGAATACTCCATCGTCGCGAGTTTGCGCGTGAGGTCGCCTGAGAGCTTGCCCTCGTAGCTCCAAAGAATGTCTCGGTGAACGCTCAGACTGTCCGCGAGCAGCGTCATTGCAGCGACTTTTTCGGCGTACATCGCGCAGTCGCACGCTTGGCGAAGCACGCGCAAGTGGGCTACGCCGACGGCGAATGCTGCGTCAAACTCGCCCGCCTCGCAGGCGCGGTACATGTCAGCGACCACAAGCGCGCTCATCGTACGAAGCGCGTCGAGATAAGGAAACGAAACCTTGCGGAGTTCGCCGTCAGTTCCCACAAGCGCGACGAGACCGTGCTCGACGAAGCGCGGATCAACACCTTCGGTTCCATAGGGCACACCGAGGATCAGCGCGTTCTGCACCTCGGAGAGCACCTTCAGAAAACCTTGATTTGCCGAAGCCCACTTTGAGGTCGCATCCCACTCATCCATACCGGGCCAGATCGTGGTGAGGTTGAAGTCAGGTCCGATCGATTGAGGCGCGGGCGTCACATCGAGGTACGCCACGAAGAGCTTCGGCGCGCTCTTTCCAGAAGCAGCGACGCGGGTATACGGCTCGTTGAGCTTCGCAAGAACCGCCGCGATGTCCGTTTCAGTGGCGAAGCATGGAAGTGCGGCAACGGCCGCGAGAAGCGACGCGCCTGCGAAAGAAAGTTGCGATTTCACGAGCATAGGTCGGTAGGTCCAAAAGTCACGAAGGTCGCCACGATGGATTCGCGCGCACCGAAGGACATACCAATGTATCGCGATCGCGGCTCCCGTACACTCCGCGCCCTCCTCCGCAGCCATTCGCACTAGGAATCCGTCACCCCGTGAGCAAGCCCCCCCGCCTTCCTGAAAAAGTCAACATCCTCCTCCTCGGCACGGGAGGTCGCGAGCACGCACTGGCGTGGAAACTCAAGCAGAGCCCGCGAATCGGCACCCTGTGGGTCGAAGCGCATGCGAATGCAGGGATGTTAGACATCGCGAAGGCCTGCCCTGAACCAACGAGCGGTGATGTCTTTCGCCTCACGCAATGGTGCGATCGAGAAAGTATTCACCTCGTTGTCATTGGTCCGGAACAGCCACTGTCGGAGGGACTCGCAACAAAGTTGGCCGCTCCACACCGCCAAGTCTTCGGACCATCCAAGGAAGGAGCAAGGCTCGAGTGGGACAAGGCCTTCGCCAAGCAGGTGATGCGCCACGGAAGTGTGCCAACAGCGGACAGCAAGGCCTTCACCGATCTAGAACAAGCGAAGACTTTCGCACTGACACGGACCGATGGTTGTGTCATCAAAGCAACAGGTCTCTGCGCAGGAAAGGGCGTGATCGTCTGCAACAATGCGACTGAAGCGCTCGCTGCAATCGACTTGTGTCTGGGGAAGAAAGCATTCGGCGACGCAGGGTCGACCATCCTCATCGAAGAGAAACTCACGGGCACCGAGATGAGCGTCATCGCGCTCACCGACGGCCGCACTTTCACTATTCTTGATCCAGCACAAGATCACAAGCGCGTTGGGGACGGCGACACGGGCCCAAACACCGGTGGAATGGGCGCGTTCAGCCCAACGCCGACAACTACCAAAGAACTGCTCCACCAGATCCATCGCGATGTGTTCATCCCAACCATCGACGCGATGAAACGCCTCGAGATTCCGTTTCGGGGCGCGCTTTACGCTGGCATCATGCTCACTCCAGCGGGGCCCAAGGTGTTGGAGTTCAACACGCGCTTTGGCGACCCAGAAACACAAGCGACGATTGCCCGACTCAAGAGCGATCTCATCTCACTGTTGTGGGCAACAACGACCGGAACACTGGCTGATGTCGATGTTGAATTCGACTCGCGCGCCTCTTGTTGCACTATGGTTTGCTCGAAGGGTTACCCGGGCGCGTTTGCAAAGGGGCTCCCTGTGACGGGCCTTGGTGAAGCCCGCGCCATCGAGCGAGGACCGCGAGAGGATGTCGTCCTCTTTCACTCGGCGACCTCGCGAGGCAAGGGGAACGAAGTGCTCACCAATGGCGGCCGAGTCATCGGCGTCACCGCGCTCGCAGGAACCGTCGCGCGCGCCGCAGAACTCTCGCGGCTCGCGGCTGAAAAGATCCGTTTTGAAGGCGCGTTCTATCGAACCGACATCGGTCGCTAGCACGGACGGCGATTCCATCGAACGCGCCTTATGTGCGTATTCCGCATAGGCGAAATCCGTCTGATTATTTTGCCCTTCGTGCTCCCAATCGAAATCGATTGCCGTATATTCCACGCAGAACGCCGTCCTGCCCAAAGTGGGTCTGCGCTCTGCTATTCGTCTGCGCGCGTATCTCTATGCGCGAACTTGCCTGATGCCAGATCGATCAAAGCCCCTTTAGGAGCTCAGCTGCATGTCCTCTCTGCTTCCGAACATCCGTTCGCTCGCAACTCGCGTCTCGCGCTTCGACCGAGTCTCCACAATCAACCTGACGCTTGCGCTTGTCGCGGCATTTGGGATCGGACTTGAAGCAGCGAAGGCTGCGCCAACGCCGATGGCGATTCCGCCAGCGAGCACCAATGGTGGCGACGTGGATGAACTCGGCCTCGCGCCGCGCGTCCGTGCTCGAAAGAAGCTCGTAGAAGAAATCGTCCTTCCCCGTCACGGTGTGACCGGAGAACTCCTTCCGCTCACCGGCAAGATCATCGTGAAGTTCAACGATGAACTCGTCGCTCGCGCGCCACAGGGAGACAGCAGCGAAGTCGCGTCGCTCGCCGGCGCCGACATGCAAGCAGTCACAGAGATCCTTGCACAGCACAAGGGAACGATTCGTCAGTGGATCAACAAGAGCCCTGCGCGACTTCGAGCGATTGAAATTCGCGCGGAGAACTACAGCGGACGACACCAGCCAGATCTCGCGAGCATTGTTGAAGTCGACAACATCCCAGCAGAGCGCTTGCTTGAGGCCGCGCGCGCATTCCAAGCACTCGGCGTCGTGGAGTGGACGAGCATCGATCCGCTGCCTGCTGTGCATCAGCAAGGCTGCGACCCGATGAATCCGGTGACTTGCAATGAACCAAACATTGCGTGCCCCGATCCGCGCTACTTCAACTGCAATCCTGATCCGGGTGGTCAGAATCCACTTTATGGCTGTGCGGATGCCGGCTGCTGCAACCTGGTCGGAACCGTTGACCCAACCTGCACAGACGACACCTCTCCTCGTGGTTGGGACTTCCTCTGCGCAGCCATCGCGAATCTCCAGTGCATTGGTCAGATCTACGATCCCGCGTCGAATCCTCAGTTGGCGGCATATGAGCGTTACGACGCCTGCTTCACTTCGTTCCTGCTCCGCGCAGAGACACCAGATGGCATCTGTGATGGTGGCGGCGGTTGGAGCTGCCCAGAGCCACAGACTGCTCCTGCTCAAACCGGCTATTTCCCAGGAACTGCGTCCGTCATTGGTCCGGATTGGAGCGCGCCTGGCGTTCCCGCGGATCCGGTTGCTTGGCCATCTTTCGTCATCAATAACATCCAGCAGGGTCTCTGCTTTGAACCGCACGGTGGTGCTGGTTGCAGCCAACCAAGTTGCTGCGCGGCGGTCTGCTTGGTCGATCCGACCTGCTGCAATGGTCAGGCTGGTTGGGATTCTTCCTGCGTTGCGCTTGCAGTCAATACACCAGCATGCGTAGGAAATGCTGTCGCGGGACCAACTCCAAACAACTATGTCCCTTTCCCAGCGACAGGTGCGCTCGAAGGCGGCGCTCAGTTCTACCTCTCTTCGCGCGTTGTTCCGGAGGATGGATTCGCGGATCCCGCAAACAACATTTGGACGGGGCTTGGGAATTTCAACGGTCGTGGATTCAATCTGACCGGCATGGCAACTTGGCAACAACAGTTCTCTGATTATTACCAAGGTGGCATGCCAGCCGTGCTCTACGGCGAGGGCTCCAAAGTGGCAGTGATTGAGTTCGCGGCCTTCGTGAAGCACGAGGAGTTTGTGCGCTCAGGCGTCCCGACAGATCCCGCCGATCCGGCGCTCTGGGCGAATGTTGATTCTGGTCCGAGCTACACGATTCCACGCGTGATTCCCGAAGCCGATCAGACCATTGTGTTGATGCCAGAAAATGAGCCCCAGCACGGCACCGCAACGCTCGGCGAAATCGTCGCTGGAGAAAACCAGTTCGGCGTAACTGGTATCGCGAAGAACGCGCAAGGCTACTTCTTCCCCATCGTGAGTGTGGAAGAGGGCGGTCGCTCGCAGAACGCCCTCACGAGCTGTTGGGAGATCTTCGGCCCAGGCGATGTTGTCAACAACTCGTGGGGTTACCCGGGCATCGGTCCGATGGATCGCCTCGAGCCACTCGCAACACTTGTGCGAGTTGGGTCTGACCTTGGCGTCACACAGTGCTGCTCCGCGGGAAACGACGGCATGGCGATTGCCGATGCGCCGTTTGACACTGGTGCAATCATCGTTGGCGCTGGTGGCGCAGGTGGTGAGTACCACCCACCAGGACAGTGCTGCATGTTGAGCTATGTCCGTCAGTCGTTCAGCAACTACACGAATCCAGATGCTGAGAACGGTGCTGTGCACTGCTTCGGATGGGGCACCGCAGTCTGCACAACTGGCTACGGCGCGCTGTTCCGAGGCGCGAACGATCCCACCGGAGTCGACGCCAACGAAGACAACATGCTTCGGACCTACACGAGCGCGTTCAACGGAACGAGTTCCGCTGCTCCGACCGTGTCAGGCATGGTTGCGATCCTCCAAGGCTGGGCGAAGCAACTGTACGGCGCCCCTATTACGCCCGAACAGATGCGCTCTTCTTTGACCGGCGCTCCTCAGTGCGACGTGAGTCGGTCGATGGAAGCTGAGGGCGCCAACATCGGCGACTTCTGCTGCCAAACACCCGATGGCTGCAATCCAAATGATTGCGACTGCTTCTTCAAGGTCATCAACAACTTCCCCAACTCCATCGATAGCGCCTACTCCATTCTCTCGAGTGGCTTCTATGACGGCGATCAGATGGGCTTTGAGATTCTGACTGGCACGGGGACACCGCCAATCACGAACTTCAAGATTCGCGCTCAGGATCTCAGCTACAACAAGGTTGTATCGACGCGCATGAATCAAGGAACTCGCGTCGAAGGCTTTACGTACCTCGGGACGGGGTGGACGACAGATGTTCGATGCCGAGCGCCGAACACGGTTGGAGATGTCGGCAACATCTACGACCTGCGGCTTGACATCGTTGCAAGGACGACCCGCACCCCCGTGATGATGATTGCGTACATGTATGACCACGTCAATCGTCGCAACATGTACATCGGGAATCAAGTCCTCGGAACGGCCGACTCCACGATGAATTTCACCGTGCCTGGCTACCTTGGCTACGACAACTATGTCGGTCCAGACGGCGAGTTCGTGGTTCGCCTCTACACGCTCGGACTCGGCAATGTGAAGCAGTACGCGACGTGGTACGACCTCATCGATCTCGCGGTGAACGATCCGCTCGTCCCAGTGCCTTGATCTGATTTTGCATCGATTTCTCGACCGCCCCGCAAGACATTGCGGGGCGGTTTTCATTGATGGATGCAGAGAGAGAATCCGTGTGCGTGAAGTTTCAGTACATTCTGAAACTTCATGCACGCGCCTGTACGAGGCGTGCTATCGTTGGGTCGCATGCCTCCTTCACTCGCCGCATCCGCGCCCTTGCCCGCGACCACTCGCGCGACAGACTCAGAGTTGGTGGACGCGCAGGATCGCTTCATTGCGCTGTGGGGGGAGATGGGCACTCGATGGGGCGTGCAGCGAGCGATGGCAGAAGTGCACGCCCTGCTCTTTATCGCGGGCGAACCGCTTGCAGCGGAAGAGATCATGACGCGCTTGGGAATCTCGCGCGGGAGCGCATCCACTTGCATCCGCCAACTCGCAGATTGGCGCCTCGTGCAATGTGTCAAGGTGCGCGGAGACCGTCGCGAGTTTCATCAGGCCGAGCAGGATGTCTGGAAGCTCTTCATCACTATCCTTCGTGCGCGCAAGCGCCGCGAGTTTGATCCGCTTCTTGAACAATTGTCTTCCTGTAGACCAGTCAGAGGATCAGGTCGGAAGTCCGACACCCAATCAACCGCTCGCGCCGCGCACGATCGGCGCATCGACGAACTGTTGCAACTCTTGAAAGTGTTTGAGTCCCTCTCCAACGCGATCTCGAAGTCTGAAAAGGGCTTCGAACGCGCAGTGAAGACGCTTGGCAAAGTGCTCGGAGCCGTGAGCCGATGAGTTCGGTGCTTACGCCTCATCCGCAGCATGCCGCGAGTTCGGCGCCGACATCGACACGAGTCGTGCTCACGGCGACCTGGCCACTTGTCGGTTCGTCGCTGGTCGCGCGGATCGACTGCAATTCCAATCAGGATGCCGCACAGGAGTGTGATGCACAGCTCCTACTTCAAGGCGATGGTCGCGATGGAATCCAAGCACTGTCGGGCTCGTTCTCCCGACTGCGTTGGCGAGTGGAACGGGGCGCGGGATGGACAGCGTCGCGGCTCATCGGCTTCGAGGTGCGTGGGCAGGTCGTTCAGTTTGAATTGTTTGAAGTGGACACCGCGAGCGGCGGACAACAAAAAGTGCTCCTCACAAACCTTCCGGCCGTTCTCGGTTTCCCCGGTGGAACCTACAGTCAACCTTTGCTGCGCTAGAACGCGTTCACTGAAAATACTTCGCGGGTGTCTTTCGCATCTTCTCCATCACGACGATCGTGTTGGTCGGGGTGCGAATCTGATTGATGACTTGCGCATGAAGTGCATGGAGTCGCGCCTTGGCCTCAATGACTTCCTCCTCGGCCTTGAGCCCTTTGATCGCGAGCATGACTCCACCGATGCGAAGATAGGGAACCGCTAACTGTGCCAGCGGGCCAAACGCGCCAACCGCACGCGCGACCACCACATCGAGCTCCTCCACGATGCCGTTCTGCTTGGTCGCCTCAGCACGACTGTGGAGCACCGTGACATTCGACAAGCCAAGATGGTCGGCCACCGCCTGCAGAAAGCGCGCCTTCTTCGCCGTGGCTTCAAGGAGCGTCCAATGGATGTCGCCGCGGCATATCGCGAGCGGAATGCCTGGCAATCCGCCCCCTGATCCGAGATCCATCGCGCGTGTCACTTCAAGAGCATCGAGCGGCGGAAGGAGACTCAGAGAGTCGAGCACATGCCGGTTCCAAGCATCTTCCTTCGTGATCGCCGTCAGGTTGAACCGTGCATTGGTCGCGAAGAGCAAGCCCAGGTACCGTTCGAGCAATTCGAGCTCCGATTCCTCGAGTTCAATCCCCTGTTCACGCAACCGTTCAATCGTCGCGGGGTCCCGAGGAATAGGTTCCGGCGGAGGCGCAAAACGCAACCACTCGGTGAGCTCTTCCTCGCGTGCGCGGAGGCGATCGCCCTCGGACTCCTGGGCACCGCGGTTGCCCGGACGCGCCCCACTCGGCTGCGCCGCCGCGCGCGCAGACCTTTGCGAATGGCCGTTGGGAAAATGGAACTCACTCATCAAATCGGTCTTTCTCACCGCCATGCACGCGGTGAAACCCAAGCCCAAACAGGACGCCTGTCATGATCCATGATGCTACGAGGCTCGAGCCTCCATAACTCACAAATGGCAGCGTCACGCCCGTAATCGGGAGAATTCCGATCGTCATCCCCGTGTTCACGAAAGTCTGTGCAAAGAGAATGGCCCCGATGCCGACGGCGACAAGTTTGGTAAATCCATCGCGCGCACTGGCCGCAACGAGCAGCGCCCCAACCGCATAGAGCGTCATAAGAAGCCACACAAGCGCTCCGCCGACGAGGCCATGCCGGCAGCACACAACCGCAAACACCATGTCGTTGTGTTCCTCCGGCAACGCGTTCAGTTTGACGAGCGCTTTGGCGTGCGAAGCCTCATTGCCGAACACGCCCCCAGTGCCAACCAGGCGCATTGCTCGCCAGCCTTGAAAGCCAATGTCGTTCTCGAAGCGAGTGTCTCCTCGGACCTGCGCGATGATGGCATCGATCCGCGCCTGCTGATACGGCTTGAGGACCGTGAAGTACGCGACAGGGACAAGGCACGCCGCGACAACGAGGACCGACGCAAGATGTCCGAATCTCGCTCCTGATGCAATCAGGATGGCGAGCAGCGTCGGACCAAAGAGGAGCGCGCTCCCGAGGTCTGGTTCAAGCACGATCAAACCAACAGGCACGAGGAAGAGCAGGACGGGAATCACCAAACTTCGCACGCTGCGAGGACTCGCGCGGATCGAGAGCCACTGCGACAAACAAAGGATGAATGCGATCTTTGCGAGTTCGCTTGGCTGCAGATCGAACGCACCAAGCGCAATCCACGCGCGCGCGCCGTTGCGCGGCGTGACGAGGGACGCTGGCGCGAACGGAAGGAGTACGAACACGAGCAGACCGAGGACGACAGCGCACAGCCCCCAGCACGCGACGCGAAGGAATCGCGGTTGCGGGATGACTGCGAGGACTCCGCCGAGAATCCCGACGAGAAGAAAAACTCCTTGGCGTGCGGCAAGCTCCGGACGGGTCAATGCAATGGCGTTGATTCCGATCGCACTCAGTCCAATCGCGGCGATCACCGACAACCACGCGAAGGTCGCGAGACTCCACCGCTTTCGTCCCGTTTCGCTCGTGCCACGGAACAGCGACG
The DNA here is from genome assembly GCA_005790605.1 of Planctomycetia bacterium. Lineage (GTDB taxonomy): Bacteria > Planctomycetota > Phycisphaerae > Phycisphaerales > SM1A02 > F1-140-MAGs142. The sequence goes on along the minus strand of SXUI01000009.1, from coordinate 22,752 downwards.
CAGGTCCAACCCCGCCCATCACCTCGGGCTCCGATCAGGCGGTGGCGCGCTTTGCGATGCGTGGAGATAACCCTCAGCAGCGAGCGCACGAAAGATCTGCGCTGCGAGCGGGCCGGCAACTTTTCCCCCTGAGCCACCGTGCTCGAGGATCACCGCGACGGCATATCTCGGATGCTCGCCGCGGGGCGCAACGAGACCCACGAACCACGCGTGATCCGTGCGTACGCGAAGGTCTGTGTCGCCATCTGCGTCATTGTCGAGCGAGAGCAAGGATGCGGTCGCTGTTCCGGTTTTCCCCCACACGCTCAGTCCGGGGATCTCAAAAAGCGGCTCCTTCGTCCCGTTCTCAAGCGTCACATGATGCCCAGTCCCGTAGGACTCACGCACAGACTGCCGGAGCCCTTCAAGCGCCGCATCGATAGCCCACGCAGGAATGTTGAGGTTACTGCCACGAGGAATCTCCGAGCGAAGTATGACCGTCGGCTCCACCGCAACACCACCGCGAGCGAGCGTCGCAAACGCATTCGCCGCCTGGAGCGGCGTCCAACTCATCGCTCCCTGGCCAATGCCGAGCATCACAGGACTCGTTCGGTCTCGTTTGGACTTCCAATCCGCAATCAGCGTCTCATCGGGAAGCGAGCCTGTGGAGATGCCACTCCACACACTCTTTCCATCCTCGGTCACGCGCTCAACCGCGAAGTCGAGATCGAGCGCGCGCCCCAAACCAAACGCGCGCATCCACTGCACGAGTCGGAGAGGACCAAGTCGCTGCGCGAGCGTGTAGAAAAAGATGTTGCAACTTCGCGCGAGCGCTTCGGATGCCGCGAGCGCGCCGTGCGTTCCGTTGCGTCCTTCATTCGGGCGAAAAATCCAGCATCGCACGCTGTCCACGGCCTCTTCGAAGAAGTGCCCATTGCATGCAATCATCTCGCCCTGCTGCACAACACCCTCCGCAGCAGCTGCAGCGAAAATGAGCGGCTTGAGAATCGAACCAGGCGGGTACGCGCCCTCAAATGGTCGAAAAATCTGCGGATGCTCGGCGCCTCGCTGCGCGGCGTCCATCGCGCGCCCTTCCGCAAGTGTCGGGCTACTCCCCGCCGCGATGACTTCGCCGCGCTCCACATCGAGGACCACGAACGCGCCATTCAGTTTCCAGCCCACAGGAAGCGGACCAGCGCGCGGCGAACCTTCCGGTTCCCAACCTCGCTGCCACTGTTGAATCTCCGCAAGCCCTGACTTTTCACAGAAAAGGGCTTGCACCCGCGACTGCAGGCGAATGTCGATGGAAAGCGTGACATCCGCGCCCGCAATCGGATCAAGACGCGACTCCGTCGCGCGCTCAAGATCCCGCTCTACGACTCCGCGCAGTCCCCGCAAGTGATCTTCCGCCCGTCGCTCGATTCCACTTGAACCGATGATGTCGCGATCAGCGCGGTATCCACCGAGATCGACGATTTCACTTGTGCCCTCAGCGAAGAGTCTCCGTCGCGCGAGGTCCTCAGGAAACACCTGCGTCCGCGTGCTCCCGAGAAGGTGATCAAGCACGCCATGCAGTTCGACCTGCACCGGTTGATCTCGGCGCGCGGGGGAGACGAAATCGCGTCGCGAAAGATCAAACACAACATGTTCCCACGGCCGCACGCGCTCGCTTGCCGCCTGCACCGAAACCGTCTTGGGGTACGCATCACTCAACCGCTGGAACGCGAACGCGACCTCATCACCGACATCGGTAAGAATCACATGCGACTCGCGTTGCGCCGCGACGAGTTCCGCTTCAAGACCATCGATGCGAGCGTCGGCGCCGTAGCGACGAATGGCCGCCTCTCGCAGCGAGTCTCGCCGCGTGAGCGCTTGCCGCTCTGCGCGGGCAACGATTTCATCGAACCGGCGCTCCAACTCGCTTCGCTCAAATCCCCCCGCACTCGCAAGCGCTGCGAAGATCTGCGTTTCGAGTGTTTGTTCCCACGCATCGAGCCGCTGCAGCACCGCGGTCGTGCGACGCTGCGGGCTCAACTCCAACCATGCGGCGCGGCCGATCTCTTGCAATGCCTGCGCCCGAGCGCGATTCACCGCCCAACGCCCAGTGATCGCATCGTAGTCAACCAATACATTCCAACTGGCGCGATCACGCGCGAGCACTTCTCCACGCCGGTCATAGATTGTTCCCCGAGATGCCGGGAGCAATCGCCGTGTCGTGAGAAATCGCGCCGTCTCTTGCGCGTGCGCTGCATGCTCGATGAACGCCAATCGAAACAGTTGTGCGCCGAGCAACAGCAGCATCACACAACCGATGCATCCAAGAAGCAGCAGTCGGCGCTGGAATCGGTCAAGGAGTGGGGACGAGAATGAAGACATGCGTGAAGCGCGAAGACACTTCGAGCCTTCATCATAGGAAAACGGAACGCGAAGGTGCTCAGCGCATCTTGACCGATGCCAATGCAAGCATGCCAAGAATGGCGCAGATCACCCAGAACCGCGTGACCACTTGCGTCTCCGTCCAACCATGTTTTTGGAAGGTGTGGTGGATCGGTGTCATGAGGAAAATGCGTTTTCCCTTGGTCAACTTGAAGTAACTCGTTTGCATCAAGACACTCCCCGCTTCCATGACGAAGACGCCCCCGACGACGAGGAGGAGGACCTCTTGACGGATCGCCACCGCGATGAAGCCCAGCAACGCGCCAAGGGGCAACGAGCCTGTGTCCCCCATGAACACTCTGGCAGGATTGCAGTTGAACCAGAGAAAGCCCAAGCACGCACCTGCCATGGCACCCGAGACAACCATGAGCTCCGAAGCTCCCGGCACATGTGGCACCATCAGAAAGGACGCTGCTTCACGGGAGGAAGACATGAAGCACAGGACCATCATCACGAAACTCGCGACTGTCATCGTTCCGGCTGCGAGCCCATCGAGTCCATCGGTGAGATTGACGGCGTTCGAGAACCCAACGACCCACACGGAACCAATGGCCGTGAACCAGAAGATGCCGAGCACGAGGACAGACGGATTGAGGAGCGCACCCTCAAAGGCGCTACGGGTGGCAAGTTCGTACGTTCGCTGAAACGGGAGATTGAGTGAAACCGCTGCGGGGTTCGTGTCACCTTGCGCGGTATAGAAAAGCGCAAGCACGATGAGCACCGCGCCTCCGCATTGATACGCAAGCTTCTCTTTGGTTCGCAATCCATGGCGAGACTTGGTGGGCCGTCGACTCGCCTCCAGTTTCAGCCAGTCATCGAACAGCCCAATCCCGCCGAACCAACCAAGCGTCACGAGCGTCCACAGGATGTACTTGCTGTGGACGACATCTGCGAGCAGAAGCGTCGAGATCAGAATCGCGCCACAAATGACAATGCCGCCCATCGTCGGCGTGCCACGCTTGTTTTCCGAAAGGCCATCAATCACTGCATCATCGAACTTCGGATTGTCGCCCACCTTGCACCGACGCAGCCACTCGATCGTGCGCGGACCAACGAGCAGGACATAGGTAAAGGCGAGGAGCACCGACGCGAATGCGCGGAACTCCAACTGCGTGAATACTTGAATCACACGGTAGAGGCCAATCGAGTCGAGCCAAGATTGATACTCCTGCGTCAGGAAATACAGCACGAAATGGAGGTCCTCAGATCGAGTTCAGGGGTGCAATGCTTCATCGGAATTCCGCGAGGAATCGCTCCATTCTCGCGCCCCTCGAACCTTTCACGAGCACGGACGTGCCCGGCGTCGCGTGGCGCAACGCGGCCTCCATCGCATCACTCCCAAACTCCTCAAATGCGAGCGCGGTACCCCGACCGCCCTCTTGCTCATACGCATCCTTGACTTCGCACGCGAAGGGCCCAACCGCGATCATGGCATCGAGGCCGGTCGTAGCCGCCTCACGGCCTATCTCGCGATGGAGACCGGCGGCGTTGGCGCCGAGTTCGCGCATCTCGCCGAGGAACGCGACGCGCCGCGGTGCTCTCGCGGCAAGTTCCGCGAAGGTCCGAAGCGCCGCGAGCATCGCGTCAGGATTCGCGTTGTACGTGTCATTGAAAAATGTCACCCCACGCCGATCCTCACGCACGAACCGCATCTCTGAAGGGACAACCGCTTCGACCCCGCGAATCGCAGCGTCGAGGTCGACACCTAGCGCGAGTGCTGCGGCGATGGCTGCTGCGGCGTTGCGCGCGTTGTGCGCACCAGGAAGCGCGCAGTCGAACTCCACGACTTGCGCAGACTGCTCTGCGGTACAGAGCGAAGCCGCGATCTGCAACCTCACCCGTTGCTTCGCTTCCGTCGCTGGCGCTCGACTGAGCAAGCGAACCTCAGCATGCGCTTCGCTGCCAAACCGAATCACTCGCACTCCACGCCGTGGGAGCGCGAGTCGCTCAATTGCGTCCGTGAGCGGGCCTGCGTCGCTGGGCAGGACAGCGCAACCGCCATCAGAGAGTGCAGAGAAGATGGAAGCCTTCTCCTCCGCGACAGCTTCCATCGAACCCATGCCCTCGAGATGGGCGCGCCCGGCCATCGTCACGACAGCAACATGCGGCGAAACGATCCTCGCAAGCGGAAGAATCTCGCCGGGATGGTTCATACCGATTTCCGCGACGAGGAATGCATGACTCTTGCGTGCCGCGAACATGGTCAGCGGGACCCCGATGTCATTGTTGAAGCTCTTGACGCTTGCACACGTCTTCCCGACCGTTGCGCAGGCGGCTTCGATCAGTCGACGAGTCGTCGTCTTGCCAGCACTCCCTGTGACAGCTGCCACCGTGAGGTCGGTGAGTTTGCTGCGCCACGCCCGCGCGAGCTCTGCCAAGGCGCGTCGTGTGTTTTCAACGGCGAGTGTTGGACCAGCGACGCGTGATTGCGCGACCCGGCTTTGCTCGATGATCGTGCCGCTCGCGCCCTGCGCGAACGCGGCGTCTAGAAAGTCATGCGCGTCAAATCGATCTCCACGCAGCGCTATGAAGAGCTTCCCCTGCATCGCCTCGCGCGTGTCGGTTGCGACCCCAGTCGGATGTGCCCGTGGTACTGACGACCACTCGCTCCCCAACGCCTGCGCGATATCATCAAAGGAGAGGAACTCCGGCAATTCCGAGCTCATGGCTTCCCACCACCTGCACGCTGTCGAAGCGCCTCGGCGGCCTGCGTCCTGTCATCGAATGAGAATTTCTGCGTTCCGATGATTTGGTAATCCTCGTGTCCCTTTCCGGCGATGAGCACGACATCGCCCTCGCGAGCCATCGATACGGCATACGCGATCGCCTTCGATCGATCCACTTCGATAACGACGCTCGCACGCGAGGAACTTGGCACGCCTTCTTTGACTTCCGCAATGATCGCGTGGGGATCTTCGGTCCGCGGATTGTCGCTCGTGATCACGACATCGTCTGCACCTTCGCACGCAACTTTGGCCATGCGCGGTCGCTTCGTACGATCGCGGTCTCCACCACAGCCGAAGACGACGCGAAGTCGCCCACCAGGCGGAAGCGTCTCGCGCAGCGTCCGAAGAACATTGGCGAGCGCATCGTCAGAGTGGGCGTAGTCGACGAGGACGCTAAATCCTGCGCCGCCCGTTGCAATCGGTTGCAGTCTTCCCGGAGGCGCTTCGCAACGCTCGAGGGCCCGAAGCGCTTCCATACTTGGCATGCCTGCAGCGATCGCGGCCGCGAGCGCCTGCAGCGCATTCATCGCGTTATGCCGACCTACAAGGCGCAACCGAATCGGGTGCGCCTCTCCTGGTCCAAAGTCGACGCCTCGAACTGTGACGTTCATCCCATCCGCAGACATCTCAGTGATCTCCCCGCTGTAGTCCGCTCGGATGTCCCTCAAACTCACGCACCACGGGAAAGCACCGGCTCGCTTCGCCGCGTCGATCATGGTGCTCGCGAACGGATCATCGGCATTGATAACCGCGACGCCTTCAGGTTGGAGCATCGAGAAGAGCATTGCCTTCGCCTTGGCGTACTCCTCCATCGACCCGTGATAATCAAGATGATCACCGGTAAGATTCGTGAAGATTGCAGTCTGAAACGGAACCGCCGCGACACGATGCTGCACGAGGGAATGGCTCGAGACTTCCATTGCGACAGCGGCGCAACCATTGTCAAGCATGCGCGCGAAGAGATTTGAGAGTTCGAACGCCGGTGGCGTGGTCAGGTTCGATGGCGCACGCATGAGTCCGTCATGGGTCTCAACAGTGCCAATCAAGCCACACCGGCGTGTCCCCTTTGTGAGCAGCTGCTGTAGGAGGTAACTCGTCGTGGTCTTCCCGTTCGTTCCTGTGACTCCGATGACATGCAGCGATTTCGCTGGATGCCCATGAAATCGTTCCGCGATCTCAGCTGCGGCGGCTGCCGGGTCAGAGACAAAAGCGATTGCGACGGACCTCGGCAATCCCGTTGGAAGCGCCGCGCCCTCGGCTGCGACGATTGCGGACGCTCCCGCCGCGACCGCTTGAGCGATGTACGCGGAACCATCCGTCTTCGTTCCAGCGCGAGCCAAAAAGAGACACTTCGGCTTCGCAAGCCGAGAGTCTTCGCAGAGGCTCCAAATTTCTGGATCCGCACCGTTTTCACTCGCCGCCGAAGCGACGCCAGCAATCAGTTTCGAGAATCGCATCGGTACAAACACTCAATCGTGATCGATGGGAAGTGGATCAGCAACGCGACCTCGCGCCCAATCCTTCAATCGCGGTAACACTTGTCGTTGAATGGCGATCTTGCCGCACGCCGCCGCGGGAATGGCGAGCAACATGCCGTAGATCCCTGCGATGGAACCGCCTGCGAGAATTGCAACCACGATCGTGACTGGATCGAGATTCGTTGCCTTTCCCGCGATGATCGGCGTCAGAATGTAGCCCTCGATCGACTGCACGATCGTGAAGATGATGACCGGCCAAAGCACGATCGCGAGAAGTCCCATCCGTTGCTCGATCGGCAGTTCGTACTGTGAAACAAGGAGCATGCCAATCGCGAGTGGGACGCCAACACCGCCGAGATAGGGAACGATGGAAAGTGCACCAGTGAGCGCACCAAGCGCAATCGCGTAAGGCACTCCGCAGAAGTGCCAGCCCACGCCAAATCCGATGCCCATGAGAACACAAATCACGATGCGTCCTCGGACGAATCCCGCAACTGCGCGATCCATGTCCGCGACCACACTCAACACCATTTCCTTCTTCTCGTCGGGAATGAGTTCACGCGCAAATGCGACGACGCGAGGAAACGAAACGCTAAAAAACCAGAAGTAAAACGGAATGAGGAAGGTCACAAGACTGATGCGGAACACCGTCAGTGCGAATGCAAGCATTTGGCTCGCGCTCGTGCCGAGGAGTGACACCCAAGGAATCTCGATCGCCGCGATGCCGTCCGCAATCTCGTTCACGATGCCGGAAGCTTGGGCAGGATTCGTCGCATCCGGTGGAACGACCGATCCTTCCGTCACGCTGGGCGGAACTGAATCGATCGCACCCTCGCTCGAAGGGAGCGGATGCCCGATACGGTCTAAGAGGTCCTTCGCGCTCTGTTGATACTCCGCGGGAAGTCCGTCGATCGCGCTCGAGAGCGCGCCGTCGTAACGCCCGCTCCGCGCTGACTCGAGGAGTTCGACGCCTTGCCCGATGACGATGGGCACTCCAATCGCGAGCGCGATGGCGAGGAACAACCCACTGACGAGGAGAATCAAACTGACAGCCACCGGTCGCGATACAAATCGGAAGGTGCAGAGGTACCGCACGACGGGTTCCATCAGATACGCGAGCGTGAGTGCCACGAGCAGCGGCACAGTCACCGTTCGCATCTGATAGCCCAGATACAGAATCGCGAGCACCACGCCGACCACGAGAATGTCTCGGATGCCTTGGATCTGCCAAAGATGCAACCGGTGGAGGTTCGGCGACTGAGCCCTGCTCGCGCTTCCACAGGAGGCGCAGGTGCAAGGCGGGTTCGCCCGCGACGAAGAATCAGTGGGTTCCGGAGTCGCCATCCATGGAGCTCCAATCTGCAAGTCGCGTGAGCGCCAGAATTGGCCTCGCGCGCGACTGCCGCATCCTACTCAAGTTACGCCAGGGTTGAGGGTGCTCCAATGCGGCTTCCACGGAAGCCGCGGAGATCGGGGCTTACCCGCGCCCGATGGAGTTCGCCAGTTCACGCTGAGAAAAAGCCTCTTCAAACTCATACACGCTGCCGAAATCCTCGAGGGAATCCTGCTCATTTCGGCTCATGAGTCCAGCCTCAATCAGCGTGTAAACCATCGTGCCGAAATCCATGGTTCGGTCCACCCCCCAATGCCGCAGGACGACCGGGGCAAGAAATCCGTAGCGAGAAATCGCGAGGTCGCGTAGTCCGAAGCAGAGCTGCTGACCGGAGATGTGTCCGCCACGGAAGGGTTCGACGGACTGTGCGGCTTGACCCTGCGAGAGCCTCTCGACCGTGTGCTGAAGCCCCTGCTGGAGAAACTCGTAGGCCTCAAGCGGATAGGGTCCGCGCGAACGGAGGAAGTCGTGAAGTTCTTCGCGAGCGAGGCTCATGGGTGGTACGGATCCTATCGACCACCGCCGCCCGTTTCCCGTAGCGGGAGCCCTTTCCCGTTCAAGACGCGCAATTCCTGCTTGAGTTTTCACGCAAGCTCACCCGCGGACGCTACACTCGCGCCGTTCAAGGAATTGCTGCCGTTTGCCTTCGAACAGCGCACCTGCGGAGACTTGCCGCAGGCCACCCTTTGGAGATTCAAGGAGTTTCGATCATGGAGCGATCGAAGCGTGCGCTTTCAAAAATTCAACAGCAGCTCAAGGCATTCATATGCGCTTCGACCTCATCGTCCTCGGCACTTCAACACTCGCACTCGCCACGCTCAGCGGCTGCATCCCACAGACGCAGTACGACGACCTCATGACGAACAATCGCAGCCTGAAACAGCAGGTTGCGCAACTCCAGGGCGAACTCGATACCTCAACCGCGAACGAGGAAATGCTGCGAAAACAGCTCGCGGAAGCTGCAGCGGATTTGTTGAAGGCGAAGACGCTTGCTGGCGCGAGTGACAGCGACATTCAAGCACTCACGGATCGCTACAACAAATTGCTTAGCCAAGTGAACGCACTCGATGTGCTTCCAAGTGATGTGTCGGCAGCGCTTGAAGAAATCGCTGCAGCGAGTGGCGGACTGCTGACCTTCGACAAGGCGAAGGGCATGCTTCGCTTCTCGAGTGATGTCACTTTCGATTCTGGTTCCGCACAACTCACCGACAAGGCCAAGGGCGTACTCGCGCAAGTCGCGAGCGTGCTCAACGGAGGATCCGCGAGCGGACTCGAAGTTCAAGTTGTCGGCCACACTGACAATGTCGGGATTCGCCGAGCTTCGACTGCAGCTGCCCATCCAACCAACATGCACCTCTCGGCGCACCGCGCCATTTCCGTTCGCGAGGCGCTCGTCACCGATGGGGTGGGCGCGAGCCGATTCATGGTTGCAGGATACGGTGAGTTCCGTCCCGTCAGCGAGAACACCGCAAAGGGTTCGCAAGCGAATCGCCGGGTGGAGCTCTACCTGAAGCCCTCGACCGAGTCGACCCCAACCGCAACTGCGGCGAAGACGACCGAGACCACATCCACCACAACGCCAGTCGCGACGACAAGCACCGACGACGACAACGTGAAGTGAGCGTGCGCGGCCTAGGGCGCGCACAGCTCGAGAGTTCACCGAACTGCTCCGATCGAGCAGTGATTCAGGCCTTTCCAAGATCCAAGCACAACGCCGCGCCCTGCGCGGCGTTGTGCCCTTCTGCGCGGCGCCGTTGGGTTGCAGCGGCGCGTTCGTTCCCGTGGCGCAAGTGCGGAGAATTCCTCGTTTCGCGTCTGAAATCAACGAATTTTCAGGACGCAATGATCGAAGGGGCTCGCCATTCCTTCACACGAACAACATCGAATCTGATTTGGAAATCGACCGTTCTGATCTAGACTCAGAGAACCCCGCTCGATCACGCGCCTAGGGTGCGTCGTCGAGGTTCTCGCCCTGCTGGTCTGCAAACCCTCCTGGAGATTGATCAAAGATGCGACGCGCTCTTCCCGCTTGTCTGTACATGGCGACAGGTTTGGCTTTCGCCAATACTTCCTTCGCCCAAGTCACACTCCATGAGGTTCGCGCGGATCAGCCCGGAAGCGACACTGAGGAGTACGTCGAGCTGAAGGGTCCGGCTGCAACCTCGTTGAAGGGATACAGCCTCGTCATCGTTGGCGATGACGACAATCAACTTCCGCCAGCGCAGAACGGTTCGATTGAACAAGTCATTTCCCTTCGAGGAAGCATCCCTGCGAGCGGGTACTTCGTCTGCGCGAAATCAACCCTGACGCTTGCGGTTCCCGATCTCATCGCGCCACTCGCGATTGAGAACACCGACAATGTCACGATTTTTCTCGTCCAAGGATTCACCGGCGCGGTTGGTGATGATCTCGATACCAACGATGACGGCACGCTCGATGTGCTGCCGTGGGCTAACCTCGCCGACAGCGTGTCAATGTGGAACGGCCTCGCCGATGGCGTCATCGACGACTTTGTCTACTCTCTTAATCGCGTCGGTCCAGACGCAGGATTCGTTCCCTATTCTTCGTGGAAGTGCGAACTCACCGCGCAGTGGAACGTCGGCACGCAAGATCCATACGCTGGCATCGATTCGCCTGGCGCGGCGAACGGACTGTGCGAGCCAGAGCCTGTTGTGATCAACGAGATTCGTATCGACCACCCCGGCGCCGACACGGATGAGTACTTTGAGCTCAAGGGCGCGCCCGGCTCATCGCTCGCTGGTCTCACCTACATCGTCATCGGCGACGGCTCCGTTGCGACCACGAAGAACGGCGTGATTGAGTGCGTCGTGCCGCTCGACACCTACACCATCCCCGGAGATGGTTTGATCTCCGTTTCGAAACTCGCGACGCTCGTCTTTGCGGGCAGCGTGGATGTGGGACCGATTGCAGCGATCAATTTCGAGAACAGCGACAATGTGACTCACCTCCTGGTTTCAGGATTTACCGGCACCTTGCTACAGGACCTCGACACGAACGAAGACGGCGTGCTCGACATCACTCCGTGGACAGCCGTTGTCGACTCTGTCGCACTCGTGAAGCCAAACACGGGAGTTCCCGCGACCGGCGATGAGTGGTGGTACTCCACGACCACCGTCGGGCCTGACACAACCTTCGTTGCGAGCCACGCGTACCGCTGCACCCCCGCAGGCACTTGGAAGATTGGCCCCTTCGATGGCGCAGCGCTCGGACGCGATTCGGCCGGTGACGCAAACGATGTTTGCACGGCGTGCGGACCTGGAACGGGAAGCTGCTTTGTTGCAGCGCTCACGCCGGGCTGCGCAGACATCGACTGCTGCAACGCAGTTTGTGTTGTGAATCCAGTGTGCTGCGACGCGACTTGGGATGCCTCCTGCGTCACGACGGCGCAAACAGCATGCATCAACGGTGCTCCAGCTCCGGCACTGCAAATCGCGGAACTGCGCGTCTCTGATCCCAGTGCGACCGATGTCAATGAGTATGTGGAGTTGACTGGCGCACCAGGCGCGTCGCTCAACGGCGTGACGCTCGTCGTGATCTCCTCACAAAACGCAGGCGTGAATCAGGGCAGAATCGAAGCCACTGTGAGCATGAACGGTCTTTCGATCGCGAAGGACGGTCGCATTCTGCTCACCGAAGCATCGTTCACCATGGACGCGCTCCCCGATGCGCTTCGCTTCCTCTCGTTCAACGACTCAGGCACGAAGAACTACTACCTCGTCTACAACTTCACAGGCATCGTCGGCGATGACCTCGACACGAACGATGACTGCACGTTTGACGTCACTCCCTGGCAGAGCGTGATCGATGCGGTTGCGCTTCTCGACAATGAAGTGAACTGCGCCTACGCCCCCGTGAGCGTCGGCCCAGATGGCACGAACCTCGCGCCTCACTTCTTCCGCTGCGCCGATGGTTCACCGCGCATGGGTCACTACGATCCATTCGATCTCACCGGCTACGACACGCCAGGCCTTGCGCCCGGCGCGATCTGCCCAGCGATCAATTCCTGCGGTGCGCCGAACAAGTCTGACTGCCGCGTTGCGGTGGCAACTCCAGGCTGCTCGGATGCGGTTTGCTGCGACAGCGTCTGCTCCATTGACCCGACGTGCTGCGAAATCGTGTGGGATCAAGCGTGTGCGGATCGTGCAAACTGCTCGTGCTACCCCGATGCGCTTCCCGCAGAGGTTCGAATCAACGAGATTCGCATCGATGATGTTGCACTGGCAGCTGATCTCCAGGAGTACTTCGAGTTGGCGGGCGCACCAGGCACGAGCCTCTCGGGATTCACCTATGTTGTGATCGGCGACGGTGTCGCGGTTCAAGGCTCGGGAGTCATCGAGTGCTATGTCGACCTCGATTGCACTGAGATTCCTGCAAGTGGATACTTCGTGGCAGGTACCTCGACCTTCACGCTTTCAGCCGCCGATCTGGTCAGTCCGTACATTCTCTTTGAGAACAGCGACAATGTGACGCACATGCTCGTGTACGGGTTCACCGGAAACATCGGGATGGATCTCGATGTCGATGACGATGGTGGACTCGACTTCACGCCGTGGACCCACATCGTGGATTCGGTCTCTCTGATCGAGTCTGAGGTTCTTCCACCGGTCGGTACAGAGTGGGCATACAGCGCGAATCGCATTGGACCGGACGCTTCCGGCGCCACGCCTTCCGTACCGTTCCAGGTGAGCTACTGCTCGACGAGCGCCGCGTGGGCGATCGGGTTGCAAGACCCAGCCGCAGCCGGAACGCTTGACACGCCGGGCGCGGTGAGCGTTGGTTGCGACAAGACCAGCAATCCTTGCGTCACCGACTTCAACGCCGACGGCGTCACCGACGCTGCGGACTTGGCGTCGCTCCTGAATGGTTGGGGCGCATCTGGCGCGACCGATCTCGATGGCAACGGCACAACGGACGCCGCTGACCTCGCAACTGTGCTCAACGCTTGGGGCGCGTGCCCGTAAGCACTGAGCCCTGTCTTCCGATTGCATCCACCAACACCCTCGGACTCGTCCGAGGGTGTTGTGCATATTTGCTACGCTTGCGAGCGTTCCATGGTGCTCGCACTCGCCCGACTCTCCTCGCTCGGCATCAGCGTTCGACTGTTCTTTGATCGGATCGGTCGTTTCTCGCGGTTTTCCGCCCGAACGCTCACGCTCGTTGGAACTCATCCTTCGGCGTGGATGCGATGGCGCAACATCGGTCCCCTGCTCTTCTCGGTCGGCGCTTCAAGCGTCGTCGTCGTCAGCATCACTGGAGCATTCATCGGCATGATCCTCGCGCTCGAGGGCTACGACCAGTTCGCGGCGCTCGGGCAAGAAGCGCAAATGGGAGGCGTGATCGCGGCAGCTGTCGTGAAGCAAATCGGCCCAGTCTTGGCAGCGGTGATGCTCGCCGGCCGCGTTGGAGGCGCGCTTGCCGCCGAGCTCGGCACGATGAATGTCACCGAACAACTCGACGCGATGCGCGCGATGAGCGCAGATCCGATCAAGACACTGGTCGTTCCCCGTGTGGTCGCGTGCGTTGTGATGACCCCAATCTTGACGATCTACTCGGATCTTCTAGGCATCCTCGGGAGCTTCGGCATCATCTGTGGGTTGTACGGCGTCACTCGCGCTGACTACTGGTACTCGACGACGCAGTTCCTGAGCGGTTGGGATCCACTCAACGGCGTGCTGAAGAGCCTCGCATTTGGACTCGCAATCGGGCTGATTAGCTGCTATCGCGGATTCCGCTGCGAGGGCGGAGCGGCGGGCGTTGGACGAGCGTCGACGCAGAGCTTCGTCACGAGCTTTCTCACGATCATCGTCATCAATCTTGTGCTCGCGCAATTCCTGCAAAGCCTGCAGCGTTGGATGGATCCAGAGACGCTTCGCACCCTCGCAAGTTAGCGCCGGTGCATAGAGACAACGCCTGAGGAACTCGTATGCACGATCTCACCAGAACCGCTTACACGATCGCACCGCTGCGCGCGTTCATGTTGACGCTGCTCCTCTTGACGCCTCCAGCGATCGCGCAAACCAAGGAACCACTGCAAACGAGCCCCGATACTCCGCCGGTCTCCACCACCGATGAGAACGCACCCGTTGTTCTCATGCGAAAGTCCCCGAGGATTTCTGAGATCGAGTTTGAAGTGATGGTGGGTTCACAAGGCAGCGTGAATCAAAATGGTTCCGTGCTTTGGCAACTTGGTCCGACGACCTTTTCGCTTCCGCTCATTCAGAAAGGCACGAGCGCAGACCTCGACCCAAGTTTCGGCGGCGCGCGCGTATGGTTCGAGGGCAAGGAGGTTCCCGCTGCGAAGCTCTCGATCGTCATGCAGCCATCGGTTGCGGGAGCGACCAAAGTCGATATCGGGATTCCGAGCACAAATTGCACCAGCATCCGCGTCAACATTCGCGCGCTCATGCAACTCTGGAAGATCGAGATCGATGAGGCGGCCGCGAGAAAGATCGCCTGGCCGCGTGAATGGCCCGAAGTCGTTCGCCCATTCCTTGCAGAGGATGATTTCATCCATCCGAGCGATCCGATGATCAATGCGTTCGTTGCGCAGACGACAAAGGGCAATCTCCGAACTGTCTCGCCCTATGACGCCGCCAAAGAACTTGTGCTTGCGACGCTCAAGTCCTTCAAGAACTACTCTGCGCAATACACGCTGCGGGGATGGAACGGTTCGATTCGCGGCCTGAACTTCGGCGGCAACTTCTCCAATGCCGCGATGATTGGCAACGGAACTTCGGTCGACGCGGCGCTTTCCTGCGTTGCGGTTCTCAGAAATGCCGGCATTCCAGCGCGTGTGGTGTATGGCGGAACACGCGAGAACGGCGCGGTACGAGGCGGCGAACGAGCGAGCAGCACCACCTACATCACATGGTGTGAGTTCTATCTTCCGAGCGCCGGCTGGATTCCCTTTGACCCTGCGTTCTTGAAGAGTCGCGTCAATGGGACCATGGACCTCTCAAAGGCGTGGAAGGGCTTTGGCAATCTCGATTGGCTCGATGAGTGGATTCCGTACTCATACACGCCGATCCCGCGCGGAAGCAACTGCGCAGACTGGCCTGCACTCTGGGGCTGGACAGGTCCCAACATCGGATGGACGCCGCAGAACATGCTCAACAACAATCCGCAGAGCGCGATCACCAATGTGACGCTCCGATTTACGAGCCGAGGTCGAGGCAAAGTCAACCAAGAGCCCGCGCCGCGCCTGCCGTCCTAACTCGTTTGATGCCGACGATCACTTGCGCCGGCGCACGGTGCGCTTTGCACCAATGATGATGCGCTGGTTGTCACTCGCGCCGATTGTGGTTTGCGAACTCGTCGTGTGCGTTCCGATACTTGTGCCCGCCACGGTGCCTTCCGCGAGAATTCCAGAGAGTTGCAGCGTCGTGGAAAGCGTCGCGGCGTCGTGCGATCCGACGAGATACCGCTGGCGAATCGCGATGGACTCGCCAAATGCGGGAAGCATCGCGGACTCAACTTGTTTACGGCGCGCGGTTGGATCATGCGCCGCGATCGCGACCGCCGCGCGCAGTTCCGCGGCCCGTCGGGGTACCGTGCGAAGATCCGACGGGCCAGGAAGCGCCGCAGCAAATGCGACACCATCGGACGCGATGCTCACCGCGCTCACACCCGCTTCCACGCCAAGCATGCCTCCGTCGTCATCCGCATCAAGAACGAGTTGCATCCTTCCGTCAAACGCAGATCCCGGTGGAACGGCACCTGGGAGTGGAAATTCGAGCGTTGCGTCGAAGGGCAACTGACGGTCGCTTCGGTTGCGGACCGTGCACGAGCCAGTGACTTCCATACTCCTTGTGCCTTGCGCGTGCGATGCCATCGGCGGAATCGAATAGGCCCACTCCATCTGAGCTCCGCTTTCCAGCGCGGTCGTCCCGGTCCAACTCCATCCGCCACCGGCGACTGACTCGCCTTCACACACGGACTCCATGACCACGCCGTCTCGGCCGCGCACAACGATTTTCATCGGCGGCACCGTCATCGCGTGCGACGATCCAAGAATGGTGAGTGCAAAAACAGCAAGCATGGGAATTCGCGTGCCTCCAATGTCAGATGCGATCACCCTGCGCGCGTGCGATGCAGCGATCCTACGAAATCACACCCAAGCGACTTGACCGGTCGTGCGGGTTATGCGTGCGATGCGGGGTCCGAACAGGTGTTAAAGACGCGATATGAGCGCGTCCGCGAACGCAAGAGTCCCGAGCTTTCCGCCGATGTCGCCGGTCTTCTCACCCGCTGCGAGAGCCCCGTCGTATGCGTTTCGAATACGCGTCGCCGCTGCGGCGAACTTCGCGTCCCCACGCGACTGCGTCATCCAATTCAGCATCATCACGCCCGACATGATGAGCGCGAGCGGATTCGCAATGCCCTTGCCTGCGATATCCGGGGCAGAGCCGTGCACCGCCTCAAACACCGCACCCTTCTCACCGATGTTCGAGCCCGGCGTCACGCCAAGACCGCCGACAAGACCGGCGCAGAGGTCACTCATGATGTCGCCGTAAAGATTCTCCGCAAGAATAACATCGAAGCGCGTTGGGTCTTGCACCATGCGCATGCATGCGGCGTCGATGATGAGTTCTTCATAGGCGACATCAGGGAACTCAGCGTCATGCACTTCCCGCGCGCATCGGATGAACATGCCATCCGTCAGTTTCATGATGTTGGCTTTGTGAAACGCACTCACCTTCTTGCGCCCGCGCTCTCTTGCGTATCGGAACGCAAAGCGCGCAATGCGCTTGGATGCCTCTTCGGTCGTCAGCTTGATGCTCGTCGCGACTTGAGGCGTGAGTTGATTTTCGATCCCGACATACAGACCCTCGGTGTTCTCTCGGATGATCACGAGATCCACTTGGTCGTAGCGCGTCTTCACACCGTGCATCGTGCGAACCGGACGCACTGCGCTGTAGAGGTCAAGCGTCTTGCGCAGCAGCACATTGACCGAGCGAAACCCGCTCCCAATCGGTGTCGTGCATGGCCCCTTGAGCGCGACGCCACACTCCGCGATCGTGGAGAGCGTCGACGCCGGAAGCAGCTCCTTTTCACCCGCGCGGAGCGCCGCCTCGCCAGCGTTTCGCTCAATCCATTCGATGTCCACGTCAGTTGCGTCAATGACCTTGCGAGTGGCGACCGCAACTTCTGGACCAATCCCGTCGCCGGGAATGAGGACTACTTTCGTTGACATGGGGGACTACTTTGAGGCTAGGTCTGCGATGGAAAGTCGCGCAGAATAGCGGTTGCCCGCGTCGCTGCGCAGAGCCGTATGATCGGCGCCTCGTGCAGGAGCACTCCCAAGAATCACCCTCGCAAATCGCCGCCGATTCGGCTGCGACTTGCGAAAGCGCATGCAGCGTGGAAAGCGCCGAGATACTCCTCATGGGCGGAGGTATAGCGGCGCTCTGGACCCTTGCGAGACTCCGAGGGCGCGGATTTCGCGTTGCCCTCATCGAACCTGGGCGATTGGGACAGGGCCAGACCCTTGCATCGCAAGGCATCATTCACGGCGGATTGAAGTACACGCTCAGCGGGCTCTTCAACCAACGCGCAGCTGCGGTCGCAGCGATGCCCTCGCGGTGGCGGGCAGCGCTCGCTGGAAAACCGGAACTTGGCGACCCAAGTCTCACTGGCGCGACGGTCCTCTCTGAGCACTGCCTTCTTTGGCGATCAAGCGGCCTTGCAGCGGCCTTAGGCATGATCGGCGCGCGAGCCGGATTGCAAACTGCTCCAACGCTTGTTCCTGACGCTGAGGTTCCCGCGCTCCTTCGCTCGGCAACCGGAAGCGTGTACCGCGTCGATGAGCCCGTCGTGCAGACAGCGAGTGTGCTCGAGACGATCCGACGCGCGCATCAAGACGCGATGCTCGCAGCGGATGGGATCGGTGCCCTTGAGTGGAGCAACGCTCGTCTGCGCCTCAAGACCGCGCATGCGGGCGTGATCGAGTGCAAGTCTGTACGGCAGATCATTGTGGCTGCGGGCGGAGCAAGCGAGGCGATCGTCGAACAACTTGGCGTCGCAACCTCGGATTCACCACGATTCGTCCGCCGCCCCTTGCACATGGGATTGGTCCGCGCTCGAGCTGGATGTCCACCGTTACCTGCGTTCTGTGGGCACAATGTGGATGGCAAACAAACTCGCGTGACGATCACCAGCGGTGTTGACGCTCAGAGAGGGTGCGTCTGGCAGGTTGGCGGAAAAATCGCAGAGGACGGGGTTGCCATGTCTGAAGGCGAGTTTCGATCGCGCCTCCAAGCCGAGCTTCGTGAAGTGCTCCCGCTTCTTCCGCAAGATGTCCTTGAGTTCGCGAGTTACCGCGTTGATCGGGTGGAGTTCGCCGGCGTCTCAAGGCAAGAGGATGCAGCACTCGAGCGAGTAAGCCAAGCGATCAGCGTCGCACTGCCTTTGAAACTAGCACTCGCGCCTCTCCTCGCGGAGCGCATCGAGGCGGAACTCAGGGCGCAAGGACTTCAACCGCACGCCACGCCAACAACGAGCCGCAAAGTGCTTGCAACGCCGGTCGTCGGTCGTTTTCCCTGGGAGGAGCGCGAGTGGACACATTGAAGCTGCCGCGCCGAAGTTCGACGCGACTTGGCATTGACCTTGGAGTGATCGCGTTTGGTGCGTTCAAGATCGGGCGCAACACCCAAACGAAGTACGCGCAACCGTACGCGCTCCCAAGCGATGCCGAAGTCGAGCGCCTTCTCGACCAAGTCCGCGCGTGCGGTGCAAATCTCATCGACACTGCTCCAGCCTACGGAAGCAGCGAGACGCGACTCGGTGCGCTCCTCCAACCAAGCGGCGGGATGTTGATCTCGACGAAAGTGGGTGAACGATTTGAGCATGACACTTCGAGTTACGACTTTTCGCCGCGCGCTGTGCGTTTGAGCGTGCAAGAGAGTCTGACACGACTTCGACGCACCAAGCTCGACCTCGTATGCGTCCACTCTGACGGTTCGGATCGTCGCATCCTCGAGCGCGATGGAACGATCGGCACCCTTCGCGAACTGCAGGCTGAAGGGCTCATCTCACGCATTGGTTTCAGTGGGAAGACGGTTGAAGGCAATCGGTTGGCATTGATGAGCGGCGCCGTCGACGCGCTCATAGTCGAGTTTCACCCTCTCGATGACTCCCATCGAAGCGTCATTCGAGAAGCGCACGAACGAGGTGTGGCAATCCTCGTGAAAAAGCCGCTTGCCTCGGGTCGAGTTCCGCCGAAAGAAGCGATCCCATTCTGCCTCGCGGAGCCGGGCGTCACAACACTCGTAATCGGCACGCTGAGCCGAGAGAACTTCGCGGAGAATTGCCGTCTCGCAGTGGAGTTCGAGCAGAACCGCTCCGAGCCGAATTCGACGATCTGAAGAGGCGCTCGGCATCCCACGCCGCTCCGAAGAACGCCACCGTCGATCTCGCTCACGCACGAGCAGCACACCGCAAGCGACCATGAAACAAAGCGAGGGTCGCGAAACGCGACCCTCGCTTGAGATTTCAAGGAATTCGATCAGATCATGAATCTGTGCGGACGCCGGCGATCGCTTCGGCGGGAATCGTGAGCTTCATACCCACGCGAAGGTTGGCTGGATCGCTACCGATCGCGCCCTTGTTCGCCGCATAGATCTTCTGCCAGAGCTTGCTGTTGCCGTAGGACTTGCGGGCGATCTTCGAGAGGGTGTCGCCTGCGACGACGGTGTAGTTGCCGCCGCCGTTGGAGGATCCTGCGGTGTTCGAGGTCACTGCTGGCGCTGCGGTACGCGGAGTCGAAACTGGCGAGGCTGAAGAGGCGCTCGCGAACGAGTCCTTCGAAGGGATTCGGAGCTTTGTTCCAACCTTCATGCGGTTGGGATCAACCGATGGGTTTGCCTTGGCAATCGCGGTCCACTTCGATTCAGAGCCGAGCAAGCGAGACGCGATGCCGCCAAGGGTGTCACCCGACGCAACGGTGTAGGTCGACTCGCCGCTGGCTGCTCCGGCCGGCGAGCTAGAGCCTCCGTCTGTCGTGTTCGTTGGCGTCGTGCTGATTGGCCGCGGCGAACCGTTGTTCGGACTTGACGAGCCTGGCGTGGAGAAGTTGCCAGAGCCGTTGTTGCCATTGTTCGCGATCGTGACGGGTGCTGGCGCGGGGAAACCGTTACGGAATCCGTTGGTGCCTTGGTTGCCGAGCGTCGATCCGTTGCCGCTTCCAGGAGTCGTTGCTGGGTAGTCGCCCTTGCCCCCGCCACTGCCTGCGCCGTTCGACGAATCGCCGGTTGCGATGCGAGGGTCAACAAAGGGGCGAGCGGCAGGGACGCCCACTGGCGCGCCTGAGTTTGGCGCTGGAGCTGGCACGGTTGGATTAGGCGAAAGCGTGAGGGTTGCTGGACCAGTCGATGGTGGCAGCGGGAAGCCATTCGCTGCGCCGGACCCAGGCAAGCCTGGTGTCGTCGAGCCAGAATTCGCCCCGAAGGTGTTGGTCGGGATTCCACCCGTTCCACTACCAAGGGTGGTGTTCACAGGTGGGGTAACAGGAGTCTTCGCCTTAGGCGTCGAAGTCCATGTGTAGATGATCGTTCCACCGACGATCACCACGAGAGCGCCTACCGCGATCTTGGTACCGGTTGGCATGTTCATGAGAGAGGCCTTCCCTGAAATTCATTCAGATCGCAGAACTGCTTGTTTTGAGCCAAATTCTGAGATCCATTGCGAGCGCTCCTCCCTGACTCCGGCATCCGTTCCGGGGGAGAAGACGCGACATTGATTCTTGAAGTGGTGGTTGCTCACCACTCGCTACCACTGTAACGAATTCA
This sequence comes from Planctomycetia bacterium, assembly GCA_005790605.1. Taxonomy (GTDB): domain Bacteria; phylum Planctomycetota; class Phycisphaerae; order Phycisphaerales; family SM1A02; genus F1-140-MAGs142. Next base: position 1,934 of record SXUI01000009.1, on the reverse strand, counting down.
TCGACGCGCGGGCGTCTTCGCGTGCAAAATGAAAACGAGCGCCTTCAAATTTTTGAAGGCGCTCGAGAATCTGTTGGCGCGACACTTGTGTGCGAGGCTGATGCTCAGACCGAGGTCAGACTCGTCGCATGCTTCGGAGCCGCAGCGAGCGCGGCCTTTTTCCGCTCTTCTTCCTCGACCTTCGCGCTGTAAGCGAGCGGCGCGGCGATCGCAACGGAACTGAAAGTACCTGCGATGAGGCCGATGAGGAAGGTATAGGCGAAAGGCCGAATGCCCGTGCCGCCGAACGCGATCAGCATGATCGCCGTGGCGAGCGTGCTACCACCAGTCAGCACGGTTCGGCTGAAGGTCTGGTTGATCGAGTCATTCAGACACTCTCGACTTACCCAACTTCGCTTCCCGCGGTTCTCGCGAACGCGGTCAAGGATGACCACCGTGTCATTCAGGGAGTACCCGATGATCGTCAGGAGACCCGCAATGACATTGATGTCGATGCGATACTCCTCGATGTAAAGCGCAGAACCGATTCCTGTGCTCGCCATGGGAATGCTGATGGCAAGGAACCCGAGGCATACGATGACATTGAAACTGACGGCGACCACGGTTGCCGCAGAGAATCGGAAGCTACCGAACCGGATCCAGATGTACCCGAGCATGAGGATGAGCGCGAGCACCGTCGCTACGAGGGCGCTCGCGGCAAGGCTCTGAGCAACCACTGGCGAGAAGCTGGAGACTTGATCGAGGCTCGCCTGCTGCGAAAGAGCGGTTGAGACGACCTTCCACTCTTCGTTGGCGACCGTCCGGTCCCAAGCCTCCGCGTCGATCTCAGCCCAGTTTCCGGCCGGATCGGTGACCAAGACGGCGAGCGCGGTGGCGCCCTTGCTTGGATCGGATGGATCGACGAACGCGAGCGGGACGACTTGGGTCTTTCGGCCGGCAGTAGACGACCACTCCGGCTGAAGGCGCATCTGCATGATCCGCTCGGCCGCGTCTTCAGGGGCGACTGGAGGATCGATGCTGTCGATCACAACCGCCACACCACTTCGGAACTCGCCGATCGGCTGCGTCGAAGCATTTGGACGACCGATCGATTCACCGACCGTCGCGCGGTCGGGCCGCTTCGTGTACTGCCGATGATCGGTCGAACCAGCGCCCGCAAACGCAAGCGGGAGCTTCATGTCGCGATCGTTGGCGAACTCGCGAACCACGGAAGCGACGATGTTCTCGGTGATCTTCGACTCGTCGAAGCCTTCCGGAAGCGACGACGGATTGCCCGCGCGGATCTGGAAACTCGACGCGTTACTCTCGGCGCCACCGGCACCGAGCGTGAGCACATTGGCTGAGCGGAGTTCGCGCAGCACGATGTCGTCTGGATGATCCTCGCCGATCTTGCGAACGCGAGCCTCAACATCCGCGCGATGGAGCAACAGCCTGCCCTCGGCGTCAGCTTGCTCGCCAGGTCGCGCCGCTCTCGTCGAAAGCGTCATCGCAACACCGCCGCGGAACTCAGTCTCGAAGATGTCGTTGCCGCGCGCGAACAGCGCGACGACCGCGAAAATCGCAGTGATCGAGCTGACCGTCAGCAGTGCTGGCTTGAGCTTCACCCAGTCCGCGTGCGGACGAAGGGCGCTCGAGACGGCTGGCACAACCGACGGAAGCATGGGAAGCTTCGTCACGCCGAGCGGTCCCGTCAGAATGTTGAAGAACAGGCGAGTCACCCAAAGGCCGGTGAACAGCGTCGTAAACACGCCGATGCTCATGGTGAGGGCGAATCCCTTCACTTCGGTCGCGCCGACATTGTAAAGAACAACGCACGCAATCAAGTTGGTGACATTGCCGTCGACGATTGCGCTGAGCGCACGCGAGTACGCGTTCTTGATCGCCTCTTTCAGTCGCTCGCCCTTTTCCAACTCCTCGCGGATGCGCTCGTAGAT
>SXUI01000057.1 GCA_005790605.1 Planctomycetia bacterium | reverse complement strand
AGGGAATATTCTTAGACATGTTGGTTTGAGCAATCAACCACATGAATTCGTCAACACTTCTCTCGTCCGTCTCACTACGGTTCTTCGGTCAGCAATGACCTTGAAGGCTCCAACTGCTACTTTTTCAAGCACCCCACGCTCACGCGTGGGGTGCTTGTGTTTTTGGTGTGATGTTGCTGCTGATGGTTACATGTATCGAGCTCGGTTGCGCATCCTTGGGTGGTGATCCTGTTTCCGGAGCGAATCGCGCTCGGCTGTGTATGCGGGAGGCGTCTCGGGATGTCCGTTGGTAAGGCTCAGTTCGTACTGTCTGGCGATCGACACTGTGGGTGAAAAGCGGCGGCGAAGTCGGCGAAGGGCGCCGTTGAACGCGAATCTGATTGCCCGGAGCAGGACGCCCCAAACACAGTACGCCGTCATGGATGATGGGTGGTTCAACGCGGGATGACGCAGGTTTCCGGGTGCGCAGCCTCCTGAAAAACGCGCCTACGCGGGAGGGCGACCGAGGCGAATGTGATTGATCAGATTGCGGGTTCTGGAGATTCAACACCGCGTCATGCAGGCAGGGCGGCTCAGCACGAAGTAAAGCAGCCTCCCGCTTGCGCAGGCTGGCGAGAAACGGGCTTGTGCGCAACCCCGATCGGGGCGACGGCGGCTCCTTTTTTCTCGACTTGCGGGCGCCGAACTTGTACTGTCGAACGACCGTGCGCCTTCCAGCCGCCAAACCTTCGCTCATGCGGACCAACTGGGATTTGGTGCGCGATGCTGCAAGCAATTCGCTGACCGCCCAGAGCAGTCTTGAGGCGGTCGCGCGACAGGCGTGGCCCGCTATCTTTGCCTATATCCGCGCGAGCGGCCGGACGCCAGATGAAGCGACTGAACTGACGCAAGGATTTTTCTGTGATGTGCTGCTCGGGCGGAGCTTGCTCGAGCGAGCGGATCAAGGAAGAGGTCGGTTTCGTACGCTCCTCGTGTCTGCGGTGGCCAGTTATCTCAAAGATGTGCATCGTCGCATGAGTGCAATCAAGCGCGCGCCACCGGCTGGACTTCGTCAACTCGGGCGTCTCATCGATCTGACCGCCGATACCTCCGACTCCAATCAAACCTCGCCAGAGCGCGCATTCACGCGCCGTTTCGTCGCGGGGATGATTCGTTCTGCTGCCGGACGGCTCCAAGGCGAGCTCCTGTCGTTCGGCGACGAGGCATCGTGGGAGATCTTTCGTTTGCGCGTTCTCGCGTTCGCACTAGACGGTTCGCGCGTGACTTATGAAGAATTCGGCACCCGCTTCGGACTGGCTCGGGGCGCGTGCGCCGCGAAACTTCTCGTCGCGAAGCGGCGATTCGCCGCGTTGCTCATCGAGGAGTTGCGGAACACCGTGGAAGACCCGCAAGATGTTGCGGAGGAGATTCGCGAACTGCTCGTGGAACTTCAGGAGCGATCACCTCGCGGATGCGACCATTGCTCTTGCATCGAGAACTGTCATGACGCAACCCGAACCACACGAACACGACGCGCGACATAGCAGCACCGAGGCAGCCCCCGATCGGAGCGCGCGAGGTCTCGGGGACACCCTGTCTTGGGCGTTTGAACTCGAGAGCGCCGGAGGCATGGGTGGTGCTCTCTGGCTCACTCGAGAAATCGTTGCAGAGGCGACGGACCCATTTTGCGCGATGCTTGATGCATCAACGACGCTCGCGCACCTTGAGGAACTCAAGAACGCCTACAAGTTGCTGCGAACCACGAGTGTTTCGTCGGCGGAACGCAATCTTGCTGCGCGCCTTTATGTTGCGGCAATCGCTGCGGCGCTTGTGCGCTATGGAGTGTTCATCACACAGCAGAAGAGTGATGCGCTGATCCGCGCGCTCGGCGAACTCAACGCCGATGAGTCGATGCCCGCAAACATGCGGGAACTTGCGCTCGGCGCGATCGATATCGTTGGCACTCTGCGCCGCTGAAGCGTGAGGGCGGTGATCTTACGCGCCACCGCACCACCGCGAGTGTGAAGCTCGACGCTGTGGCGAAGTTCATGTCGTTGCCGCGGGGCGACGAATCGACACGCGCCTTTGTGGCGTGGCGTGAGGCTGCGTGCGGTTCTATGGCGGCGGAGATTTTGCTCCCAACTCACCGTCTCAGGGTGGTCGCCTCGTTTCAGCGTACTGATCGGATACAGCGCATCGCGTGTAGATCGTCCGCCGCTTGCTCCTTCGGAGCACGCAACATCCGGCCAAGTTGCTCATTGCACTGGAGTTGTTCCCCTCGCACACGCGGCGCGATCAATGCGGACAGGTTCTGGGGTTCCCGCACAGCCGCAGAGGGGTGCGAGACTCATCTCAGGCAGTTTGGCCTGCATGTGCATTCGCGCTCCTCGCACGCGGGCTCTCGCGGTTGCGTCGAGGGCCAAATGCACAGAACCACAGGCGCGGCCGGCTCGACGCACCTGAGGCGCGGATTTCACGATCGCAATGGCCTCCGTCGCGATTGGTTGGCATGGCTATCGTGCGCGGCGAAGCCGAGCAGTATGCTCAAGCGATGTTCCATTTCGCTGCTGCCGTTGCCGCTTCCTGGATCGCACTCCTGGGAGGGGTTCAGCCCACCGCCGATCACAGCGCGTCGTGGACGACGCGCGCGGCTGAGCATGTGGCGGCGGCGAAAAAATCTGCCCTTGATACAGCGGTGGAGCGTGGGATTGAACTCCCACCAGACTTCCTCGCGTGGATCGATGCGGATCCTGTGCGCCGTGACTCGGTGTACGGCTGTCGAAGCAACCCACTGCCAGTCTTGCTCGGATTGCGCTCGCTCGAGATTGATCTCGGGGAAGAGGTTGTGCGCAGGCAGTTCCCACAACTCGCGCTCGCCTTCGCGATTCAAGACTCGTACGCACCGCGAGATGTCAAGGCTGGTGGTTGGAACGACGCCGATAGTGTTGGGAAAGTGGTCGCGCTTCCCGATGTCTCCGCACGCGCGCCGCTTACGCTGACGATCCAGACTGATCCACGCACGCCCGTCAATACCCACGACACGGGTCGAACACTCGATCGCGACGACCACATCATCAACTTCCTCGAGGATCACGCTCCGATCTCGGTTGAGACCAGCGTTCGCGAGTTGCCGCCACTTGAGTACGACGAGCGGGGTATCGCAAAGCCTCGTGGCAAGCCAACCACGGTTACTCGCATGGTGGAGCGCGGTCTCTTCGCCGCTGATGTCATCGAGTCTGCGTCACTGCAGCGCGAGTTCAACGAGTACATGCAGGCGCACGGCCAGGACTTTCGAATCGACTGCGGCGATCGCGCAGTTGCATGGAATGCAACCGAGGCAATCAGCGACGGCGACCTTCGAAAACGCATCGCTGCGGCGCACGAAGCATTTCATGCTGCGTACCGTGCGAAGGGTCGGATGCCGCAGGAGCGTGATCGCGCGCCGACCGCATCAGAGTCGATGGCGTGGTTCGTGCGCAATGATGTGTCCCCGCCCGTGGCATCTTCAGAGGCTGGCGCACATTGGCCACGATTTCCGCTGAACGCACCGTGGCCTGTCCTCATCATGCTCGCGGCAGATGATCAACCACTCCGCGAACGAGAAGAGATCTGGCAGAAGTTCGTCGATACCGGCGAAGCGCGCACCTATGGCGAGTACATCGGAGGCATCGCTCAGCAAGGTGACATGCAGAGCGCGCGCAGACTTGCACCGTTCGCGTTCAGCTACGGAAGCATTCAAATGATGTGGAAGGACGGGGGCGTGTGCGGCACGATGGGCAACATCGGCGCTCGCACGGAGCGCATTCTCGGTGTACCTGCTTCGACAGCGGGACAGCCCGGGCACTGCGCCATGGTGAAAATGGATTTCGCGGAGAAAACAGGCGAGTTCTCTTGCCAGGGAGGGCAGTACGCGACGGGTGGCGACGAGGTCACAACGGTCCACGCCGGTTGGAACTATGACGATGTGGGGGGCCGACGCCCGATGATCTTTCATCAGTCAGTCGCGTGGGGTGTGAATGAAGGCGTGGACGCGTTTGTGGACACGCTTGTCATGCGGCGCGCGTTTGATGCACTCAGCCCAAGCGAGCGAGCGGCTGAATGTCGTAGTTTTCTCACGCAAGGTCTGAAGCGAAATCCATACGCGATGGTCGTCGCGGAGGCTGCTATTGCAGCTGCGCCAGATCCAGCGATGGCCGTTCGTCTCCTCGATGATTTCAACAAGTCGCTTGATGCGGCGAAGATTCCGAAGCAGCGCGATCTCTATCGCAACATGGTGGCCGATCTCGCGCATGCGCGAGTCATGGCGCTCCCGGCGCCAACGGCGAAGGACGATGCAGCCGCACTCCTCGGGGAACTCGCGCGTCAGAAGTGCACCAATGCACCGCTTCTTGCGAAGCTCTGGCGAGCGACTGCGGGTGAGGACGGATTCGTTGCCAAGTGCGTTGAGAGCGCCAAAGCCTACATTGCGTCCCCTGAGCGTACGAAGAATCGAAAGGCTGCCGATGCATTTGTGACCCAGCTGAGAGCATGGGCCCGAACCATCAGCAACAAGAACGCGCGCGTGCTTTGGGCGAAAGAAGTGCTCGGCGCCTTCGAAGGGCAAGACTCAATCGAGATTCGCGGGAAGAAGCAGATCGATCCAGCAGTGGCTGCGCTGCGCAAGTTTGCAGATCTGAGTGACGAGAAAAAGTGAACGCACGGTGAGCCACCCGCGGCGCTTCGCGTCGTGACTTCAACCGAACTTGCTTGGGCGATTGAGAACGGAGTCGGTTGGTTGACAGGTACACTCGGCAGTGTGATCGAGCTCCGCCATCAACTCGTCGATGTGCATACGCGACGAATCTATCCAGCACTCGTTCGCGTCGAGGGTGATCGTGTCGCTTGTATCGTCGAACTTCCCTCGGGAGCTCCCGTCGACTCGGGGTACCTGATCTGCGGATTCGTGGACGCGCATGTCCATGTGGAAAGCAGCATGCTTGCGCCGGCGGAGTTTGCGCGGGTGGCGGTACGGCATGGCACTGTCGCGACAGTGAGTGATCCGCACGAGATTGCGAATGTGCTCGGCGAGGCAGGCATCGAGTTCATGCTCTCCGAGGCAGCGCAAGCGTGTATGCCGATCGCGTTTGGCGTTCCAAGTTGCGTGCCTGCGACTGCCTTTGAGACGACTGGCGCAAGTCTTGACGAGGGAGTCGTCGCGCGGCTGCTTCGGGACGATCGATTGAGTTACCTCGCCGAGATGATGAATTGGCCAGGGGTTCTCTCTGGTGATCGCGCAGTTCTCGCGAAGATCGCCGCTGCACAGGCGGTCGGGAAACCGGTCGATGGTCATGCGCCAGGTCTCCGTGGAGCGGACGCCGCTCGATACGCCGCCGCAGGAATCAGCACAGATCACGAGTGTTTCACGCTCGACGAGGCGCGCGAGAAGGCGCGTTTGGGCATGCACATCTTGATCCGTGAGGGAAGCGCTGCGCGAAATCTTGAGGCGCTTTGGCCGATCATCGCGGAGTTTCCCGATTTGGCAATGTTTTCGACGGACGACGCGCATCCTGACGCGCTCGTGCTTGGACACATCAACCGGAGCGTTGCGCGTTGCGTCGCGCATGGACTTGATCTGTTCGATGTCTTGCGTGCATCGAGTGTCAATCCAGTCGCGCACTATCGATTGCGCACCGGCTTGTTGAGAGTTGGGGACCGCGCCGACTTCGCTATCGTTGAAGATCTTCAGTCGTTTGCGGTTCGTGAGACATGGATCGCTGGCACGGTCGTCGCGCGCGAGGGAAAATCACTTGTCGCACATCGATCAACTGCGACGCCAAATCAGTTTCGCGAGGCCACTTTCGATCCGAGCGATTTCATCCTTCGCGCGCCGTCGAACGCGGCAGCGACCGAAGTGCGCGTAATCGAGGCGATCGACGGCGAGCTCGTGACGCGGGAGCTTCGTCAGCCGCTGACGCCCCGCGAGGGCGTGCTTGAACCAGACATCGAAAGTGACACGCTCTTGATCAGCGTCTGTAATCGATTCAAGCCCGCCCCGCCAGCGCTCGCATTCGTGCGAGGGTTCCAATTGAAATCGGGAGCGATTGCCACAAGCGTCGCGCATGACTCTCACCAAGTCATCGCCGTTGGAACGACGCGGGATTGCATCGCCCGCGCAGTACGCGCGGTCTTCGCGGCACGCGGCGGGCTTGCGGTGGTGCGTGGTGAGGAGGCGAAACTCCTCCCGCTTCCGATTGCGGGTCTCATGAGCGATCGCCCTGTCGAAGAAGTCGCCGAGGTGTATCTAGCGCTCTCGGAGATGGCGCGAGAGCTTGGTTCGACGCTTCGCGCGCCGTTCATGACGCTTTCCTTCATGGCGCTTCTCGTCATTCCTGCGTTGAAGTTGAGTGACCGTGGCCTTTTCGACGCGCGCCAGTTTCGTTTCGTTCCGCCGATCGTGCCTTCGAGCAAGCCGCGACTCGAGCGTTGAGTGGCGCGATGGTCGGACGCAAGAGTACGATTCCGCCATCGTGAAGTACTGAACCTTGTGAAGAATCAGAGAGGTCGCCCATGACACAGTTTCCGGTCTCCGATCCACCTCCATTTGGCGTCGCTCCTCCGGTTGAGAGCAAACGAGTACTCGCCGGCGTACTCGGCATTGTGCTCGGAGCGCTCGGCATCCACAAATTCGTTTTGGGCTATACGACAGCTGGCATCATCATGCTGCTCGTTTCCATCATTGGCGGAGTTCTGACATACGGTCTCGCGGCAAGTGCAATGCACATCATTGGACTTGTTGAAGGCATCATGTATCTCACGAAGTCCGACGCTGACTTCATTCGCACCTATCAGCAGGGGAAGAAGGAATGGTTCTGAGTGCGCGCGGTTGATCGCCCCCCGGTTCGGTCCTTCGTCGTTGCACTCCTTGGCTGCGTGCTCATCTGGAGCGCGATTGATCCACGGGATCGATTGACCTGGATCCTCGAGTGCTTCTGGGTCATCGGCGCGATCATTGGTTGGGTCGTTTGGTGGCGACACAAACCATGCACCCCACTCCTGTTCGGATTGCTTGCAATGCACGCGTTGTTTCTCGTCATCGGTGGGAAGTACACCTATGAATTCGTCCCCATTGGCGAGTGGGCGCAGGAGTTTTTTGGCAGACCGCGCAACGATTACGACCGCGTCGGGCATTTTCTGCAAGGCTTCGTTCCGGCGATGCTCGCGCGTGAGATTTTTCTGCGCGAAGGAGTGATCGCGAAGCGCGGTTGGCGAGTTGTGACGATACTCGCGTTCACGCTCTCTTTCTCGGCGGCGTTCGAGCTGCTTGAGTTCGCCGCCGCCATCGTGTTCGGCGCAGATGCAAGTCAGTACCTCGCCATGCAGGGTGATGTGTGGGACACGCAGTGGGACATGGCGCTCTGCCTCATGGGCGCAATGAGTTCGCTCGCGCTGCTCTCACACGAACATGATCGCGAACTCATCAGCATGACCACGGGGTCGCTGCCTCCCGCGTCGCCCTGAGTTGATCTAGTGAGAAGCGCGTCCTCACTCTTGAGGGATTCGCGCGCTCACGACCTCGCTCGCAATCATGCCAAACGCGGCCCACTCAGGACAATCAAGATTGCTCTCAAGCAGATGGCGTGCTGTGGTTTCTTCTTTGAGTACATGGCGCGCATGCATCGCAATGCCGAAGCCGAAGGTTGCCTGATCAACTGCGGCGCCGAGAGCCGAAACCTCCTGACCCTCTGCAATGGTCACCAAGTCCCCCTTGAGCAGTAGCGTCAACTTGAGATAAGACTGATTCTCTTGGACATCCAATGCAGGGGTCATTGGTTTGAGCACCGCCTGAGCCGCCTCGGGATTGCCGCGCTCGAACTCCGTGATCGCAAGCCAGTACGAAGCCGCGACTCGTGAGTCGTCATTTGTTGCGAGATCAAGCGCTTCTTGCCACGCTGTCCGCGCAGCATCAAGATCGCCCTTGCAGAATTGCGCGAGGGCGAGGTGATAGGCGATGTTGCCTTTGAGGGTTGATCGCGGACCAGCGGGTGTGGGAATGCCATCTGGTTCGATCTCATCATCAAGGTCGAGCGCTAACTGCCTTGCGTCGGTGAGATCGCGGATGGCCTTGTCAAACTCGCGCACGGTGATGTAGCGATGGCCGCGATGCCTGAGCAACTTCGGCGTCGAACCGAGATGATTGATTGCTTTCGTGTACCACGCGATCGACTCTCGGTAACGGCCGAGGTAGGCCAAGCGGCGCCCAACCCAGATGAGCGCATCCTCGCTGTCTGGGTTCTGCTCGGCGTTCTTCCGAGCAGCGTCGAGGTTTGCGAGTAACTGCGCCTCGCGTTCAGGCGTGAGTGGTGGCGGATAGAGCGATGTCCCGTTGAGGGAGTGTGCCTCGGGTTCAGGCGACTGAACTGTAGAAGTTCTCGCAAGTTGCGCTCGATGTTTCGCGAGGAAGCCGAGCTCGTGGCGCAGCTGTGCCTGCTGTGGCGACACCTTGAGTTCGTCGATCACAAGATTCATTCGTTCGCGCGTCTCTTTTTCGTTGAGGCGCGAGAGTTCCGCTTCGGTTGCGGGCGTCAGTTTGCTCGATGAGGAGTACGAGTGGGCGAACTCCGGAGTTGTTGCATCGCCCGCATCGATCGTGCGCACGATGCCCTCCGCGTCGATGACCATATCGTCCGCAGTGCCGGGGGAATAGTCCGGACCGATGGAACGAAACTCATAGGGCCCCGCTGGCTCGACGAGATAAGCGTTCCCCCAAGGATCAAGAGATGGGAGCGCGAGGTTTGGGTTGCGCTGCGTGATCAGATCGATCGTCCAAGCCTGTGGAGCCTCGCCGTTGAGTTTCGCTGCCGCGAGCGCCTCATGCCATTGCACGAGATCGAGGCTCGCTTGCCCAGCAGGATCTTGAAACCGCAGCATCGCTTGCTGCATCTGACTCGACACGAAACTCATCCACCAGAGGCAGCCGGTGATCGGTAGAATCGTGCACGCCGCACTGACGCTCGTCGCGGTCCAACCAAACGCGGTTCGTTTCTTGAGAAGAGAGGCGATGCCGAAGCCCACGCCTACGCCGGAGAGCGCGCCGCAAGTCGCGAGGCCGCTGATACCAAGTCCAAGGGACCAGCCCGCAAGGTGCCGCGCCGATGCTTCGACGGAGCGCTCTTGTTGGAACTGGACATGCGCGTGGAAATCAGAGGGCGCCTGCGTCGGGGGCGTGTGATTTGGTTGGATTGGGTCCATCTCTTCAGCAGTGTTGTACGGGCCTCGACGGACTTCTTGAAACTATGCGGCGGCAGCTCCAATGCAACAGAGCGCGAAACCGAGCGCAGCGAGCGCAAGGAGGAGCACCGTGATGCCGTTCAGAATGATCCCCGCGATCGCGAATCCGCGCGGTGAGCGAAAGAGGCCAAAGACTCCAAACGCGAGCCCAAGGAGTGCGAAAAAGATGCCGACGCAACCTCCACCGACGAAAGTCAAACTGAACGAAACGATCCCGATCACGAAGCTCGCGAGCCCGAGTCCATTGGAGTTCTCACGCTCCGCGCTTGATGGCGGCGGAGCGACCTGGCTTCCGGAAGGTTGCGTTGTCGCAATCGCTTGCGCCACCGTGATCCATTCGGTCCCGCTTACTTCTGAAATCAAGTCCGTAGAAAGCACCTGCTTCGCGGCATACATGGCAGGGAGCGCATCCCCACGATAGGGACCATAGGTCGTCCCATCTCTTGCGACAAAGTACTTCCCGTCATCTTGAATGCCGAAGCTCATTTTGGTTCGCCGGTCTTCTCGTCTGATGGAGTAATCGTCACTTCGGCGGTCACGCTATGGCTTGCAGCATCAGCGGAATGCGCCTCTGGAAGTTTGCAACCCTCGACAGTGATCGCGCAAGCACTGACGCCGTTCCCAGATCCTTGAAGTAACTTCGCCTTCTCGATTTCAAACTCTGCTTGGGTGAGCACTCCCATATCTCGAGCCGCGCCAAGGTCGACAAGTTGTTGGCCGAGCGTTGCGGAGTGTGGAGCGGGCGCCTCCGTCACAGTCTTGGATCCGCCAATGAGAAGGCACCCTGGAAGGAGCGCGCAGGACGCGATGACGACAACGGTTGAACAGAGCAACTTTGCGGGCGCGGTCGAGGCTTGCATCATGATCCGAGAAGGGTAGCACGGAGATGCTCCGCGCAACCAAATGCACCTCTAGAAAGCAGCTTGGGGCTGTGTGTTGCGATCGCCCTTAGCACACGAGGCAGGATTGACACGGGCCCCATTTGCCGAGCAGGATGACGACATCGCTTCCGGTCACGAGGCCGTCGCCGTCAAGATCGCCCTCGTTTGGGGCGGCCGAGGATCCCCACGCATTCAGCATGATGATGAGATCGCCCGAGTCGATGAGTCCATTTTGATCGAGATCCGCGGTGCATGCGCATCGATCGAGAATGCTGTCGTTGTTTGCGTCGAGCGTCGGATCAGCGAGGCGTTCGCCGAAGTCGACGAGCCCGTTTCCGTCACAATCCGTTTCGAACTCGATGATCGCGTACAACGGCGAGAGATCGGTTTCGCATCGAGGGCAGACTGGGAGTATTGGCGCGTCGCACACCCAACTTGACGGCGCGAACTCGCAGTTCGGATTCGCGAACCGGAGCACGCAGCGATCAGCGGTCTCGCAAGTACCGTCAAGCGACGGACCGTCTTCCCATGGATCCCAAGTCCAGGGGGTCCCGTCGACCCACCTCCAACCACCGTTTGGCTCGGCGTAATCGGGCGCAGTGTGATCTTGAATCGCCCCGATGAATGGACCTGAACTTGAGTACCAAATCCAGGGACAAGTGACGATCGTCGAATAGACGAAATCTCGTTCCTCTCGGCTGCCGAAGGTCACAAGGTGAGCGCCGACTGCCTCGGAGTAGTTGAGTGGGCCTTGCCAACCTTGGTGAGGGAGAAAGGAGATGAGGCAGTACCAGTGGCCGTTTCCGCCGTTCTCTTCCTGCCAACACGCGACTTGCGCGGTCGAGGTTCTCGCAGGAAGAAGGAGCGCCACGAGGGCGAGCAATGCAGAGAGGATTTGGAACTGCGTCGCACGCATGGGTTGGCTCGCGGCGACTCGGAAAGAGTCCGAGCCGACGAGGCTCCGTATCGACGCAGGCTTTGGCGAGTTCGCGCATTCGCGTCTGAATTCAGCCACTCTTCAAAAGTCGAAGTTCCGACGGGCAGGAATTGCGCTGCACTCGCGGGATTCGCCCTGATGTTGGGGACCTTCAGGAGTTTCGTGCGGTATGTTCAAGTTGCAATATGAGATTCCCTCGTGATGCCATTCGAAGGAAGACGCGCCTCGCCGCAGTGATGGCGATTGCATCCGCCGTCGTGTCGCCTGCGAGCGCGTCGGTGTTTCAAGACGCGTCGAAAGAGGCAGAAGTGGTGCGACGCAAGGCCATCGCGTCAAGAGAAAGTTGGTGGGCGTATCAACCACTGTCGACCGCGCCACCGCCAGCTGTCGAAGATGCGGCGTGGTGTCGAAACGAGATTGATCGCTTCGTCCTCGCCCCCATCGAAGCCGCGAAGCTGCACCCAGCCGTCGAGGCGGACCGAGTCGCGCTGATTCGTCGCGCGAGCTTCGACCTCATCGGACTTCCACCCACGCCCGAGGAGGTCGCGGATTTTCTTGCGGACGATTCCGCCGACGCGTACGAGAGGGTGATCGATCGATTACTCAACAGCCCGCACTACGGCGAGCAATGGGGCCGGCACTGGCTCGACATTGTCCGGTTTGCTGAGACGAATGGATTTGAGCGCGATAGCGAAAAGGCCGGCGCGTGGAAGTACCGGGACTTCGTCGTCGATGCGCTGAACGCCGACATGCCATACGCAGCGTTCGTCGAGGCGCAACTTGCGGGTGATGAGATTGAGCATCGCGATTTCAACACGCTTGTAGCGACCGGCTTCTATCGCCTCGGCGTGTGGGATGACGAAGTGCCAGATCTCGCGCAAGCGCTTGCTGACGATATGGATGGGATTGTCGACACGACTGCGCGCGCGTTCTTAAGCATCAGCCTCGGATGCGCTCGTTGCCATGACCACAAGGGCGACCCGATTTCGCAATCGGAGTACTACGCGTTCTCGGCGTGGTTTGCGGGTGTTGCGCCGTACAAGAACTCTCCCTTCAACTCGATCGAAGCGGACAACGTGTTTCGCATGGTTCGACGGGACTTCGGTCACGTTTCCTCCGAGGATGAGGTCAAGAAGTTTCGAGCGGAATACAACCGAGTGTTAGGCGCATTGCGAGAGTTGATGCCCTCGGTTCGTGTTGATGCGCCAGCCGATGTCGCGACATCGTTTCTCTCGCACGCACCTCAAGCCGGTCTGGTGGCGTATTACCCGTTCGATGACGCACGCGATACCCATGCGCGCGATCACGCGCGGCGGCCCGATCCTCATCCCGCGACCGTGCGCGATGCGACCTTCGGAGTCGCGGGGCTCGCAGGGAGCGCGTTGCGATTTGATGGCGGTGACGATCGCGTCGAAGTTGACCGACCCGTCAGCGACGACTTCACGATCGCGTTCTTCTTTCGCACCACAGATCTAGGTGGCGGTGACGACACGGATCGACGGTGGTTCCGCGGGGAAGGGCTCGTTGATAGTGAAATCCCTGGCATCGTGCGCGACTTTGGAATCTCACTCGTCGGAAATGGGTTCGTGAGTGCAGGGGTCGGCGCGCCAGAAACTTTCTTAAGCTCCGGTCCTGGATACAACGATGGCGAGTGGCACCATGTCGCGCTGACTCGTTCGATATCGACGGGTGAAGTCGAGCTCTTCGTCGATGGGTTTGCAGTCGATCAAGGTCGCGGGAACACGGAGCGGTTGACTGCTTCCAAGCGCGTCGCGATTGGTGCGATGCAACCGGGTGGTGGTGCGTACAGTGGCGACCTCGATGAGGTTCGTTTCTACGATCGCGTGCTCGACCGCAGCGAGATTGCATCGATGGCGCGTGGGCTTGACGGGCGCGATGAGCTTCTCGCGCAGATTGGCGAGAAAGACTCCGCGCGCGCTCGTGAACTCTGCGATGCGCTCAGTGCATTGCGGCCGCCAGACTGGGAGGGCGAGACGGTCCTTGCGGTGCGTGAGGTGAAAGAGCCTCGCGCGACGCGCGTCATGCTCCGAGGGAGTCCGCACAATCTCGGCGATGAGGTCGTGCCAGGGGTTCCTCTGATTGCAGAGCGAGTGGCGCCTGGCGCGCCTCAACAACTTCCTAACGGCGAGTCAAGCGGGCGTCGACTTGCACTCGCGCAGTGGATCACGAGGCATGACAACGCACTCGCGTGGCGCTCCATCGCGAATCGCGTATGGCAACACCACTTTGGCGTGGGAATCTGCCCAACGCCTAACGACTTTGGACGGCTTGGTGAACCTCCCACCAACGCGCCGCTCCTTGACTATCTCGCGACGCAACTGCTTGCGTCGGGCGGAAGCTTGAAGTCGTTGCATCGCCTCATCATGTCGAGTGCTGCGTATCGCATGTCAAGCGTGCCTCATCCGGATGCGCTCGCGAAGGACGCGCCCAACGAGCTCCTCACGCGCATGCGAATGCGTCGACTCGGCGCGGAAGAACTTCGCGACGCGATGCTCAGCGTGAACGGAACCCTGAATCCTGCAATCGGGGGAACTTCGGTTCGGCCGCCGCTGCCAGCTGAAGTGCTCGGGACTTCGAGTCGGCCGGACGAAGTGTGGCCGCTCACGCCTGAGGACAGTTGGACGCGCCGCAGTCTTTACATCATGCTCAAGCGCTCGCTGCAGCATCCACTGCTCTCAGCGTTCGACCTCGCGGATCTCGACGCATCCTGTCCTGTTCGGTTCCAGACAGTTGTGCCGACGCAAGCGTTGTCCATGCTTAATGGTGCACTGACCAATGAAGAGGCGGCGCGATTCGCGTCGCGGCTTCAACAAGAGTTTCCTAACGACTTGCGCGCGCAAGTCGAGCGCGCGCGCCTCCTGACGAGCGGGCGAGCGCCGAGCGAGGCGGAAATCGATGAAGCCGTCGCGTTTCTCGAAGAACTTGTCGCGGACGGGACGCGTTCCAAGGCGGAGGCTCTCGGAACTCTCTGTCTCGTGTTCCTTAACCTCAATGAGTTTCTGTACATCGATTAGGCCGCACGATGCAAGAACAAATGCCACATCCAGAGAATCACTTCTGCGGTCGAACGCGACGCGAGTTTCTCTGGCAGTCCGGAGGGTCCTTTACTTCGCTCGCGCTCGCGAGCATGCTTGGTGCCGATGGATTTTTGCAACGACAGACGCTTGCGTTCGATGGTGTGACGCCGATGGCGCCTCCCGGTCCAGTCGCGCCCAAGCAACCCATGTTGCGCGGCAAAGCGAAGTCCGTGATTTTCTTCTTCTGCTACGGCGGGCCGAGCCACATCGATACTTTTGATTACAAGCCAGATCTGTTCAAGTACGACGGCCAGACCATCGCCGTGAAGACGAAGGGACGCGGTGGCGAAAAGGCGGAGGGCCGCGTCGTGGGACCGAAGTGGAAGTTTCGGCAGCATGGCGCATCGGGTGCGTGGGTTTCAGAGTTGTTTCCGCACCTCTCTGGTTGTGTGGATGACATTGCATTCATCAAGAGCATGTATGCGGATAGTCCGATTCACGGCTCTGCGATGTTGATGATGAACTCGGGCAAGTTGCTCGGCGGTCCCGCGATCGGGAGCTGGGTCAACTACGGCCTCGGGACCGTGAATCAGAATCTTCCTGGCTTCGTCGTGATGCTCGATAGCGCGGGCGGACCGATCTCAGGCGCTAAGAATTGGTCGAGTGGATACATGCCTGCGATGTATCAAGGCACGGTCCTCCGAGGCGAGGGGCCTCCGATCCTCGATCTCGCGAACCCTGCAGGTCGCAGCGACGCGCTGCAGCGGTCGTTGCTCGATCGCATGAAAATGTGGAATTCGCGGCATGCGCTTCTGCGCTCCGGCAACTCTGAGTTAGAGAGTCGTATCGAGAGTTACGAGTTGGCCTATCGCATGCAGTCGACGGCGCCAGAAGCTGTGGATATGTCGCTTGAGAGTAAGGAGACGAAGGAACTCTACGGCTGCGATGATCCGCGCACGAAGGAGTTCGGAGAGAAGTGTCTGCTCGCGCGACGACTCGTGGAGCGAGGCGTGCGATTCGTGCAGATCTACAGCGGCGGTGGGCACAACGATGAGTCGTGGGATGCGCACGGCGACCTCAAGACGAACCACGATTTTCATGCCGGTCGAACAGACAAGCCCGTCGCCGGGCTTCTCAAGGATCTCAAACGACGCGGACTGCTTGACGAGACGATTGTGATTTGGGGCGGTGAGTTCGGTCGTCAGCCGACGGCTGAGTATGCACAGGGGACCGGTCGCGATCACAACTCCTACGGCTTCACGATGTGGATGGCAGGTGGCGGCATCAAGGGTGGCACGAGTGTTGGAGAGACCGACGAACTTGGATCGATCGGCGTTGGTGAGAGGTTTCATGTGAAACACCTCCACGCCACAGCGTTGGCGTGTCTCGGCCTTGATCCGAATCATCTCGCGTATTTCTATGCGGGCCTCGATCAGAAACTCGTCGGCGTTGAAGGCGCGGATCCGATTCGCGCGATCATGGTCTAGTTGTTTCGGGGTGCGCGCGCAGCGCCCGTGAAGTTGCATGATGTCTCGATGATCGAATGCAAGGCTTTGCCGCATCTTCGAAGTTAGCATGCTCGCATGGACCGTCCTCTCGCCGCGCCTGCGCTGTCGCCGATCGCTCTGTCGCAGCGCATTTCGGGCGTCGACTTCGCTCGAGGCATTGCGCTCCTAGGGATTCTGCTCGTCAATGCGAGATTCTTTTTCTGGCCCTTTGCTGCGGCGATCGATCCCGCGTGCGAAGTACCGGGGCTCACGACGACGACGCTTGACGCGGTGGTCTGGTCGCTGATCGAAGCTTTTTGTTCCTTCAAGTTCATCTCGCTCTTCTCGCTCCTCTTCGGATTCGGCATCGCTATGCAAGCGAGTCGGGCGGGGCAGATAGGACGGAGTCGATGGGGGTTTGGTTCAAGGCGTTTGATGGTCTTGTTTGGAATTGGTCTGCTTCATGCGACGCTCGTCTGGTACGGAGACATCCTCGTCGTCTATGCGGTGTTTGGTTTCCTTGTGCTCGCGCTGTCTGCGTGCAAACCGAAAACGCTGCTCATCTGCTTTTTCGTCCTTGCAGGGATAATGATCTTCTTCGCCTTGTGCAGTGCTGTATTGAGTTACCTGTTCAGCGTCTATCCGCAGGCGTTCGGTGAAAGTGTCGCAGCAGTGCAGGCTGAGGCGACTGAACAGATCGCAGCATCGGCGCAGTCAGCCACACCATCAGGCGGGAGCGGCGCACGCGGTCTCGCGGCCATCATGGAAGTCTTCGAGCATGCGCAATTCAGTTTTGCAGATCCACTTTGGATGCAGGCGGAGACGGTCGCGCACCGAGAGGGACCTTGGCTCGACATGTTCGCGTTTCGCATCGCACATTGGCTCGTGTGCATCAGTGCCGCGATCTTTGGGTACGGTTGGCATGCCTGCGCGCTCATGCTGTTCGGAGCGTATGCGTTTCGGAGCGGACTCCTCGAGGCTGCGGCGCGAATGCGGCGCGTGCGAATTGGTTGGCGATGCGTCTGCATAGGGACTTGTTTCGCGCTCCTTAGTGTGCTGCCATACTGGATGTGGGGGCTGCGAGATCCGAGAGCGAGCGCACTCCACATGCTGGGACTTACTGTGAGCGGCCTCACCTTGCCGCTCGGCTACGCCGTGTTTCTCGTCGAGTACGCACATCGGGTGCCTGATGCGATTCGCCTGCCGATCACCGCAGCAGGTCGTATGGCGCTCACCGTGTACTTGTGCGAGTCCATTCTTGCGACCGCACTCGCGTCATGGTGGGGCTTTGCGCTCTTCGCAAGGCTCTCCGACGCATCACTCGCGCTCGTGAGTCTTGCGATCTGGGTAGCCCTCGTGTCGCTCGCGTGGTGGTGGCTTCGGTATCGCTCGATTGGGCCAGCTGAGTGGCTTTGGCGACGATTGAGTTACGGTCGCGGTGCCGCGTCTCGTGATGACTGATCGCTGCAATGCATCGGATGGGCTGTAGACTGCAACGCTCATGCAAGTCCCGAATTTTCGCCTCGATGGCAAGGTTGCGCTCGTCACAGGATCAAGCAAAGGTCTTGGCAAAGCGATGGCGTTTGCGCTTGGTGCGGCTGGAGCAAAGGTCGCCTTCAACTATCTGCGCGACGAAGCATTCGCGAAGCGGACATTCGACGAGTACATCGGCCGAGGCTACGAGGGCGGTTTGTTTCGCGCGAGCGTGATTGACGAGGCGGAAGTGCAGCGGCTCAACGCAGAGATCACTGCGCAGCTTGGCGCGATTGACATCCTCGTCGTCAACGCGACGCCTCTGCAGCCCCTTCGCCGGATTGAGGACTACGACTGGGAGTTCTATCAGTCGATGCTCGACTTCTTCGTGAAGAGTCCGTACTTGCTCGCGCGAGCAGTGCTCCCTTCAATGAAGGCGAAGCGATACGGTCGGATCATCAACATCACAACTGAGAATTTCAAGCGCGGCACTGCGCCGTTCTCTGCGTATGTCGCGGCGAAGGGGGCTCAAGTCGGTTGGTCTCGGTCGATGGCCCTTGAACTTGCTCCATTTGATATCACCGTGAACATGCTCGCGCCCGGGTGGATCCCAGTGGAGCGGCATGAAAACGATCCGCAACATGAGAAGGATGCGTATCGCAAACTCATCCCGATGAACCGCTGGGGTGTTCCGAGCGATGTTGGCGGCGCATGCGTCTTCCTCGCGAGTGATGCGGCGAGTTTCATCACAGGCAACGACATTCATGTCAACGGCGGCGTCACCGTAGGCTGAGAGCATTTGGGCGCCATTAGAGGAGTACTTTTATGCGTATGAAACAAGCAATTCTCTCGAGTCTCGTCGCGGCCCTCTCCGTCCTCAGCGTTGCTGGAGTCGCTTCGCAAGGCGATCTCCTCGCGTTGCAGAAAGAGCGCATCGCGGCATTCGCAAAGCATCCCAAAGCCCGCGCCCATGTCGCATTCGTCTCGAATGGCGTCGCGGACTTTTGGACGATTGCGAAGGCGGGCGCGCTTGCCGCTGGGCGTGAACTGGGTTGCGATGTCACGGTCGAGTTTCCAGGTGGCGGTTTGAGCGATCAGAAGCGCATGCTTGAGGACCTCATCATTCGTGGCGTCGATGGGGTTTCGGTCAGCCCGATTGATCCAAAGAACCAAGTCGAAGTGCTTCGCTTCGTTGCGGAGAAGTCACTGCTCATCACGAACGACTCCGACGCACCAAGTGCGCCGCGACTCTGCTACATCGGCATGGACAACTACGACGCTGGTCGCATGTGCGGAGCGCTCGCGCGCGAAGGCTGTTCGGGTGGCGAGGTCGCGATCTTCATTGGTCGCCTGGAACAGGACAACGCGAAGCGTCGCCGACAGGGGTTCATCGATGGACTTCTCGGGCGAAGCAGTGATCCGACGCGGTACGACGAGCCATCGAAAGTGATCTCCGAGGCTGGATACACGATCGTCGGTACTTGGACTGATTCGTTTGATCGTGCCAAGGCGAAGGCGAACATCGAGGATGTCATGATCAAGCATCCTGATCTTGCGCTCGTCACCGGTCTGTTTGAGTACAACTCAACGCTTGCGGTCGAAGTGTTCAAGCAGTCTGGCAAGGCTGGAAAAATCAAGATCGCGGCCTTTGACGAAGGCGCTGATGTGATTGAAGGCATTCGAAAGGGGATCGTGCTTGGCACGGTCGTGCAGGACCCATATGGATATGGCTTCGAGAGCGTGAAAATGCTCCGCGCGTTTACCAAGGGCGACTTCTCGATGGTTCCGCCGAGCGGCATCGTGCCGATTCCCGCGCGCGTCATCAAGCAGGACAATGTGGACGCGTTCTGGACGGATCTCAAAGCGAAACTTGAGGCGGGCAAGGCGGCGTCAAAGGCTTGACGCAGTCGATGCCTAACGCCGATCACGCGATGGACGCGCCGCACGCAGTCCTGCGCGTGCGAGGCGTCGGACATCGGTATGACGGTGTCGCTGCGCTCAGCGGCATCAACATCGAAGTGCGCGCCGGCGAAGTCCTCGCCATTGTTGGAGA
Organism: Planctomycetia bacterium; assembly: GCA_005790605.1. Taxonomy (GTDB): domain Bacteria; phylum Planctomycetota; class Phycisphaerae; order Phycisphaerales; family SM1A02; genus F1-140-MAGs142. The sequence continues at coordinate 76,823 of SXUI01000057.1, read as the reverse complement.
GAACGGGGCGGGGAAGTCGACGCTGCTCAAGATTCTGTCCGGTGTCGTCTCTCAAACCGACGGGACTCTGGAGTTTCTGCGTGCGGACGGCGTGTGGGAGAGTCACGAACTCGACGGCGTGCGGGATGCCGCTCGCGCGGGCATCGCGCTGGTGCATCAAGAGTTGAATCTCGCTGAAAACTTGGATGTCGCCGGTTGTATTTTCCTCGGGCGAGAGCCTTCGCGATTCGGCGTGCTTCAGTTGGCATCCATGCGTACGCAAGCTGCGCATTGGCTTGCGTGCGTCGGACTTTCCGTCGATCCCCGTACGCCATGTAGCGCACTCTCTATTGCGCAGCGGCAACTCGTTGAGATCGCAAAGGCACTCTCGACGCAGGCGCGGATTCTGATTCTCGATGAGCCAACTTCGAGTCTGAGCGCACACGAGACCGCGAGATTGCTCAATCTCCTTCGAGAGCTACGCGAGAAAGGCGTCGCCATTCTCTTTGTTTCACACCATCTTGACGAGGTGCTCGCGCTGGCGGACCGCGTCGTCGTTCTGCGGGATGGGCGGCAATCAGGAGAACTTGTTCGCGCTGCATGCGACCGCGCGACGCTTGAGCGACTCATGGTTGGTCGCGCGACGACGATGCCATCGCAGCGTGTCTCTCAGCAAAGCGCAGCTATTCGTCTCGAGGTTCGCGATCTTGTGAGCTCGCATCGGAGTGCCCGCCCGCTCTCGCTCGTGGTTCGCGCGGGCGAGATTGTCGGGCTTGCAGGGCTCATTGGCGCGGGCCGTACGGAACTTCTCGAAGCCATCGCGGGTGTGACGGTGAGTCAGGGGAGCGCGCATCTCGACGGCGAGTTACTCAAAGGAGGAGTGGCATGCAGAGTGCGAGATGGAGTTGCTCTTGTGCCGGAGGATCGTGCTCGCAACGGCTTGTTTCTTGAGAACTCGGTTGCGATGAATGTCTCCCTCGCATGGATCGACAAACATCGTGCGAAGGGCATCGTCCCTGCGCAAGGCGAGCGCAGGCTCGTGGATCGCATGATCTCCAGCATGCAGCTCCGACCTCAAGTTCCCCATCGGCGCGTGCGTACGCTTTCAGGCGGGAACCAGCAGAAGGCAGTGATTGGGCGTTTCATGGCGATTGAGCCGAAGCTCCTCTTGCTTGATGAGCCGACGCGCGGCGTCGATGTGGGCGCTCGCGCAGAGATTCATGGCGAGATTCGCCGACTCGCAGAATCTGGGAGCGCAGTGCTCTTTGCATCGAGTGAGCTCGAAGAGATTCTTCTGCTTGCTGATCGGATTCTCGTCATGCATGAGGGCGACATCGTTGGGTCTTTCGCGGCACAAGACGCGACGGAAGTCGCCATCATGCGGCATGCGACCGGAGGTCGATCATGAAGAAGAGTCTTGGCATCCTCACGCTGTTCGTTGCAATCTGTGTGTTTACGGCGGTGTACGGCGAGCGATTTCTCAGCGGTGTCAACCTGATGAATTTGACGCAGCGCACAGCGCTGTTCTCCATCCTTGCACTTGGCGCGAGCGTTGTCATCGTCGCTGGCGGTATCGACCTTTCCATTGGTTCGGTCGTTTGCCTCGCGGGCATCATGACCCCATGGCTGCTCGTCGAACATGGCTGGTCACCGTGGGTCGTTATTCCACTCGTGCTCGCGATGAGCGCAGGAATCGGCTTGTTTCACGGACTTCTCATCACGCGGCTGCGGTTGCAACCGTTTCTCGTGACCCTCTGTGGGTTGTTGCTCTACCGCGGGATCGCGCGATGGATGACGGGCGACCAGTCGCAGGGATTTCAGGGGGAGTTCGAGGGAGTGCGGGCACCAGCGCTTGCACGCTTTGAGCTTCCACTCTTCGATGAGTTTCGACTACCTGCGACCGTGATCCCCGTGCTCATTCTCGCGCTGCTGCTTGGCTTCTGTTTCTCCAAAACCATATGGGGGCGGTGGCTTCTCGCGACTGGGCGGAATGAGAGTGCAGCGCGTTACTCGGGAGTTCCCACTGCGTGGCTCACGACGGCTGCGTATGTGACATGCAGTTTGCTGGCGGGATTTGGTGGGATGCTGTTCATCTTTGACATCGGAAGTGCGCAGCCATCAGACTTCGGGAACTTCTATGAGCTCTACGCCATCGCGGCAGCAGTGCTCGGCGGGTGCAGTCTCCGCGGTGGCGAAGTCAACATCTTTGGCGTCCTTGTTGGGACGGCAACACTTCTTGTGTTGCGCACAGCGATCATCTTGTTAGGGCTCGGATCACAGTTGGAATTCGCGGTCATCGGTGGTGTGCTCTTGGTTGGCATCGCCACAGATGAACTCGTTCGTCGATACTCCGCACGGCGCGCAGAACGCGCGTCACGCGTGCAGGTCTGAATCTCGCAACACCTCAAGGACTCACTATGACAAGCTGCACACTCGTCACTCTCCTCACTCCAATCATGCTCGTGACCGCGCTGGCCGCAGCGGACGCATCGAAGCACGCATGCGCGGGTCCGGGGATTTCAGTGGCACCCTGGGGGACCGTTGACGGGAAAGATGTCCACCTCTGGACGATGAAGAACTGCAACGGTATGGAAGCGCAGATCACCGACTACGGCACCATCGTCGTGGCACTGAAAGTGCCTGATGCAAAGGGTGGATGGGTCGATGTTGTCCTCGGCCGAAAGAGCGCGGCCGACTATGTTGCGCGGACGCAGTACTTCGGCTGCACCGCGGGTCGTTGTGCGAATCGCATTGCGGGGGGCAAGTTCACGCTCGATGGCGTGGAATCCAAGCTTGCAACGAACAATGGTGCGCACCATCTTCACGGTGGCGCCAAGGGCTTCGACAAAGTCGTCTGGAAGGGTGTGGCGGCGATGACCGAGCAGGGACCGTCGATCACATTCACCTACCGCTCCGTTGATGGTGAAGAGGGGTATCCGGGCAATGTCGACGCAACGGTTGTGTACACCATCACGGACGCGAATGAACTGAAAGTCGACATGCTTGCCACGACCGACAAGGCGACGCCGGTCAACCTTGCACATCACACCTATTGGAATCTCGCGGGTCAAGGATCAGGATCGGTCCTTGATCACACACTCTTGCTGCCAGCGTCGCGATACACGCCGGCTGATGCGACACTCATTCCAACCGGCGAGATCAAGTCTGTCACAGGAACACCTCTTGACTTCACAAGCGAGAAGCGGATCGGTCAGGACATTGGGCAGTTGCCGCCTGTGAAGGAAGACCCAGGGGGCTACGACCACAATTTTGTTTTAGATCGCAAGATCGTGAAAGGATCGCTCTGGTTGAGCGCCGTGCTTCGCGATCCGAAGTCCGGAAGGACGATGGAGATTTGGTCGAATCAGCCAGGCATTCAGTTCTACAGTGGAAACTTCTTGGATGGCGTGCCCGGGAAAGAGGACGCCGTCTATGCCAAGCATGCTGCGATTTGCCTAGAAACACAGGTGTTTCCTGATGCAATCCACAAGCAAGGCGTGGAAGGATGGCCAAGCGTGGTGTTGAAGCCCGGCGAAACATATGAGCATCACATGGTGCACGCGTTCACACAGTCGCCCGCAAAGCCCTGATGGTTTCGGTCGCGCACGCGCGCGGGTGCCCGTGAAGGCATCGGCAATGATTGCCGCTGACTGTCGGTGCTTGCGCGCGACTTTGACTGCTGCGCATTCCCCGTTTCCTTGAGACAAGAAACATCGTGTGCTCTTGAGAGTGTTCCTCCGTGGATGGGGATCACATCAGGAGTTCACCATGACGAAGTGTCTCTCGATGCGCGCAGGGTTGTTCATGCTCGCTTCTCTCGGTTTTTCACACACCGCATCAGCGCAGTTTCAATCCATCTGGCGCGTCGAAGATGGGGGCAATGGACATGTCTACGACATGGTCTATGCGCCGCAAGCATCGTGGGACGAGTCCGTTGGCTACGCACATGCGATGCTGGCTCATCTCGCAACTTTTTCTTCGGAAGCAGAGGCGAACTGGGTCTACGCGAATGTCGTGGACGCGCCTCTGGCTTGGGTTGGCCCCATGGGGCCGTGGTTTGGCGCGATCAAGGACCCCGAGTGGCGCTGGATAGACGGAACGCCGTGGGATTGGGATCCGTGGAGCAACGGACTCTGCGCGCCACCCAATGACAACTGCTGGGACTTCTCGACCGTGTTGCACTTCCGCAACCAGACCGGTCAGTTCAGTTGCGCGAATCAGTGGGAGGACATCCCCCCGACCTTCAGTTGCAGTGGGTCAGAGGAGGGGCATGAACTTCGACCAATGTGGTTCGTTGTCGAGTGGGATGAGGATTGCAATCAGAACGGCAAGGTCGACAAACAAGAACTCATCGACAACCAAGCGCTCGATGTCGACGGGAATCAGATTCTCGATACTTGTGAATGCCTCGCGGACCTGACCGGTGACATCACGATCGATTCCGCTGACCTTGTCATCATCCTCGATCACTGGGGAGCCGTCGGTCCGAAGGCACTCGGCGACTACAACCAAGACGGCCTCGTCGATCACAAGGATCTCATGACCCTGCTCAACAACTGGGGCCCTTGCAATTATTGTTACTCGTGCTGACGAAGCACGACACTCACGCCGATCGGCGGCGAGTACGCGCAGAGAATCCAGCGAGCGCGAAGAGCGCGAATGCTCCTGGGGCTGGAACTGCAACGAACTCAAGTCCGGCGTTGTACGTGGCAGCGGTCGACCCAGCGCTTCCGCTCTCTCCGTCGGCTCGGATGATGAGTTCGTAGTTGTGGGTGGCGAAAACCTGAATGGCTCCGTTCCCCGTTGAATTTCCGGTTCGGGCGAAGAGGAACTGTCCGCTTGTGAGGTCGAAGAGCGTGATGCTCATCGAGGACATATTTTCGAACCCGTTGGCGACGGAGTTCGTCGTCACGATCCACTGCAAACTGCCGTTGCTGCTGACGGTAAAGCGCGTGCTCGCAATACTGAGGCCGTGAAGATCCACGGCGATGCTCGAACTTGTCTGAGCCCCACCTGCGAAGGTCATTTGCGTTGCGCCGAAGTCCGAGCCTTGATTCGCAATCACCGCACTTGCTGCATCCGAGTAGAACGCGCTGCCGTACCAAGGGCCGAGATTTGTCGTCGAATCGAGGTCGACGCTGTTCCCTGCGACCCACGCTTGCACGGCGCGGCCGGTGTTTTGTGCGTCATAGATGAATCCAGCGTGAACGGCGGAAGAGGCCACGCTAAACACAACAGCTGCCATCGCGGCAGAACGCGTAGTCAAAGACATTTCGCAGACTCCCTTTTCAAATGTCGACGCGTGACCTCTCAGTCAGCGTCGCTCCAAACTTGAATGCAAACCCTCAGACCTCCAGACATGCCTCTCAGATTCGGACCTGAGAGGGCATCGGCAACCCTCATTGCCTAGGTTGAATCTAACGCCATTCAGGTCATCTGCAAGAAGATGAGGCCGAAGTTTTGCAATCGATATGGCGATTGCAGGACCTGTGTGCGGTTTTTCCCACCACTTGCAGGTCTCGCGCCCACAGTTCGGGGGCTCGCGAGGTTCGATTGCCCCTCGGTGATGGCGTTCGCAATACGCTCCGTCTGTGACCAACTCCGGACCTTCTGGCGCCGTTCCTCGCGCCGACCGAATTGCGGACTCGCGCGGCGTTCCGGCTCCTTTCTTTCACAGTGTGTACGAACCCAGTGCCGAGCCGCCGCCATGGGAGATCGAGCGCGCACAGGTAGCGGTTCGGAATGCTCTCGACCGGGGCTGGTTCACCGGGCCCGTGCTCGATGTCGGATGCGGAACCGGCTGTAACGCGATCCTTCTCGCGACTTCTGGCATCGAGGTCATCGGTGTAGACATTGTGCCTCGCGCAATCGAGCGCGCGCGAGGGCGCGCCAAGCATGCTGGCGTCGAGGAGTACGCGCGGTTTGAAATGGCTGACGCTTGCGATCTCGTCGGCGTGCTGCGAGGTGTGTGTGCGAAGAGCGTGCTCGATTGCGGCTTCTGTCATGTGCTCTCGGACGCGGATCGTCCGCGCTACGCCGCTCAGCTCTTGCGTTGCACCGAGCCTGGCGCATCGCTTGTGTTCTTGAACTTCAGTGAGCACGAGGTGCGGGGGGGTCCTCGTCGAATGACGATCAACGACTACAGCACGATGCTTGGAAGCGCATTCCGTCTCGTGGATTCCATTGCATCGACCTACGAGTCGACAGCGCATGAAGGTGGCGCGCGTGCATGGCTCCTTCGGTACCTGCGGTAGGCTTCTCGCACCATGTTGCTGCACATTCGCTCTATCGCTGCGCTGTTCATGCTTCCCGCGACGGTCGGTTCGTTCGCACTGGGAGCAGAAGATCAGCGCCCGAATGTGGTTCTCATCCTGTGTGACGATCTTGGCGCGCACGACCTTCGTTGCACTGGTAGTGCAGTCATTCAGACGCCAAACATCGATCGATTGCGCGAGCGGGGCATGCTTTTCACTCAGGCGTATGCGAGCGCGTGTGTGTGTGCGCCAAGTCGGTGCGCGTTACTCACAGGACGATCTCTCGCGCACGCGCAGATTCGCGACAACATGGAGGTAGCGAATCTCGCCGATGGAACCTTTGGTGGTCAGCGATCGATCGCCGCCGGCACCAATACGCTCGGTCGCGTGTTGCAACGGGCGGGATACGCGACGGCGTGCTTTGGGAAGTGGGGACTCGGCGGCCCGGGCGAGAACACTGGTCACCCACTTGAGCAAGGGTTTGATCGGTTCTATGGCTTCCTTTGCCAACGCAATGCGCACAATCACTACGCCGCGTATGTAGAGAGCGATCGCGGCAAAGTGTTGCTCGCCGGAAACGACCGGGGCGTAACTGGTGAACGATTCGTTCCTGATCTCTGCGCAGACGAAGCCGTGCGATGGATTCAGGCGAAAGCGCCGCTTGGCGCGCCATTTTTTGTTTACTTCGCGACGAATCTTCCGCACCTCGCGCTTCAGGCACCAGCGACTGCCGTCGAGCAGTACGCATTCACAGAAACGGCGTACGACGGAAAGAAGTACTACCTCCCGTGCGAAAAACCTCACGCGACCTATGCGGCGATGGTTTCCAAGATTGATGAGGCGGTGGGTCGTCTCGTGCAAGCAGTGACGGATGCCGGCGAGCTCGACAAGACCATTTTCCTTTTCACGAGTGACAACGGTGCGCCGTGGGACATTGGGGGATTCGATCCCAAGTTCTTCGGCTCAAACAGTGGACTGCGCGGATTCAAGGGATCTTTGTGGGAGGGCGGGATTCGTGTGCCGCTGATCGCATCGTGGAGTGGACATGTCCCTGCGGCCTCCAAGTGCGACATGCCTGTGGTGGGCTACGACCTCTTCCCCACAGTGCTCGCCATGACCGGCACCGCGAGTGACGCGCCCCTTGACGGCGCGAACCTTGCGCGCGTGATGCTTGGTGAAGCAGGCGGCGAGTCCATCGCGGTTCGCGCGCCGATAGTGTGGGAAAACCCTGCGGGCGTGGGGCAACAAGCTGTTCGAGATGGCCGCTGGAAACTCGTTCGCACCAAAGCCAAGTCGAGAGAAGAGGCAAAGTTCGAGTTGTTTGATCTCGCGGTGGATCCGGCAGAATCGAGGGATGTGGCGGGCGAGCATGCGGTCGAAGTGTCACGCCTCCTGCAGGTCATGCGGGCGCGCACGTTGAGTCCCGTCGAGGGTTGGAACTACGCAGACATAGCAGTACCCCACTAGGCGATAGCATTGGTCGCGGAGATTTTCACGCATGCGCACGCTCACTGCATTCACGGTCTTTTCGCTCGCAGGCTCCCTTGGACTCGGACTCTCGGCAGCCACCAACATCGGTGCGCAGTCCGCGCCTGCAGTCGCTCCGGCGACGAGTGCGGCGTCGATCAAACTTGACGCCGTGCATTCGGCGGCGCTGTTTCGCATCCAGCACTTAGGCGCAGGATTTTTCTGGGGTCGCCTCAACGCGCTCGACGGAACAGTCGTATGGCCGCTTGACGATAGTGCTGCACCAAAGTTTGATGTGACAGCGAAGGTTGCGAACATCGACTCCGGGAGCGAGAAACTCGACGCTAACTTGCAGGGGCCAAACTTCTTCAGCGCGAAGGAGTTCCCGGAGATTCGCTTCGTATCCACGGCAGGCACGCGCAGTGGTGCGCAAACCTGGACGGTCGTAGGTGATCTCACTTTGCGTGGCGTGACGAAGTCGGTGTCAACGGAGTGCCTCGTCGCAGGCATTGGCAAGGGACCGGCGGGCAAGAAGGTTGGATTTGAGTGCACGCTCACAATCAAGCGGAGTGACTTCGGGATGTCGTGGGGCATTGAGAAACCGCCGAAGGTGCTTGGCGACGAAGTACGACTGATCATTGCGCTTGAGGGTGACGAAGTGAAGGCCGCAGTCGCTGAGTAACGCGCATGGACTCGAATGAACTCCTCGTCTATGCATGCAGTGTCGTGCTCGTTCCAGCCGTTGTCGCGTGTCTGGCCGCGGCGCCGGCCCTCGTCGGACCATTTCGCACTCGTCGTTCGCTCGTTGAATTGAGCACAGCTTTCGCGCTACCTCTCGCGTTTCTTGTGTCGTTTGTGCGAGAAGCCGACCTCGAAACCGTCTCGCGACAGTTTCCATGGAGTTCGCTTGATGGATCCGCGCCGATTGAACGGTGGCATCGGCTCGCGCTCATTGCGGTTGGACTTGCGGTGGTCGCGCCGATCCTCGCAACGCTGCGCGCAGCAGTGACGCGCGGGATGGATCGCTTGCTTTCGGGCGGATGCATCGTCGGCGCTGCGTTCGTGATTGGGATGTTCGTGCAGTTCCCTGACGCTTCAGTCGAGCGACAGATCTTGCAGGGAGCGCTGTGTGCGGCGAGCGCGTTGACATTCATGCTCGCAGGCGGCGCAGTGCTTTGGGTCGCGGCTGTCGCGTTTGGAGCCGTTGCCGCATTGACGCTTCTCTCAGGTTGCGCGTCTTTCGCAGTGATCTCGGCGGCTACAGCGCTCGCGGCTGGGTGCATGGCCGTGACAGCAGCGATCGGTGGGTGGAAATCGTCATCCGCAGTTGAGCCCGAGTGCGGTGGGGCGTTTGCGCTCGTCGCTGGCGTCCTCTTGGCGTCGATCGCGATGGCTGGCCGCGCGTATGACACGATGGATATTCCGGGTTGGTCGTGGATAACGGTTGCGTGCCTGCCGGTGGGGGTTTGCTTCTTCCGCCAGTTCGCTGTGCGCGCGCCGCATCGAGCATCTGCGACTTTCTGGCGACTTCTCGGCGTCGCCGTGCTTGCCATCGGCGTCCTCCTTGCTGTCGCGATCGTTCATCCCGTTGAAGAAAGCGGGTCGAGTGACTCGGCTGATCCCATGGATGGAATCTACGGCGGCTAAGGAAGCACGCGGCTTGGCGAATGAGGGGCAAGCATGTTGAGACGCCGAGGGAGGCATGCTCATATGCTGCGATCATGCGTCACAACTTTCTTCGAATCTCTTCGTTGTCTGCCATCGTCTTTGCGCTGAGTTCGACCTCGTTGCCGGTCGCCGCACTCGCTCGACCATTGCAGGATGCGCCGGTTGCTCAAGTGCTCGTTGCAGCGGCTCCTATCGGAGTCGTCACGCTCTACCAAGGCCGTGCGATGATTTCGCGCACCGCGGACGCGCCGGAAGCGCAGGGGCTCTTTGAACTTCGCTTTGAACGACTTCCACCGTCGCTCGATCCAGCATCGTTGCAGGCGACAGTCGTTGCGCCCCACGACGACTGCAAACTTCTCGATGTGCGCTACGAGGAACGAGTGTCTGCGATCGATGTCACCAATAGCCCGGAGCTCAAGCAGGCAATCGCGGACTTGCAAGCCGCGATGCGCGAGCGGGAATCGATCGAACTGCACGCTGCGCTTCTCAACGATCAGAACACGCTGCTCAATAGCATCGCTGCGAAGACCGCAACGGAGAGCGCGAAGGATTTCGGGTCGAAAGCGCTCGATCCCACCGCACTCGCTGGACAGGTCGCGTACCTCGCGAGTGCGCGAGGCGAATTGATCGATCAGCGCACGAAGCTTGAAGCACGGCGACGTGAAAACACAGACATCTCGAACGAGGCGCAGGCGAAGGTGCAGGCGCTTGGTGGGCAAACGAAGGTCGAGCGAAGCGCAATTGTTTCGATCGGTCGTTCGAGTAATGCGCCCGCGTCCGTGACACTCAAGTATCTCGTGGGTGAGGCTGGTTGGGCGCCGCGTTACGCCGTGCGAGCCGACATGGAATCTGCTGCGCTCGTGGTGGAGTACAACGCAGAGATTAGGCAGACCTCAGGCGAAGACTGGAAGGATGTCGCGCTGACGCTCTCGACCGCGCAGCCCACGCAGCGCGCTCAGCCGATGGATGTTGCATCAACTTTCGTGGATGTCTATGTGCCGCCGCCGCCGGTAGAAGGTCGTCGCTTCGCTGGAGTGGCGGATGCGGAAGCAATGAGTGGATACGCGAGGGCTGACATGCCCGCGCCTGCGTCAAAGGCGATGTACGACAGAGGTGGCGCGCCAGGAGGCCCTGGCGGACCGATGGAGAAGGACGCCGCGCTCGAAGCGTTTTTCAGCGACGCACAAGCCGTCTCGAGCGGAGCAGTCGTCAACTTCCCTTTGCCGCGTGCCGTCTCGATTCCATCTGACAGCCAGAAGTCTCGCTCGCTGCGCATCACGAGTGTGGAGACCGAGCCGACCTTTACCCATGTCGCGCGCCCGCTCGTGGAGTCCGCGGTCTATATCAAAGCAGTCACCGCGAACAAGTCGAGTTTTCAGTTTCTTGCGGGACCTGCGACGGTGTTTCTCGGTGGCGACTCGGTCGGAAAGACAACACTCCCGGATCTCGCTCCCGGCGCTGAGATGACGTTCTGGCTCGGCACGGATCCGCGAATCACGGCGGAGCGAGTGCTCGTGAAGAAAGACGCATCCGAGCGCGGGATGTTCGGCAAGAGTGATGTGATGGATTGGGATTACCGCGTCAACTTGAAGAGCACGAGCGCGCAGCCGATGACGGTTGAAGTTTTTGATCGCATGCCCGTTTCTCGGAACGAAAAGATTCAGATCCAGTTGCTTCGAGTTTCGCCGGCGCTTGAGGCCAACGAGCAGTATGTCGAGCATGAGAAGCCGCAAGGATTCTTGAAGTGGACGGTACGACTGCCCGGACGCAAGTCTGACGAAAAGGCTGTGGAGAGCGTCGTCTTATGGAGCGTGCAACTGACGAAGCCGAAGGACATCACGATGACAGGGAATCCTGAATAGGACACCCTCACAGGCATCCCTGTGCTTGCTACGATCTTCGCCCCGTCCTTCGTCGGGGCGATTTTCTTCAACTGCAAGTGGGCACATTTATGGCTGCAATGGAACCGTTCACTGGACAAGAAGTACTCGCAGTTTCCATCGACAAGGCGATGCACGCGCTTCGCGATTTGGAGGGTGTCGCCAAATCGATGAGTGATGTTGAGAGTGTGGAGCGCGCCGACGCAAACACGCTCAAGTTGGTCGTGCGACCTGGATTCAGTTTTATGCGGGGCACGATGCGAACCACGCTCTCCTGTAAAGAGACTGCGCCCCAAACGCTCACGCTCGTTGCGACAAGCGCAGGCATTGGGATGGGCATCACCGTGGAGAGCGTGATGAAGTTCTCATCCACTGCAGCACAAGAGACGCGCATCGATTGGACGGCTTGTGTCACCGAGCGGAAGGGGCTTGTGAGCGCCGTCGGACAATCACTCATCAAGGCAGCTGCTGACAAAGTGCTCAAGGATGGCTGGACTGCGGTCCGTTCGTCCTTGGCGTCTTGATCGCGAGCGCTCAAGCACAAGACGCCGGAATTGCGGCGGTCGCGATTCACTCGCGCCGCCGCACACCAAAGCGAGCGAGGCGACGCGCCTACGACACCCTCAGCGCACAGAACGGAACGCGGCGCAAGTCGCGAGCGCTCAAGCACAAGCCGCCGGATTTGCGGCGCAGGCGATTCACTCGCCGCGCCGCAGTCGAAAGGGAGCGATGGAATTTGTCCGCGCGTCACGCTCAAAGTTCGATTCGCTTCGCTCGCGATTCACTCGCGGCGAAGCGATCGGAAGCGAGCGAGGCAATGCGCTTACAGCATTGGTCGCGGTTTGGCCCCGACGCATCGCAAGTCGCGAGCGCGCAAGGTTTGCGCGGCAGAATTCCGCGCTCCCGCTCAAGACACGCGCTCCCGATCAAATCATCGAAACGCTTCGTAGTCCTTGCCGAGAAGTTTCACGGCGATTTTCATTTTCATGATCTCGTCGGTGCCTTCGTAGATTCGGCACACACGAACATCTTGCAGGTGGCGGAACGGTCGGTAGAGCTCGCTCCAGCCACGACCGCCGAAAATCTGCACGGCGTGATCACAGGCCTCCCACGCGGCGTTGGATGCGAAGAACTTCGCTTGCGCCACTTTGAAATCCGCGTCTGAGTACAGCTCTGCGTTACCCGGATTCTCGTCTGACGCTTGCTTGGCAAGCGCGGCCCGTTCAATCATCGCCTCGGCTGTCGCGCGCGCCATCTCGATCTTGGCGAGGTGATCTTGCACGAGCTGGTGCTTCCCAATCTCTTTGCCGTGCTGCTTGCGCGTGCGACAGTAGTCGATGCACTCAGCGAGCGAGTCTTCGATCGAGCCGAGGCATCCTGATGCGACGGAAAGTCGGCCTGAAACAAGCGAGTGCATGGCGATACGGAAGCCTTCGCCTTCCTTGCCGAGCATGTTGTCGCCGCGGACTGGATGATCGTTCATCTGAAACATCGCGGTGTCGCAAGTGAACATGCCAGGCTTCGCGTGCAGTTGTTCCTTCTCGAAGGTGTCGCCTGCGGTGTCAACGATGAATGCGCTCATACGTCGCGCGGCGCCGGTTGCACCCTCTGGAAATGCGAAGAGCACGATGGCGTCTGCGAGCGTGCCGTTCGAGATGAGATACTTCACGCCGTTGAGGATGAACTTGTCACCTTCGCGGCGATAGGTCGTTGTGCCCTCAAGCGGATTGGAGCCAGCCTCTGGTTCCGTGAGGCCGAATGCCATCGTGCAAGTTCCCGCGCAGGAAGCGGGGAGGTAGCGCTGCTTCTGATCCTCGGTGCCGTAGCGCGTGACCGGATACTGACCGATGGATGTTTGCCCCGAGAAAAAGGTGCGCGGTCCAGATCCTTCTCGATTGATCCGGGAGAGCGCGCGGGCGTAGGTCACGGCGTCTGCACCACGGCCGCCATACTTCTTCGGTACAGGCATTCCGAGGATGTTGTATTTCTTCGCGAGGTCTGCGATCGCAGGATTGAAGCGGTGTTCGAGGTAGCAGATCTCCTCAATCGGGCGCAACTCCTGGCAGTACGCCTCAACATCGGCCTTCAGGCGTGCGCGGTCCTCACACGAGAACGTGTCAGTGCAAGCGGTGGTGGAACAGCAGGTGGACGCGGTAGCGGTTGAACTCATGTTTCGGCTTCCTCAATCAGATGGGTTCGTCATAGTAGCGAGGGTAGAGCGCCGCGCGGGAGAAGCCTCTTCCTGGCGAGGAAGGGAAATGCCACTTCACCGTACATTGCTCCGTAATGACGAAGGTTCATGCTCACGGTGCCGCCTCAGCGAAGCAGTCTCATTGGATCGTCAAAGAGATTCCCGTGATTATCGCGCTGTGCGCGGGCGGGGCTGTTCTCGGGCATTGGCACCCGTCACCCTCAGAGGAGTCGGCAAGCGTTCTCTGGTCGCTCTTCCTCGTCGCGTGCATTTTGGCGTCGTCCATGCGCGCGATGATGCATGCTGAGTCGCTTGCGGAGCACTTTGGTGAGCCGATTGGCACGATCATTCTCACGATCTCCGCGATCACGATTGAGGTCGCCGCGGTCTGTGCACTCATGCTTGGTGCGGATGGCGAGCCGACTGTCGCGCGCGATGCGATGTTCGCGGTGCTCATGATCATTCTCAATCTGCTGATCGGAGTGGTCATTCTCATAGGGGCATGGAGACGAACGGAAGCGAAGTTCAATCTGCAGTCGGCGGGGAACTACCTTTCGATGATTGTTGCGCTTGCGACGATCACGCTCATTCTGCCAAGATTCACCCGGTCGGCACCCGGCGGATGGATGAGCAACCCGATGGAGTGGTTCGTCGCAGTCACAGGCCTGCTGATCTACATCGCGTTCCTCTGGGCGCAGTCCTCACGGCATCGCGAATTCTTCGAGTACCGCGAGGGGGAGAGCGATCGCGCGGCAGTGCACCATCATGCGCCCGCGGAGCGCGGCGTATTGCGGCCGGTCGTGCTGCTCATCTTTGCCCTCGTCGCGGTCGTGCTCCTCGCGGAAGGCCTCGCGCCCACGATTCACCGAGTTCTCGAACGAGCCACGCTACCCGCGCCGATTGGTGGAGTGTTCATCGCGCTGCTGGTGCTCGCGCCTGAAGCTCTTGCTGCGATCAGCGCCGCGCGACGGCACGACATGCAGCGGTCTATCAATGTGCTCCTTGGGAGTGCGCTTGCCACGATTGGGTTGACTTTCCCAGCGATCATGGTTGTGCGAAGGATTAGCGGTCGAAATCCTGAGTTCGGTCTCGAGGCGCCGTATCTGGTCTTACTTGTGGCGACGCTCTTTCTCGCGTCCTTCAATCTCACGCGTGGTCGAGTCAACATCGTTCACGGATTCATCCATGTGCTGCTCTTTCTCACCTGGATTGTTGTCATCCTCGATGAAGCGAGCGTGTCGACCTGAGACGCTCAAGAAGTCGCGGTGCGTGAGTACACTGCGACCATGCTGACTCGATGGATTTTTCGTGGCGGAGTGTCGCTCGTCGCTTGTTTTTCGAGCGCCGCGGCCGTGCCGCCTGACCTCAGCGATGTCGTCGCGAATCGCACGGAGCTAGAACTCGCGCTTGCGTCGGTCCCTGCGGCGCAGCGTTCGAGTATGGAGTGGCTGCTTGAGCACATGCCTCGCGAAGATCGAGAGACGCTCGATGCTGCGTTTTTGCTCGCGCATGTCGCAGCTGCGACGAAGGCTTGGGAGCAGGCGCCGTGGCACGATGTGATTGACGAGGTCATGTTTCGCGAGGCGATTCTTCCGTACGCTTCGATTTCCGAGAAGCGTGAGTTGTGGATCGAACCACTTCGCGCGAAGTGTGCGCCGATGATCGAAGGGGTACAGACTCCCTACGCAGCCGCGGCCGCGTTGAATCAGAAGCTCTTCGCGGACACGCAGGTGAAGTACTCGACGAAGCGTAAGCGCGCCGATCAGTCTCCGAGCGAGTCGATGGAGAGTGGCGTTGCATCGTGCAGCGGCCTCTCCATTTTGTTGATCGATGCTTGTCGAAGTGTTGGGATTCCCGCGCGATTCGTGGGAGTTCCCATGTGGATGGATGGAAGCGGGAATCACTCATGGGTTGAGATTTGGGATGGTGCCGCGTGGCACTTCACTGGAGCAGCGGAGCCGAGTGGTGAGAGATTGGATGAGGGTTGGTTCACCGCGCGGGCAGCGACGCAGGACAACGCGAAGCCTGAGCATGGCATTTACGCAGTGACATGGCGCGACACTGGCATCGCGTTTCCGATGCGATTTGCTGAGGGCGCGCCCGAGGTTGATGCGGTCGATGTGACGAGTCGATACAAGAGCGTCGCATCGGCGCTTCCGGATGGGCAGCGGCTCGTGCGGATCGTGGTGCGTGATCGATACACCGATGCGCGTGTCGCGCGCAACGTTGTGTGCAAGGATGCCAATGGTGTCGAACTCGCGCGAGGTCAGTCGAGGGATGAGCGCAGTGATCTCAATGATCACCTTGAGCTTCGCGTTCCAATCAATCCATCGCTCGTTTTTGAGGTGGATGACCCCACCGCCTTCCAGAGTTTTTCGGCGCCGCCCGACGGTGCAACGTTGAGCTTGCTCATCGGAGCCCCTCCCGCAGATGCGTTGACGAAGCGCGAAGCGGAGCAGGCGATCACGACGCTGGTACAGGCAAAGGACACCGCAGCACGAGCCGACCGAGAAGCGGAGTTCAAGGCTCGCGTGCTCAAACAGGATGCGCTTGAGATGCCATTTTGGTTCGCGGTCTATGGAGAGAAACCAGCAGGCGGTCGAAGCCTGTTCATCTCGATGCACGGCGGCGGCGGCGCTCCGAAAGAAGTGAACGACCAGCAGTGGGAGAATCAGAAGAAGCTCTACCGGCCCGCGGAAGGCGTCTATGTCGCCCCTCGTGCGCCAACGAACACATGGAATCTCTGGCATGAGGGTCATATTGATCCGCTCTTTGACAAGCTGATTCAAGACATGGTCTTGTTTGAAGGCGTGAATCCGAATCGCGTCTATCTCATGGGATACAGCGCGGGCGGGGATGGGGTCTTTCAGTTGGCGCCACGCATGGCGGATCGGTTTGCCGCAGCGGCGATGATGGCCGGTCATCCGAACGAGACGAAACCGGACGGACTACGCAATCTTCCTTTCACACTTCACATGGGTGGCAAGGATGCAGCCTTCAAGCGGAACGAGATTGGTCGCCAGTGGGGGACCATGCTCGATGATTGCGCTGCGAAGGATCTTGGTGGATATCCGCACAAGGTCGTCATCCACGAGGGGAAGGGACACTGGATGGATCGCGAAGACGCAGTCGCCGTCGCGTGGATGGCGCAGTACACACGCGACTTGCGACCGAAGAAAATCGTGTGGTTGCAGGACGATGTGACGGAGCAGCGCTTCTATTGGCTTGCGATTGCAGAGCCGCAGGGTGGGCAGCGTGTGGTGGTGAGTCGCAACGCCCAAGTCATCACGATTGAGGAGGCAAGTGGCGTGAAGGAGTTGGCGATTCGCCTCGATGACTCAATGCTCGACCTCGATCAGCCCGTTCGCGTGCAGATGGATGGAAGCACGCTGTATGAGGGCATTGTTCCGCGTTCGCTCGCGACGATCAAAGCAACGCTCGAAGAGCGTAACGATCCAACTGGCGTGTTCTCTGCAGAGATCAAAGTCTCGCTCGATCGGAAGAAGTGAGCCGCAGGCGATTCGTAGCTCAATGAGAACCGGCAGCGAGTGATTTGCATCACGCGCTGCCGGTTCGTGTTCGCATCCCGAGGGTCACTTTCCGCGGCGATCCTCAGGCTGCATCCCTTTTTCGTCCAACCGCCCAAGATCCATGAACGGGGTCTTCCCACTCATACGAGAGAAGATAGGATCAGGGATCGGCGAAGTCGCCGTTTTCCCTGCATGTGGAGCAGTTGCCCCATCACCCACGCCCGAAAATCGCACTTTTGAGGGCGGCATTGGAGACATCGACCCCTACGGGACCTCTCTCAGGTGCCGATCGACGAAGACTTGGTTGATGTGATGGTGTCCTGTGGCATGATGCTGTCGTGCAGAATCTCGCGCGCATCACCCAAGTCGTCACTCCGCTCCTGCTGAGTTCGGCGGCATTCGCATCCCCGCCTCGATACTTCGCGACGCCGGTTCCTGGCCTGGTGTGGCCGTGCACGATTTTTGGGACGAACGCGCCGATCGTTGGTGTCGCAATTGCGCAAGACGGTCGCGTCCTCGGTCACGCGAGTTGCGGCTCGACAACCGGCGGTTCGCGCGCCTATCTCACCGAGCCAAATGGAAGTGTGACTGAACTTCCGCACGGGACTTTTACCTTCACGGAGCCCGCCGCGTTTCTTGGCGGCACGAAGTATCTGTTGATTGGAAACTGGTGCCCGCCGGTGAATGGAACTTGCACTACAGCGCTCGCGATTGCGGACGGCAGCGCATCGTTGACAGTGCTTGGTGGATCTAGTGTGACGAGTTCGACATGTGAGGACGCGAACGAAGCTGGCTGGGCAGTGGGGTATGGAGGCACGAGCACGACGAGTGCATACCGACTTCGCCCCGACGCGACGGTAGAAGCGCTCGATGTTGCAAAGGGATGGGGAGAGTATGTGAGTGCGGTCAATCTGAGCGGTACCGCGGTTGGAAGCGCATACATTTCGAATCAACAGCGCGCGGTTCGATGGGGCGCGGACGGCGTGACCAGCGTGTTGCCATCAATTGAAGCGGGAACAAGTTCGCACGCGCGCGGCATTGCGTATGACGACAGCATCGTTGGGCAGTGCAATGGACGCGCCGCATGGTGGTTCAACGGAACCCCGATTTCGATGATGCCCGTCGGAAGTGCAAGCGTTGCAACCCATATGGCGGGTAGCCCGTTGACGATGGATCCGTTGGGGTTTTCTGTCTTTGGGACGGCGTACAACAGCACGCGATTCATTCGTTCCAACAGCATGCTCAACGCCGTCGACATTGGTCCTATCGATGCGTCCGCGCAAGCGCAAATGCTAGAAGTCGTCGCGGCCCCGCGCGCGGATTACATGGTCGGCCTCGGGTTTACGCCGCTCTATCAACCGCTCGGGTTTGTGTGGTCGCTCGGCGACACAGTGCGACGTCTCGATACTGTTGTCGTCAATCCACCAGCGACGACCGAAGGGTACATCGTGGTGGCGGCGAATGCATCGCGACAGATCTTGGTGAATCTTGGTTTCAATGGAGAGCCGTATCTCCTCACGGAACTTCGTCCTGGTGATACGAACGGCGATCGCATGGTTGACGCAGCAGATCTTGCGTCGACGCTCGCGGGTTGGGGCGCGGTTCCTGCGGGCGTGCGCGATGCAGGCGACTTCGACGGAAACAATGTCGTGAACGGCGCGGACATCGCGGTCGTGCTCTCGAATTGGAGTTAGGTTTTCGCGCGCGGGCCCATGACAGCGCGGAATCCGAAGAGCTCGCTGGTTGCACTTGGCGGAACACTCTCCAAAGTTTCGACGCGTCGGCGTGCCTCGGGGTCAGCCCAAGACGCTCCGCGCACCACGCGCTCCTCGCCCATTGAGTCTTCGCACCACTCCCACACACCTCCTGCCGCGTTACGAATCTCACTGAGCGACGCGAATTCGCTCCACTCTGAACTTGTGGGAAGCCGAAACCCATCTCCCTCAATGGGCTGCACCAGCGCGGAGACGGTATGACCATTGTCATCATGCTGTGGCTGTGTGATGAGGTAGCACGGCTGCTTTCCGATCGCAGCACTCGCGGCGTTACACCAGAGTGCAGCATCGAAGTAGGTCGCACCGGCTGCAAGGCTTGCACTTGTTTGCGGTAGACATGGACGGTCGAGCAGCAGTGCATACTGCTTCGCGCTGACTTCGTCCTGCAACACGCGTAGCGCGGCGGAACACGGAAGTAGGGAGAATTGCTGCACACATGCTTGCTGCTCGGGAGTACTTGGGAGGGAAACTGGAGTCGCAGGCGTTGCGCTTGTCGAATCGCTCGGAATGCGGTGAAGAAGCAGCACGCACTCAGGCGTGGATTGCGTTGCAGCGAGCGGTGTTTCAAACGTGGTCGTGAGTTGGAGTCGACTCCCGCGCTCGACTCGAACTGGCTTCGCAAATGCGTACGGCCGATCTCGATGGCCGTTGTAGCGCGGGATCGTGAGAAGCGCGCGTGCTTCGCTTGCGCCCTGAGCTTGCACGGTGAGGTCGAGTGCAGTCGCGAGTCGACCCGGGCGCGCGATCGCAGCGACGATCTCATACGAGTGTTCGAGCGCGACTGTTTGCGCGACGATCGTGTCACTTGTCTTGCTCGGCAGGCGAATCGAGCCGTGTGAACCGACGGGCATGGCGGAGAGTGCGATTGCATCGGCAGGCGCCTCGAAGAGCTCGAGTGCAAATCCCGCGTCCTCAACTCGCCCACGACCACTCGCATGCACTTCAGCAACGAGCGTGGCGTGCTTCGGCACAGGAATGCAATAGCCATGAGGCAACTCGAACCAACCGTCGGCGCCGACGCCAAGCAGGGAGCCACTTGAGACATTGCCGATATCCCCGGCAAGTTTGAATCCGCTCGCTCCATCAAGCGCGTCGAGACGCTCCGCTTCGCCGGAACTATCGGCGGCGAAGGTCACATGTCCAACATGACCTGGCTTCACAAAGTGCGCGTACAAACCGGAAATGCGAAGTGGCTCGGCATTGTTGAGCGGAACGGCGAAACTTCTCATGGCATCACGCTCTTCGCGCCCCGCAGTCCACTGACTCGCGACATCAGCGCTCGCTGACACCTTGCCAGTGAGGCTTCGCGGAACAGGCTTGGTCCGCGCATCGTCGCTGGGTGCTTGGCATCCGTCCGCGACCCACGCTTTCAAGAGTTCTCGATCGGCATCGCTGATCTTCAATTCGTGGAGAAAAGTCCCATCCACCTGAGACGGTAACCACGGCGGCATGGAGTGATCGGCGAGAACCTCAGCAACCGTGGTTCGCTTGCGACGCAGCTCAGCGGGAGAGGCAAGCGGATACGCGCCCGCGCCGTCGCCGGCATGGCATGGTGTGCAACTTCGCGTGAGGATCGGCGCGACATCGCTCCACTGTGGTGGCGCAGTCATGACCGTGATACAGATCGTCGAAGCAAGCAGCATGCGGGGACTCTACTCAGCGCAGTGTTCGCCTCAGCACTCTTCTCCACGCGCTAGCAACTTCCCCACGCGTTGAGCAGGATCGAGAGATCGCCGCCGCCGACTTGGCCATTTCGATCGAGATCGCCGAGTCCGCCCCCCAAATCCCAACGACTCAGGATGATCGCGAGGTCCGCCGCGTCGACGACGCGGTCGCCATTGAGGTCTGCAAGGCATGGAGTTGAAGTGAAGCTGGTTGTTGCCTCAGTGATGGTGAAGTGCCCACCGGCGGGGCCTGTGTTTCCCGCAACCACAACGCCGCGGTTGCGCGCGCCGATGAGGAACGGATATGCAGGGTTTCCACTCGTATCGATCGGCGCAAAGTACGCCCATGTTCCATTGGGATATTCGGGGGTGACGCAGAAGCGCGCATTCGTTTCATCGAGGTCGCTCCCCTTGGAAACGAACGCGTAATCCTCCTGATAGCAACCGAGCGGATAGGTCGCACTGACGGGTGGGCCGTATTGATTGGGAGGGAGAGCCGTGCCATTGGGAAGCGTCGTCCGCACCGTGATGGCGCGCTTTTGATAGCCGCTCTGCATGCGTCGGATTCCGCCAGTGCCGTCAGCATTGGAGTAGCCGTATGCGCCGTAGATCGGAATGCCATCGAATCCAAATCCAATGATCGTTGAGTGTTTGGTCGGGTCGTTCGTTCCGAGGCATGTCGCAAACTGATGCGGGTGATACGCACGGTTTGGCGCGGGATGTCCTTTGCACGAGTCAAACGATCCGGCTTCGAAATACACCGCAGACTGATGCCAGATGTTCTGGTTGTTGTAGCTCATCGCGTCGAGCGCGTTGTAGAAGACAACGCCATTCAGCAACACCCCCACATGGCCTAGTCCGACTGCAACGCCCGTCGCGGCGTAGGTTGGTGTCTTCGGAAACTTGAAGGTCCAATTCTGATTCGACGGAGTGTTTGGATTGCCAGGCCATGGGCCAATCGAGTACGACGGAATGTTCGTGCTTTTCACATAGACGAAACTGGTGGAGTAAAGCACTTGCTGCACATCAGCTGCAATCCCGCCATAGCCAGTCTGTCCAGTGAGGTTCAGTTTCCAATTCGTCACGACGGGGGTGAGCGTTTGGGCGGAGGCACTGCATGCAAGCGCGCTCACGCAAAGCGTGATGACGGTGATGGTCGCGTGGGAGTTTGGTCGCATTTCAGACTCGCAATGGTCGGCGTCACGCAGAGGGACTGAACAAGATTGCCTCAGGAACGTGGCTCGGGACTGCCGATTTCAAGATTTTTGGGAACTTGATTGCCACGGATTGTTTCTCGGATCGCGTGCTTTCGTGGACGCGGCTGCTGGGTGAAAAATATGGACGATCGCGTGCGGAATCGCTCTCGCGATTGGATCCGCACACGAGATTGGAATAGGTTTGTGGCACCTGTTTTCCCCGCCCGATTTCCCTCGTGCCCACATTGTGCGCGAATCGGGTTCTTTCGAACTGAGACACTTCATGCGTACCCATTTGTTCGCGTCGCTCTCCACCACCGCCATCATCGCTGCCGCAAGTACTGTGCAGGCGAGCATCACTGACTTCAACGAGTCGTTTCTCACGGGCACTTCCAACTGGCGCGGCGCGTCGAGCACGACGCTGTTGAACTGGTCGAGCGCAGGTGGCCCAAGCGATGGCTCGTATGTTTCGAGCCTGCTCAACTTGAGCTCGACGAGCGCTGGCGGATATCCGGCGACCGTGTTCCGCGCTTCGACCTCGCTCGGTTCAAGCGGCGGCGGCTTCGCGGGAAACTGGATTGACGCAGGTGCAACGAATCTCACCTTCGACTTTCGGCACGACCTCTCTGAAGCGTTGACGATCACGCTGCGTGTCGCCACGCCTCAAAACTATCCCGGCGCGGCGGCCTTTGCCTCCGTCACTGTTGCTCCGAATGTGTGGTCGACCGTCTCTTTCGATCTCTCCGCCGCGAGCGCGCAGTGGGTGTCGTTCGAGGGTTCGAACTACGCGACCGTGCTTTCGAATGTTGGGGCGATGCAACTCGGGTTCGTCGTTCCAACTGCGCTTGCGGGACAGAACATCGACGGGCATTTCGACATGACGAACTTCTCGATTACTCCTGCACCTGGCGCGTGCGCGCTTCTTGCGGTTGCAGGGATGGCGTCTCGCCGTCGTCGATCCTGCTGATCACGAAGGAACGCCACTCAGTTTTCGCGCCACCGGCACCCTGATCGCATGGTGCCGGTGATTGTTTGTGCGTCCTGTACGCTTGCCGATCCGATGCGGATTGCCCTTGTCACTTCAAGCGAACTCCCGCACGCCGATCACGACCTCGTTCCTCTCGCACACGCGTGTGAGGCGCTTGGGATTTCAACCGAAACATGTTGTTGGGAAGACACCGCGATCGATTGGGGCAGCTTCGATATCGCACTTATTCGCTCCACTTGGAACTATGTCGCGCGAATGACGGAGTTCGAGCGTTGGTTGGCATGCGTGGATACGCGAACTCGGCTTCTGAATCCGCTTCCCGCGATTCGGTGGAACATGCACAAGAAGTACCTCCTGGAGATTCACCGCGCGGGGATTCCGGTGGTGCCAACCGAACTCGTTGAGCGAGGCAATCACTGTGATTGGAACAGTGCGTTTGCCCGAGCACCGGAGCTCGTCTTGAAGCCAGCAATCTCCGCGGGTTCCTTTGGAACGATTCGAGTTGCAGCGCATGAGCAACCCTGCGCTCAGGCTCACCGACAGGAACACATTGAGCGCGATTTCTTGGTTCAGCCGCTGCTGCGAGATGTTCTCGTTCAGGGCGAACGAAATCTCGTGTTTCTTGGCGGGCAGTACGCGCACACGACGACGAAGCGCGCGCGGTGGAGTGGGGACTCCAATGGCGTGACGGGCCGCGTGGAACCAACGGCGGCGGAGCATGCGGTTGCGGGTCGCGTGCTTGCCTATGTGGATTCGCTCGGTTTCGGTGCGCTTGCGTATGCGCGAGTTGATCTTGCGAATGACTCGAGCGGAAACCCGGTCCTCATGGAGCTCGAGATTTTCGAGCCTTCGCTTGGATTTGAGTACGCTCCCCTCGGCGCGATGCAACTTGCTGCGTGGTTGAGGCAGCAGTAATCCTCGAAGAATCACATTGCTATGGAACCTCTGCTCTCAACACTTCAGCGATGCATATCGAGCGGTGAGTTTGAGCGCGCGCTCTCGGTGGCGGACGAACTGCTCGCGCAATCCAAGCGCAACTTCAATGCGTGGCTTGGTCGCGCGAGCGCGAATCTGAATCTTGGTCGACTGATCGATGCCGATGAGGATCTTGAGCACGCGTTGCGATTGTCGCCCGCCGATCCGCAGGCGAATCTCCTCCGCGGGATGGTTGAACAACGACTTGGTCGTGTTGATCCGGCGATCGATCGCTTGACGCGGCTCGCGGATGGCGCCTCGCCTCAGGCGATCGAGGCGGGAATCGCACTTGGCGAAACACTCTTCTTTGCGCATCGTCGCGACGCTTTCGCGGCGTTTGTGCAGAAGGGAGGCGCGTGGAGCACAGATCCGCGCGGCGCGATGATGCTTGCGCGCGTGCAGGCGAGATCGGATGCGGCTGCAGCCATCGCGACGCTTCTGCGCATGGTCGGGAGTGGCGCAAGTCCTCTTCTTCGACGAGTCGCTGGATTCGAAGCAGTGCAACTGCTCGACAAAGCGGGGAGATATAGAGAGGCATTCGATCTCGCGACGAGACTGCATCGCGAGTTGACGCCGCCGTTTGATGTCGAAGGACTCATTGGCGATGTGAGGATGCAGAAGTCGTTGATAGAGCAGTATCCACAGCGCTGTGCGCCTCGCATTGACCCAGTGCAAGGCGTGGCACTGATCGCCGCGCTTCCTCGATCAGGCACAACGCTCCTTGAACAGATGCTCGATCGACATCCGGCGATTGCGGGGATTGGCGAGTACGAGGGTATCGATCGCATCGGAGAGGGCGTCGTGAGTAGTGGGCGATGGCCTAAGGGGCTGCACATGCTGCCTCGCGAGCAACTTCTGGCGCTGCAAACGCGATACCTCCACGGCGCATCGCGACTCAAGCGATCGGAAGCGAGTTGGTCCTTTGACAAGACGCTCGAAGGTTGGCGCTGGATTGTCGCAGTCGCACAGGTTCTTCCGGGAGCCGTGCTCTTTCGAGTCACACGCGAGCCTCGCGACATGGCGCTCAGCATGTTCTTGTCTTACTTTCATCCGCAGTTGAAGGGATGGACGGGAAATCTAGGGTCGATTCAGCGTGTGATTGCGGCAGAGCGAGAACTCCTTCCGAGCGCGCTTGTGGCACTTGGGATGAAGCATCAGGATGTTGTGTACGAGGAATTGGTCGCGCAACCGGAAGCGCACGCGATTCGCGCGCTCGAGGCGCTTTCGCTTCCGATGGACGCGAAAGTCCTTGCGCCAGAGTCCAACACGCGCGCGGTTTTCACGCTCAGTCACGAACAAGTGCGTCGGCCGATCAATGCAACTTCCATCGGTCGATGGAAGAACTACGAGTTTGCGTTCGACAGTTCTTGGGAAGGTCTCTAGGCTGTTGTGATGTGGTGCGTTCTCGCGACAACGATCTTGCAGCAATCCGTGGGTGCCGCCGCACCGCCGCCAGAGGGCATGGTGTGGATTCCACCAAGCGAGTTCGTCATGGGAAGCGACGCGTCATACGCGCGACCTGACGAGAGACCCGCTCATCGGGTGCGGGTTGACGGGTTTTGGATGGATGTCACGGAAGTGACGAACGCGCAGTTTCGGAAGTTCGTTGACGCAACGAAGTACAAGACTGTGGCGGAGCGTGCCATTGATTGGGAAGTCCTGCGCAAACAGTGTCCGCCTGGAACACCGAAGCCACCGGACGAGATGTTGCAGCCAGGATCGCTCGTGTTTACTCCACCATCGCAAGCCGTGCGACTCGACAATCCTGGGCAGTGGTGGCAGTGGGTCACAGGTGCGAGTTGGCAACATCCTGAAGGTCCATCGAGCAATCTTGATGGAAAGGCAGATCATCCCGTTGTCCACATTGCGTTCGAGGATGCGCTTGCCTACTGCGCCTGGGCGAAAAAGAGACTACCAACCGAAGCGCAGTGGGAGTGCGCAGCCCGCGGCGGTTTGTTGGGAAAGCAGTTCACTTGGGGAGACGAAGCGCTTGAGGCCAAACGCGCCAATATCTGGCAGGGCGAGTTCCCGCAGAAGAACACCATGGAAGACGGATACGCGCGAACCGCACCAGTCAAGCAGTACGCACCGAATGCGTTCGGTCTCTTCGATATGGCAGGCAATGTGTGGGAATGGACGAGCGACTTGTATCGCGCTGACTCGTACGCGCGTCAAGTGGCGCAGGCAGGACCGACTGGAGTCACAGTGAACCCAACCGGTCCGAACGACAGCGCAGATCCTCGCAATCCTGATGCGCCGGAGAGTCGTGTGCATCGCGGCGGTTCGTATCTTTGTCACGCGAGTTACTGTTCGAGCTACCGACCGAGTGCGCGAATGTCCTGTACGCCCGATACCGGGCTGCAGCATCTTGGTTTCCGCTGCGTACAGAATGCGCCTGCGCCCGCGTCTTCGCGCTGATTCGACGTACTACGCGAGAGTGAGCGGGGGGAGGATTCCTACCTTCTATCAAGCGGTGCGAGAAGTGGTTGTCCTGCGCGGAAGGAGGCAAGTGAGGCGCGATGTGCGCCGCAGTACTCCCAACCGTCGCCAAGCGACGACCTAAGAACAGGAATCCCAGTCATGAAGCAGATCTCGACTCTCGTTTCCGTGAGTGCCCTCGCCGCAACACTCTCTTCAAGCGCATTCAGTGCAATCATCGCCACTGCAGGTCAAGCAGTGCAGATCGCGCCGCCCCCTTCAGCCGTCTATGGAGCGCTTCCGGGCCTTCCCGCATATTGCTGGAACGAACAATCAGGCATCACAACGACGGCCATGAATGTGAACATTGCTGGTCCAGGTTCCTACACCGGTGCGGCGCCGTGGACTGGCGTGGTGTCTGGAACTTTCGATTCTCACATCGTGCATTTCGACGCATCCTCCGGTGTCGCGGCGGCGTTCGGAGATGTGTGGTTCTCAAGCGCGATTCGAGCCGTGATCTACACGAATGTGCTGCTCGACAATACCGATGCAACTTGGGGTGCTCCAGGCACAACCTACCCAACCGGTGATCCATTCCGCAGCTACGGCGCATCACTCTGGCAGTCTGTTGTGCAGGTTTCCGGCAATCATCTTCACTTCAATCTGTGGGTCGGCGGTGCCGCATTTCCAAATCGAATGGGTGAACTTCGCGTCTTCACCGATGCAGTTCCAGCCCCTGGCGCGCTCGCGCTCTGCGGACTGGCGGGTTTGGTGTCTCGCCGCCGTCGACGCTGATTTGTCGCTGGGCGGTTGAGCGGTGCGTCAAGCATGGGCACGCACACTCAAGGAGTGCGCTCCTTTTCTGAAGCAGTTCGCTTCAGGAAGGGAGCGCACTGCCATTTGCGCACTGATCCTGCGGGTAACCTGCGTGCTTGTGCATCGCACCGAGGTAGACCCGGATCCCACCCGCGAATGACGATTCAACTCCCAAGTAGTCGTTCTGAGACGGCGTTCGAAGACTTCAAACTGCCGCTCTTGCGTGGCGAAGCGATCGCGGAGGCAACGCGCTGTCTCTTCTGCCATGACGCGCCGTGTATACAAGCGTGCCCAACGGAGATCGACATTCCGCAATTCATCCGCAAGATCGCGAGCGACAATGTGCGCGGTTCGGCGAAGACGATTTTCGAGTCCAACATTCTCGGGATGAGTTGCGCGCGCGTATGCCCAGTTGAAGTGCTGTGCGTCGGCGCGTGTGTGTACAACCAAGTGGACCAGCCGCCGATTGCGATCGGGAAACTGCAGCGCTACGCAACCGACCGCGCGTATGAAGAGGGCTGGGAGTTCTTCACGGCTGGTGCGAGTACAGGCAAGCGAGTGGCGCTCATTGGTGCGGGACCGGCGAGCCTTGCTGCGGCGCATGAACTTCGCCGTTTCGGTCACGCGTGCACGATCTTCGAGCAACGCACAACGATTGGAGGGCTGAACACCACGGGTGTTGCGCCGTACAAGATGAAGGCCGATCGTGCGTTGACGGAAGTCGAGTGGGTGCTCTCCATCGGGGGAATTGAGGTCAAGACTGGCGTGACCGTCGGCGTAGACATTTCACTCGCGGATCTCGATAGCGCATTTGACGCCGTGTTCGTTGGCGTCGGACTCGGCGAGGACAGTTCGCTCGGAATTGCAGGCGAGCAACTTGATGGCGTGCATGGCGCCGTTGCTTGGATTGAGCAGATGAAACTGAGGTCGCTCGATCTCTCGAAGATTCAGCGCGCAGTCGTCATCGGCGGTGGCAATACCGCGCTCGACGCTGCACGGGAGGTGAAGGGGTTAGGCATCCCTTGGGTCACGCTCCTCTACAGGGGTACTCGCGAAGTTATGAAAGGTTACGCGCACGAATTCGATGCCGCCATGCGCGAGGGCGTGCGCGTCGAATGGCAGTGCAACGCGCGTGAGATAAGTGGCAATCCTTTCGCGGCGGACCCGTCACGCCTCTACATAGTAGCGTGCGGCCAGTTTGAGGATCACCGGGTGCCCAATCTGCGAGAGCGATATCTCGAAGTGGAAGCCGATCTCGTGCTCGTCGCGGTCGGTCAATCGAAACTGACGACCATGTTTACGGGATTCGAGGGAATCGAGTTCGAAGAAGGTCGTCTTCGCGTGGACGCTGTTGGTTTCACGGGTCGCCCGCGCTGGTTTGCAGGAGGAGACTGCACGAATGCCGGCAAGGAAGTCGTCAACGCGGTTGCTGAGGGCAAGCGCGCCGCGCATGCGATCCATGCTGCACTCCAAGGGGGAATTCATCATGGTTGATCTCAGCACAAACACTGCGGGCATTTGGTCGCCCAACCCGTTCTGGCTTGCGAGCGCGCCGCCCGCGAACAGCGGGCTTCAAGTCCAGCGCGCGTTCGAAGCGGGTTGGGGCGGAGCAGTCTGGAAAACGCTCGGCGTTGCAATTCAAAATGTTTCGAGCCGATTCGGTGGGCACACGATCCACGGCGTCAAAGGCGCGGGATTCAGCAACATCGAGCTGATCACCGATCGCTCGCTTGAAGTCAATCTGAAGGAGATTGCGGAGACAAAGCGCCTCTTCCCCCGCAATCCAATCATTGTGTCACTCATGTGTGAAAGCGAGGATGAGTGGCGCGATCTCATCAAACGATCCATCGATGCGGGCGCGGACGGTTTAGAACTCAACTTCGGCTGCCCGCATGGCATGTGTGAGCGAGGGATGGGAAGCGCGGTCGGGCAAGAACCGAAACTCAATGAACGGATTACGTCTTGGGCGGTCCGCCACAGCACCGTTCCGGTGCTCGTGAAGTTGACTCCCAATGTCAGTGACATTGTCCCGCACGGACTCGCGGCCAAGCGTGGTGGCGCGCACGGCGTGTCACTCATCAACACGATCAAGAGCATTATCTCGGTCGACATCGATCGATTCGTTCCTCATCCTCGCGTCGGTGCTTTGAGCACGAACGGCGGATATTGCGGAGCGGCTGTGAAGCCGATCGCATTGCACATGGTCGCGGCACTCGCCCGGGAGAAGTCGTTCGGTCTTCCGATCAGCGGCATCGGTGGCGTCACCAACTGGCGAGATGCTGTGGAGGTCCTCCTGCTCGGCGCGAGCACCGTGCAGGTGTGCACGGAAGTCATGCTTCGCGGATACGGCGTGGTGGACGACATGCTTGACGGCCTGCAGGAGTACATGCGGGCGCACAATTTTGAGTCCGTCGCACAGATCGTGGGCCGCGCGGTTCCAGCCTTCAGCGAATGGGGCGATCTTGATTTGAACTATGAAACGGTTGCACGCATTGATGCGACGAAGTGCATCGGTTGCCAACTCTGTGTTGCGGCTTGCCACGACGGCGCGCACCAGTGCATTCATCCGGTCGAAGGCACTCGCGTTCCAACGATCGACGAGGACGAGTGCGTCGGCTGCAATCTTTGCGAAATCGTCTGCCCTGTGGAGGGTTGTATTGAAATGACTGCGGTCGACAATGGTCGCGTTGAGACGAGTTGGAACAAGCACTGTCAGGAAGGCGCGAGCATTCGGCCGAAGAAGGGCGTGCACTAGATCCGAGGCACTCATGACAACGACGAGTACAAACGAACGATCGACAGTCCGCTGCGGGCTCATTCAATGCAGCAATCCTCTGAATGACGAGTCGCGCTCGGTTCGCGAGATCCAAGAAGCGATGGTGCAGAAACACATCGGGTACATCGAGGAGGCAGGCAAGCGAGGCGTGCAGATTCTCTGCCTGCAGGAAATCTTCAATGGGCCGTACTTCTGCCCGAGTCAGAATCCGCGTTGGTACGAAGCCGCCGAGAGTGTGCCCGGACCAACCACCGATCGCATCGCCGCTCTCGCGAAGAAGTACGCCATGGTCGTGATTGTGCCTGTGTACGAACGCGAGATGAGTGGCGTGTTCTACAACACGGCCGCGGTCTACGACGCCGATGGAACCTATCTCGGAAAGTATCGAAAGCACCACATTCCGCAGGTGAATCCTGGCTTCTACGAGAAGTTCTTCTTCAAGCCCGGCAACGGCGGCTACCCAGTTTTCAAGACGCGATACGCGACCATCGGGGTCTACATTTGCTACGACCGCCATTTTCCCGAAGGCGCGCGATGTCTGGGGCTCCATGGTGCACAGATCGTGTTCAATCCAAGCGCGACGGTCGCCGGCCTTTCGCAGTACTTGTGGAAGCTTGAACAACCAGCCCATGCCGCAGCGAATGGGTACTACATGGGCTGCATCAATCGCGTGGGAGTCGAGGCACCATGGAACATCGGAAAGTTCTACGGCACGAGTTACTTCGTTAATCCGCGCGGCGAAATTGTCGCGCAGGCTAGTGAAGACAACGACGAGTTACTCGTGACCGATCTCGACCTAGGCATGATTGAACAGGTTCGGAGCGTGTGGCAGTTCTACCGCGATCGTCGTCCTGAGAGCTACGATCAGATCACGCAACTGTGAGCAACGATTGTGAGGCAAGCATGAGCGACATCACTCTTCTTCGTGGCGGAACCGTCGTCACAGCCGAGCGCGCATGGCGTGCGGATGTAATGGTCGCTGGGCCAAAGGTCGTCGCGGTGGGCGAGTCGCTCGATGCACCGCCTGGAGCACGAGTCATTGATGTCGGTGGTGCTTTCGTCATGCCTGGTGGCATTGATCCGCACACGCACATGGAACTTCCGTTCATGGGAACGGTTTCCAAGGATGATTTCTTCACTGGCACAGCCGCCGCCGCAGCTGGCGGCACGACGATGATCATCGACTTCGTGATTCCGGCTCCCGGCGAGCCGTTGATTCATGCACTTGACACCTGGCGCGAGCGGGCGGCCAAGGCCGCAGCAGATTACTCCTTCCACATGGCGATCACTTGGTGGTCGGAGATTGTGCGCGAGGAGATGGCGCGTGTTGTGAAACAGGGAGTTAACAGTTTTAAGCACTTCATGGCGTACAAGGGCGCCATCATGGTGGATGACGCCGTGCTCGTGCAGAGCTTCATCCGAGCGCGTGATCTTGGCGCGATTTGTACGGTGCACGCGGAGCATGGAGATCTTGTTTCCCATCTTCAGGGTGAACTGTTCGCGCGCGGCATCACCGGCCCAGAAGGCCACCCGCTTTCGCGCCCGCCCGAGGTCGAGGGCGAAGCGAGTAACCGTGCGCTGCGCATCGCGGAGGTCGTCGGTGTACCTCTGTATGTCGTGCATACGAGTTGCAGCGATGCGATGGATCCCATCGCGCGCGCGCAGAGCGAAGGTCAGTGCGCGTTTGGCGAGGCGCTCATTCAACACCTCGTCATTGACGATTCCGTGTACCGAAGTCCCGATTGGAACTTCGCAGCGCACCATGTGATGAGCCCGCCATTTCGGGCACGCGAACATCAGGCAGCGCTCTGGCGCGGCATTCAGAGTGGGACGCTCTCAGTTGTCGGAACGGATCACTGCGTTTTCGATTCCGCGCAAAAGCACGCGGGGCACGACGACTTCCGCAAGATTCCCAACGGTACGGGCGGTATTGAGGATCGTATGAGCGTGCTCTGGCACTTCGGCGTGGGCAGCGGAAGGCTCACGCCAAGTGAATTCGTCGCGCTCACAAGTACGAACGCCGCGCGGATTTTCAATTGCGCGCCTCAGAAGGGGACGCTGCAGGTCGGAAGCGACGCCGACATCGTGGTCTGGGATCCGAAGAGGACGCGCACCATTTCTGCAAAGACGCAGCACCAGCGAAACGACTTCAATGTGTTTGAGGGTCTGACTGTCACTGGGAACGCCGCGATCACGATGTCGCGGGGCAAGATTCTCTGGCAGAACGATCAGCTTGAAGCGAAGCAGGGATGGGGCCAGTTTGTTGCGAGGAAGCCGTTTGCTGACTTCGCTCAGGCACTTGCATTGCGCCACTCGCTCGCCACTCCCACGGCGGTTGCGCGGAAGGAAGTTCGTCGATGACTGTTTGCACGAATGCGTCGAGCGTCGCCTCGCCTTTCTCAGCCACGAGCGAGGCATTTGCTCTGTACTGCACTGCACGCAATTGGATCGATCAGCAATGGCGAGATCCGATTTCGTCGACAGCGGAGCAGGAAGTACTCAACCCGCGATTCGGGAAGTCGATCGCAGCGGTGCGCATGAGTAGTAGCGCGGATGTTGAACTCGCCGTGCAGTCTGGATCGATCGCGGCGCGCGATTGGAGCAAGTGGCCGATTCGAGATCGCGCGCATGTGTTCTATCGCTTACGCGAACTCATGGTCGCCAATCTTGAAGAGCTCTCATGGCTGCTTTCTCATGAGAACGGAAAGATTTTTGGTGAGGCGAAGGCCGAGGTCGAGAAGGGGATTGAGTGCGTCGAGTACGGATGCTCGCTTCCGAATCTCGCGGCTGGGAATCAGCTTGAAGTGAGCCGCGGTGTCGCGTGTGAAGTCGTCTACGACGCGCTCGGTGTCGTAGCTGGAATCACTCCGTTCAATTTTCCGATGATGGTGCCGCTCTGGATGATGCCGCAAGCCATCGTGGGCGGAAACGCATTTGTGCTGAAGCCAAGCGAACGCGTTCCGCTGTCAACCATGCGTCTTGCAGAGTTGCTCAAACAAGCTGGGCTGCCCTCGGGCGTTTTCAACATCGTGCAAGGCGGCCGTGATGTCGTCGAAGCGATTTGCGATCACCCAGGGATTAAAGCGGTCGGCTTTGTTGGGAGCACCAAGGTTGCGAAGTTGGTCTACGCACGAGCAAGTGCGCAGGGTAAGCGCGCGCTTTGTCTCGGCGGCGCGAAGAATCACCTCATCGTCGTTCCTGACGCTGACTTGGAGCTCACTGCGGAGAATGTTGTTGCTTCATTCACTGGATGTGCGGGGCAGCGGTGCATGGCCGCGAGTGTGCTCCTCGCTGTGGGCGAAGTCGATCACATTTTGGATTCTGTGCGAGAGCGCGCGTCGAAAATCAGACCAGGCAAAGACCTCGGGCCGGTCACAACGCACGCGGCTCGGGATCGCATAGTGAGTTACATCGATGCCGCCGAACGCGCAGGCGCGAAAATCGTGCTCGATGGTCGGCGTGCGAGCGCGGACCATGGCGGCTTTTGGATTGGGCCAACAATCATTGATCATGTCACGACAAACATGTCGGTTGCGCACGAGGAAATCTTCGGACCGGTGCTCAGCGTCATTCGGGTTCCGACTCTTGAGCGAGCCATCGAGATTGAAAACGCGAGTCCGTATGGGAACGCGAGCAGCATTTACACGAGTAGTGGCGACATCGCGCGGCGCGTCATGGCAAGCGTGGATGCTGGCATGTGTGGCGTGAACATTGGAGTGCCAGTGCCGCGCGAGCCGTTTGGGTTCGGTGGATGGAATGACTCATGCTTCGGGCACGGCAACATCACCGGTTGGGATGGGTATCGCTTCTGGACTCGGCAGCGCAAGATCACGAGCAAGTGGGCGCTGCAGCACGACCGCACTTGGATGAGCTAACCCGATGACGAACGCAATTCCTTCAGTAGGCACGATGGGCTCGCGCGAGATGATCGATGCGTGCATGCAGCACAGCCTCTTCTCGTGGAGCGCGACGGGCAAGGTTGATCCGATGCCGATCGCTCGCGCGGAGGGCATCTATCTCTACGGCCCTGAAGGTCAGCGCTGGATCGACTTCAACAGTCAGCTCATGAGCGTCAACATCGGCCACGCGCATCCGAGAGTTGTGCGCGCGATTCAGGAGCAGGCAGCGACTCTTGCGTATGCGTACCCGGGGATGGCAACCGAGATTCGCGCGCGACTTTCGCTCCGCCTTGCAGAACTTGTTCCTGGAAACCTCAACACTTTCTTCTACACCCTCGGTGGAGCGGAAGCGAACGAGAACGCGATCAAGGCCGCGCGTCTCTACACCGGTCGTAACAAGATTCTCGTTCGATATCGCAGTTACCACGGCGCGACCAACGGCGCGATCTCGCTGACCGGTGATCCAAGGCGCTGGCCAACCGAACCTGGCATGCCGGGCGTCGTGCGGGTCATGGATCCGCATCCGTACGAGTTCAGTTTCGGGTCGAGTGAAGAGGAGATCGTTGCGAACAACCTCCGGTATCTCGAAGAGGTCATTCAGTATGAAGGACCCAAGCACATCGCCGCGATGTTCATCGAGACAACGACGGGGACGAATGGCATCCTTCCGCCGCCGAAGGGATATCTCAAGGGCCTCCAATCGCTGCTTCAGAAGTACGGCATCCTGCTCGTGTGCGACGAAGTGATGTGTGGTTGGGGACGCACAGGAAAACTGTTTGCGTTCGAGCACGGCGACATCGTTCCCGATATCTGCACGATGGCGAAGGGGCTCACGAGTAGCTACCTCCCACTCGGTGTGATGGCTGTCAGTGATCCCATCGCGCAGCACTTCCGCGAAAATGTGTTTTGGGGCGGGCTCACGTACAACGCGCATCCGCTTTGTCTCGCGTGCGCCCTTGCAGCGGTCAACGTGATTGTCGATGAAAAGCTTGTCGAAAACTCAGCGCGCATGGGTGAACTCATGCACGCGCATATGGAGCGATTGGCAAAGAAGCATCGCTGCGTCCGCGTCTACCGCAACATCGGGCTCTTCGGTTTGATCGAACTTCGCAAAAATGCAGCGGGAGAACGGCTTGTTCCTTACGCGGGTACCCATCCGGTGATGGCGCAGCTCGGAAGATTCTTGCGCGACAACGGTCTCTTCACCGTGCTGCAGTGGGGCACTGTCATGTGCAATCCGCCGCTCACGATCAACGCCGCGCAACTGCAAGAGTCGTTCGACATCATTGATCGAGGGCTCGATCTCGTTGATGCTGTCTTCGAGGGGTAGCTCGACCTCTCAGGTTCAGTGGTTCAAGGCGCGCCGAGGCCGCTTGCTAAGTGCCCAATAGAGAAAGCCTGCGAGAATGACTCCCGTGAACCACGCGTAGGTGTAGATCGCGTCGAGGAAGTTTGGATCTCCCTTGATCACATGCACGCTCTTGAGGAATCCGGGGATATTCGGCGCGACGCCGATCACAAGCGCGAGCATCGCGATCCAGTTCACGCGCGGATAGCGGCCGTTGGATCGATCGAGGTCCGGCACATCGAGCGATCGTCGTCGAATGATCCAGTAGTCGACGATCATGATGCCCGCGATGGGGCCGAGGAGCGCGGAGTAGCCAATGAGCCAGTTGAAAATGTAG
Source organism: Planctomycetia bacterium (assembly GCA_005790605.1). GTDB lineage: Bacteria > Planctomycetota > Phycisphaerae > Phycisphaerales > SM1A02 > F1-140-MAGs142. Next base: position 41,662 of record SXUI01000057.1, on the reverse strand, counting down.
GTGTCGGCGCTCGCGAGCAGTTTCCACGGCATGATGAGGATGCCGAGGACAGTGGTGATGATCGCCCCAGTCTTGAACGAGATCCGTCGCGGGGAGAGATGCGCGAAGTCATTCGCAGGGCTCACCATGTTGGCCGCGATGTTTGTGCTGATCGTCGCAATCGCTACGCTGACGAGGCTCAGTACGGCAATGATCATGCGCGTGGTTGTGTCCGCGATGATCGGCGCATCCATCCCTGGAGGCGGCGCTGTGCTCGTCATGTGGCCAAGCACGACGACTGGATCCCAGAGCGATGCGGGCGGGCACCCGTGAAGCACTGTCTCAGCGGCGCTCGTGATGATGATCGCCATCGCGCTGAAGAGCAGCATGGTCGTTGGGAGCCCAAGCGCCTGACCGATCATCTGCTGCTTCTGATTCTTTCCGAACCGCGTGAAGTCAGGAATGTTGAGGCTCAGGGTTGCCCAGAATCCAACCATGCCGGTGAGCGCCGGGCCAAAGGCTTTCCAGAAGTCAGCATTCGTCGCAAAGCCCGAAGGCCGATCAAACATAGGTCCGAATCCATCGGCTCGCATGACGATCCACACAAGCAGCCACAATCCCATGAGAAGAATGAGCGGCGCCGACCAGTTCTCAAAGACGCGGATGGCGTTGATGCCTCTCAGCACGATCAAGAGATTGATCGCGCAAAACACGAGGAAGGTGATCATGCTCGGAATGCCAAGCCCGATGAGGTCCGTTCCGCCACCAATCTCGGCAAAGGACGGCCAAATCGAGATGAGGAAAATGCGAATCGCTTCGCCGCCGATGAAGCAGCCGATGCCGAACCATCCACAAGCGACGAACGCGCGGAGCAGCGCTGGCACATTCGCTCCGACCGTACCGAAACTGCTTCGCGCGAGTACCGGAAATGGAATCCCGTACTTCGTGCCAGGGTGGGCGTTCAAGAGAATCGGAATGAGCACGATGAGATTGCCCAAGGTGATCGTGAGGAGCGCCTGCCACCAGTTCATCCCGATCGCGATGAGGCTCCCAGCGAGCATGTAAGTGGGAATGCAGTGCGCCATCGCGATCCAAAGCGCGGCGAAGTTGTAGGTACTCCAAGTCCGTCGGCCCGCGGGCGTCGGTGCGAGGTCGCCGTTGAAGAGCGGGCTCGATGCGATGTCAGGCGGTAACTCTGCGAGCGCTTCGCGGGTGAGATTCGGATCGTGCACGGAAAACCTCCGAGCCACCGCATCGGCTCACGGATGAGTTGTCGTTGAATATCACGGTGCCGAGCGAGCAGTTCGCGATAGTCGGAGGAGAGCCGCAGACCGTTCCGCAACACTCGACTTGCGCCGAGGGCGATTCACTCGCCCCGGCGCATACAGGAGCGAGCGAGGCGATGCGCCTATCGCGCGAGCAGCGCACATGGCTCAACGCATCGCAAGTCGCGAGCGCTCAACCCTTGAACATCCTGAACAATCGCGTAATCGGGTCGTAAAACTCATCCACGACACGCTCCTTCAGCGGAATGATCGCGTTGTCGGTGATCGTGATGTGCTCGGGGCAGACCTTGGTGCAGCACTTGCCGATGTTGCAGTAACCGATGCCGTCGCGCTTCTTGAGGTCGGCGATGCGATCCTCGGTGTCAAGCGGATTCATTTCCAACGCAGCCGTGAACACGAGGAATCGAGGGCCGATGAACTCATCGTGCTTGTGGTGGTCACGAAGGACATGGCAGACATCCTGACAGAGGAAGCACTCGATGCACTTGCGGAATTCTTGCGCCCGTTCCACATCGACTTGATAAGTCGTCCAAGTGCCATCGGCGTTGTCGGGTGCTCGTGGCTTGAACGGCTTGATCTTCTTCTTGACTTCGTAGTTCCAAGAGACATCCGTGACGAGATCTCGCAGAATTGGAAACGCCTGCATGGGCTCGACCATGACAGTCTCGTCCTTGGGCAGCGTGTCCATGCGGGTCATGCACATCAAGCTTGGCTTGCCGTTGATTTCTGCCGAGCAAGAGCCGCACTTGCCGGCCTTGCAGTTCCAGCGGCACGCAAGATCCTGTGCCTGCTCTGCTTGAATCTTGTGGATGCAATCGAGCACCACCATGCCTGGCGTGACTTCAACGGAATACTCCACGAACGCTCCACCATTTGCATCGCCGCGCCAGACGCGGAAGTTCATGATGCGGGTTTCAGTGGATGTGGTGCCTGCGGGGGCGGAAGACATGTGAGCTACTCCTAAATGACTTCGGACGCGCTTTGGAGAAGCGCGTTTCTTCTATCGGTCGCTTACTTCATTTTCTCGATGATCGCCTTGAGGTCGGCACGGAGCGCGGGAATCGGTTGCCGCTCAAGAATCATGGAGCCATCTGCGGCTTTGCGAACGACATTGTTGTACTTCGAGCATTCGTCAGACTTGTTCGGGAAGTCCTCGCGGAATTGCGCGCCGCGGCTTTCCTTCCGCTCAATCGCGCATCGCGTCACGGCTTCGCTGACGGTCAGCAGATTGCGAAGGTCGATCGCCGTGTGCCAGCCTGGGTTGTACTCACGGTGTCCCGCGACGCCTGCCTTCGCCGCACGAGCATTGAGCGCGGCGATCTTCTCGAGCGCCAGCTCCATCTCGCTCTGCGTACGCACGATGCCGACGAGATCCTGCATCGTGTCTTGCAAGTCGTGTTGAATCGCGTATGGATTCTCGCCATTGGGTCGATCGAAGGACTCGAGTGCGCGGCGTGTTTCCGCTTCGACTTGCGCGAGGTCTACTTCTCGATTCGGCGCGCTCTTCGCAAACTTTGCAGCGTGTTCGCCGGCGCGTTGACCGAAGACGATGAGATCGCTGAGCGAGTTGCCGCCGAGGCGATTCGCACCATGCAATCCCGCCGCAACTTCGCCTGCCGCGAAGAGGCCGGGCACATTGGACATTTGCGTATCCCCATCCACGCGCACGCCGCCCATCACATAGTGCGTGGTCGGACCGACCTCCATCGCTTCCGTCGTGATATCGACGCCCGCGAGTTGCATGAATTGGTGGTACATGCTGGGCAACTTCTTTTTGATGTGCTCGCGCGCGTTCGGAAGTTTTTCCTTGATCCAACCGATGTCGAGGAACACGCCACCGTGCGGTGAGCCGCGACCGGCCTTGATCTCTCGGTTGATGCACCGTGCAACATGGTCGCGAGTGAGGAGTTCTGGCGGTCGCTGTGCGTGCTTGTCACCGCAGACATAACGCCAGCCTTCTTCTTCATCCTTCGCAACTTGGTTCTTGTAGAGCTCTGGAATGTCATCGAACATGAATCGACGACCTTCACTATTGCGAAGCACGCCGCCTTCACCGCGAACACCTTCGGTCACGAGAATGCCGCGCACGCTTGGTGGCCAGACCATGCCTGTGGGATGGAATTGAACGAACTCCATGTCCATCAGCGCAGCGCCCGCGTGATAGGCGAGGGACTGGCCGTCGCCGGTGTATTCCCAAGAGTTGCTCGTAATGCGGAATGCTTTCCCGATACCGCCTGTCGCGAGGACTACCGCGCCCGCTCGCCAAACGCGCATGCGTCCGCGTTCGCGGTCGTAACCGAGCGCGCCGACCACGCGGCCTGCGTTCGTCAGGAGCGCGACGACAGTCATCTCCATGAAGATGTCAAGACCCTGATGGACGCCGTGATCCTGCAGCGTGCGGATCATCTCGAGTCCGGTGCGGTCACCAACATGCGCGAGTCGCGGGTAGCGGTGACCACCGAAGTTGCGCTGGAGGATCTTGCCATCTTTGGTTCGATCAAAGACGGCGCCCCACGCCTCAAGTTCGCGAACACGCGCGGGCGCTTCTCGTGCGTGATGCTCCGCCATCGTCGCATTATTGAGGTAGCCGCCTCCGCGCATCGTGTCGGAGAAGTGCACTTCCCAATTGTCGCGGTCATCGACATTGCCCATCGCGGCCGCCATGCCACCCTCGGCCATCACGGTGTGCGCTTTGCCGAGCAATGACTTGCAGATCACCGCGGTTCGCGCGCCATGGCCACTCGCCTCAATAGCAGCGCGCAGTCCTGCGCCGCCTGCGCCGATGACGAGGACATCGTGGTCCGTGACAATGTATTTATCGAGTGCGCTCATTTAGAAAATCCTGTAGTCCGTCCAGACTCCCATGGAGCAGAGCCGCACATAGACATCGGTAAAACCAACCCAGAAGAGGCTCATCCAAGCGAAGAGCATGTGCCGGGCGTTCAGCCAACTCACGCGCGAGTAGGCGTTTTGTCGCATCTTGCTGCACGACATGCAGTCATGCTTGCCGCCGACAAGGTGACGCCAGCAGTGGCACCCAAAGGTGTATCCGCCCAAGAGCACGACATTCATAGTGAGGACAAGCGACCCCACGCTCACGCCGAAGTGCTTTGCGCCAGTCGAGTCAACGTTCCACAATGAGGTCCACGCGTCGAACGCCAGGAGAAATATGAACACGATCGCGATGTAGAGCGCATAGCGATGCACATTCTGGAATATGAGAGGGAACTTCTCTTCGCCGCGGTAGTTGTCGCCGCGAAACTTTGGCTCGCCAACTGCGCAGCTCACCGGATCACCCCAGAACGCTTTGTAGTACGCGCCGCGGTAGTAGTAGCAAGTGAATCGGAACAGACCTGGGAATGGAAGAATCAAGAGCGCGGGAGAGAAGATCATCCACGCGGGCCACCATGCGGGAAGTCCTTCAAACCACGCATGGCCAGACTTGAGATTCGCGGCATCCCAAACGACAGGCGAGTAGAACGGCGAGAGGAGTTGCTGCGCGCCGGGGTCGCTCGGTCCGCCGATGAAATAGTGACTGCCTTGGAGCGCCGCCCAAGTCGAGTAGACGATGAACGCGCCAAATCCGAGGAGCACCACGAGCGGCTGGAGCCACCAAAGGTCCTTGCGATTCGTCTGCAGAAAACCACGGGCTTGCGGAAGTGAAATCTTCGTCATGGACTTGTCTCGTATGCCTCGTCGCGAGGGGGAGAAGCATAGCGCGTCCTCGCACATGCATCCATGCATGCATAAGTGCGAATTCATCCACGGCGGCGCGGAATCTCCGCGAATTCTCGTACGCTAGCGTGGCATGGCACAACTGGGTAGGCGCAATATTCTCACGGCTCTTCGCGAGGCACAGCCTGGGATTTATCTCGATGGCGGACCGCTCGGCGAGATCTTGCTTCCGGGGAAGTTCATTCCGCGGACTCTTCGGATCAGAGACACGATCGAAGTGTTTGTGTATCGAGATTCGGAAGATCGCTTGGTCGCGACAACGGAGACACCGCTTGCATGCGTCGATGAGTTCGCGTGTATGCGAGTGAAGGACATCCACGAGCGCGCAGGTGCCTTTTTGGACTGGGGACTGTCGAAAGATTTGCTGCTTCCGTACCGAGAGCAGAGGCGAGATGTCGAAGTTGGGGAGAAGGTCGTCGTCAGAGTGCTGCATGACAAAGAGACGGACCGCATCATCGCCTCGTCGCTCATCACTCGGCACTTCAGCCGCACCAAGCCCGCGTATGCGATCGATCAAGAAGTGGACCTCTTGGTGTTTGAGGAATCGCCGCTCGGATTTGGAGTCATAGTTGAGAACGCGCACCGCGGACTGATCTACAACGCAACGCTCGCATCGCCGTTGTCTATCGGCGCGCGAATGCGCGGCTTCGTGCAGGAGGTGCGCGAGGACGGGAAAATCGATCTCCGTTTGGATAAGGCGGGTTACGCGCGCGTAGCCCCGTTGACGGAGCAGATCCTCGATCAACTCTCCAAGGCAGGTGGGCGGTTGAACTTCGATGATGACAGTTCGCCCGATGCGATTCGCGCGCGCTTTGGCGTGAGCAAAAAGGCATTCAAACAAGCACTCGGCGCGCTCTTCAAGGCACGCAAGATCACCTTCCTCACTCCAGGCATTGAATTGACGCAGTCGCGGGATTGAACGATCAGAAGTCAAACTTTTTCACTTGCGATTTGTAGGGAAGCCGCGACACTGATGGCAGGTGAGTGGCGGTCCGAGTACGGATCGTCACAGGTGAGGCAGACGCGGTGGTCTTCGTAGTCAAGCTCCCAGAATTTTCAACACGAAGGATGGTCTCGAATGGATGCACAGATTCCACATCGGTTCTTGAGTTGTTGGCGTTGCTCTCCCGCCGCTGGATCGATCATCCTCACACTTCTCGCAAACTCGAGCGGCGCAGTAGCTGAACAGCAGTATCGGGTCGTCGAACTCGGCCCTGCGATGGAGCAGGCGGTCTACAGCGGCGAGTTCGGCATGGACCAGGGGCGATGGGCGATCAATGACCACGGGATCATCTCCGGCAACTTGCCCGAGAGCGCGGGGATTCGGCTCGCCGAGATCGTGTTCCCGACGATCTCGGCCCACTGCGTGACATACCCACTTGCGATTCCACTCACTGCCGGTGGATTGATGACAACTTCGTGCGACCTATCGGAAGGTATAGATCCGGTCGTGGTTGGATACATCGGTGGCGGAGGCCAAGGTTTTGAGCCCATCGCAGCTGCGTGGCGCTCGGAGGAAGATTGGAGCATGCCGGCGATTGGCGCGCTCGGAAGTGCGGCATTCGCGATTGCTGATGACGGGCAAACAATGTTTGGGACCGCGCGCTGGAAGTGCGCAGCGATTCGGCCTCGGCGAGGCACAAAGTGGAGCCTATTGGCGGGAGATGGGCCGCTTGCGTTGTCCGGCGGCACGAGACTCGATGGCGGTGGATCCGAGATCCACTATTCAGAAAATGCGGCAACCACCGCTCACGCGCTTCTCGCGCGGGAGCATGGCGATCCCGCCGGTATTGGTTACGGTTATCGATGCGAAGATCCAACGCTGTGTGAAGGCGAAGGCACCACCGTTTCTCTCTGTTTCGATGCGGAGTGGGGACTCGTCTACGATGGAGGCGAACCAAGGCATGTTGTTCCGCACGGATCGTGGACAAGATGTTCCAGCGACGGCGAACTAGACACGCCTCGCGGTGTTGCGATCTTCGCGCGCTCCACGCCTCATCTCTACGGTCACGCGCAGGGCGGAGGTGTAGATCCATACGGAGCGCCGTGGGATCTCACATGCAATATCGATTCGGGAGCGTGTGATCAGTGCGAGGATTACGCGACGGTGTGGAACTCGCTTGGCACTTCACCGGTTTACCTCGGCCACCTTCCTGTCGCCTCAGGGTACGAGCACGAGGCGAGCACTGTGCAGGGAGCGAAATTTGTGAGCAACGATGTTCTCGATGGCGCGATCCGAGGCGAGACCGCAGTCGGCACGCTGACTGAGATCGACTCAACGCAGACTTCGCGTCGCAAGGCGGTTCGATGGCTTCTCTCACCTGATACTGGAGTTTGGACTGGCGTCGCGCTCGATGAATTGACGGGCCGATCTGATCTCAATCTGACGCAGGCACATGGCGTCAACGCAGACGGATGGATCATCGCGACTGCGGCGCCGGAGGACTACTTGCCAGGAGTCGCGTATGTCCTTATTCCCATTGCGCCCTCTTGCCTCGCGGACTTTGATCTCGACGGTGCTGTGGCTGCCGCGGATCTTTCGATCCTGCTCGCTTCATGGGGACCGTGTGGAAAGTCGGCCTGCGTCGCTGATCTTGATTGCGACGGATTCGTGGGCGCGGCTGACCTTGCAATTCTGCTCAGCGCGTGGGGGCCGTGCAGCTAACTGACCGAACGAATGAAGACTTCCTGGGTTCGGACTCCGCATGAGCCTTGCACACGCGGAAGAGTGTCGTCGCATTAGACTTCGGATGCATGCCATCCGAATCTACGGTCTCACGCGCGCGTCTTTGGCAGGTCATCGCAGCCTCTTCGGTCGGGACGATGATCGAGTGGTACGACTTCTACATCTTTGGAAGTCTCGCGACGATCATCGCTCCTCTCTTCTACCCAAGCGGGAATGACACTTGGGCGCTCGTCGCGTATCTCTCGACCTTTGCTGTTGGATTCGTTGTCCGGCCCTTTGGCGCGCTTGTTTTCGGCCGCATCGGCGATGTGGTCGGCCGCAAGTACGCGTTTCTCGTCACGCTCATTGTGATGGGTGGCGCGACAGCAGTCGTCGGCGTGCTCCCGACATTCGCGACGATTGGTTATGCAGCGCCGATTGCACTGTTGCTCATCCGCGTGATGCAAGGCTTTGCGCTCGGCGGCGAGTACGGCGGCGCTGCTGTGTATGTCGCCGAACATGTGCCCGACAACAAGCGCGGGTTCTATACGAGCTTCATACAAATCACTGCAACGCTTGGCCTCTTTCTCTCGCTCATTGTCATCTTCTTCGTGCAGAGCATGCTTGGAGTAGAGGCCTTCAAGTCCTGGGGATGGCGCGTGCCGTTCTTGATTTCCATCTTCCTCGTGGGCATCTCGCTCTACATTCGAATGCGAATGCAAGAGTCGCCGATTCTCGACCATCTCAAGACAAAGGGGATGACATCAAGTGCTCCGCTCAAAGAAGCATTCACGCAGTGGGCCAATCTCAAGCGCGTGCTCATTTCACTGTTTGGGGCGACCGCGGGGCAGGGCGTGATTTGGTACACGGGACAGTTTTACGCGCTCTTTTATCTCCAGACGATTCTCAAGGTGCACTCCACAAGCGCAAATTGCATCGTCGCTGTTGCGCTGTTGCTCGGCATGCCGCTCTTCATTCTGTTCGGGAGTTTGTCCGATCGGATCGGCCGCAAGAAGATCATGATGGCGGGATGCCTTCTCGCAGTATGTTTCTATATTCCTATCTACAAGGGCATGCAGTGGGCGGCAGGCTCGCAGGTGTCAACGGTGACCTCCGTTCGCGACGCAGTAACTGGCGCCGTGCGGTTGACTCCGCAATCGAGTGTTGACGGCGCGTTGGTGAACGCGTCTGAAGTGCTCCCCTATGAAGGCCTCTCGACGCTCTTCGCGACTTCCTCGGCGTGGATGCTCGTTGGATTCATTTTTGTGCAGCTCATTTTCGTTGCGATGGTGTACGGCCCCATCGCCGCATACCTCGTTGAAGCGTTCCCCGCGCGCATTCGCTACACGGCGCTCTCGCTTCCGTACCACATCGGCAACGGCATCTTCGGCGGACTTCTTCCTCTCATCGGTCTCGCCATCGTCGCGACGACTGGCGACATCTACGCGGGGCTTTACTATCCGATGGGCATCGCGGCACTGACATTCGTTGTGGGTTGCGTGTTCTTGAAAGAGACGCATCAGCACAAAATCTGGGATGAGGTCAGGAGTTGACGGTCCTCGCACGCAATGACTGTTTGCGAAGGATGTCTCATGTACGCTGTGTGAATGCTGCAGATTCTCGCGTGTGTTGCACTCGTTCTCTCGCAGGTCACACCACCGTCGGCTGCGCCTGATTCCACTCGCATCTGCGCCGATCTTGCGGACCTCGCGAGCGACGCGATGAATGGGCGCTCCTATCGCAGCGAAGATGGAAAGCGCGCCGCTGCGTGGGTCGCCGCGAAGTTTGCAGCGGCTGGGGCGAAGCCCATCTCCGAGCGGGACTCCATGCTGATTCCAATCGCACGCCAACCTGCGGCGAGTCCCAATGTCGTTGCATGGCTCCCCCCGAGCGCGACCGATCAACCTTCTTCGGGTGAGTTCATCCTCGTAACTGCGCACTACGACCATCTTTCGAATGCGAAGAGCGGTGAGGATCGCATTTACAACGGCGCGGACGACAACGCGAGCGGGGTCTGCGGCATGATCGCGGTCGCTCAGGCCCTGCAGAAAGACGCGCTCAGCGTTGGTGTCGTGTTCGTCGGATTCACCGGAGAAGAGGCAGGTCTCGTTGGAAGTAGCGCGTTTGTGGAAGAGGAGATTCTTCCGCTCGCGCGAATTCGAGCGGTGTTCAACATGGACATGATCTCGCGCGCACCCGATGGCGCGATCCGACTCGACGGCGGACCGACAGGAAAGGTGCTCGTTGACTTGCTCACGCGTCTCGCTCCCGATGCGCAGTTGCCGATGGTCGTGGATACGCATCCGGATTGGTTGCAGCGCAGCGATCAGGGCGCGTTTCTTTCGGTAGGGATTCCCGCCGTTCTCTTTAGTTGCGAGGATCACGAGGACTATCACAAGGTGAGTGATGAGGCGGCACTCGCAGACTGCGGACTTGCGGCGAAGGTCGCGACCCTTGTCACGAACGCTGTGCGTGCCTACGCGAAGGAGATGCCGCCGCGATTCGACAAGTCGCCTCTCGACGCATCGGCTCTCGATGCGAAGACGCGCACGCTTCGATTGGGCCGACCACGCGAGGCCGCGCCATTTTGGAACGCAACCTCGCGTCGACAACGTGATCGCGGCATAGATGCGGAGGTCTGGGATGAGCTCGCGAAGCGGTTGGGCTGGACCGTCGACGCGAAGTTCGTGTCTCCACTCGGAGAAGAGTCCGCGCTGCGCGACGGCGAGATTGATGTGATCGCGGATGGTTTCTTCGCCATGCATGCTCGGGCTGACGAGATTGCATGCACGACGCCGTACCTTTGTGCGGATGGCGTCGGCGCGCTTGTCAAGGCCGATGCGGCGTGGACGCGAGCCTCGCTTGATGGGGCACGCGTGTTTGCTGCTCCATCGAGCGGCTTTGATACATGGACACAGGCGCAGCTTCCAAAGGCTTCCCGATATGCATCGGGTGAACCCATTGGCGCGATCGTCAGTGGGCTCGCTCAGGGCAAGCTCGACGCCTTCATCATGGACTACGCCGCGGCAACTGTTCGGGCGAAGCGTGATTCGACAGTCAAGGCACTCCTGCTTGAGCCGCAATCAAGTGTGTATGCATTCCGAAAGCAAGACGCCTCAATCGCGGAGCGCGTTTCGGCGGAGTTGGTGGCGATGGAAGCAGACGGCACGCTCAAGAAGATTCGATCGAAGTACGGTTTCATCGAGCATCGCGTGATCGGTCAGGACAAGGGTCGCGTTGTGATTCGCGAGGCCTCGGGCGCAGTGACATGGAAACTGGACTGCCCTCACAATTCGCACGACCTTGCCGCGCTTCCCAACCGCAATGTCCTGCTCCATCCTGCGCCTGACCGCATCATGGAAGTGACGCCGATGAACGACCTTGTGTGGGAGTGGAAGAGCGTGCCTGTCCCGCCCTACGCGGGGCGCGTTGAGATTCACGCATTTGAGCGGCTGAGTAATGGCAATACGCTCATCGCAGAAACTGGGAACCTTCGAGTTCTCGAGGTCAACGCAAAGGGCGAGATAGTGAAGAATGTGCCACTCACGGTGGAGCAACCAGACTCCCACCGTGACACGCGCAGAGTTCGAAAGACTGATGCGGGGACCTATCTCGTTTGCCATGAGGGACTTGGCCTTGTGCGCGAGTACGACGAAAAAGGCGCAATCGTGTGGGAGTACAAGCTCGATCTGCATGACCAGCCCGCGACTGGGGGTCATGATGGACATGGCACGAGTGTCTTCAACGCACTTCGCCTCAAGAGTGGAAACACGTTGATTGCTGGGGGGAACAACAACCGTGTGTTCGAAGTGAACCCGAAGAAGGAAACCGTTTGGTCGGTTGAACGCGACGAGTTGCGGCGTCCAGATGGGCGTCCGATTCACCTCTGCTGGGTGACCACACTGCAAGTCATGCCCAATGGAAACATCGTGTTCGGCAACACACATGCCGGTCGCGACAACCCTCAGATGATCGAGGCCACACGCGACAAGCGTGTCGTGTGGATGCTCGATGACTGGGATGCGTTCGGCAACGATCTTTGCACCGGCGTGTGCTTGGACTAGCCTCCGACTCGCTCAGCAACAAAGCGGGGGATTTGGTCAAGCGCCACTCGTTCTTGCGCTTGCGTGTCGCGGTGACGAACCGTCGCGGTTCCGTTGGCTGCGCCATCGTGATCAATCGTGATACAGAATGGCGTGCCTGCTTCGTCCATGCGAGCGTACCGCTTCCCGATCGATTGTTTCTCATCGAACTCGACCGAGTGGTGCTTGCGAAGGTCGCGGAAGACTCGCTCCGCGATTTCCGGAAGTCCGTCCTTATTCACGAGCGGGAACACACCGGCTTTCACCGGCGCGATGCGTGGATCGAATCGCATGAACACACCCGATGCGCGCGAGGCATCGACGGTGTACGCCTCGCAGAGCAATGCAAGCGCGCCGCGGTCAGCGCCCGCCGATGGTTCGATTACATGCGGGAAGTAGCGCTCATTCTTCTCTTGGTCGAAGTAGCGCATCTTGTCGCCCTTTCCGCAGTGCGTGGCGTGCGCCTTGAGATCGAAGTCGGCTCGATGCGCGATGCCTTCAAGTTCGCCATAGCCCGGCGCGGTAAAGGGGAATCGGTACTCGATATCGCTCGTCCCGGCGCCAGCCTTCGCGTAGTGCGCGAGCTCATCACGATCATGCTCGCGCAGAATCAGGTTTTCGCTCGTGAGTCCGATCTTCTGCCACCACGCAAAGCGCCAGTCGCGCCACCACTTGTACCACTCGTTGGCGCTGTCTGGTCGAATGAAGAACTCAATCTCCATCTGCTCAAACTCGCGGCTGCGGAAGGTGAAGTTTCGCGGCGTGACTTCGTTCCGGAATGCTTTGCCGATCTGCGCGATGCCGAAGGGCACACGAACACGCGTGGAATCGCACACATTCCAGAAGTTCGCGAATATGCCCTGAGCGGTTTCGGGTCGGAGGTAGGCCAGTGAGTTCTCGTCGCGAATCGCACCACAGTGCGTCTCGAACATGAGGTTGAACTGGCGTGGCTCCGTCAGCGTGCCAACTTCCTTCGCGTGCGGTCCCATCGTGCGTGCGCGCTCCTCCGCGGTGAGCGCTGTGAATGCGCGGACCACATGGACGGTTGGATCGAGCGTGTCGCGTTTTTCATATCGAGTGAGCGCCTTGGACGCGGCAGCCATCTGCGCCTCGTCGCCTTGCACAACGGCATAGAGGCGCGCACCGGTGGACAATGAGCCGAGCACGACTAAGTGATCGGCGCGATAGCGGGACTTGCTCTCCTTGCAATCCACCATCGGGTCGTTGAATCCCCCAACATGTCCAGACGCGACCCAAGTCTTTGGGTTCATGATGATCGTGCAATCGAGACCAACGATGTCGATCGCAGTGCCATCTGGACCGATGAGTTCGCGCTCGACGACATCGTTCCACCATGCGTTCTTGAGATTGCGCTTGAGCGCAGTACCAAGCGGGCCGTAATCCCAGAATCCGTTGATGCCTCCGTAGATTTCGGATGATTGAAAGATGAAGCCCCGTCGACGGCACAGCGCGACGATGTCATCCATCTTCTTTGGAGCGGCGGCAGAATTCGATGCAGGGGATGCGTCAGACATGGTGGAGAACTCACTTTCGAACAGAGAGCGAGGAGGATATCGGTAGGCGCGAACCCCGTTTTCAATGGAATACGAGCGGGCACAGCGCGTGCATGCGTTTGATCACTCTTCCGAAGCGACGCGCTTGGTTACACTCGTCGCCCCGTTCGGTTGGTTCCAAACTCACTCTCTTCTCGGAGTACTTCTATGCATCGCACGCGTCTTGTTTGCAGCATCGCTCTCGGCTCGCTCGCACTTTGCACCGCTGCGCTCCTCGCGCAGGACACAAAGAAGCAGCACGCCTCCAAGCCCACGACAACTCCGGCAGCTGCTCCTGCGCCAGCGGCACCTCCAGAGTCGCAGTTGCCACCCGGTATGACTCCTGAAATGATGGAAGAAATGATGAAGGCCGGTTCCCCTGGTCCGATGCAGGCTTACCTCTGTGAGGACGCCGGTGAATGGATTGGCGCTTGCACGATGTGGATGGCCCCATCGGCTCCTCCGACGACGAGCAAGACGAAGCTCACGGTGACTCCGGTACTTGGTGGTCGGTTTGTGCAGCAAGTCGCGAACGGTGACATGGCGGAGTGGGGCGCGTTCGAAGGGCTCGGCATGATTGGCTATGACAATGCCAAGGGTGAGTTTCAAGCCAGCTGGGCCGACAACATGGGCACGGGCATGATGTACGGCACAGGAACGCTGTCTTCCGACAAGAAGGAACTCACAATCAACTACAGCTACTTCTGCCCGATGGCGAAGAAGAACTGTGTCTTCCGTCAGACCTACACGCATAACGACAACGGAACCAAGACGATGCGCATGTGGACCACTGCGGAGACAGGCGAGGAGTACAAGATGATGGAAACTGTCTACGCCCGCACGAGCAAGCCAGCGACGCATGCTGCGCATGCTGAAGGAAATGACAACGCGCACTGATTTCGCGCGCTGAGGCTCATCGAACTTCATCCGTCCTTCGACTCACGGCGCGCCGAGCTTGCTCGGCGCGTTTTCTGTCATCATGTTGTCATGCGCATTCGATCCTTCTCCACGGTCGGAACTCTCATCGCCGTATTGGTTGCGAGTTGCTCGCTTCTTGTCGCCGCCGGCATGCGACCCTCGCGCGAAACGAAACAGGCTGCAGCTGTGACAGCATTCGGAAAGACCCTTTCTGAATCGGAACGCTCGGCGGCCATTCGTCTTCTGGAGGACTCGGAACGCACGCAGTGGCAGTATGTCCGCGGCCCGCGTCCCGGGCTCTTCCTGCGTGACATGGACGCAGATACGCGCGCCGCCGCCGTCAAAGTCATTGAAAGCTGCCTGTCCGAATCGGGTCGCGAGCAGTGGCGACTGATTCGTGTGATTGAGGCGCTAAACGCGCAGGATGAAGCAAAGGCCGGTGTGAACCCTCCGACCTACGGCACCGATCTCTACAGCTTCATCCTCTTTACGACCAAGTGGGAACGAGCTTTCGCGATGCAAATCGAAGGGCATCACTTCGTTCTGAACATTGCTGGTTGCGACGGAGTCGTGACGGTCACGCCCGCGTTCACTGGCGCGTATCCGGTTGTGGTCAAGAGCGGTCCCGATGCAGGCAAGCGGCCACTCGGCGCGGCAGTCGAGGCCGCATTTGCACTCGCTCGTTCGTTGGATGACGCGCAGCGGAAATCGGCGCGCATCCTCGAAGGCACTCCTGCGGATGTGCTGTTTGCGGTTGGGGCGGATGGGCAGGCACCTGACATGCGCGGCGTGACGCGTGCATCGATGACACCTGAGCAACAGCAACTCGTCGACAAGTTGCTTGCCGTGCATGCTGGACTTTTGGATGAGGAAATCGCGAACAATCAACTGAAGGAGTGGCGATCCAAGTACGCCGGTCAACTCGCATTCGGCTTCGTGGGCGAGGCAGATCTCGCGAAACCGCATTACTACCGTTTGACCTCGCCTTGCTTCACTATTGAGTATGACTGCACAAACAACGATCCGAGTCATGTGCACTGCGTCTGGAGCGATCCAAATGCCAACTTCGGCGGAGATGCGTTGCGTGCGCATCTCAAACAATCGCACTAGACGTGTCGGCTTCTCAATTCAAACTCTGCGCTCGAAGCGATGATCTGCTCCTCGCATTGAGGCTAGACTCCGGTGAACGTCCGTTCTATCTCTCGCGCTCCGGAGTTTTCTTGCTGCACACGATTTCCGCTAAACCCGCTCTCGCGCTCGATGACTCCATTCTGCAAACGCTCGATATCGCCTCCGATGGTGATGCGGTGAGACCCGCCGAGCGTTGCCATGAGCCGCAAAGCACAGGGACCGAGCATGTTGAGCTGCTGCGTCCTCTCTACGCCACTCGAGTGTTCACCATGCTTGCGGTGACGGTGCCGCCGCTTGCGGTCGTTGGCGTCATGCTGCTTGCGTGGGGAGGTTGGATGACGAGTGTCGACTTGGCGTTGCTCGGATCGATGTATGTGCTCACTGCGCTTGGGGTCACGATCGGGTTTCACCGTCTCTATACGCACAAGTCGTTTGCGACGCGCGGTCCGATCGCGGCGTTCTTTGCGATTTGCGGGAGCATGTCGGCGCAGGGTCCCGTCATCTGGTGGGCGGCGGTGCATCGCGCGCATCATCAACACTCCGATCGCGAGCAAGATCCGCATTCACCTCACGCAGGCAGAGCGGCGGGGTGGATTGGAAGCGTGCGTGGATTTCTCCATGCGCACGCGGGCTGGTTGTTCGCCGATGTGCGCGCAGACTTGCGACGCTATGTCCCCGATCTGCTCGCGGATGCGACGGCGGTGCGGATCAACAACGCGTTTCCCTACATTGTGGTCGCGGGCATTCTTCTTCCGGGCATCGTTGGTGGGCTGATCACCGCGAGTTGGATGGGTGCTCTACTCGGCACGCTTTGGGGCGGCGTGGTTCGCATCTTCGTTCTTCATCATGTGACATGGAGCATCAACTCCGTATGCCATGTGTGGGGAGCGCGCGAGTACGCCTCGGGCGATCACAGTCGGAACAATCCGATCTTCGGTATTCTCGCATTCGGTGAAGGTTGGCATAACAACCATCACGCGTTTCCTGCGAGCGCTCGTCACGGACTGCGTTGGTGGCAACTCGATATGAGTTGGCTCATCATCCGCTCGCTCGAACGAATTGGGCTCGCGAAAAAAGTTCGTCTTCCTTCGCCCGAGCGACTCGCCGCGCGGCGCGGCTGAATGCAGGATCCGCTTACTTCGAGCACGAGCCAGACGCGCAGGTCGGTGAAAGTGACTTGTTCCAAGGCATTTTTGCGAGGAGCACCGCGAGCCCGCAAGTTCCGGTGATGCCCGCAAACAGCAGGCCTGCACCGAAGAAAGCGGGGATCGCGACGAATGCAGGATGCACGAGATACGCGAGCGCGGAACCGAGAAGTGAACCGCCGCCAATGACGCACTGGGTTTGCTGCATCACGCTCATGAAACGCGTTGCGCGTGGCGTGTTCAAGTTGGACTGCACCGGAAAGGACGCCTGCTTCCATGCGTCAATTCCGCCCGCCATGGAGACAACTTCGATGTCGGTGCTCGCGGTGGTCAACGCGCGCGCTGCAGCGTCCGCCGAGCGACGGCCGGCCTTGCAGTGGAACACGATGCGCCGCGTCGCTTGCGCGGCGTGCACACATCGAGGGTCGAACTTCGAGAGAGGATTGAGGACAGCGCCTTCGATGTGTTCGTGCGCAAACTCATCTGCTTCGCGCACATCGACGAGGACACACGCGTTGTCGGCGAGCCAGGCGCGGACCTGGGTTGGACTTGCTTCTGTGAACCCTCGCGCTCCAGTGCTCTGATCCATATTGAGATCCTCAGTGTGCAACGAGTTCATTCGCTTGCTTCCACGCGGTCATCCCGCCCGCGAGGTTGCATGCATCGAAACCGTGTCGTTGAAGTAACGCGCACGCGCGGGCGGACCGTCCGCCACTGTGACAGTTCACGAGAATCAATCGGCCCCTCGGGAGTTCGCTGAGATGATTGAGAAGCCGCGTATGGGCAATGTTGAGCGCACCTGCGATGTGCCCGGACTGAAACTCTGCTGCGCGTCGAACATCAAGTACAAACACCGCTTCGCGGTCGATCATGCCTCGCGCGTCTTCAACGCTCACTTCTGGCGTCGTGGCGAGTCCTCCGCCATGCTCAGACTCATGCGCTCCGAGCGCAGCGATCGCGTTTGCGTCGAACCACCCACAGAAGCGATCGAGACCAATTCGAATGAGATCGCGCACTGCTTCGTCGAGGCGCGCCGGTTCGACGATGAGATGCATCACATCGGTGTCGCGGATGAATGACCCCGCGTCGGTGTTGAACGAGTTCGTGAGCGGGAGGAAGAGGGAGCCCGCAATGTGCGCTGGCTTGAACGCTGCCCACACGCGAGTGTCGATGAGTAATCCTTGCTTCTGCAGCGCAGTGTGCATCAGTTCGATACTGAGTTCGCGCGGACGCGGAACACCTTCGAGGACGCGCGGGCCAACCTTGTTGTCTCGCTTCATCTGCGCGAAGTAAAGCGGCGGTTCAGGTTGACCATCGAGAATGAAGTCGGTGAACGCCGTTTCTTCGCGCGCCGCAAGAATTGCGGGGTTGAACAGTTTCTCGTATCCAACGGTGCTCTGAGGAACCGCGCCGAGCGCCTTTCCACAGGCGCTGCCCGCTCCATGTGCTGGCCAGATCTGGAGGTAGTCCTCCCAAGTGAGAAACTTCTGCACGCTGTGAAAGAGTCGTTGCGCTGATGGAAGCGCTTTTCCAGCAAATCCCGCCGCAGACTCGAGAAGATCGGGCCGACCAAGGTCACCGACAAAGATGAAGTCCCCAGTCAGCACCCCCATCGGTTTCGTGGCGCCGCCGCCGCGATCCGTAACTTCGTAGCAGATGTGCTCGGGCGTGTGACCTGGAGTGTGGATCACTCGAAACGCGATGCCGCCGACTTGGAATCGATCGCCGTCTCGCAATAACTGATGCGCGTACGCGTCTGCTCCTTTCGAGTTCGCGAGCCACTCTGATCGCCACTCAGAGCCACCCTCGTCAGAGACATAGATTTTCACGCCCTTGTGCGCGAACTCTCTCGCTCCGGAAATGAAGTCGGCGTGAATGTGCGTCTCTGCAGCAGCAACGATGCGAAGCCCATTGGCGGCGGCGAGTTTTTCGTATCGATCGATGTCGCGTTGCGGATCGACGACGATCGCCTCACCTGTCTTCTGGCATCCGATCAGATAGGAGGCAACCGCGAGTTTCTCGTCATAGAGCTGTCGGAAAAACATGTCGTGTACTCCTGCGTGTCGCCCTCAGTGTAGGGCGATCACTGCAGCGTTGCGCGGTACGCGACGGCGTCGGCTTCGAACTTCGCATTTTTGGTTGCCGCTGCGACTTGCGTGATGAAATCGGTGATGGTGCGTGCGTCGCTGCCGATGAGCAGGCGGCGAAGAGCCTGCGCCTTGCGCGGATGCGAGTGTCAGGCGGCCTAGACGACAGACCGCGAATGGAGTCGCCGCTGGAGGAGGGCGAGCGCATTAGCATCCGCGGCGCGTTTGACGATCATGCTGGGTGTCTCTCCGCTGAAGGTCTCTCGCATCGCGGTGTCGAGGCACGTGAAGAGTTGTTCAGCTCGCCCGCGTTCACAGTGTCGCAGGGCGCCGTTTCCAACTCGAGGATTGTGAGACGAAACGGTGGTTCTCGCTAAGTCAACTCGGGACTGACGGCAATCCCGATCGTTAGCAACGACACGCAAACAGCGAAGTGCATGGTTGGAATCTGTCTTTTGGTACAGTTCTCAACAACATGAGTGAATTGACCTACAAAAACAATCAATCAGCGCGTTCGGCTCGTTCCACTGTGGCAATCGTGCTTTCCGTGGCGATCATCTCAGTGGTCGTTGGATGTGTGATTGTCGCCAAGAGTTGCATGGACGAAATGGGGGGGATAGCTGGAGCATTTCTGCCTCAGGTCACTGTCCGAGACGCAATCGTTTATGCCGTCCGTGGTCTCGATCCGAAGTTCGAACTGAAAGTGGGGGAGCGTGAGGTCGACGCGATCGTTGAGCGCACGAGGGAGACAACCTGGGTGGGCATCCCTGTCGGAACGACAGTTACCCGCGTCAAGGTGATGGGGAATCGCGTGCAGTACATCGTCCCGCTTGAGGCGGTGTCGAAGGAGGAATCGTGGGAATTCGTAGGGACGGAGCAGGGTGGCGCTCTGCTTGTGCATCTTCCCGCGCCCGTCGTGGATTCGAACATGGTGTCTGTCCAAACCGATCCAAAAAGGATCGAAGCAGAAGTAGACGATCAGTGGCTCGCAAATGTCTTCGTCTGGCAAGGTGACGGCGTTGACGAGGCGAAGCATGCGATTCGGGAGAAGGTCGTCGAGCAAGCGAGCGCGTCTGCATTCGTGCGCGAAGTTCAATCAGAAGCCGCGCCGAAGATCGAGGCCTTGCTCCAGGCGGCGTTGCAGAATTCGCTTCGTTCAGGCGTGCAGGTCAAAGTCGTTTGGGAACATTGAACTCGGACGCATCCTGCAACGCGGACGCGTTGATCGATTGGCGTGAAGTTAGCCGACTTTGAATCGGGAGACGAGCTCCTTCAGGGAGGTCACTTGCGCGGCGGTTTCTTCTGCGCCGGCTGCAAGTTCTTCGGAATTGCCTGCAGTCTGCTGCGTGACGCGATCGAGCGAAGTAATTGCAGCGTTCACCTCAGAGATGCCTTTCGCCTGCTCATCGGACGCGGCGAGTATCCCGGTGAGCATGGCGTTGACCTGCGTCGTCGCAGCAGTGATTTCCCCCAGCGCGGTATCGACCCGAGCAGCAATTTGCTGCCCCCGATCCGCGCGGCTCGTCGCTTCGCCAATCATCGTGGCGGTTGATCTTGCTGCGTCCGCCGATCGTTGTGCAAGGCTGCGAACTTCTTCAGCGACGACAGCGAATCCCGCGCCAGCATCGCCTGCGCGCGCTGCTTCGACCGCTGCATTGAGCGCAAGGAGATTGGTTTGGAACGCGATGGCGTCGATCTCCTTCAAAATCGTTGCGATATGGCTGCTCGAATCCTTGATGTCGGTCATCGCTTGCGCCATTTGCCTCATCTCCGCCTGGCCTTTGTTGGCGGCATCTCGCGAGACATCGCTCATGCTCGATGCTTCACGGGCTTGGGCTGCACTTCGATCAGTCATTGCGGCCATTTGCTCCATCGATGCACTCACCTCTTGCAAACTGGCAGCCTGGTTGGACGCGCCGACCGCGAGCGACTGACTCGCAGCACTAATCTGCGCTGCGCCGGCATCGATTTGCCCAGCACCGGATTGAACTTCTCCGACGAGTGACGCAAGCGATCGCGACATGCCATTCACCGCTCGTGTCATGCGACCGACCTCGTCATGTGCGCGAGCCTCGAGAGTGCGCTGCGTCAAATCACCGCTCGCGATGTGCTGAATGGATTCGACGACGCGCGCGATGGGGCTTGTCACACTCTTGGTAATGAAGAATGCCACGAGGAGTGCTCCTAGGGCGACGACTCCGGATGACCAACCGATGATCGAGAGCCCGGCGCTTGCGGTTTTCGACGCGTCAGCACGCGCTGCGATTAGGCTTGCTTCAAGCTCTGCACCGATGTTCGCAGCAGAGGCCGAGAGTTGCGTCCCAAGTTGAGGAAGTGTTTCATCCGCGAGTTTGTCGCGCGTGCGTCTGAACTCCGATCCAATCAACATCTGACTCGCCCAGAATTCGATCGCCTGCGATGACTCAGCGTAAGCGCGACGCTCTGGGCCTTCTTGGTATTGCGAACTCGCCTTCGCGAGCGCTTGCGACGCGGTGCGAGCAGATTCTTGCGCCGCTGTTTCGAGGGCAGGCGTTCCAAACAGGAGATACTTGAAGAAACTGATCCGTGCGAGCATCAGTGCGCTGTTGGCATCCGAGGTCGCGCTGCGTGCTTCCGAGTTCGCGAGGATACTGTCCGCTTGAACAAGCGATTCGACGAGGAGCGTCACGCGGTTTGCCGCAGGGAAGCACTGCGATTCCGTGACGGCGTCGCGTGCGTCGGTGGCCGTGACCAGCTTCGTGAAGCACGCTTCATACTTCGAGAGGTCTTCTTCCAATCGCTGCATGGCGGCCTGCGACGAGTTTCCCAAGACCTGGTGGAGGCGTGCGAGTTGAGCCTCACAGGTGGCCGCGTTCAGCGAAAAATCATGCAGAGCTGCATCTGATCGATCGAGAAGAAATCTCCGCACAGCACTCTGCATGGAGGTTGATGCCGATTCAAACCCAGCAGCGGTGAGGCTCGCCCCTCCGCGCTCGCCGCTAATCATGAGCGTGTGCGAGATCTGATTCGTCGCGCGGGTCGCGACCGCCGCGATGACGAGAATTCCGACTGCGAGAATCCCGAAGCCGCTGTACAGCTTCACGCCAAGTGTCGCTGCGAGCGCCGTCGTCTGATCCTCTCGTCGAACGCGGGCGGATCGGACGATGACGGCGAGCATGCCCGCACACGCCACGCATGCGCCCACGCTAAATGACCAGAAGAGGGTCTCGTCCACAGCGGTGGCTCGCTCGATCTCAGGTGCGGGAGGAGCGACGCCCGCATCCGCGCCGAACGCTGGTCTGCTGCGCGCCTTGAGAGGTGGCGGAGTGAATTCTCCAGAGGACGCCGGCACGCTGCCGCGCACAATGTCGGGTGCGGAGACGGCGGTGGTGCTTGCGGGAGCGATCGTGCTGGATTGCGCGCTCGCGAACCCTGCTCCTTGAATTCCAAAGAAAACTGTACAGAGAGTGCCGCGCAACGACCGCCGAAGCCAATCCGACGAACTGCGAGTTGTGGGAACTGCGTGCAAGATGCGTGACATGGGACTGTCCTTTCGAGGTGCATGACTGCCGGCGTGTTTCGCCAAGAGGCAGTGCTGGTCGCACGCTCCGTGCCGTGTGACCATCGTGAACATCGACGAGTCCTTGCGCACTGCTCATCGTTCTGTTCCGATTCGACTTCGATTGGAGTGAACACAGGATTCTCGACAAATGGAGGAGAGAAAGCGAGAAATGCGCGTTCCGCGGGGCCTGTTGCATGCGTGCGCGATGTCGCTTTCAGTTACACTCTGTCGATGCACGATGCGTCCTCGAATGCAAGCGATGGACGACTCTCACTGCCAGACTCCGTGACGCCAGGGAAAATTGATTGGGTGTATCTCGTGCCGATCGTCGTCATCCACGCCCTTGCGTTGCTCGTCTTCGTTCCCGCTTTCTTCAGTTGGACCGGCGTCGCAGTGATGCTCGCGAGCGTGTTCGTGTTTGGACAGGGCATCACTCTTTGCTATCACCGATTGCTCACCCATCGATGCGCGAAGGTGCCGAAGTGGTTTGAACGATGCCTCGTGATCGTCGCGCTCTGCAGCCTTGAGGACACGCCAGGTCGGTGGGTTGCGACGCATCGATTCCACCACGCGCACTCAGACGAGAATCCCGATCCGCACAGTCCTCTCGTGAACTTTCTCTGGGCTCATGTCGGGTGGCTCTTTATCTATAACCCTGCCACGCACAACATCGGTACATATCAGAAGTATGCACGGGATGTGCTTGAGGATCCGTTCTACCTCAAGTTGGAGAAGTCCACGATTTGGGTGTGGATCTATGTTGCTCACGCTGCCATTTACTTCGCGGTCGGACTGATTCAGAGCGTCGAGTTGGGTTTGAGTCTGCTTGTTTGGGGCGTCTTTGTACGCACGGTTGTCGTATGGCACATCACATGGAGCGTGAACTCCTTCACGCACATGTTTGGCTACGCGAACTACGGCGCTGGAGATCACAGCCGCAACAATTGGCTCGTCGCCTTGCTCGCGTCCGGCGAAGGTTGGCACAACAACCATCATCACGATCCCGCGAGCGCGAGCAACCAGCATCGTTGGTGGGAGATCGATGTGACCTATTACCTCATCCTTGGGCTTGGCGCGATTGGACTGGCGACGGATATCACGCCCCCTCGCCACAAGCGAATAGCTTTGAGTATGGAATTGAAGCAGCCAATCGACGCGTCACTCGGCGTGGCTGTTGCAGCGGTCCTTGAGCCTCACGCTGTCGCCGCTGCAGCATCAGAAGAATCGGCGATTGCCTAGAGCCGCACGCGATCGCGGATGGAATACGCTGCGCGACATGCGATTCCAACATGCCGTCGTGTCTCCACTCGTTACTTTGCTTGTGTTCGCATCGCCGCCATCGCTCATGGCAAGCGTTCCTCAAGACGCGATGCCTTCAACAGAAACAGTCATCGCGGATGCGACGATTTCGGCTGTGACGCTCTATCAGGGGCGTGCGATGATCGCTCGGACGAGCGGCGCTCCCGCTCGAGAAGGGACGATCGAGATTCGATTTGAGGGACTCCCAAGCACGCTTGAGTCGGACTCGCTCCAAGCGACGGTCCATGCGACTCACGGCGGCGCGAAGCTGCTCGATGTTCGATACGAGGAGAAGGTGACGGCTGCGAATGTCACGAACAACCCAGAGTTGCGAGCAGCGATTGACGCGCTTGAACTTGCGCAACGCGTCGGAGAGCGGAATGCAATGGAACTTGTCGCGCTGACCGATCGGCAGGCGCTTCTCGCGGCGATTCGGCAGAAGACTGCGACTGAATCAGCGAAGGAACTAGGCACGAAGGATCTCGTTCCGGAAGCGCTCGCGAAGCAGATCGCGTTTATGGACGGTGAGCAGAGTCGGTGGATGGATGATCGCGTGAAGTTGGACGCATCAGTGCGGGACAACACCGCGAGTGTCCACGCGTTGCAAGCGAAGGTGCAATCGCTCGGTGGCGCGACTAAGACGGAGCGCGCCGCGGTCGTGACGATCGGCAAGTCAAGCGCGACTGAGGCACAGGTCACGCTGCGATACCTCGTGCGTGATGCCGGCTGGACTCCTCGATACGCGATTCGCGCGGATCTTGAATCGCATGCACTCACGATTGAGTACGACGCAGAGATTCGGCAGGCCTCCGGAGAGGACTGGAACGCCGTACCTCTCACCCTTTCAACGGCGCAGCCGACGCAGCGTGCAACGCCCGCGGATGTCTCGCCTCTTTTCGTAGACCTCTATGTTCCACCACCAGTGATGGCTCCAGCATCGCCGGCTTCGACGCTCGGTGAGTTAGGGGATGCGGATCTGCGTGATAAGAAAATGCCCGGTCGCCCGCGGGGAGACATGCTGTATCGCAAACCGAGCGGTATGGAAGCGGATCAGGCAGACGAACCGGTGATCGAAAACCTCGGCCTGAAGATGCTCTACGATGATTCAATCGCTGCGCGGACCGGTACGGTTGTGACCTTCCCAATTCCTCGCGCGACAACGATCGCGAGCGACGCGGCGAGAACTCGAAAGCTGCGGATCGCGACGATTGAGACGAAGCCGATCTTCGTCCATGTTGCGCGTCCCCTCGTCGAGAGCGCGGTTTACCTCAAGGCGGTTGCCGCGAACGCGTCGAGTTACCAATTCCTTGCAGGACCGGCGACCGTGTTTTTGGGTGCGGATTCAGTCGGGTCGACTTCCATCGGCGATCTTGCGCCCGGCGCAGAGATGACCTTCTGGCTCGGGACCGATCGGCGTATGCAAGCGAAGCGCGTGCTTGTGAAGAAAGACTCGAGCGAGAAGGGGATGTTTGGGAAGTCGGATGTGACGGAGTGGGACTATCGCATCGACCTTGAGTCCACCGAAACCAAACCTGTGCTCGTTGAGGTGTTCGATCGAGTGCCGGTTTCTCAGAATGAGCAGATCAAAGTCGACTTCATGTGTGATGCTGCGCAGGGTGGCGCAGCGCTCGCGACAGATGCCCGGTACGTCGCGGATGAGAAACCCCAAGGCCTCTTGAAGTGGATGGTGGAGGTTCCTGCAGTCACGACAGCTGGCGTGCCAGCGAAGAAGTCGATTGCATGGAAACTGATCGTTTCAAAGCCGAAAGGAACGCAGACCACAGGAATCCCAGACTAGTCCCCCTCGGGCGAGCGGCGGTTGTTTCGCCGATCGTAGAGATACCACGCTTCGACTTTTTGACGCGCCCAAGGGGTCTTGCGGAGAAATGTGAGGCTTGACTTGATGCTCGGATTCGATGTGAAGCATCGAATGTTGATGCGAGCGCCAAGTGCCTCCCATCCATGTCGCTCGACGAGCGTCGTGAGGATGGCTTCGAGCGTAAGCCCGTGAAGTGGGTCGCGCGGATTGTGTTCCATAGTCGTCGCGAGAGCGAGTCTAATGCAGCGCGTGCCCGCGAAGAAGAAGTTGAACACGAAATCGACGGAGTCCTTGACTGGAGCGCTGCTCGTCAAAGAAGTGTGCCGCCGAATTCGAGCCGCTCGGGTTCTATGGGACGCGCACAACAACGCGGCCTGTCGAGGAGAGCGCATGAAGGCGATGGAACTTTACGAGACACTTACCCCGATACAGCGAGAGCAGGTTCCACAAGCACTGCGAATCTGGCTGCGATACCGAAGCGAAAAGTACTTTGGAGCGAGGAAAGAATCGCGTTCTCATGAAGCGTGATGTAGACTGAGGCACGTGAGTGTGCACGAGCCTCCGGCCACATTGCGACAGTCAGCCATGGAGTGCGCACTCCTCGCCGCGCTCATTGTGACCGTGCAGTTCGTCGGAATGACAGTGCTCGGTCCCGAAGGTGGATCGAACATCTTTCATCCGCTCGCAGGAATCGGGATCGGCTGGTTTCTCGCTCGAGGCATCGCAGCGTGGCCCGGACTCCTCATTGGGGCAGGTATCGCAGATGCGCTGATCCTGTTGCAGGATGGAGTTCCGCTGGAAACGCTTGACGCGCGGTCGCTGCTTGTCTCTGGGTCGCTTGGCCTTGCTGACCTTTTTAACGCCCTCGTTGTCTACGGCCTCGTGCGTCGTTTTCTGCATTGTCCGGTGACGCTTCTTCGTCCGCGCGAGAGATTGAAATCTCGGCGTCGGACACAGAAATCGGGATTTCACCTGAGGGCCGAGCGAAAGTGTTCGCGCCATTCTATCGGGAGAAACGATCAGAAGGCGCGCCTCGTTCCGGTACTGGGTTCGGACTCACGGTCGTGAAGACAATTGTGGAGGCACTTGGCGGAACAATTCAATTGACGAGTGAGCTCGGGAAGGGATCTGTCTTTTCAGTTCGAATTCCCGCGCCGCCTTGGGTTGAAACCGATCAGTCTGCTCCGGTACAGGAAGTTGAAGCAGTAACGGAGAGACGAGGTGGGACTGATCTCTCTGCAACTCCTCTCGCGGGGCTCCGAATTGCGTTCGCGGACGACTATGCCGAGGCTCGCGAGATCACGGGTCATCTGTTACGCGGCACAGGCGCCACAGTGTCGGCGTTCATCTCTGGGAGCGACCTCCTTGACGCCGTGCACTGCGGTCTTCAGGTCGATTGCGTCCTTCTTGACCTGCAGATGCCTGGCATGAGCGGGCATCAGACCGCTGAGGCATTGCGAAAGTGCGGATACCGAGGCCCAATGGTTGCACTGAGCGCACTCGCTGATGAACCTTCTCGCGCTCGAAGTATGCAAGTGGGCTTTGTCGCGCATCTTACAAAGCCTGTTGATCCGTCAGAACTCCAGCGGGTCATCGCGCGAGTTGTCGCCGACGCTGCTTCGACATCTTGACCGCACAGAGCGAACCTTCGTGTTCGATTGCATGCGTTCGTCGATTAGGATGCCTGCGCGTCCGACTCGTTTGGCTGAGCATGCCTCCACTCTGCTTGCTATGGGTTGTTACACAAGCGAACTCGACCGACTGCGCTTCCTCCGCGGAACCGTGAAGTTTACGCCGCGGGTGGAGATTGCATCGGTACGAAATGACGCGCGGCATGGCGAAGAAGTTTTCGCAGAAGAGCTGCTGGCGATTCAACCTCTCGCGACACCTGTTCGCGCCAGGCCGAGGGTTGTGCATGTCATCGGGAGTCTTGGCCCCGGAGGCGCGGAGCGCCAGCTGGTGTACCTCGCGCGCGAGTCGCTGCGTCTGGGCGGAATCGACGCGCGCGTGTTGCTCACGAATCCGCTCACGGGGAATGCGGCGCATTATCTCCCGCTCGCGCAATCCGGAGGTGTGACCGTCGAGGTCGCGGGTGAGACCTGTGACGAACAAACACGCGAAGGCGTTCGGAATGACGCTGACTTCCAGCGGCGGCTTGCCGCAGTCGATCCGTCCTATCGCGCATATGTCACGGAACTTGCTTGCGAGTTCCGACGGCTGCAGCCCGATGTTGTGCATGCATGGCTTGATCACGCCAACATTTGGAGCGGCATCGCAGCATTGATCGCAGGGGTACCAAGCTTGGTGCTCTCGATTCGCAATGTCAATCCAACGAATTTTCCGAACATCTATTCGCCATACCTCCTCGCGTGGTACCAGAGGCTTGCGCGAACAACGCGAGTGCAATTCATCGCGAACTCGCGCATCGGCGCGGAGGATTACGCAAGATGGATTGGGATTGCGCCATCGCGTTTCGCTGTCATTCCGAATGGAATAGACCGAAATGTGATGGAAGTGACGAGCCCAGAAGAGTTGGAGCAGCTTCGTCGTTCGCTACAGCTTGTCGGGAAGCAGGTCGTGTTGGGAGTCTTTCGGCTTTCGGAAGAAAAAGAGCCACTGGACTTCGTCAAGGCCGCAAGGCTTGTCCTTGAGAAGGAGCCGCAGGCGTGTGTGTTGCTCGCGGGAGATGGTCCGATGCGAGAGGAGGTCGAGCGCCATTCGCGCGATCTCGACGCGACTCGATTTCGTTTGCTCGGACGACGCGAGGATGTCGCGGCGCTGATGACACTTGCAGATGTTGTGATGCACACTTCACGGAAAGAGGGAACGCCGAACGCATTACTTGAGGCGCAAGCGTTGGGATGTCCTGTGGTGGCGACGATGGGAGGTGGGACAGTCGACGCGGTGCTGCATGAGGTGACGGGATACCTGCTTCCCATCGGAGACGCGGAGGGTCTAGCGAGGCGCACCGTGCAGCTCCTTCGTGATCGTGCTCTACGCGATTGTCTCTCTGCGCGAGCCCAGAAATTTGTCGCTCGCAACTTCGCGCTTGAGACGATGGTGCTTCGGTCGCTCTCGTGTTACTCGAGAGCGAGTCATGCGAGCAATCTCTTGCGGATCGTCCGACCTGCGATGGAAGCGCTCGATTGCATTGAATCGCGGGATCCTCCTGCCCGCTGCGCCGTGTCCTCTGTGCCCCGAGTTGTGCATGTCATCGGTTGCTTGACTCCAGGAGGAGCCGAGCGACAGCTCTCGACATATGCCGCCGCATCCCACGCCCGCGGGCTCGCAAGGCACACGATCGTGACCTTCCACCCGGCCGTTGGGTCTGGCGCTTTTTTCTGTCCATTACTGCAAGCAGCAGGTGTGGATGTCCGCGCGCTCGCCGACCCTGCATCAGCCAACGCGGTCGAAAGGCTTCGAACGGATCGCGCGTTACGCGCGCGCATGTGTTCGATTCCGCCTGAACTCGGACCAGAACCAATCGCATTTGTCAGCGCGATCCTCTCCGCGCGAGCGGATGTCGTTCACACCTGGCTTGACCACAGCAATATTCTTGCTGGCGTCGCGGCGCTCGCGCTCGGGGTTGAACGCGTTGTGTTCTCGCTCCGTTCTGTTTCGCCTCCCAACTTTCCGGCGTGGTACGGACCGTGGATGCATTCGTGGTATCAGGCACTCGCTGGGAGTCCTCGCGTGCGTTTCGTCGCGAACTCCCACAATGGCGCGCGAGACTATGCCCGTTGGATTGGCATGGATGCATCGCGCATCAAGGTGGTAAACAATGGCATTGATCCAGCGCAGTTCACAGACACGGACGCTGAGTGCGTTGCAAACCTACGCGCGGAACTCAACGCGGTTGGCCGTCCACTCCTCGTGGGTGCGTTTCGGCTCGCTGAAGAAAAGCGCCCGTTGCATTTCATCGAGATCGCTCGGCGTCTGCTTGACAGGGTTCCTAACGCGCGAATCGTCATCACTGGGGATGGACCGATGCGTGAAGTCATGGAAGAAGCCACGCAGGACATCCGCGAGTCATTCACACTGCTCGGCCGAAGAAGCGATGTCTCAACGATCTACGCCGCAGCAGACGCGACACTCCTTTGTTCGAGGGTTGAGGGATTTCCCAATGTGCTTATCGAAGCGCAGTACCTCGGTTGCCCAGTTGTTTCGAGCGACGCGGGTGGGGCACGCGAGACATTCCTTGATCGAGAGACGGGTTTTCTCCATGACGGCGAGGATGTAGATGGAATGGCCTCAAGTCTCGCGCGACTTTTTCTTGATAGCGCATTGCGCCAAAGCTTCTCTGCCGCGGCACGCGCATTCGCGAGGCAGCGCTTCGATCTGCAACGGATGGTCGTGGAGACGGATGCTCTCTATCGAGCGCCCTAGGCCGAGAGGGTACGTTACGCATCTCGTTCGATTGCATGAAAGCTGTACTTCGCGTCGAGATCCACGAGCGACTGCGGCAATGCACCGATGTCACCCGTCACGCGAATCTGCAGGACATCCACTCGGCGATCATGGTGCGCATCGGCGTGGAGTCCCCATGCGCCAACGGTGAGGAAATAGTCGCCGGGTGCGAGGTGGTTCGTGAGCGCAACTTCAGCAACGACCGATTCCCCTGGCGCGAGTGGGACAGGCGCGACCTGTTGCGGGCGAGGGTTGATGGAGAACACTTCGACTCCGCGGACGGTTCGAATGGAGAACCCAGCATGCAAGTCTTCAAGCGGTTGCACCGCGCGAATGCGTGCGCGAATCGCGTAACTACAACGAGGCTGGAGAACTTGCGCGGCATGACCTGCGCCATCGACAACCTCGACATGCTCGATGCATGCCGCACCGGAGCCATATCGCATCTCTGGAGCAATGTCGCCGCCAAGAGTCGCCGATGCGGTAGGCGCGTTTGGGGCTTGCGCTGCTGCAGCGGCTGTATCAGTGAGCATCGCGCGGAGGTAGCTTTCGGAGACTTCCTTCGCGCTGCCCATCGCAACTATTCGCCCGCGCTCAAGCCAGACCGCGCGGTCACAGAACTGCGCAACCGCGTTCATCTCGTGGGAGACAAGGAGAATGGTGGTGCCGCGTGCGCGCAGTGCTTCGAAGTGCGCGAAGCACTTGCGTTGGAACCGCACATCGCCAACCGCGAGCGCCTCGTCGATGATCAGGATCGTTGGCTCGCACGCGAGTGCGGTGGAAAAGCAGAGACGCGCCTGCATGCCGCTCGAGTAAGTGCGAAACGGTCGATCGATAAACTCGCCAAGTTCGCTGAACGCGACAACCTCTTCTTGTTTCGCGAGGATCTCCTCGCGGGACATTCCTAAGCAGAGCCCCCCCATGATGATGTTTTCTCGACCGGTGTAATCCGGATGAAATCCGGTACCAAGTTCAAGGATCGCAGAGATGCGGCCGTCGACTTCCACGCGCCCTTTGTCGGCGGCAAGCGTGCCCGCAATGACTTTCAACAGCGTGGACTTGCCGGCGCCGTTTCGACCGATGACGCCAACCACTTCGCCTCGCCCTATGTCGAGGCTGATGTCCGTGAGCGCCGCAAACTTCTCATGCCGCGTCCCGAATCCAACGAGTTCAAGCAGCATCTGCGCAGGCGAGGCATAGATCTCGAACTGCTTCGAGACTTCAGTGATCTTTAGGGCTGGTCGCTCGTCTTGCATGGCTTGTTGCGGTGCTAGTACTCGGCGATGTACGAGTAACGCGAGGCATCGGTGTTTGGATCGCTGCCGTCTGTGGTGGAAAACAGCACATAGTCCTGCCAATGCGCGAACCGACCATTTCCGTACTGCACGATGTGTGCATGCATGAAGTGGGTGAGACCAATCGGGCGGTCGCCGTCGTAGAGCATCATGCGAGAACCTCGCGGCGCAAGACATTGATCGCATTGCCCGACGAGATCAGGTAGTTGCGCGGTCCAAGAGAGTCCATCGCGCTTGATGAAAGGTGTTGGCAGCGGCTTGCGTGAGGCGAGTCGTCGCGTCTCTTCGTCGGCCCATTGTGTGTTGTGCTTTGGGTCGGCGAGCATGTACTCGGTGCAGCCCTCGCCGACGATCGCGTTCACGATCGTGAGACCATGGCGCTTACCCCACGCTTCAACCTCTGCATAGGACGCGAACTCAATCGGCCAGCCTCCGAGCCAATCCTTGATGTCTGTCCAAAAGTCCATCCCGCGTGTGTTGTACTTTCGTATGACCTCCCACGGCCATTCTTTGCAGCGCAACCCGCTGCGAAAGAGGCCATAGGCATGTCTCCATTCCATCATGCGTTTGCCGAAGTATCCACGCTCGTTGTACGCGCGCTTGATCTTGACCCATTCACCGGTTGGGGGCTCGACATACTGATCGCTCGAGTAGAGCGCCAAGTAGACAACGCTGTCGGGCTTGCGCGGGATGATGGCGTTATCCATCGCGGTCCAGAGTTCACCGGTGTGATGAAGCACGCCCCAGGAATAGACGATGTCGAACTTCGGTAAGTGCTGCATGCGCGAAGCATCGAGCACCGATCCTTGCTCGACGGTCCATCGCGCATCGTTTCCGCTGGCCATTTCCTTGACCTTTTTGGTCGTCTCGACGGCATTTTCGTCGTAGTCGAAACTCATCACGCTCGTTGCGCCAGAGCGCAACGCTGCGAGCGAATGCAATCCGCTGCCACACCCGATGTCGAGAAACGACAGCCCGTCGAGTGATTTGCGCCGGAGTGCCTTGAGGAGATGCTCGCGACTCGATTCGACGCGCGCCTCGGAAAAGTGCTGTTCGATGAAGTCTGACCAGTTTCGGCCGAAGCCAAATCGGAGCGACTCATCAAGCCCTTTGCTTTCCGATGGATCTTGCAAACTTGATGGACTCGACATCTGGAGCAGGGTAACGGTCTGCTGTGTTGCGCGCCACAACCCAGCGCACGATATGCTGCGGAGGTTCGGGTCATGCGATCGGGTTGAGTTCGCGCGACCTTGGTCCATCGGACGATCTCTTGGAGGCAAGATGTCAGAATTGAATCGTGACCAAGACAAGTCGCTCGAACGCGCTGCGCCAGCGCTACGCCCTTCCGGCGCAGTCCCTTCACCTCCGCCGCCCGTCGCGAAGATCGTCGGCCTCTCGATGGTGCGCCTCTCCCTCGCACTCGGAGTTGCGGCAATTGCGGACACCATTGGAATCCCATTCGGCGAGATTGGTGTCGTCGTCTTTGATGTCTGCGTCGGACTCGTGCTTTTCGCAATTCTTGGGTTTCGCGTCGAGCTCTTGTTCGCAACGGTGCTTGAGGCCATCCCAATGGTTGGGATGTTCCCAAGTTGGGTACTCGCGGTAGCCGCGATTTGGGCGCGGCGACCGAAGGCGTGAGCAGTGCGTAAGCCGCAGGATTTCGTACTCTGCCACACGCATGTGTGGCATCGCTGGACTTCTTGACATCGGTCTTGGCCTCGGCCGAGAAGAGATCTCGCGGCTCGCCACTCGGATGCGTGACAGCATGACGCATCGAGGTCCGGATGACGGCGCGACTTGGGTGTCGGAAGATGGACGCGTCGCGCTTGCGCATCGGCGGCTCTCGATCATCGATCTCCGCGCGCATGGTCGACAACCGATGGCGAACGAAGACGGCTCTGTGCAGGTTGTGTTCAATGGCGAGATCTACAACCACCATGATCTGAGAGCGAAGTTAGAAGCGAAGGGGCACGCGTTTCGTTCCAACAGCGACACCGAAGTGCTCGTGCACATGTTTGAAGATCCCAAGCTTGTGCAGTGCAAGGACCTTGACGGGATGTTCTCCTTTGCCGCATGGAACGAGCGCGCCCGAACCCTTGTGCTCGCACGCGATCCCTTCGGAAAGAAGCCGCTGTTCATCGCCGAGGGCGGAGGATTCGTGGCTTTCGCGAGTGAACTTCGCGCACTCGAACAGCTGCCGTTTCTCAATCGGAAAGTCTCGCGCGACGCAATCGCGGCGTATCTCTTGGTCCAGTACATGCCGGTTGAACTCGGTATCTACGAAGGTCTCAGCAAACTTCCGCCTGG
This sequence comes from Planctomycetia bacterium, assembly GCA_005790605.1. Taxonomy (GTDB): domain Bacteria; phylum Planctomycetota; class Phycisphaerae; order Phycisphaerales; family SM1A02; genus F1-140-MAGs142. The sequence continues at coordinate 8,413 of SXUI01000057.1, read as the reverse complement.
CCACGCGATGTCGATCAATCTTGCATCAGGGCAGCGCAAGACTGAGCGCTTCTACTCTTTCTCCCCCAAGCGCAGTGGGGAAACGAAGCGCACGCCAACGGAGGTAAAGGATGAACTTCGTCGATTGGTTCGTCGCGCGGTTGAGAAGCGGCTTGAAAGTGATGTTCCGCTCGGCGCGTTTCTGTCGGGCGGTGTCGACAGTTCACTCGTGGTTGCCATCATGGCGAAGGACTTCGGGAAAAAAGTTGACACCTTTTCCATGGGCTTTGACGATCCGAATGCGACCGAGCACTTGTTTGCTCGCGATACGGCGCGCATGCTCGGAACGAACCACCGCGATGATGTGTTGACGCCTGACGCGATGCGGATGTTGCCTGACATCGCCGCGAGGCTCGATGAGCCAAATGGCGACTCATCATGCCTGCCCACGCTCCTGTTGTCGCGGTTTACGCGGCAGTTCGTCACGGTTGCGCTGAGTGGCGATGGGGGCGATGAACTGTTCGGCGGCTACGGCCGCTACAAAGACACACTCAATGAGACTGCGGCTGATGGGGTTGGGTATCTCACTCGACTGAAGCTGCTCGCCAAGGGAGATCGCGTGACAACGGTCGCGGATCGTTACCTCGGGCCGCGCTGGCTGATGTTCCAGCCTGAACGCGTCGAAGAGTTGCTCGGCACGCCTCTCCCTGCAACGGCCGCGCGACACCTTCAGGATTGGCGCGAACTCTTGAGTGATGAATCACGCACGCCGATGCAGCGAATGCGCGCACTCGATGCCTACACCTATATGCCCGGCGCCGTGTTGCCAAAGGTTGATCGCATGAGCATGCAGTGCTCGCTTGAGGTGCGATGCCCACTGTTGGATCATGAGCTTGGATCTTTCGCGGCGACTCTTCCCGACGCATTGCTCTGGGAGCCGCCAACTGGAACAAAGCGCATTTTGAAAGAACTCGCGGCAGAGTATCTCCCACGCGAGTGGATGGAGCGGCGCAAGATGGGGTTTGGACTTCCGTCAGACTGCTGGTCGCAGTCTGAGCTATTGAAACTCGCCGAGGATTCACTTGGCCGCGATGCGGCGCTGCGCAACCATCTCGACGGCGATGCCCTCAGTCGATTTGTCCTTGAGCAACGCGACCCGAATCACTTCTCGATTTATCGACTCTGGCCGATGCTGATCCTCGAACTCTGGCTTCGCGCGAGGCGCCTGCCTTGAGCGCTCAAGCCATGGGCGCTTGAATTGCGCCGAGGGCGATTCACTCGCCCCGGCGCATCCCTTGAGCGCTCGTGTCAGGTTTCTTGCGGCGCAGCGCCGCAAAAACGCTGCACTCGCTTTGGACTCCGACCGCGCGAATGAATCGCGACGGTCGGAGATCGGGCTCAGTCCGTCAGTACCCGAATGGACGCCGGACCATCGATCAAGATTCGTTAGGCTCGAGATTTCCTCGTCATTCACTCGCCCCCGCGCAGTCGAAAGCGAGCGAGGCGATGCGCCTATCGCAGCGACCGCGGATGGGTCTCAACGCATCGCAAGTCGCGAGCGCTCAAGCTTCGCGCGACTCGCCTTGATGAGCGCGTCCGCCTTCTTGGGTTGTTCGGCACACTCGAGTAACGCCGAAAGCATGAGCGGGGCGATGACGGTCGCGTCCGACTCAATCACAAACATCGGGGTGTCTTCGGTGAGCTTGTCCCAAGTGATTTTCTCATTCGGCGTCGCACCGGAGTAGGAACCATACGAAGTTGTGGAGTCGGAGATCTGGCAAAAGTACGCCCAGGGCTTCACTGACTGTTGCAAGTCATACTTGATGCTCGGCACCACGCAGATCGGGAAGTCTCCGGAGATGCCGCCGCCAATCTGGAAGAAACCAACGCCCTTGCCCTTCGAGAGGACCTTGTAGTCGTCGTAGAGATTGGCCATGTACTCAATGCCGCTCTTCACGATGCTCGCGCTGCATTCGTTGAACTTCACATGCGACGCGAAAATGTTGCCGAATGTTGAGTCCTCGTGTCCCGGCACCACCATCGGCACCTTCGCTTTCGCAGCCGCGAGGAGCCAGCACTCATCGGGGTTTCCCTCGTAGTGCTTCTTTGGAATCGAGAGGATCAACTCGTAGAAGTACTCATGCCAGAATCGACGATCGCCGTTGGCGGTGGCCTTCTTCCACATCGGTACGAGGATCTTTTCCACCGCGCGAAACGCTTCGTCCTCAGGGATGCTCGTGTCGGTCACGCGACGCATGCGCTGCTTGAGGATTTTGGTGTCGTCCTCTTTGGTGAAGTAGCGGTAGTCGGGGAAGTCTTTGTAACTGTGATGCGCGACGAGGCGGAACAGCGACTCTTCGAGGTTGGCACCAGTCACCGAGAGACCATGCACAAGGCCGGCACGAATCGCTGGAGCGAGCGTGATGCCGAGTTGCGCGGAACTCATCGCACCGGCCACGGCCCAGTACATCTTGCCGCCACCGTGGATGTGATCCCAGTACGCGAACAGCGCATCGCGTGTCGCGCGAGCGTTGAAGTTCTTGTAGTTGCGGGCGACGAACTCGAGGATCGGTAGCGATGGGGCGGCCATAGGATCGGGAGGTATAGCAGGAACCGTCTTGGAGGCGCGGGGGCACGATTGCGAGTAGGAAAGGGTGCTTAGGACTGGGCTGCAGCACGCACCCGCACGACGCTGTCTTCGAAGTGCACGACCTGACCGGCGCGGATCTTGGCGGCCTTTCGAGATTCAACCTGTCCGTCGACGAGCACGCTTCCGCTCGCGACGAGTTCCTTTGCTTGCCCACCGGACTCCGCGAGGCCTGTCGCTTTCAGTAGATCGCAGAGCGCGATGTGCTCTTGTTTCAAGGTGAACTCAATCGTGTTCATGGGATCCGGATCGTATCCGCGAGCGCGCGCGCTAAAAGGACGCCATCCGCCGCACTGAGTTCGCCATGCGATGGAGGCGATTCACTCGCCCCAGCGCATTCCAAAGCGAGTGCATCGATTTCGTTCGTCGCGGGTGAGAATCTTGCACGAGCGCTCAAACTATCGCAGTGAAGTCTGCTCGCGCAACGCGGGAGCAGACTTCACGCAGAGCCATGCTTCGATCTCGGGTGTGTGCGGATTGGGAAGCTCACGCGACTCACCCTTCGCAAGTGGACCGATGCGCACACAACGCTGCCGATCGTAAGGAACGATGTAGCCGATAAATGACTTGGCCTTTGCGAAGCGACCCGAGGGAGAGATGCTGTACGGCTTCTCCCACCCTCGCAGCCCGAGCGCTTCCCACGGTGTTGTTTCGAGAATTCCTGCGTCGTTCACGCGAAGTCTTTGGTACGGATTGGGCGCAAACGCTGTGCGCAAACGCCAATCTCCGATGCCGATGCTCGCGGCACCTTCCATGAATTGATTGCCCGTTTGCAATCGAACTTCCTTCACCATGTGCGGAAGCAGCCACCATGCCTTGACTTCTGATGTCTTCGTCCAAGCGCCGTTTTCGAATCGATACGCACGAATGTAGGCAGGCGCATCGTCGAATACTTCTGCATTTGAGATTTCCTGCGTGACGAACACTTTCCCGTCGCCGAAGAGCACTCCATCGCAAACCTTCGACCCCGCAGCGATCGGAACGAACCCACACGGTTTGCGCCAATCCGGATTTGCGGCATCGAGCTGCCCGTATTCCACATCGCCACTCACGCCGATCACCAGCCACATGCCATCGCGAGAGACGCGAAGATCGCGCGCCATTGCTCCAGGAAATGCAAACCTCCGCTCAGGTTCGCGCACATCGATGACTGTTGGCTGCTCTCCAGTGAGCACAACATGGTGATCGCTGAGCCAGCGGCCGGGCGTGTCAAAGTAGAGCGGTGTCGAATTCCCATCGAGCACAGGCCAAACCACAAGGCAATCCAATTCATTCTTTACATACCACTCGCTGACACAAAGCGACGCGCCAGTTCCGCTCGGATTCGCGCGGAGGTCGTAGCAATCCTTGTCTGCGGCGATGTCGATGTGTTGCACGCAAGGAGGGATGCTCGCCGTCAATCGTGCAGCGCAGGCGTGCGCGGTTGCAGGGGAATCTTCCGCCGCGACGATTCGAAACTCCATCGCGCCACTCTCGCCGCGAACGCGCTCCGCCCAGTAGAGCGCTTCGAAGGTTGCCTTCTCTGAGGGGCGAGTGGCCGCGTCTGCGGGGGCGACCGGCGCGATCCGAAGGGGGAATCCGTTCGCTCGCCAGGAAGTTGCGCAGGCTGAAAGAACAAAGAGTGCACACGACGCGCTAAGCACCCTCGTGAACTGCAGCAATCCGCATCGCTGCGGGCGGGTTGGCGGGTCAAGTCGCGATTGCGATCTAAGCAGGTGAATCCTTTCGATGTCGAGGAGTCCGAAGGATACCAATAATCGCCGAGTTTCTAGGGAGTTGGAAGATCTTGTGGCAGGTGGTTGGAGATCCCTCGCGCATACACAGGAAGCCACTCGGGGTTGTCTCGTGCGGGTTCGTGGTCGTGGATGAACAGTTATAGAGAAAGGTGGTTGGTGATGAGAGTGTCCAGAGGAATGACTGCGTGGTTGGCCATGTGCAGCGTCGTGCTCGCGGGCGGACTCGCGCACGCGGACGAGACACCGAATGGTTACGCTCAGTTTTCGGTCGCGACGGACACAATTCGCGTTCTTGGGAATACCGTCTTCTCGGGGGACGATTTTTCGTACGAGGTGCGCATTCGGTTGTCGCCTAGTTCGCCGCCAGGCGGCGCTGTGATTACGGAGCAGAGGGACTCAGTTGAACACAAGGGCATCCGTCTTGCGCCCTCCTTCTTCTACGGAGACATAGTGCGTGGACACATGTGCGGAGATGTGAATCACTCCGCACTCGCAACACCAATCTCGGGACAGTGGCATCACATCGCGTGGGTTCGCGCTGCCGGAACATCGAAGTTGTACATCGATGGGACGCTTGCCCAGTCATGGAATTCACAGATGCACTGCACGACGGACTCGACTGGGTCTGTCTGGTGCATCGGTAAGATGTTCTACGCGTTTGGTCCTACAGAGGACTCGTTCATTGGGGACATGGACTGGATCCGCGTGAGTTCCGGAGCCGTTTACACGGACAATTTTGTCCCGCCCCTCGAAAGTGCCGTGCACGCAGACGCCTCTACTCAATTGCTGCTGAAGTTTCATGACGCCGAGAACGCCACGACCGTGTATGACGAGTCGGCGAACCATTGGGTCTGCAATCTCGGAACAAGCGGAACCAGTCCGACTTTAGTACCCGGTGCGACTCATTGGCGGGTGGAAGACGGCGGAAATGGACATTGGTATCGATGGAACACCTCACTGCTCACATGGGATGCGGCGCGCGAGAGCGCGATAGCTGAGGGTGGTGATCTTGCGACCGCGACCTCCGCCACGACGAGTGCGTTCCTCTGGTCTTTTATGCACCCACGCTCTCCAACGGGAACGGCATGGCTTGGAGCACGCGCGGCGCCGGGAAACTGCATGGATCCCAACGGATACCACTGGGTGACGGGAGAGCAGAGTGGTTACACGAACTGGGCGCCTGGTGAGCCAAGTGGGGGTTTTCAATCAATCGACTGCGCTGTGCAGTTTGCGGTCGACCCTGTGCAGACAAACCTCTGGAACGATGTGCCGGTTTCGTGGGTACAAACGAGTCTGATCGAATGGTCCTCTGATTGCAACAACGACGGTATCGTTGATTACGGCCAGTTACTCGATGGCTCGCTCGTTGACAGCGACAGCGATGGAGAACCAGACGCTTGTGAAGGCAGTTACTCCGTCCCATCCGAGTACCCGACAATTCAAGCCGCAATCGACGCTGTTCCCGCTGCGGCGTTCGGCATCGTCCAAGTCGCCGCTGGCACCTTCAATGAAGCGTTCATGCTGAACGGAAAGAATGTAGTCGTGCGCGGAAGTGGCAAACTCGCGACGATCATCGACGGCACTGACCTCACGACTTCCATCGCGCGTTTCACTGGCGGCGAACCTGCGACGGCGGGACTCGAAAACCTCGTGCTCAGGAACGGCATCGCGGGAACGATCATCAATCCGAACTCGCCCTTTCCTGCCGGCGGCGCGCTGCTAGCCATGAACTCAAGCGCGTTCTTGCACAACTGTCGCTTCGGGTCAAACCGTGCTCGCGTCGGCGGCGCGGTGTATTGCTTCGGTTGCGCGCTTGACATTGCGAACTGCGATTTCATTTCGAACACAAGCCAGATTGACGCGGGTGGCATCATGGCGTTCCGATGCGCGGGCTCCATCACTGGCACGCTCTTTGACGGCAACAGCAGCGGCACGAAATCCGAAGCGGGCGGAAACGCATTCAAGTCAGTGGGAGCCTTGACGGTCAATGGCGTCATCGCAATTGATTCTTGCACGATGCAGAATGGTCTGAGCGTGGTCGGTGGCGCAGCAATTGAGCACTATGAAGATGTCGAGGGAGTTGCCGGTGTGTTGCGCGTCAACGACAGCAGCATCATCAACAACCACTCGGGCTCCTTCGCAGGCGGCATCCGAAACATCGGCGGCATGCAAGCGTGCATCCTGAGCGGTAGCACGAGCGTGTGCTCAAACACGCAGTACAACATTGAGGGACCATTTTCCCTCGAAGGCAAGGCGCAAGTGTGCGATTGTCTCGCTGATCTCACTCGCGATGGCACAGTGAACGGCGCCGACTTGGGCATTCTCCTCAACAGTTGGGGCCTGACGCTTCCGAGCGGCGCTGGTGATGTTGACCACAACGGCGTCGTGGATGCCGCGGACCTCACGATCATGCTCTCCGAATGGGGCGCGTGCACTCCGTGATCCACATTGAGTAGTTGGACAGTTTCTTTCGTGCTCTAGCTCCGAGAGCGTGCTCCGAACTGCATCGAAACCGTTGCGCGGGCGTTTGCTCGCGCAACGGTTTCGTTTCGTCACGCTCGGCGTTTCTTCGGGCTGCGCGATTGCTGAAGTGAGACCGCGCAGCGCATTCGGTATTCTTCAACGCATGACGCACCCATCGCGCCCTTCAACACCGAGCAGCACGGGTGATCAGTCGCCGAGCGGTGTGGAGTTGGTTGTAGAGCAAGAACTCGACGAAGAGATCGAAGATGGTTCCTTGCGCGCTCGGCGGATTGGGCTCGTGGTTGGTCCGATTCTTGCGCTTGTTGCGGTGGGAGTCACGCACCCCGACCTCGGCGGCGTAGGCGGACTTTCCTCGCAAGCATCTTGCGTCCTCGGTCTCCTCGCGCTCATGGCAACATGGTGGATTACGCTTGCGATTGATCCAGCGATCACGGGGCTGCTTCCGTTCGTACTGCTTGCGGTGCTCGGCATTGGGACGCCTGCGGAGATTGCCGCGCCGTACGCCAACGATGTGATGTTCCTCTTCGGCGGTGGCGCGCTGATGGCATTTGCACTTGAGCGAACTGAGGTGTCGCGAAGATTTGCCGCGATCCTGATCGACATCGCAGGGAACTCTCCGTTTCGAGTGCTCGCGGCGCTCATGGTCGGAACGGCAATGCTCAGCGCGTTTGTCTCCAACCTCGCAACCGCAGCCACAATGATGCCGCTCGCGCTTGCACTCGGCCGCCAAGCGAAACATGCCGCGAAGAGCGAAGAGCAACGCGCAGCGGCGGGGCGGTTTCTCACATCGCTGCTGCTCGGTGTCGCATTCGCAGCGAGTATCGGCGGCGCTCTCACCATTCTTGGAAGCCCGCCCAATCCCATCGCGGTGAATTGGCTTCGAGAGAATGGGGTTTCCTTCACCTTCAACGATTGGCTCTACTTCAGCGTGCCGACCACGCTCGTGTTTCTTCCCCTTGCCATCGTGATACTCGGGTTGTGGCTGTTTCCAACCCGAGCACTGAAGGGCGTGCGTTTGACCATTGAGCAGACGGCGGTCGGACGCGATGGATATTGCGCGCTCGCGGTGTTTGGATTTGCGGTTCTCGCGTGGGTCACGCAGCCGATCTATGGGAAGGTTGTCCCAGGTGTCACAGAGGAGACCATCGCGGTTGCGGCGGCTGCGATGTTGTTTTTCTTGCCAAGCGCGGCGCGTCGCGGTCAACAGATTCTCGAGCCGAGCGCGGTGAGCAAAGTGCCCTGGCGCGTGTTGATGTTGTTCGGAGGCGGGCTCTGCCTCGCTGCGGCGATGCAACGGACGGGGCTCTCGACGGCGCTTGGCGCGATCATCGCTCAGGCAGGAACACTTCCACAGATTGGAGTGCTCATCATTCTCGTCATGTCACTCGTGCTTGCGAGTGAGGTCGCATCGAATACAACGCTCACGGCGATGGCGGTGCCAATCGTCGGCGCGCTCGCGCCTGGGCTCGGCGTCGCGCCGGAGACTCTGGTGATTCCAGCAGCGTTCGCGGCAAGCTGGGCCTTCGCGCTTCCGGTTGGAACGCCGCCCAACGCGCTGATCTACGCT
>SXUI01000056.1 GCA_005790605.1 Planctomycetia bacterium | reverse complement strand
CGATCCCCCTTGCTCGTTCCAAACCACCCCCTCAAAGAGATGCCCATTGGCGCGCAACCGATCGAGCGCCCGAATGACCTGGCGAGCGTTGCGTCCCTTTTCGTCGTTGTTCTTCTTGAAGGTGTCGAGCTCCTCAAGCACCGCCAGCGGAATCACAACCTCATGCTCTTCAAACTTGAAGATCGACTGCGGGTTGTGGAGGAGCACATTTGTATCGAGAACAAAGTGCTTTCTGACTTGCTCCGCACTTGTCGTCGCGGGCGCGTTCGCCTGCGCGGGGTGGGAGCCCGATCCCGAAGGTGGGCGGCTCATCATTGTTGTGTGAAGTCTACGAATTGTTCTCGTTCCCGGCGAGACATTTCGCAGATTTGCTCGTAGCGTGAGCGCATGGCAACGCGCTCTCGCAGAGTCGGCGATCTCGCAAAGGCACTCGCGCGCGTTGCGCCTCCGGCGCTTGCGGCCGAGTGGGACAATGTTGGACTTCTCATCGGCGACACGGCGAGTCCCTGCGACCGAGTGCTCATCACCATCGACCTCACCGATGCAGTGGCGGCCGAGGCGTGCGCGCTGAAGGTTGGCGCGATCATCGCCTACCACCCGCCAATCTTTCACCCACTCAAGAGGCTTGTGGCGCATGAGGCTGCGACTGCGGCGCTCTACAAGGTGGCGCGCGCGGGAATCGCGGTGCTCTCCCCTCACACAGCACTCGACTCAGTCGCTGGTGGAATCAATGATTGGATCGCCGAAGGAATCGGAGATGGAGAGCTGCGCCCCCTTGAGTATGCCTCGGCGCTCGCTTCGCGCGAGGCATTCAAGATTGTCTCGTTCGCCCCAGCTGATGCGGTCGATCAGATTCGTGGCGCGATGTCGATCGCTGGTGCGGGACGCATCGGCGAATACTCGCAGTGTTCGCAGGCGTTTACAGTCGATGGGACTTTCTTCGCGAGTGCGACCTCCCGCCCACGCGTCGGAAGCCGAGGCAAGCTCGAACGGGTGAACGAGCAGCGCATCGAAATGGTGACTTCGGCCAAGGCCCTTCCAGCTGCGCTTGCGGCACTGCGTGCGGCCCATCCGTACGAAACACCTGCGATCGAAGTGCACGCACTCGCTGCGCAACCTTCCGCACGAGAGGGTCAAGGAAGACTCCTGCGACTCTCACGACCCGCGACGGTGACTGAGATTGCGCGCCGACTTCGCAAGCATCTGGGAGCGCGCCGGATCGAATGCGCTTCGCCTGCGACATCACGGCAGATGCAGCATGAAACGATCGGACTCTGCGCAGGCTCGGGCATGTCGCTCTTTTCTGCGGCCGCAGACAGTGGAGCGACGCTCTTCTTCACGGGAGAGGCGAAGCATCACGATCAACTCGCAGTCGTTGCGCGCGGCTGCACTCTGCTGGTGTCTGGCCACACCGTGAGTGAGCGCGGCTATCTGCCGCGCCTTGCAGAGCGCGTTGCACGGCTCGTCCCTGGGATTGCGTTCACGATCTCGCAAGAGGACACCCATCCTCTCGAGGACGCATAAGAGTCATCGCTCGTTTCTTGTAGCCTTTGGGTCAACATGATGAACTCAACCCTTCCAATTCGTCTCGCGACCCTCGTGCTCGGTTGTACCGCGTGTGTGAGTGCGGATGCCAACGATGCGGCAACACCCGCGGATGCCACCGCCGCCGTTGCCGCGACCAAGGACGAGGCGCAGCAGGCCAAGATCAAGCAACTCCATGAAGAGGCCGAGCTGCGCAACGAACAACTCTCGGCGCAACTCGCTTCGATGCGTTCAGAGATCGAGCGCATGCGCGTCGAGCACGAGCTCGCGCAGCACAAGCAGACGCAAGCCCTCCAACTGATGAATGCCGAGAAGAGCCGGCTCGAAGCCGAGCTCGCACTGCTGACGACCAAGGAGAGCGCTGAATCTGCTCCAGAGCGTGCAAAACTTGTTGCGCTCCAGCGCGCTGCGCAGTTGCGCGATGCACAGTTGAACAGCGACCTCGCGGACGCTGCGGCCAAGCAAGTTCGAACCAAGCAGTCGCTTGAGTCCGCGGCGTCAGAGTTGGCGGTCGAACTCGCAGCAAGTCGCGCGACCCTCGAGCGATCGCGCGTGGCAGAAGAGGTGCTCGACATGGCGACCCGCACCAAGGTCTCTGCACTCAAGCGAGAGCAAGAGCAATTGGCTGCCGAGAATGCGCTGATCGCCGAGAAGCGCAAAGCAGATCAGGCGAAACTCGCCGATGACCAGATGCGCGCCGCAGCCCTTGCGCAGACGACAGGCGCGCAGTTGCAAGAGCGCGAACTCGAAGAACGGTGGCGCGACGCGATCAACACTCCCGTCACCTACACGAACGAGCCATTCAAGGATGGTGTCATCACCATCAGCGATCGCAAGATCGATTTGAACGGTCCGATCATGTCGGGAAGCGCGAGTTATGTCTGCGACCGCCTCGATTATTTCAACAATCAAGATCGAACGAAGCCGATTTTTGTCGTGATTGACAACTCACCAGGCGGCAGCGTGATGCAGGGATACCGAATTCTCAAGGCAATCGAGACAAGTGACGCACCAGTCCATGTCATCGTCAAGAGCTTTGCCGCGTCGATGGCTGCGACGATCGCGACCCTTGCGCCACATAGTTACGCCTACCCCAACGCGATCATTCTTCATCACCAAATGTCGAGCAGTGCCTCTGGCAACATGACTGACATCGAGCAAGAGGTCAAGATGATGAAAGAATGGGAGCGCCGACTCGCCGATCCAATCGCAAAGAAGATGGGGATCTCGCTCGAAGAGTTCAGGGCGAAGATGTACTCAGCCCGCAAGAGCGGCGATTGGGATGAGTTCGCCGATAAGGCAGTCGCCCTCAAGTGGATCGATCACCTCGTGAATGAGATTCGCGAAGAAGGGGTGCGAAAGAAGCCATCGAGTTCGGGCAACGGCGGATTCTGGATGTCGGCGCTCAAGACCGACGAGCAGGGCAAGCCATACTTCGCCCTTCCGCCGCTCGAGCCGTACGACTGCTACTTCATGATCAATCCGCGCGGCTTCTATCGAGTTGAGGGGCGCTGAGACGGGCAAGGGGCTTCAAGACACGCGGTCGTTGAGCAGTGGAGTGGCGGCGGACTAGATTCCTCCGCGACGATCCATTGGCTAGGCACCGACTACTCCTCGTCAGAGAAGAAATCGCTATCAATTCGGAACTGGCGGTAGACCCTAGACTCAACCACTCCTAACGCGCAGTCGACCATCAGCGACACCAGCTCTGCGCCGTTAATGAGGCGCAGTTTTATCCCTGATAGGGTGCGCGCGTAGTTCTCGGCTTCGGCGGAGAAGTCGCTACTGGTGATGAACACCCCCTTTTGCGCCTTGCCGTGCATTGCGCCGACGAAGTGTTGAAGATCTGGGCGCCCCACCTTGCTCTCCCATCGCTTCGCTTGCAAGTAGATCTGGCCAAGGCCGAGGCGATCTTGGCTTATCACTCCATCGACCCCACCATCACCATGTCCGCCACCTAACGCCGCGCGCACTTCCGTGTCTGACGAGCCGTACCCTAATTTTACTACCAGTTGCTCTACGAGATACTCGAATCGTCCAGGCGTCATTTCCATCAGCCGCTGGCGGAGTTCTTCCTCGACGAGATTGCGAAGTTGAATCTCACTGCGAGCCATGACCTCGTCGAGAGTGCCAGTTTCCGCTCCAATGGAACTCAGCAGCGTTGGCGATGGAGCGCCTCCCTCGGCATGGACGCCCGTGCCGCTTCGCCAGTCTCTGAACGCAGGAATCAAGCTCAGGTCTTCGATCGAAACACCAGTTGGGTGGCTTGCGAGCACTTCCAACCCCGCACCCGTGATGCTATAGGTCCCTCGCGACACTCGCTTGATCAGCCCTGCCTTGAAGAGATAGGTCCGAGCCCAACCGACTCGGTCGGCAAACGTCGTCGCACTCCCGGACGGAGTCCGCGCGGACAGGTCAACCGAGGCGCAATTCAATCGGGCTGAGATCTCGGATCGGATCGCTGGCATGTTCATCGCGTCGCCTCCCGAGAGCGAATCCAGAAATGGACGAAAGAAGGCTTTGAACGGTGGAACAGCCATTGTCTTCTGACGAGCGTAACACACGCACTGCGCCCGCTCGGCGCAGAACCAGAAGTCCTCGTATCGGGCTCCAAGCTCTAGATCTAGCGATCGAGTGGACGCCTGTCGGCGACCTACCTCGACCCCTTCCGACGATTAGGCGCACCTTCCGCTCGCGCGAGGCAGTTACTCATCCTCGCTGCGATCCATTTGGCCACGAAGACTGTCACGGCATTTCCTAACTGTTTGTACCGAACTCCGTCCCTTGCATCGTTGACATCCGTCCACCCGTCAGGGAACCCTTGCAGTCGCTCGCACTCGATGGGGGTCAACTTTCGAACGATGGGTCGGTCCATTGTTCCGCCCTTCGCTGACTTCACGGGCCTCGGCTCGACGACGAGGGTCTCCGACCCGCCTCCGAGGTCGCCTCCGTTGGCCCGGAGCGTTCCGACTCCTTGTCGGTAATTCGCGAATTGACTTGGAGTGAAACCAAGAACTCTGCGGGAAGCACTCTGTCGCGACGCTTTGCTCGGTGAAGGATTCCCTTCGCAGCGATCTGAGAGAGCCAGTACTTCTTCGGCACATCCCTCTCGAGCGCTTCCGACAATGAAGACTCTCTCGCGCCGTTGGGGAACGCCGAAGAATTGACTGTCAAGAAGTCGCCAGCCAACCTCCGAACAATTCCACCCTTGGCCCATTTCACGGATGAGCGTCGCGAAATCGTGCCCTCGATTGCTTGTAAGCAATCCGCGGACATTTTCGAGAAGGGCGAACTCGGGTTGAAGACCTCGAACAATGCGCATCGCTTCGAAGAAGAGCCCCGAGCGCTCCGCTTTGAGTCCCCCTCGCTTCCCCGCGATTGAAAGGTCTTGGCACGGAAAGCCGCCACAGATGACTTCAACTTTGCCATGTTCTCTCAGCAACTCCTTCTCGCACACTTGCGTAATGTCACTATAAATTTTCGCATTCGGGAAGCGGGCGCGCAGCACGGACTGCGCCTTCGCATCCCACTCGACGCACCAAGCAATCTCAAATCCCTCGTCTTCAAACGCCTTGTCAAACCCCCCGATTCCTGCGAACAGTGATCCCACGCGGAGGGTTCCAGTCTTTGACCAGCGATTGCGTCGAGTCATACGGGACATGTTGTGAGTACCAAAACAAACACGACGCATCAGTAGGGTCTATGCGGGGCCACACCCGCTTTGGACTGTACCCTCGACTAGCGTGATGCGCGAAAAGCATCGTTGGAGCAAGTCTCGAGTTGAAACCTTGAAGGACTCCGAGTTTGGGTGATCATCCGCTGCGATTCATCGATCTGTTCTCCGGCATCGGAGGGATCCGCCGTGGATTCGAGCTCGCATGCGATGCTCACAGGTGTAAGTACGAGTGCGCGTACAGCGCCGACATCGACCCGCACGCATGCACGATCTACCGCAAGCACTTCTCACGCGACGCTCACGATCCACAGAGCGATGTCACACGAATTGAGGATTACTCACGCGTGATGGGGCTCGTCGATGTTGTGCTCGCTGGGTTTCCGTGCCAGGCTTTCTCGATTGCGGGATCGAAGCGTGGCTTCGCTGACACCCGAGGCACGCTGTTCTTTGATGTAGCCAAGATCATCCAAGATCGCCAGCCGAGGGCGTTCATCCTCGAGAATGTGAAGGGACTACTGCAGCACCAGCGCGGCGGCACTCTCCGTCGAATTCTCGGAGTGTTGAGAGATGAGCTCGGGTATCCCTCTACTCAGCTCCGATTACTCAACTCCCTCGACTTCGGAGTGCCACAGCACCGTGAGCGGGTTTACATCGTTGGATTCCGGCAAGGTGGCGGCGGATTCGTCTTTCCGCAGGCGACAGACCGTGACCGTCGCATACGGGACATTATCGAGACGGGGTCAGTCTCTGCAAAGTACTACCTCTCAGAGGGATATCTCGCTTCCGCCCGAGCGCATCGAAGGCGACACGAAGCGAGGGGAAACGGGTTTGGATATGAGATCCGCGAATGGACGGAGCACGCAGCCGCGATCGTGTGCGGTGGTATGGGCCGAGAGAGGAATCTCGTTCGTGATGACCGCTTGATTGATCGCACGCCCCAGACAAACATTCGCACACCAATCAACGCGGAAAACATTCGTCGCATGACCCCAGTTGAGTGGGAGCGGTTGCAAGGATTTCCAGACGGTTGGACGGAGGGGGTCGCTGACACGAACAGGTATCGACTCCTCGGCAACTCGGTCACCGTTAATGTGGTTGAGGCCGTCGCTCGCCAACTCTTGCGCGAGTTGGTCAACCCGCAAGTGTTTCGCTCTGCTCACGTCGGTCAGTTAGAACTTCCTTATGAGGCTGCGTCAGCGGATCGCGCCCCGACATAGGTGTTCCCCATCTTGCATGGCCGCACTCTCACGTGCAACGCTCCTCTGTATTGTGCCTTCCAGAACCGAGTCCACTTCGCGACCGAAAGCTTCGCCGCTGCGTCGAGGCGCTTCATGCGTGGATAGTCGAGAGGCATCCCCTTCTTGCTTCGCAAACTGAATACCAACCGACCCCAGACCTGTCCAACGACCGACGCAGGATCTATCGCGCGCCAGGTAGTTGGATCGGTCGCATCGCCGACCTCCAACACTGTAGAAGCAGGTGCAACTGAGAGTTTGGTTCCCGTTCCAACGAACATGAAATAGGTCAACACGGGGGCGAGCTCCGATCGCAAACTGGCAAATGGTGAGATTGGGTCGTCGTTGCCGATGTCTTCCATGATCTGCCCAGAACTACGAAGGGCCCAGTACGAAGCAATGGCGGAATCGAGTGGCGCGATGCTTACGCGTGCATGACCGCACGCAAACTCCCACCCTGGCCGAGCGGTGTGATTTACAATCGCTGGAGGCGAGTTTCGTGTCGATTTCAGCGAAAAACCAGCGCCATTGATGTGGACGTCGGCCTTTTCCATTGCGCCCGTCTTCTTGATATCGAGCGCCCTTGCCAGGGAAACCAATTGTGAGTCTGAGAGACCAGTGAGTGCGCGAGGGTTTCCAAACGTGGGGTCCCAATCTCGGTACACCCGCGACCGATCACCGACACTTGTGACGCATTTGACCCCGTGCAGTCCATCCCCTTGGTGTTTGAGATACACCAATGTGAGTTTCACGAGTAGTTCGTCCCGTTCACCTCGGTTCATCGTGTTCCCAGCGCCGCCAACCTGTGCGTAGATCTGGAGGACCCGCAAGCCACCCATCCGCACCGATCGATCATAACGAAACCGAGCCCGTGCTGACTGTCGAGCGCAACTTCCAATCTGCACCAATCCGACCTACTGAGCAACGCGCAAGCGCTCTCTGGTTGCTGAATGGCGTGTCGCGCGCTACTTCGTCGCAGAGTCCCGCACGATTGGATGGCGAGAAGCGCAGGTTGCCGCTGAGGTGATCGCAGAGCGAGGACCATGACTGATCGGGTTCTGCGCCTGTCGAAAATCCCCCCGCCTCACCCCACCAGCAGCGCCGCTCCCAAGACACCTGCACTGTCGCCAAGCTCGCTCGCCACGAGATGGCACTTCTTGAGCGTGGATGGAAAGACATGCCACTCGAACGACTCGCGTACGCGCGATAGGTAGCGCTTGCCGAGCGCCTCGGTGACGCCACCGCCGATGACGATCGCCTCAACTGAGAGCAGCGTCACGGCATTCGCGAGTGCCAACCCCAACAGTTCCGCTGAATCATCGACGACGCGCACGACCAGTTCATCTCCCGCTTCATAACACTCTGCGATCACTGAGCTGCCGATCGCTCCATCGTCAGACCGCGCCGCGAGCGCTGAGCGAATCTTGCTCTGGGGGTAGAAGCCGGCGATCGTTTCCATCGCGCGAACCATCGCCAGGCGGCTGCAATGCTCTTCGAGCGTTCGGCGTCCCACTCCGCAGCGCGGAAAGAGAATCATCTGTCCTATCTCGCCCGCCGTATGAAACGCCCCTCGGTAAATCTCGCCGCCGAGCACGAATCCGCCGCCGATTCCGGTTCCAACCCAGACGGCGAGCACATCGTTCCAACTTTTTGCCGCGCCGAGTTTCGCCTCTCCCCAGATCGCTGCGTTCACATCATTCTCGACAACGATGGGTAGCTCGAGCCGCTTCTGAAGGATCGTCCGCAGCGGCACATGCTTCCATCCGAGATTGCCTGCGTTGATGACCACTCCTTCATCGAAGTCGATCGCGCTCGGCGCTCCAATGCCGATGCCGTCGAGCTGCAATCGCGTCACTCCCGCACTCTCGCACGCGCGATCAATCGTCTCGACGATCCGTTCAATGACTCCTTCAAGACCGATCGATGCCTTGGTCTTTCGCTTCGCCATTGCGACGACTCGGTGCGAGCGGTCAACAACACCGACGGTGATGTTCGTTCCCCCAAGATCAACCCCGACGACGAATCCACTCTTCTTTCGCTTCTTCGACTTGCTCATAGATATGAAACAGGGTACTGCCCCCATTTCACTCACCCGCGCGCGGCAGGACCGTTCCAGACTCGGTGCGCGACTCGTCCCATGTCATCCATGATGAACAGCATCGACGGCAACAAGATCAGTGTCAGCACCGTCGCGCTGACGAGCCCGCCGCTCAAGGTCACCGCCATTGGCGCAAGAAACCTCGCCTGAAATGACGGCTCAAGCACGAGCGGCGCGAGTCCGAGGACCCCGGTGATCGATGTCATCAGGATCGCGCGTATTCGCTTTTGTCCGGCGACAACGAGTGCCTCACGCAGGGGTCGACCGATGGCGACCTCGGCGTTGATGAATTCAAGCAACACCAGCGCATTGTTGACGACGACTCCTGCGAGTGCGATGAGTCCGATCAAACTGAGGAATGTCACATCAAATCCAAGAAGCATGTGCCCAAACACCAT
>SXUI01000055.1 GCA_005790605.1 Planctomycetia bacterium | reverse complement strand
T
Organism: Planctomycetia bacterium; assembly: GCA_005790605.1. Taxonomy (GTDB): domain Bacteria; phylum Planctomycetota; class Phycisphaerae; order Phycisphaerales; family SM1A02; genus F1-140-MAGs142. The sequence goes on along the minus strand of SXUI01000055.1, from coordinate 117,554 downwards.
GTTGATCTTGTGCGCACCGGTATGGGCGAGGTCCTCGCGCTTGAGCCAGATATTCGCGCCACCCGCTTGCGCGGTGAGGCGAGGAGCATGCGTGAACTGCGTTGGTCGACCGACGAACGCATGGAGGAGTGCATCGACTTCAGCGATGAAAGCAGCATCCCGGCGCGCAGCTGCGTAGGCGGTCGTCAACTCCTCAAGCGCTGCGATGAGCGTCTCGGGAACATAGCGGCCGCCGAACGCGCCGAATCGACCGCGAGCGTCTGGGACTTGGAGGAGGTCGTGCATACTCATGGTGATGTTTGCGTCGGACGGAGTCCTAATCGGCGTCGCCACAGCCACAGCACTGGTCCACTGAGGGCGTAGGCGACGAAGCCAATCGCAAGGACTTCTTGCGGCCACCAGACGAGGAAAGTCACCGGAAGGACGATCTTCGCGAGGCTTGTGAATGTGCGCCGTGCGCGGAGGACTTGATTTGCAAAGTGCACATAGGGCAACGATGAAATCATGCCGATCGAAACGACGAGTGCCACGAACGGGATGCCGAGCGCGGCTGCTCGCGCGAAGGAGAGGTTCGCTTCGACATCAGGTCTCGTAAAGAGCACATGCTGATGAAGGAGCACGAGCGCGCCGATGGTTCCGCCTGCACCGGGAGATGGAAGCCCCTTGAAGTACATGTGGTCGTCGCTCTTGGCTGACTTGCTTTCGACATTGAATCGCGCCAATCGAAGCGCCGCAGAGCAAAGGTAGAACGCAGCGATTGCCCAAAGCACCTTTGCGTAGGACGAGTCCGCGGGCCCGAGGATGGAAGCGCCTTGATGCGCAGACGCCATGCCCCACTCGGAGCCGTAGTAGTCGCTTACGAGTCGAAGCATCATGAATGCGGGCGCGACACCGAAGGTGACGACATCAGCGAGGCTATCGAGTTGCGCGCCAAGATCGCTCGTCGATCGTGTGAGGCGCGCGACGCTTCCATCGAGGGCGTCAAAGAGCATGCCGAGAAACACCAACGCGCCCGCGACGGTGAGGCTGTACCAGCCAAAAAACGAGGTTGTCTCGGGAGGCTTTGAAGCGTAGTAAATCGCCGCAAACCCGCACACGAGATTGCCGAGCGTCATGAGCGTCGGGAGTGCGCTTGCGGCACGCCGACGGCGACGCTTTCGGGCGTGATGCACGTCGTCGGTCGCGTGCGAATGTTGAGTTGGCAAAGCTGGGTCCATTACGGTTTCGAATCACTCTCGCGTGCCGGAGCGGAGCTCTCGACGAGCGGCTGAGGAAGAGTATCGGCGAAGCGGGGGATGAACACAAAGATCTCGCGACGCGTTGGAAACGACGGGTTTCTCAAGAGCACATCCGCAACCGTGGGGAGTGGTGCGACTTCCGGCCCCGTGTCGGGCGTGAGCGCGAGCGCTGGATCGGCAAGAACGATGAGGGCATCGTTTCGGGCGAGTTCAAGCCGCCAGCGATTCGCGAGCATCGTTCCACGAGGAGCGCCCGAGGCATCGGTGCGTGTGGGCAATCCTGAGAGTGTCGGAGAGTCCACGGACGCTCGAAACTCGATCGCGCTCGCAGAGCCATCAAGGGTTGGGAACGTCCATCCTCGGAACTCAAGTCGAAAGAGTCTTGCCTCGCCTGCACTCGCCCGACCGTGCAGCGAGATCAACCGATCTGCGGCGATTGCGTTGGACGCAACATCGGTCCATCTTGTTACCTGCCCAAACCACACGCGCTCGAGTGCTGGCGTGCCGCCAAGCGCTGTCAGTAGTGCGCCGAGTTGTGCCTCTTGCATCGTGTACGCGCGAAAGCCGAGGGTGATGAACGGATCGCTCGTGGAGGCATGGAGTGATCCATCAGCCTGTAGCGCCGCGAGCGCTTTGTCGATCTCTTTGGGCTCATCTTTGACGACCCATCGCATCCCCTCGACGCCGCTCGCGACTGGTCGTTCAGTTTCGATGGTTCCAGTTGCATGTGACGCCGCGCCCTTCTTGGGAGCACACGCGACAATGATGCAAGAAATCAGCACACAGAGCAGACGCGCGATCGGTGCATGAGTGAGCGATCGGTGCATGCATTCGCCTACGCAAGCGCCGTCGGCGCTGGAGCCGAGTTGATTTCGTTGAGGAATGAACGGAGATGTCCCCAGTGCTTTCGGTCGAACCGAAACGCAATGCGCGGGAGTTCAAGATGCTCATCCTCGCCGGGCAATGGCTCGGTTGTTCGAATGCGTCCGCTCGCGACGAACAATGGCGCATAGATCGCCTCGAGGCGCTCGAGCTCTGAAGGTGTGAGTTGCCAATGCAACCGGAGCACGAGATCGGTTCCGACATATCGCATCGAGTGATAGCGGCGGTAAAAACGCTCCACCTCATCGCTCGCTGCCTGTGCGTTGTCATGAATCGAGTAGAGCTTCGTGTCCTCGGGCGAGATGAGGTGTTTTTCACGGAGTTTCGCGACAATCCCCGACTCCCATGAGGACCAATATCCTCCGCCGGGATGCTCAAGGAGCACGATCGGCACGAGATTCGACTTCCCCGTCTGCACGAGGGTGAGTGCTTCAAACAACTCGTCTTGGGTGCCGAATCCGCCAGGGAATGCAGCGACGGCATCGGAGTGCGCCATGAACATGAGCTTGCGCGTAAAGAAGTACCTGAAGTTCACCAGCTTTGGGTCGCCCTCGATCAACGTGTTCGCCGCTGCTTCGAACGGAAGTCGAATGCGAAGGCCAAAGCACTTCTCGAGTTCAGGACCTTCGTGACCCGCCTTCATAATGCCATCACCTGCACCGGTGATGACCATCCATCCCGCAGCACTCACGATGCGAGAGAACGCCTTGCACATCGCGTAGTCAGGATCGCTCTCAGGCGTTCGCGCGCTGCCGAAGATCGAGATCTTCCGCGTGCCTCGATATGGATTGAAAATGCGGTACGCATGTCGCATCTCCTTCAGGCTCGTGCGCACGAGTTTGAGTTGACCAAGATCAGCGCCGTCGGCGACGAGTTTCAATCCTGTGAGGACAATCTCAGCGAGAAGTTCGCGCGCTTCCTCGTTGCCTGAGACCTGCGCGATGGCGAGGAATCGATCGACCTCGGTCTCGATCTGAGAGAGGGTGACTCGCGGAGCGTTTGAATCCGCATTCGTGGGAGGGTTGTTGGGCAATTCGCTCATGAGACAGTCGGCACTTTCTCCACGGAGGGAGGTGGCTCGGTGGGTTGTGGCCCGGTGGGTTGTGGAACGGTGGCAGGGGACGGTTGGGTTGTAGCGGCGGGAGGCGGAACAGGGAAGGCGCCACCGGAAATCCCGCCGCCAGAGATGGCGCCCAGGAATCCAGCAAGCGGTGCGAGGCCAACTTTCGGGTCGGTGATGGAACCGCTGACTTGAATCCCAAGCAGCGAGTGTGTGACGCGCGATACGAATTCGCTTAACGCGCCCATTTGACCAGCGACGCGCAATTGCATTGCCACGGCGTAGTCGGAGAGCCGTACGGTGCCGAGGCCGCTGATCTTCAATGAAGCAGATCGCAGGTCGATAGGCGCGAGGTATGCAAGATCGCCCTTGATGGCGAACGATGCATCAGCATCGCGGAGCGCGCCGGAGACGGGAATCATGAACTGCGTGAGAGACGCGATGCGCATCAGCAGCGGGCTCTCGGCGATGACGGCGTCGTGCACTGCGGCACTTCCTCGTCCAAGATCAGTTCCAACGCCATCGTCAAGCAGGCCCGAGAGCGATACGGACGCGCCGCACCGCCCGCTCCGATCACTCGCGATCGACTCCGATTCTGGCGACACGATGGGGCCGTAGTTCGTGTTCACGATGCGCGTGTTCGCATGCCATCGATTGGAATCATGATCGACGACTGCATCCGTGCACCATCGCCCTCCCAAGAAATCGCCATCGGCGACAACCGTGAGATCTTCGTTCGGTCCCCCTCGGCCTACCCGGCCTTCACTCGCGCCAACACTGCGACCGAATGCGGTGAAGGAGTCCGCGTGGACAGCGCAAGAAAACGAGTCCTCTTTGGTCGCGCCGTGTCGTTGGTGGACGGTGAGTTCCGCGCTCCCGTCGAAGTCTGCGAGTTGAGGTCCAACATCGAACGCTGCACCTTGCACGGAAGCGGATGCGCGAACATCAATCGCATCTGGGTTCGAGAATGATGAGCCCGGACTCCAGACGAGTTTCACCTCATCCGCGCGGAGTCTTGTTGCGCCCTTCGCGCTGAAGGCGATGGCGTTTGCCACGGACTCGCCGCTGGGTGTGAGGAGCGCCGCAATGGTCGGGGAGTACGACTCGGCAGCGATTTCTCCGTGCAACGAAATCGAGCGCAACGCATTTCCTGTCAAGTCCGCGGTGCAGCCGAGGGAGACGCTTCCGCCAGGGAAAGTTGCGTCGCAGCTTCCTTCCGCGATGCCCTTCGCGAGCTGCAGCTTGGAAGTCGGACTCAAGGTGAGCGTGCTTCGTGTGGCGTGATGATCAAACGCGAATGACTTGGGCTGAAGTTGCAGTGTCAAGGATTGGTCACGCGTAACCGTCGCATCGAATAATCCCGTCACTTTGCTTTGCGTGAACAGATCCGCGAGTTCCGTTGATTGATCGCGGAGCGCGGCGCGGACGACTGGCGACTCAAATCGTCCATCGGTCAGCGATGCTTCGAGCAGCGAGTTCGCGCTGAGTGCGCCGCGCAGCCGGAGCAAGCCATCTTGCCTTGGGCCGGTGGTGAGGCGGAATCCAAGGTCTTGCGCACGATTCTCTTCGCCACTCGCATCGATGAGGCCAGTCACAAGAGTCGCTCGGACGCGTTCTCCGTCGAGCGTGACTTCGAGCCACTGCGGCAAGATCTTGCCTTCAAAACTTGTCGTGTTCGAAGTGACGATGCGATGGAAGGACCCATCGATCTCGCCAGTCGGAAGGTACCGTTGCCACAGTGCGGATGACTTCGCGGGATCCTTGTCGAGCAACGGTTCGAACGCTCGGTCGAGCGGAATTCGCTCGAACCGCACTTCAAGTTCGCTGCTTGGTCCAGTGAGTGCAGCAGTGGCCGTGACATCCACACGCCCTGCGCCGCGCGAAGCGGTGCAGTCGGTGAGTTTGAGTTGTTGCGAGTTGATGTTGAGGTTGGCTCGCACATGATCGAGCGTGAACTCCGGCGGCCAGTTCAGGTGTTGCGACGCCATCCACTCGACGCCGCTTGCGTTCGGTGCAACCCGACCATCCTGAAGTTGAACTTGGAATGTGAAGTCGCTACTCGCATGTCCGCCAATGGTTCCGTTTGCCGAGAACCCGCCACTGAGTCCGAGTGCGCGGAGCAGTTCACCGGCCGGGGCGAAGTTCCGACCTGGCCATCCTGGCGGGGGCTTCGCCGTTGTTGTTGCATCATGCGGAATTGCCGCGAGCAACGCGAGATTGACGCTGTCTTCTTCGGCGAGCAGTGTGATCTTCGGAATGACTTCGCGTGCGTCACCTTGTGTGCGAAGAATTTCGACGCTGCCTGCAACGGTCACCTTCCCACCAACGGGCGTGACACCCTGAAGCCCACCGCCGGAGAGCACGATCGATTCATCAAGCACCGTGATGATGCCGCTCTCGATGCGCAGCGGATAGGGGAATGGACTGCATGCAAGACCGGCGGCGTGCACTGTCACGGTTCCGGTGGTCTCGACGCCCGTGTTGAAACCGGGCGGCGAGTAGACGCGAATACTGAGATCTGCGTTCCCACCAAGTTTGAATGGTCCCGCCGCGATCGAGCGCTTGAGTCGTTCAAGATCTGCAGCGGTGGTGGCTCCAGGTGCTGACGTGCTCGGGCCGCGCGCAACGACTTCGGACTGTTGCGCGAGCATCGCGGCGTCGGGCAGCAGATTTGCCGCAGCGAGACTCTCCACCGCATCCGCATCGAAGAGTTGCTCAAGCGCGGCCTTCGCTTCATCGTCGAATGCGTTCAGCAGGCGATCGTCGAGCGGGGCGTTGCTTCCTTTGATCGCGATTTCGATTTCGGCTCCGCTTGCGAGGCTCCTCAGCGATCCAGAAATCTCAATCTGGGCATTCTCGCTGCCGCGTCCTTGAAATCGGACGATCTCAACGGTGTCGCCCTCAAGTCGCATGAGTGCAGCGACTTGATCGACGGGATACGGGAACTTGCTGTACGCGCCACTTGCGTCAGTCAAGCGGATTTCGCCGCTCGAAACAACTTCGCCTGCCTTGGTCGGTGTCCCCGCGGCGCGATGTGCCTCAGCTTCAATGTCGACGGTCCACTTCGTGAGGCCGAAGTCTTGAAAGGCGTCGGTGACTGCTTGCGGAAGAAAGAGCACACGTGGATCGCCCTCAGGTGGCGAGCTGAAGTTTCGGACCGAAACTTGCGCGTCTATCTTTGCGGCAGTCAGCGCGGTCTTGAACCATGATTCGCGATCTTTCCACGCGAATGGAAGTAAGTCGTCGGTTGGAATCTGAATACTCGCACTCGCTTGAACGGGCACACTCAACACTGGGTGAGACGGATTTGTCGCGCTGAAGTCGCCGAGCAAATCTTCAAGCGTGAGGGAGTCCTTCGTTAACTTGAGGACTCCCTCTCGCAGGTCGATGCGCGGTCGGCCGGTAGTCGGGAGTGTCTTGCCTTGTGCAAATCCTGCCCAGACGCCGCCGAGTTCTTCCACTGGGAAACTGATCCGCATATTGCGAAGTCGTAACTCCGCTTCGGGTGGAGTGGCTCCATCGAAGGAGATGGCCGCACGCTCGATGCTCCCTTGCAGATCGAGTTGGTCAAGCAACTTCTGTGCCGCGATCGGAGCGATCGCGAGTGATTCTTTGCGCAGTTTGAGTTCGTCGACTTCTACATTGAATGCATAGGTGCGGAGATTGAAGCGGCCGTGCACGCTCTCGAAGGGCGCAGCGGCGCGTTCCGTCGCGAGTCCGTCGAGCCGGAGGTCGAGTTCGTCGGCGACGCCGACGCTTGGATGTAGTTCGCCGCGCATGTCGAGGCGGCCCGACAACTCCCACTTCCCGTCGCTCTCGACGCCGCTCTCGATGGCGAGGCGTTCGATCCGAGTGACGGCGGGTCGCTGCGAGGAGCCGCCAGCGCTCGCCGCCGGAGTGAGGGCAGAGAAGTTAAATGTCCCTGGGTCGGAGAGTTTCTCGGCGACGCGCAGGGTCATGGTGCCGATGTCAATCGATCGGACCTCAATCTCTCCACGGAGCACCTTCCACGGTGAGAAACGAATGGTCAGTTGATCGGCGTGTGCGAGGCGTGCACTCTCGCCTTCCCATGTTGGTGCGCGGAGTTCAAGGTTTTCGATCGTAAAGCCGCTGACTCCGTCGAGTCGCATGGAGGTCGCATGCACATCACCCCCGAGCGCAAGGCTCAGTTTCGGGAGAATCATCCACGCGAGAACGCTGGATCTCGTGGCGGTAAAGAGCACGGCGCAGAGCAGCACGGCACTCACGATGAAAACACGCCAGCGCCTCCTTCGGCGTTTGGGCTGAGAGGGAGGATCTCCCTGCATTCGCTGAGGAATTGGTGCTGTCATCGAGAGTCTTGCATGGTAGCGCGAGGGTCATACTCACGGATAGGATGCGCGTGTGTTGAGTGCGCACCTCGCGTCTGTTGAGATCAGTTTTTTTACAGGCTGCATCCTCGTTGCGGTCTTGCTTGCGCTCGGAGCCTTTGGCGCACTGCTCATTCGTTCCATGTTCGCGGGCGCACGGCGGGACATCGCGCGCAAGCAAGCTCCCCCAACGAAACACGTCGATGCTTGGGCGCTCGCGGGTTCGAGATTTGGGGTGGATCCTGCGCGAAGCTCCGCATTCCCTCCTGGCTTTCCAGATTCCGGTGATTCTGATAGTTCGGGTTCCTCAAGTGGTCGCGACGCGCATTGGTGGGGCGATGCGAGTGGATCAACCGGTTCAAGTTCGGACGCGAGTGATGGCTCTTCGGACTCTGGATCGGGCGGTTCATCAGATGGTGCATCGGATGGTTCATGGGATGGCGGATCCGGCGGTGGAGACGGCGGGGGAAGTGGTGGAGGTTGCGGTTGACACGTGCTCCCGCGCACACTTCACCGGCGCGAATCGTGATCACGGGAGCTGCGCGGCGCGTTGGTCGTGCAACCGCACTCGCATTCGCAGCGCGTGGATGCGCGCTCGTGCTGACCTACCGAAACTCGCGAGAGGCATGCTTGGAGACGGCGGAGGAAGCGCGCAGGTGTGGCGCGCCTGAAGTGGACACATGTGCGCTCGATTTTCACGCAGCGGATTCGCTGTCGCGCTTCGTGACTGCCGCACTGCGCACTGGACCTGTCGACGGCGTCGTGCACAACGCATCCTCGTTCGCAAGTGCGCCGTTTGGGTCGATCTCCGAGACGAGCGCGTTGGCGCAGTACCAGGGTGATGCGCTCGGCCCGCTCCTTCTCTCCCAAGCGCTCGCCCCGAGTCTGCGGACGGCGATGGCGCGAGGCACGATGATCGGCGGAGCTGGGATCGTCCTCTTCGGCGACGCGCATGCCGACAGCGTGCCTCGACGCGGATACACGGCGTACCTCATGGCGAAAGCCGCGGCGCACGCGCTGGTTCGGCAACTCGCGGTCGAACTCGCGCCGGAGATACGCGTGAACGGCATAGCCCCGGGCGTGATCGCATGGCCTGACGACATGCCCGCTGACGCGCGCAGTGCGTATCTCGAACGGGTGCCACTCAAACGCGCGGGAACTCCAGAAGAAGCAGCCGCACTCGCGGTCTTTTTACTCCTCGACGCGCACTACTCGACGGGCCAAATCGTGCAGCTTGACGGCGGTCGCAACGGTTGATCACTCTTTCGCGGCGGTTCGAAGGGCGTGTTCCACGCGATGCGTCTCTTGCTCTGCATGCGGAGCGACGCGCAGCTCTTCAAGCACTTGTGCGGCGAGCGACAGCTCTTGCGCGGCTATTCGTGCGAGTGCTTCTTCCGCAAGACGCCGTGCGTTGACGCCATGGACCCGCGTTCGACGCCACGCCTGTGCGGCTTGCGAAAAGCGCTCCTGCGCGCTGAGCGCGAGCGCGAGTTCTTCCGCGACCGCGGGGTTGGCGAGCGATGCTTCGGGCAATGCAGCAAGCAAGAGCGCGGCGTCGTTGGATGATGCACAGAGGCGGAGCACACGCGCGTAGAGCAACCGATACTCCAGACTCGATGCGTCGGATGTGAATGCTTCGCGCGCGTCAGCGAGCGCGCTGTTTGGGTTGCCCGAAGCGAGCGCGATCTGCGCGCGAGTGGAAGCGAGCACAGCGTTTCCTTCGCCGAGTTGTTTGAGTTGCAAGACGAGTGCTGCCGCCGACTCAGGATCTTGGTGAGCGGCAAGTGCGATTGCTGCCGCGACAGTGAACCTCGTGTCATTCGTCGCAAGCGCGATCGTCGCCACGCGCTTCCAGCACACGCGAGCGGCATCCCGTTTCCCCGCACGATCTAGAAGGAGCGCGGCGGCTTGCGCGCGCGTTGCGTCCGTTGGTGAGAGTTCGCTCGCGCGCTGCGCGGCGGCAGAAGCCTCTTCCAACGAAGGGTCGCCTGCGCGGGCATCATCTCGAAGCGCGCGAATGCCAACGACCCGAGCGAAGAGCTCGGATGCTCCCGCGTCCGAGGGGTAACGCTTCGCGAGAGCTCGCGCAACAACTTCAGCCTCTGCGACCCGATCTTTCGCGAGAAGCACTTCAACAGCCGCACTCGCGTCCGCGAGCTCCTTTGCGCTTTCTGCGCTCCCATTGTCGGCAACGGAAGGCGTTGGACTCGCCGACTTCGACGCATCGCAACCCAAGAGCGCAAGCGTCGCCAGAGCGATGAGTGGCGGAAGAAGTCGTAGTTTCCTGTCAATCATCCGTGCCTCTATCATCACCCCTTCTCGATCCTTGCGCTACCCACTTCCCGATGAACGCTCCGCAATCCCCGTCTCCGCAATCCACAACCGAACTTCCCAAGGCCTACCAGCCTGCGGAGGTTGAGCCCGTCATTCGCGCACGGTGGGAGGCGGCGAGCTGCTTCCATGTCGAGAGTGATCCTGCAGCGGCGAGCGAGTCGAAGCCGCCGTTTGCCATTTTTATCCCGCCTCCAAATGTGACGGCGGCGCTCCATCTTGGTCATGCGTTCAACAACACGCTGCAAGATCTGCTGACGCGCTATCACCGCATGCGCGGTTGCGAAACGCTGTGGATGCCGGGAACAGATCACGCTGGTATCGCGACGCAAGCGGTGGTTGAAAAGCGACTGCAACTGCAAGGAAAGCGGCGGACGGATTTCACGCGCGGCGCATTCATCGCCAAGGTGCAGGAGTGGAAGGACGAGTACGAGGCGACGATTCTCGCGCAACTCGCCGCGATGGGATGCTCGTGCGATTTCGAGCGCACGCGCTTCACAATGGATGCGACTTGCGCGACCGCTGTGCGGCATGCATTTTTCCAGCTCTTTGCGGATGGTCTGATTTATCGTGGGAAGCGCTTGGTGAACTGGGATCCAGCGACCGAGACTGCGCTCGCCGATGACGAAGTCGAAATGGAGGAAGTGGACGGTCACTTCTGGTACCTGCAGTATCCGTTGAGCGACGGAAGCGGACATGTGACGGTCGCCACGACACGACCAGAGACGATGCTTGGCGACACGGCTGTTGGCATCAATCCGAAGGATCCGCGCGCCGCCGCGCTTCGCGGGAAGAGCGTGCGATTGCCGATCGTCGGCCGCGTGATTCCGATCATTGAGGATGAGTATGTCGTGTTGCCTGTCAGTCTCGGCGGGGATGCGAGCGATACAAAGGCGCAGTTCGCAACTGGGTTCTTGAAGGTCACGCCTGCGCATGATCCGAATGACTGGGAGCTCGGTATTCGCCACTCGTTGGCAGCAATCAATGTGATGGCGCCCAACGGAGCGATCAGCGATGCACATGGTTGGACGGATGTTTCGGAGGAGGCGCGCGCGTTTGTGGGCCTTACCCGTGAAGCGGCGCGGAAGCAGATTGTCGCATGGTTCAAGGCGCACGGTCTTCTTGAGGAAGTGAAACCCTACCGGCACTCCGTGGGTCATAGCTATCGATCGCATGTTCCGGTGGAGCCTTACCTCAGCGACCAGTGGTATGTGCGTGTGACGGATGATCGACTCCGCGGAACTGCACTTCGGGCGATGGCGAAGGACCAAGTGGATGGCGCGCTCGCGCCCGAGCATCTCACAGCGCAGCCGATGGACGGCGATGGAGGCCTGCGCTTCTTTCCATCGCGTTACGCGAAGTCGTTCCAGGTTTGGCACGAGCAACTTCGGGATTGGTGCATCTCTCGACAATTGTGGTGGGGCCATCAGATTCCTGTGTGGTCGTTGCAGGGCATGGGAAAGGTCCTTGCGAAGCACCTCGGGGTGCTCAGCGCGCTCTCGGGTGCGCGCGCATCCGTGCGCGCAACTCGCATCGCGGATGGCTCGGCGATCGCGCTCTCGGCGCTTGCAGCAAGCCAAGAGGAATGCACAATCTTCGTCTGCCTCCTTGAGGACGCTGACGCGCAGTCGCTCGAGTCCCTTGGATTCCGGCGCGATCCAGATGTGCTCGACACCTGGTTCAGTTCGGCACTCTGGCCACTTTCCACGCTCGGATGGCCCGATGCATCTCGGTGGGACGACATGGATGGTCTGCTCGATCGGTTCAATCCAAGTTCTGTGCTCTGCACCGCGCGCGAGATCATCACACTTTGGGTCTCGCGCATCGTGATGTTCAATCGGTACTTCCTCGGACGACTTCCGTTTCGCCATGTCTTCATTCACGCGATGATTCAGGACGGACACGGGCAGAAGATGTCGAAGTCGCTTGGAAACGGCGTGGATCCGCGTGACATCATCCACTCACACGGATCTGATGCGATGCGCTTTACGCTCGTTTCAATCGCGACAGACACGCAAGATGTTCGTCTTCCGGTCGACATGGTGGACCCGCATTCAGGCGAGTCGTTCACCCCGAAGTGGATCACGACTTCGGCCGGGTACACCGTCGCGGATGCGCGGCAAGTCTCGCCCAAGATGCCTGGAAAGCACATGGTTTCTGGTTACGGTGCAGCCACTGGCGCGGCAACGCCGAGTGTCGAGGAGCCGCTTGCTCGCAACACAAGTGCGCGATTTGACCTCGGCCGTAACTTCGCGAACAAACTGTGGAATGCCACCCGCTTCGCGCTTTCCAATATTGCGCAGGCCTCGAGCGATGCGGAGACTCGCCCACTCACGCTTGCCGATCGATGGATGCTCGCACGGCTCGCGACCTCTGCACGAGAACTCGATGCAGCGATTGGGGCGTATGAGTTTCACCGCGTCGCCGACACGCTGTATGGTTTGATCTGGCGCGACTTCTGTGATTGGTACCTCGAATGCGTGAAGCCGACGATTCGACAGAACAAGACGCAACAGGCTGTGCTCGCGACATCGCTCAACGCACTTGTTCGATTGCTTCATCCCGTTTGTCCGTTCGTGACTGAAACACTGTGGTCGAGTGTCGAGGGCGCGCGAGATGGACGAACCGTGGCAGGCGTCGAACTCTCAAGTGCGCCGCTTGCCGCAGTTGCGTCGTGGCCTCGCTTCGATGCGGCGCTCATGGACGCCAACGCGATCACCCAGTTTGCGCGCGTGCAGTCGTTGGTGGACGCGATCCGCACAGCGCGTGGCGAACGGCAGGTGAGTCCGAAGCGCAAGATCAAACTGTTCGCACCCGAAGGCGTGACGGCGCTGATTCGAGCAGGCGATGGAGTCGTTGAAACGCTCGCGGGTCTTGCATCGGTGGAGTCACTCCCTCTGTCGCGCCCCCTTGGTGCGGTCGCGCTTCCGTTTGAGGGAAGCGAGATTCTGCTCGATGAACTCGTGGATGCGATGGATCTCGGCGCCGAGCGGGCGCGCCTTGCCAAACTGATCGCGGAACGCACGAAGCAGGCGACCGGCATGCGCCTGAAACTAGAGAATCCGGCCTATGTCGCCAAGGCGCCGCCTGAGGTCGTCGAGGAGACGAAGGCGAAACTCGCGTCACTCGACGCGGACATTCAGGCAGCCGAACGCGCGCTTGCAGCACTTCCTCCCGAGTAGTGCTGCATCGGAATCGCAGCGAAGGTGTAGAGTGAGCAACGCATGCATCGACTCTCGCGCAGCACATCCGCCTGCACACTTGCGCTCTGCGTTTGTGCGCTTGCCGCTCTAGGATGGGCTACCGCGTGCGCGTCGAAGCCAGTTGCAGCGCCATCCGCAACAACATTGCAAGTTCCCGCCAGCGCGACTGCGAAGACTGCGCGAACAGTCGTTGCGGTTCCAGACCGACCTGTCACACGGCTCGCGCCCATCGCGAAGCCGTGGGAGTGGAAGACCTTTCACGGCGAAGAGTACGACCTCGGCAGCGCGATGCTGCGGTCGACTCTTCGCGATCCGATGTTGCGGGACCGCGTGATTGATTTTCTGCCGCAGATGATGGCGAACTACCGAACGGCGCTCGTGCCGCTCGCCGCACCTCGCGACGCGCCGGTGTTCTACATCTTCGGGACTCGGAATGAGTGGATGTCGTTCACTCGGCTTCGCATTCCAAACGAAGCTGCCACCTACGAGAAGATTGGCCGAGGTGGGTACACGATCGAGGGAGAGAGTGTGCTCTACGACCTTGGGCGATTCGATACTTTCACCATTGCCGCGCACGAAGGCTGGCATGCATTCACGCAGGCGAACTTTGAACAACCGCTCCCTGTTTGGCTTGAAGAAGGGATCGCTTGTTTCATGGAGGGATCTCGTCGCTTGCGTGGCGAGAGCAATGTTGAGTTCATGCCCTGGCGAAACTTTGAGCGATACAGCGAACTTCGCGATGCCCAGGCGCGAGAGCGCCTCATCCCGTTTGAGAGTTTGATCGCGGAGTACCCTCAATCCTTCCTCGAGAATGGGCGTTCCGCGCTTCTCACCTATTACGCACAAGTCTGGGCACTTGTGCACTTCCTAAATGAGGGCATGGAGGGGAAGTACCGTGCCGGTCTTGAACGCGTCCTCGCGCATGCTCGTGATGGAGAGATCGCGCAAACCCTCGCGCAAAGTCGACACAGTGGCAATCGCGGCGAACGGAGACAGATGCTCGCGCGGCAACTCGGTCCTGCCGTGATTCGCGAGTACTTCAACCCAGACCTCGCGCAGTTTGCGCGTGAGTACGACGCGTATGTGCTTGAGCTCTGCACGAAGGGATCTTGGGAACGCGTGTTCCGTGGCGATCGCCCGAGCTCCTGAGCGCTTTGCTACGCGGGCTTTGGGCTGTACAGCAGGACATGCATCGTCTTCGCGTACTGATGCGCTTCGGGACCGAAGAAGCCGGGAATCCGCTCTTCACTCTCGCCGAATCGAATAGGCGTGCGAAGGACGAGAAATCCGCTCGCCGCGAAGAGTTCTCTCGTCCGCGCTGCCTGTTCGAGCACGCTTGCGCGCATCTTCGGATCCTCCATCAATGCATACGGCGGATCCATAAAGACAATGTCCACTGGCTTTGGCGCGCGGGCAAGGGCGACCGGGCCAAGTGCATCGGCGAGAACGGCAGTCGCGCGATCCTCGACCGCGAGAAACTTGCAGTTGTAGTCAAGAAACTTGTGCACCATGCGATCGCGTTCGATCATGACGACTTCAGCGGCGCCACGGCTGACGCATTCAAGCCCCATCGTCCCGACACCCGCGAAGAGATCGAGGACCCGCGCGCCCTCGATGCGTCCGCGAAGGTGATTGAAGATGGACTCCTTCACGCGGCCCATCATCGGGCGCGTGACATCTTCGCCCTCCGGGGCTTCAAGAATGCGAGAACGAAATTCACCGGCGAGGATCTTGATCACGGTGGCGGATGATACGGTTCCCGAGTATGCCTGACCTGTCCGCTTCACTCCCATCTAGTTTGCGCGAGCGAACGCGAGTTGTGGAACTTGCGGGAGTTCCCGCCCTCGTTGTGCATCCAGCCTTCGACCACGCCGATCCTGAGCGGCCTCTTCCGCAGGTTCCTTGGTTGCTTTGGATGCATGGTCGCACGGTTTCCAAGGAGATCGACCCGGGGCGTTTCTTGAGACTTATGAGAGAGGGCATTGGCTCGGTGGCCGTCGACCTTCCTGGGCACGGCGACCGTTGTATCCCTGCATTGCAATCCGCGCCGCGTGCTCTCGAAGTGGTGGAACGCATGGCCGGGGAGGTCGACGCAGTTGTCGATGCGGTCTGCGCGCTCGGTGGATTTGATGCGTCTCGCTGCGCGATTGGAGGCATGAGCGCGGGTGGGATGGCGGCCATCATTCGACTCCTTACGCCCCACCCGTTCTGCGCAGCTGCTCTCGAGAGCACGGTCGGTGACTGGGAGGCGCTTCGAGGTCGCGAGCTTGATGACCCGACGAGGATTGATCGCCTGAATCCGATCGAACGCTTGGATGGGTGGAGATCGATTCCTCTCTTGGTTCTGCATAACGAGGGCGATCAGTGGGCGCCGGTCGATGCGCAGAGGTGTTTCGTCGCGGCGATTCGCGCGCGCGCAAGCAAGCCTGAGATCGTCGAGATGCATGAGTTTCGAGAGACCGGCGCGCCTGCTGAGCATGCGGGCTTCGGTCGATTCGGCGCACAAGCGAAGACGATTCACACGGAGTTTCTAACGCGCGCCTTTGGTTTGCACTAGTCTTTCACGATGCTCATGCTTCTCCATCGCGTCGTGACGATCGCGCTCGCTTTCCAGAGTGCGCCCGTCGCCGCGCCTCCAGTGGCAACACCGAAACCGGCGGAACTCGTGCGCGTTGGTGTTGAGCGGATCGAAGCGATGCAGTCGAAGGGGCCAGGGGGTGATGTGGCCGCCGAGTGGCC
The DNA here is from genome assembly GCA_005790605.1 of Planctomycetia bacterium. Lineage (GTDB taxonomy): Bacteria > Planctomycetota > Phycisphaerae > Phycisphaerales > SM1A02 > F1-140-MAGs142. The sequence goes on along the minus strand of SXUI01000055.1, from coordinate 101,752 downwards.
CTACGAAGGTGTTTACCGCGTCGCGAACGACATTCCCTATGGGTACCGCGTCGGGGGCACATCCATCGCAGGGCTTGCGTTGCTCTGCGCGCCGGGGCTCGCTGAGGATGCTGAACGCCGTGTTGCGCTCGAACGCGCAGTGGATTTTGTAGTGCAGAGCCCGAAAGAACCACTCCTGAGTTACGACCCTTCGGTGTATCGCGGTGGTTACGATGTTCGAAACTGGGGGCACTGCTACGGCCTGCGCTTCTTGCTGCGCGCGAAGTCGTCCCTGAAACTTTCGCCCGAAGTCGTGAGCAAGGTAGATGCGGGTATCGCGTTCTTTCTCGAAGCGCTCAAGAAGACCGAGATTCCCACCGTTGGTGGCTGGCAATACGCGCGCAATCCTGGCATCGAAAATCCGTGCAACATGTCGCCCTTCGTGACTGCGCCGTGCCTTGAGGCGTTGATCGAAGCGAAGGCTGCAGGTTTGGAGGTGTCGCCAGAATTGATTGCACGAACGGTGCACGCGCTTGAGCTTTGCCGTGGAGCATCTGGCTTTGTCGCGTACGGCACAGCCAAAGAGATTCGTGATCAGCCTCAACAGATTCCAGGTGCGATGGGTCGGATGTGCGCGACGGAGGTCGCCCTTGCGAAGGCAGGCAAACAGGACAATGCACGCCTTCGTTTCGCGATCGAGTCGTTCTTTCAGCATTGGGATGAGTTAGAAAAGCGCCGCAAGAAGCAGGGGACGCATCTCCCGCCGTACGGCGTCGCTCCGTACTACTTCTTCTACGCGCATCTCTACGCTGCAACCGCCATTGCGCTGCTCCCCGCCGAAGAGCAGCCGGCATTGGCCGCGCGATTCGTTGCGGTGCTCTTGAAATCGCGTGAGAGTGACGGGTCTTGGAACGACCGCGTCTTCGCTCGAAGTGCCGCGTATTCCACGGCAATGAGCGTGCTTGCGTTGATCGAGTTGAAGCCCGCGCTCGCCGTCAACGCTGCGCTGCCTTCCGCCGGAGGAGTGACCTCAACGACTGCCGCAGCGAAGGAGTGATCGCTCCATCGCGGAGCGCGCTGTCGGTCGATAGCGCGCGATTCCCCACGCCGCTGGGGCATACTCCTACTTTGCAGCTCACGCGTGGATCGGGAGGGAAGTCTCGCGCGCGAAGCGCCGATTTCGCTGTGGTCCCGCTCGCGCACAGTCCTTGTGCACGGCGTTGAAGGAGAATGTATGGACGCCCGATCGATTTCGCATTTCATCGCCAGCACGCACCAAGTCTTCGAGACCATGCTCTCGCTGCCTGTTACTCCGGGAAAACCATCGGCATGTTGCACCGTTCCAAGCTTTCAAAGCGATGTGAGCGGCGTCATCGGGATGACCGGCGATGTCCTCGGCATGGTCGTCTTGAGCTTTCCGCTCTCGACGGCGCGCGGAGTCCTGAAGGCGTTCACTGGAACGGATATAGATCCAAACTCTCCAGATTTCTCCGACGCGGTCGGTGAGCTGGTGAACATGATCTCCGGTGCGGCGAAGGCTCGATTTGAAGGCCTTTCGGTCTCGATCAGCTGTCCGTCCGTCATCATCGGACCAGGACATCGCGTGCAACAGGTCAGTGACGCGACATGCATTGTGATTCCATTCGAGTGCTCGGCGGGGAAGTTCGCCGTCGAAGTTGCGATGCGCAAGGCAGAGCGTGCGGTTGGTACGAAGGCAGCCTGAGGTAGTTGGAAGGGAGCCCCAATATGAAAGTCATGCTCATTGACGACTCGAAGACGATGCGAAACATTCAGCGCAACATCCTTGCGCAAGCTGGACACACGGACATCGAAGAAGCGTGCGACGGACAAGACGCGCTTTCAAAGGTGAGTGCGTTCGCGCCAGAACTCCTTCTGGTCGATTGGAACATGCCCAACATGGACGGTCTGTCCTTCGTGAAGGCGTACCGTGCGGCTGGCGGAAAGTCCAGCATCATTATGGTGACGACTGAGGCGGAGAAGACGCGCGTGATCGAGGCGATTCGCGCGGGAGTAAACAACTATCTCGTCAAGCCGTTTGCGCCGGATTTGCTCCTGACACGGATTCAAGAAACGCTTGCGCGGGCGAAAGCTGCGTAACGATTGCATGGAGGAGGCTTGAGAGCGCATGTCCAGTGCCGAACAAATCCCTCTGCTTCGAGTCTCCGAAGGTGGGCGTCGTGCAACGCTTGAGATCCTCGCCGGAACGGCCGCTGAACTCACGGGTCGTGATGCGCTTCTTGGACTCGCTCGAGAGCGCGGTCTGGTCATGGACCAAACACTGGCTGCCTCGCTTGAGCGTGCATCGGTGGAGTTCACCGCGAGCGGCGGCACGGTTCCTTGGAGCGGCGTCGTGAGCGAATGCGTGCCCGCGCAGCATGGTACGGATGCGTGCATCGAGTGGCACGAGCGAATCGCCGCTGGTATCGCGGATGGGGAGGGTCTCCATCAGTCGGAGGATGGCTCGGTCGACTTCCGGAATCGCGTTCGTTTTACGAAGGTCACGGCTGAAGAGGTGCTCGGTCGCATCGTCGCAGCGACCGACGGCGTTGACGGGCGTGATGTCTGCGGACGAAATCTGCCAGCTCGGCGCGGGAAGAAGTTGATGGAGAGCGTGCATTCGACGGTGCGCGCGGATGCCGACGGCACTCTCGTTGCAAGCCGAGATGGAGTCCTCTCGCTCGCCAAAGGGGCGGTGTCGATTCTCGATGAAATGGATGTGAAGGGGAGTGTTGACTTCTCCACGGGCAACATCGACTTTGTTGGAAGTGTTCGCATCGGAGAAGGTGTACGAGATAACTTCGTCGTGCGCGCAACCGGAGATGTCACCATCAAAGGACTCATCGAAGCGGCGACGCTCCTTGTCGGTGGAGATCTGCATGCCAACATGGGAATCGCTGCTCGCGGACACGGTGCCTTGCTCGTCGATGGTTCGCTTGAAGTTGGATATCTCAACGGCCTTCGAGGGCGTGTGCGCGGTGACGCGGTGATTCGGCGTGAGCTCGTCTCCTGCGAACTGATTGTCGGCGGTCATGTGAAAGTTGAGCGCGGAGCGGTCCTCGGCGGCACGCTGGTGTGTGGGAAGAGCCTCAGCGCGGAGTCGATCGGATCGGAGGGCGGTGCGCGGACGACGATCGCCGTTGGGTGTCGACCGCTCGAGGCTCGACGAGCCGCTCGACTCGCAACGCTATCGAAGGAACTCTCCACCAAACTTCCTGCGCTCGAGAATCGCGCGCTCGAACTCCAAGAGCTGGGCGCGAGCGCGAAGGCCTCGGAGAAGGAGGAGTGCACGGAGATCGCCTTTGAAATGGCGGAGATTCATCGGCGCATGCGGGCGATGGAAGTGAAGCGTCGTGAACTGCTGCTCGAGATTGGTGCTGAACGAACGGTTCGCGTGGAGGTGCAGAAGCACCTCTACCGTGGCACGACGCTCAAAGTAGGCACGCGAGAAGTCTGGTTCGAGACCAGTATCAAAGGTCCGCTTGTCATTCTCTGGGATGAGGCACGCGAACTCTACATTCGCGTCGGCACTGGACCCACACAGCCGTTGCGGGAAGTTGCGAGTGTTCGGGATCTCGCGGCATAGCGCTGTCGCGCCACTTACTCGAAGCGATAGGACTCCGCGACGCGCGCGGTGGACTTGATGCCCATGATGGCTCGCGCGAGTGCGAGGTCATCGGCGGTCGTGATCTTGAGGTTGCGATTGTCGCCTTCGACAACAACGACTTCTTCGCCGGTTCTTTCGATCACACTCGCATCATCGGTCGTTCCTTCGAGATTTCCGGCCGCGTACGCGCGGCGGAGCAGGCTCGCGTCAAAGATCTGCGGAGTCTGCACCATCACGAGGTGTTCGCGGGAAACGGTCTCCGTCACAATTCGGCCCTTCGTTGCCTCCATGCCGAAGTCGCCGAGAATCGCACTCGCCACCGCATCGTCGGTGGCAGCTGCAACGGTTGTTTCGGAGACGCGTTTGAGCGTGCTTGTCACGCCAACGCCGGGGATGACCGCCTTCGCAACCTTCGCCGCTTCGAACACGCGCGCGATCAATTCGGGTGTCGCGCACGGGCGTGCGGCGTCGTGGACGGCAATGTGTGTGAGATCATCGGGCATCGCCGCAAGCGCATTTCGAACCGACTCCCATCGGTCCACGCTTCCACCAGCGACAACCTTGGCGCCGTGGAAACTCAACGCTGGGCCGTAGCGATCTTTGAAGGCGTCGAGATCTCCCGGAGGGCCAGCGACCACGATTGCGAAAACATCGTCTCGTTTCGTAAACAATTCGACTGTTCGTAAGAGAACGGGCCGACCACCGAGGTCTTGTGAAAGTTTGTCTTGAGCGCCGAAGCGGCTCGAACTACCGGCAGCAGGGATGATGACGCCAACTCGCATAGGGAGGGGAAGCCTAGCGTTGGATCGACTTGCCGTCGATGGTCAGCGTGGCAGCATGCTGATTCGAGGGCGGCTTCGGGTTGTTAGACGGGCACGAGGGGCATGCATTCGCCTTGCGCTTGCCTGGCAGAAGGGGCCGGACGATCAGCACGATTGCGCCAAAGGCGAGCGTCGTGGCGACCCAAAATTGCCAATCGTCAACAGGGATCATGTGAGTCCTCCAACGGAGTGCATCGCACTCGTCACGAGCATATGCGTCACGCAACCGGCAGCGTAGGCAACGCCTGACATCCAAAAGAACTGTACCGCGGGCCACTTCCAACTTCCCGTCTCACGGCGCGTCACTGCGAGCGTCGGGAGGCACTGCATCGCGAGGACGAAGAAGACTAAGAGTGATGCGCTCGTCGCGGCGTCAAAGAGCGGCGTGCCGTCAGTTCTTGTTGCTCTGCGCAGATCGGTCGCGACACGGTCGTCATCATCGCCATCGGAAGTTCCCACAAGCACCGTGACGGTGCTGCGAAAGACCTCGCGCGCGAGAAAACTCGTGAGTACGGCAACGGTCAAGCGGTCATCGAGGCCGAGTGGAGCAAACACGGGCTGCGCTGCGCGACCGATGTGCCCGGCAAAGGAGTGTTGCTGTTGCTGCTGCGCGGCGAGGAGGTCTGCTTCAAGGAGGAGCGCTTCGCTCTCAGCCGAGTTGATTCCCAGGGCTTCGGCGCGCGCGACAAGCGCCTGCGCTGAGGCTGGCGGTTCAGACTTTGGATATGCCGAGATCCACCACATGACGATGCAGATGGCGAGAATGATGCCGCCCGCGTTCTTCAAGAACACGATTGAGCGGTCATAGGATGTGAAGAACGCGGTACGAAGGCAGGGCAATCGATACGGCGGAAGTTCAAGCACCATCGGTCGGCTCTTCCCGCGCAAGATGGTCTTTCGAAACAGCAAGGCTGTGAGGAGTGCTGCGATTGCGCCGAGAGCGTAGCAACCAGCGAAGGCAAGGCCGGCGAGTAGTGCGTTGTCGGGGAAGAGCATCGTGACGAGCAACACATACACGCCAACTCGCGCGGAACAACTCATGAAGGGCGCTACGAGGATCGTCGCGAGTCGGTCTTTCGGTTCCGGGATGAGCCTCGTACTCATGATTCCGGGAAGCGCGCACGCGTGGCTTGAAAGCAGCGGAATGAACGCGGTTCCGGGAAGCCCGAAACGGCACATGACTCGGTCCATCACAAACGCTGCGCGAGCGAGATACCCCGTGTCTTCGATGAGCGCGAGGAGAAAAAACAGAATGGCAATCTGCGGCAAGAAGACGACGGTCCCAGCAACACCCGCGATGATGCCATCAGTGAGCAAGCTGTTGAGGATTCCTTCCGGGAGCATCGCTGCCGTTTCAGCTCCCACCCAGCCAAAGGTCGATTCGATCCAATCCATCGGCCATTCCGCAAGTCGGAAGATCGCAAAGAAGAGGCCAACCATCAGCAGCACAAAGCAAATAGAACCGAGGAACGGATGCGTGAACGCGTTGTCGAGTCGATCCGAGAGCGAATCGCTTTCGCCGCCTACTGAGTGCGCTCCACCGAGTGATCCCTGAATTTGTCGATCGATCCAGCCAGGTGCGCGGGCCGCTTCGAGATGGGCGAATGGCACTGGTCGCGCGAACTCGATCGCACGTGCAAGTGCATCAACGCCATCACCGGTGCGACCATTGGCGCGGATGACGGGAATGCCGAGTTCTTCGCTCAGTTTTTCTGCGTCGATCGAGAGTCCGCGCGCGTTCGCGAGGTCGGTCATCGTGAGCGCGATGAGCATCGAACGGCGCGATGCTGCAAGCGACAGCGCGAAGCGTAGACCGCGCTGAAGATTGGTTGCATCGACGACGATGAGCAGCGCATCAGGCTCGAGACCCTCGAGCCTGCCGCCGACGCAATCGCGACACAGTTTCGATTCAGGGAGCGCGAGGTCCATCGCGTAGACGCCCGGCAGGTCGATGATCTCCACGGTCTCTGGTGGGATCGTGCACTTCCCAACATGTGCTTCAACGGTCGAACCAGGGAAATTCGCTGTCTTCGCGCGCAATCCGCAGAGTCGATTGAAGAGCGATGTCTTTCCAACATTCGGATTCCCGACCATGGCGATACGCGGCATCGCTTTCGGCTTGATTGATGGAGATGCGCTAGCGGAGAATTCGTCTGGCATCGCGTTCAGCGTTCAGCGTCGTGGTGTTGCGGGTTACCGCGGTTGCTGACCGCAGCTTCCTTCGGGTGGGCAGTCGCATGGCTTCGTGATCACAGTGGCGAGAATCTGCTGGGCGACTTCAGGGGCGAGTCCGAGCCGAGTCGCGTCGATTTGCACGATGCATGGCGATCCGCGCCCCGATGCGCGGCAGATGGTGAGTTCACAGGAGGCACACAGCCCCATGGCTGCGAGGGTCGCCGCATGTTCCGCGTCGAGATTCGCTTCTTGGACGATTGCTCGGTCGCCAGCACGCAGCTCCGAGAGTGGCCGCGCGTTCTGGATCCGGCCTTGATTTTGATTTGGGGGGGCTGCCATGGTGGAAAAGTGCGAGTGTGGAACAATATTGCGACTCAGTCGCAATGACAAGCCTGCGCCGCGCAGATCCGGTTGGTTTTAGGACTTGTTCAGAGGTGGATTTATGCGAGCGAAGGAGGGTGGCTTCGATCACGCCGACAGGAGCATGCGGAAGATTCCCCAGTCCCTTGTCGATGGACATGGCATGCGAATCTGGTTTCACCGAGTCGCTGCGATCCTGGGCATTGAGGAGGCTCAGGAAGGCAGCGTCCGCGCCATCCTTGATCTCGCCGCGCGACGCTCGGCATCCATCGGGATCTCCGACATCGATGGCATTGCACAGCCCACGCCACTCTGTGGGTTCGTCGCCGACGTCGAAGATGACTGCTTCGTGATCAGTCGACCAACCGCGGGTGCGGATCGCAAACCTCTCGCAATGGGCGAGCGTCTGCACATTTCGATCGGCGCTGATCAGGGTTTCTATCACGGTGACACGATGGTGCTCGGTCGATACAGCGATGCGAGTTCTGAAGTGCGTCGATACGGCTATCGACTGTCACTTCCAAAGGGGCTGCTGCATGAGGAGCGCCGGAACATCCACCGCGTACCCGTTGCGTTTGACCTCGCGCCTTCGGCAGACCTGACTCGATTGAACGGCGGGGTCCATGTCGGCAGCGGCACCGTGCTTGACCTATCTGAGGGCGGGCTCCGTGTTCGCATTGGCGCAAGCGTCCTTCTGAAGAAGGGCGATTGCTTGCGATTACGCGCGCAGTTTCCCTCGACGATTGATCCCCTCGAAGGACGGGTAATCCTTGCGCATGTCGCGCCATCGCGAACCGGATCAACCGTGGATCTCGGCATCCGATTCCTCGATCCTCAGGTTCAACTCGCGCAGCAGATTCGAGCGCTCGAAGTCCGGCGTCTTCAGCGGCCGGGTCTCACGGGCTGACCGCGATCGGAGGCGGCTCAACGAGCGGATCATTCTTCACGCCTGCGCGTTTGTACGCGGCACGGCGTTGAGCGTATTCCTCCGGCGAAACTGGGAGTTCGATCGCTTCCCCAGATTCCCACTGTCGATGCATCTTGCAGAGGAACGGGACGCACCACCGGCAACCGGTTCCAGCGTCGAGGCATTGGCTCAGTTGGCTCGCGCGCGTTGGCTGCTCGCGTTGAATGAAATTTTGCATCTTGCGAATCGACACATGAAAGCAGAGGCAAACCTCGTGGTCGAGGGGATCCTTGGGCTGGCAAGCAATCTCTTCGGATGGAAACGGGGGCATCGAATCACTCATGGAATTACTCACACCAAAGCCGACAAAGAGTCATAATGAACAGCGTGTGCGTAGAGTACTGAGAATCGCTACGCATTTGTCCGTGAATAAGATGCACCTTGATTGAAGTCTCCGGTAGTAGGTAAATCATGGATTCGATCCGAAACCTTCTCCGATTCGCTTCCCGCCGTCTCGCGTGGAGTCGTGCCCTTGAAGGGCTCTCTTGGGGACTCGTGACGGCCTCTTGCATCTGTGTGCTTGTCGTTGCTGGGGCGAAGTTCATTCCAAACATGTCCGTCCCATGGAGCGCGTTCGCGAGCGGGTTGGCGATTGCGCTCGTCGTGACCGCGATCGTGTTCGCGCGAGTCGCGCGACTCGATGAGCGCTCAGTCGCGCTCGAAGCGGATGCACGATTGGGTCTCGATGAGCGCCTGATCTCGGCGATCGCGCTCGAGGGTTCACCTGATCCCTTCGCCCGCGCTGCGATTGCTGACGCGCAGAAGTGCGCCGCCCAACCAGAACTGGTGACGAAGATTCGAAACACCTTTCACATCGCGCTTCCCGCGCGAGGTTGGTATGCCATCCCCGCGATCGCGCTGTGTTTCGCGATTGACTACTGGGTTCCGGCGTATCGCTGGGCGGCGCCTACGCCACCCCCGATTGAACCTGCGGCGATTCGTCTCGCGCAAGAAGAATCGCAGGCTGCGGTTGAGAAGGTGATCGCGGAGATCAAGGACAATGACGCGCTGAAGAAAGAACTTGAGCAGACCTTCGGGGATCTTGCAAAGGTTGGGAGTGCGAGCAAAGAACTCACCAATCCGAGTTCGCCGGAGGAAGCGCGGCGCGACGCCATTCGACGCATGAGCGATCTCGCCGACAAACTTGAGGCGGTTCGGTCCGGCGAGAAGGCGAAGCTTGCTGAATCCCTGAAACAGGATCTCAAGGGTATTGACGCGAAAGACCAGACGGAAGGGAAAGAGCTCGCCGACGCGCTCGCGAAGGGGGACTTCAGCGAGGCGAAGGAGAAGTTGGACGAACTTGCGAAGAAAGCGAGCGACGGATCGCTCAGTGACGCAGACAAAGCGAAGCTTGAGAAGGACCTCGGAGAACTCGCGAAGCAACTTGACAATCTTGCTGATCGCCAGCAAGCATTGCAAGACCAACTCTCGAAGGCAGGTCTTGATCCTCAACTTGCCAAGAATCCTGCGGCACTTGAGGAAGCGATAAAGAATGCATCAGGGTTGAGCGCTCAACAACGATCAGCGCTTGAGAAGCAGGTCGCTGCCTCGAGCGCCGCTCAGAAGGTGCTCAAGCAACTCGCACAGAGTTCGCAGCAAGCGGCATCGCAGTGCAAGAACGGCGGCGCATCGGCTTCCCAGAGTTCCAGCCAACAGGGTCAGCAGGGTCAGCAGGGACAACAAGGGCAACAAGGGCAGCAAGGGCAGCAGGGATCACAGGGCGAGGGCAGCGGGCTAGGGAGCGGGATGAGCGAGCAACTCTCAGAACTCGAGCAGATGCAATCGATGCTCGAAGAAGCTGAGAGCGCAGCGAACGCTTGCGAGAAGGCGTGCCAAGGGCAGGGGCAGGGATTGGGGCAGAGCTCGGCTCGTTCGCAATCAAACTCCGATGCGCAATCCGTGATGGCGCCAGATGCGATTCGACAGGGTGGGCGCGGTCAGGCTTCGGGAGGAAAGACTCCAACCGCGAAGACGCCGTCAGGCACGAAGTCTCAGAAAGAGCGCACCAACACGACGAAGGGCGACATCATCGCTCGTCAGCTCGTGGAGAATCCAAACCCAGAAGTTGGCGTCAGTAGCACCACGCTCGAAAACATCGCGGAAGAAGTAGCGGATGCCGCCGAGGGTGCGGTGGAAGAAGTTGATGTTCCCGCGCACTTGCGTGACGCTCACAAAAAATACTTCGGAAGGATGAAGCAGGAGCTCGACGCCAAGGGTGTGAAGGGCAGTCCAAGTACACCGCCGACTAGCGCTCCCGCCGGAAACGCCAAACCGTGATGGAGCGCGAGGCTGCGCAAGTTTCTCGTCGAGGCGCCATCACTCGAATCAGCGGCTCGACGCTCGTGCTGCCATGCTTGAGCACTCTCGCTGCGGGTTTTCTTCAAGGGTGCTTTGGGCGTACGAGCGACGACCCATTGGTGGTCTACACCTCGGTAGACGAAGTCGTGGCGCGGGAGGCGCTCGCAGCGCTCGGGGCGCATGACGGCTTCGCCTGTGAGATTCAAGCGCGATTCGATGCGGAAGCGATGAAGACGACCGGATTGGCGAATCTGCTTCGATCTGAGCGCGATGCACCTCGAGCGGATGTGTTTTGGTCGAGCGAACAGTTCCAAACTGCAGCACTCGCGAGCGAAGGCGTCCTCGCGCCGCTTCCGAGGGAGTTGCTTGAGGCATGGCCGGTGCAGTGGCGAGATCCCGATGGGCGATGGATCGCGATGAATGCGCGTGCTCGCGTGCTCTGTTTTGATACACGAAAGTTTTCGCCATCTGCAGTTCCACAGTTGTGGAGCGACTTCGCGGACATCTCTCAGGTTGATGGCATCGCGATAGCCGATCCTCGCTTCGGGAGCACAAGGGGGCACTTCGCCGCGATGCGGCAAGTCTATGAGCGCGCAGCGCCGGGATTGTTCGGGCGCATGCTTGAAGCGCTTCGCAGCAACCAGGCGAGGCTGTTGCCTGGAGGGAATGCCGCCGTTGTGGATGCTGTCCTCTCCGGCGAGTGTGCATTCGGGTTCACGGACACGGACGATGCCATCGTCGCGATGGACGCGGGGAAGCCGCTCGGAATCATCTTGCCGCGTCACTTCAAGGAGGGCGTGCAGGGAGGTGGGGACATGATGATTCCGTCGACCGTGGCGATTGTCGCGGGCTCAACCCGCATGCAGTGCGCTCAAGAGTGCGTGCGATTTCTCATCTCGCCGGAGTCCGAGGTTCGGAGCGCGCAGTCGGCGCTCCGCACGCTTCCATTGGGTGATGGCGTTCGGTTCGGTCCGGCTTGGGGCGAAAATGACCCGCTTCAATTCGATCTGCGCGAGGCGATCGCGAGCGCAGACTCGACGGCAACTGAAGTGCATCGCGCTCTAGCGAGTGCAGGGTGAACAGCGCGTTCCGCCTGACGGCATTGTCATGCCTCGCACTCACCGTGCTTACGATCTGCGTGTGGCCGATTGTGGCGCTCGCTTTCTTCGAGTCTTCACCACATCGCGTCGTGGCGCCGTTGCTTCCGAGCTTGGAAAGCGAGTCACACTCCGCGTTGCGGTTGTTCGCTGCAAGCGTCGCATGGGCAATCGGGACGGCCTCCATCGCAACGCTCATCGCATGGCCAGTCGGGCGTGCGATTGGGAACGCGATGGCGTCCGGCACGCGAGTGAAGTCCGCCTCGTTCGCGCTCCTCTCGTTCTGCGCGAGCATGACCTTACCGCCGTGGCTGCTGTACTTCTCGCTCTGGTCGCTCTGCGCGCCAGGCTCGATGCTCGGCGATTTCGCGGCGCAGCATGGATCGGTCGGGATCTTGCGGGTTGGATTGCTTGCGGTTTCACTCGTCCTCTGGAGCACAGCGCCAGTTGCAGTGATTGTGGCGGTGTTTCATTTGCGCGGCGAAGCACGCTCGAGCCAACTCGAGTTGGTCGATGGCTGGAGTCGCCCGCGGCGATGGGGACGAGCACTGATACGAGATTGGTCGGTGCTCAGCGCAGGGTTTGCGTTCGTCGCCGTGACACTGGTGTGTGAGACGGTTGTCTTTGATCTCGCGCAAGTCGTCACCTATGGATTTGAACTTCGAACCCTTGACGCGACGGGCGCATCGTCATTTGAGGTGCTCCGCGCTGGAGTGCCTGCGATGGTGCTCGCGCTCATTGGTGCTGTGTTCCTGCTCTCACGACTGACCGGACTGATGCGAGTGAACGGAAGGCAGACTGAACTGCCACCACGGACAAGCGGGCGAAGTCTTTGGCTCGTCGTGCTCGCGTTGAGTCCGCTTCTCCCAGCGCTTCTCGTCATCGCCCAAGGGAACGCATGGTTTGGTTGGCAACGATTTGTGGCGCTCCATGGCAGTCAGGCGGTCGCGATGCTAGGCGTTGCAGTCGCGAGCGCCGTCGTAGGTGCATGCGTCACTCTATCGACCGCTGTGCTTGCGCGATGCGGCGGTGCGCAGGCGAAGTTCGCCAAGTGCTGCACGCTCGTGCTCCTCACGCTCGCGGTCTCACCTGCGACGATTGTCGCGCTGCTTCTGGAAGGTGGATACAACCGCCCCGAACTTTGGACTCCCATCGCCTCGTTGTGCACTTCGATCTATGACTCGAGTGTCATCGTCGTTTTCGGTTTGATCGCGCGCACCGCTGGTTGGGCCGCGCTTGCCGGAATGCTGGTCAGCCTCGCATCGCGCGGGCGCCCTGATGTGCTCGTGCAACTCGATGGTCCTGCGCTGCTCGCGACTTGGCGCTCGCTGCGCCGAGTCATGTTGCTTGCTGGCTCGATCGGGTTCGTGATCGCGTTCGCCGCGTCCCTCGCAGAACTCGGCACCACCGCCCGACTTGCACCTCCGGCGTTTGATTCACTCGCGACGAGCATCCTCAACGCGATTCACTATCAACGACCTGAGACGGTGCTCCTTTCGATGCTTTTTCTGATCGGCCTTGCGCTGTGCATCGGGATGTTGTCGCTGACGGTGATCCGTCGGTGCATGCGCTCGCCCTCAAGAGCCGCATCGATGCTGTTGCTGTGTGTGCCGTGGTTTTGCGTCGGTTGCCAACGAGACCCCAATGCTCCAACCATGCCGCTGGAAGTTGAGCAGTCGATCGGGTCGGTTGGACGGGGCGAAGGGCAGTTTGTGTTCCCACGAGTTCTCGCGAGTGATCCACGCACCGGCGACTTCTATGTCATCGACAAGGATGCACGCGTGCAGCGATTCAAAGAGGACGGGACATTCCTGCTCCAATGGCGCATGCCGGAGTGGGAGACGGGGAGACCGACAGGCGCGAGCGTTTCACCCGACGGCGACCTCGTCGTCGCCGACACGCACTACTACCGCATCGTGGCGTTCAGTCCAGACGGCGTCGAGCGCTGGCGATTTGGCAAGTACGGTCTAGAAGAGGGCTCGTTCATCTACCCGACGGACATCGCGTTTGGTGAGGACGGCGAATTGTTCGTGAGTGAGTACGGATCGAACGATCGCATCCAAATCTTTGATTCGCGGGGCAATTTTCTCCGGAGCTTTGGGAGTTTCGGCAGTGAGAAGGGGCAGTTCGCGCGGCCGCAATCGGTGGTGTGGGACGCGGGACGGAGGGAACTCTTCGTCGCCGATAGTGTGAATGGCCGCGTGCAAGTGTTCGATCGACTGGGGCACTTGAAGCGCGTCCTCGCGGAAGGTGCGCTCGCGTATCCGTACGGTCTCGACATACTCAAGGATGGGTCGCTCGTGGTCACTGAACTCGGCGCGCATCGGGTCCAACGGATTGATTCGGAGACTGGCGCGCGGCTCTCGGCGGGTGGCGGACGCGGATTCGCGGTTGGACAACTGCAGTATCCTTGGGGTCTCGCGGCTCGTCGGGACGGTTCTGTTGCCGTGCTCGACTCTGGAAACAACCGCGTGCAGATGGTCGTCGTTCCGTGAGTGCACTCGACTTGCAATTCGAACAGCCGATCGCGCTCAGTTTGAGCCTCTTGCTCATCGTGGTGGGCGTCTTGGCGTGGCGAAGTCGTAAGAGCGAGGGACGCGCGAAGTGGTGGACGGCGCTTGCGCTGCGAACCATCGTCGTGCTCTGTCTCGTTGGTGCACTCAGCCAACCTTCACTCACGCGACAAGGTGAAGCAATCACAACGGTCTTCATCCTCGATGACAGTCGTTCGGTTCCTCTCGACCTGCGGCAGAAGGCGCGCGCGTTTGCGAAAGCGTTGGTGGAAGGCAAACCGCAAGCGGAGGATCGCGTCGCAGCCATCACGCTCGGCCGTGAGGCCTCGATCGCCGCGCAGCCCGACGCTCGTTCTATCGTCCCGACCGAAGAGCACACGGGAGGCCGAGATGCGACGGACATCGGCGCGGGGATTCGGCAGGCGCTGTCGATCATGCCCCCTGATACCGCGCGTCGCATCGTACTTTTTTCAGATGGCAATGAGAACATCGGCGATGCGCTTGCCGAAGCTCAACTCGCATCCGCCAACGGCATTCCAATCGACGTCGTGCCGCTCGAGTATGAGTTTCGCAATGAAGTTGTGTTCGAGGGCATTCGTGCTCCATCACGCGCTCGCCTTGGACAGACAGCGGATCTACGCTTGACGCTTCGAAGTCAGGCGGCAACCTCCGGTCGATTGACACTCATGGAGAGTGGGCGACCGATCGATCTTGCCCCCGACCTTCCTGGGGATGCGCGCGTGATTGACCTACCCGCCGGCGCCACGGCGGTGAACATTCCAATCCCGTTTGACGCGAGCGGCGCACGACGATTCGAAGCGGTGTTCGAGCCGATGGACCAAGAGTCTGACCAGCAGCTTGAAAATAATCGCGCGACTGCCGTGACCTTTGTCGGAGGGGACGGAGAGGTCCTCATCGTCGATGAGGGTGGGATTGAATCGGGGCCGTTGCGTGAGGCGCTGATTGACAGTGGGATCAGCGTACGAACCATCGGTCCGGGTGAACTCTCTCAAGGTGCTGATTTTCTCGGCGGATTCGATGCAGTGATCCTTGCCAATGTCCCGCGTTGGAGCATCGACGGCGAGACCGATCGACTGCTGCGCTCTTATGTGCATGACCTTGGCGGCGGTCTTCTCATGCTCGGTGGTGATCAGAGCTTTGGCGCTGGTGGCTGGATTGGTTCGGAAACGGCGCAAGCCTTGCCGCTCAAGTTAGATCCGCCCGCAACGCGACAGATGGTGAAGGGCGCGCTGGTCTGCGTCGTGCATTCTTGCGAAATGCCGCAAGGCAACTACTGGGCGCAGCAGGTCACGATTGCGGCGGTTGAAGCACTTTCGCGGCTCGACATGATTGGGATCGTGACTTGGGTTGGCGGCCCCAATTGGGCATTGCCGCTTCAGGAAGCTGGAGACAAGTCGAAGGCGGTTGCCGTCGCACGGTCAATGACCGTCGGCGACATGATGGACTTCGACGGCACAGTAAAGATGAGCGTCGAGGCGCTTGCGAAGAGTCGGGCGGGTCAGCGGCACATGATTATTGTGAGCGATGGGGACCCAAGTCCGCCGACGAAGAAAACCCTCGAAGACGCGATTGCGGCAAAGGTCACGATTACAACTGTCATGGTCGCGGGTCACGGGACACCTCAAGACAATCAGAACATGAAGCTCACCGCGGACGCGACCGGCGGCAATTTCTATGAAGTGAAGAATCCGAAGAATCTGCCGAAGATCTTCATCAAGGAAGCGCAGATGGTCGCGCGAAGTCTGCTCGTTGAAGGGGACTTTCAGCCGACGGTCATGTCGTCTGCGAGCGGACCGACAAGGGGATTTGGCTCCGTTGCGAAGATCGGCGGATATGTGCTCGCGATTCCACGCGAAGGTGCCGCGAGTGTTCGCATTTTCAACTCGACGCAAGAGGGTCAGGACCCAATCTACGCAGACTGGAACTACGGGCTTGGTCGCAGCGTTGCGTTCACGAGCGACATTGCGGGCCGATGGGGAAAGTCATTCGTGGCGTGGAGCGACTTCAAACCATTCTGGGAACAATCGGTGCGTTGGCTGATGCGTCCTCCGACCCCTCAGAATCTCGCGCTCCGAACGCATGTGGACGGGGACCGCGCGATCGTTGAACTCGAAGCGCTCTCGAGTGCAGGCGGATTCGCGACGGACGTGCAGCCAGACTCGGCGATCATCGCGCCTGACGGCAAACTGTCGGCGCTTACGCTGCAGCAGATTGGACCTGGGCGATGGCGTGGCGAGTTCCGCGTGGAAGAGGCGGGCAGTTACCTCGTCAACGTTTCGGCCAATGCACCCTCGGGCAGCGGGAGTGGTGCGGATGCTGGGCGTCGGGGAAGCGTGCAAGCTTCGGTGAGTGTTCCTTATCCCAAGGAATTCCGCACCGTTCGTGACAATCGTGCGTTGCTTGAGAGTATTGCGCAGGAAACCGGTGGTCGCGTGTTGCGCCTTGGAGACCTCGCGTTCGCGAGTTCGGGAGGCGCATTCGATCGAGCAGCACTTGCTATCCCGGCGAGTGCGAAGCGAATCTGGGATCTTCTCGCGATCATCGCTGCGGCGTGCTTCTTGCTTGATGTTGCCGTGCGACGCTTGACCTTCGATGCAGATGCCGCGCGGGCGCACTTGCGGAGCGCGATGACGCCGGTCGCCGCCGGTGGCGAAGCATCTGTCGCCGCATGGAAGGCGGCTCGCGCGCGAGCAGGTGGCGCGAGGTCGACCGACGCAACGACGGAAGTGGACCCGCTCGCCTCCCGCATGGGGCCGGCACTTGATACGCGCACAGAGTCGGCGCAACCGACGAGTGGATCTACGAGATCGAGCATTGCATCGGCCTCGCCGAACAGTCCCGATACCGAGGGGAGCGACGAGAGTCCGACGACTCGGCTGCTCCGCGCGCGCAAGCGTGCGCAGGGCGAGTTGCGGGGCGACGCACCGGAGGATCCCAAGTCGTCCGAGTCGGGCGGAGGTGCCAATGGCTGAAGTCCCTCCGCGAAGAACCATCGCGTTTGATCCAGTCCTCGCAGCCCACGAACTCGAGAGTGCGGCTATCGAGGACTTGAGCCAAGCCCAGCGGCATGCGCAGCTCTTCCGCGAGTTGTTTCAACGCCTGCGCACCGAGGTCGGGAAGCGCATCGTTGGGCAGCAAGAAGTTGTGGACCTCGCACTGACTTGTCTCTTCGCGGACGGGCATCTGCTTCTTGAGGGCGTTCCGGGTCTTGGAAAGACGCTGCTCATTCGCGCGCTGGCCGAGGCCACTGGCGTGCAATTCTCGCGTATTCAGTTCACGCCTGATGTGATGCCCGCAGATATCACAGGTACGAGCGTGTTGACGGAAGATCCAGTCACGCTGCAGCGAAGCATTGAGTTCAGGCCCGGACCAATCTTTGCTCAACTCGTGCTCGCCGATGAAGTCAATCGCGCGAGCCCCAAGACGCAGTCGGCGCTCCTCGAGGCGATGCAGGAACGAAGCGTGAGTGCTGCAGGCGAGACGAGACCGCTCGGTCGCCCGTTCTTCGTTATGGCGACGCAAAATCCCCTTGAGCAGGAAGGGACTTTCCCGTTGCCAGAGGCGCAGCTCGATCGGTTCTTGCTCAAGGTCATCGTGCCACTGACCAAGCGCGAGGAGCTTCATGAGGTGCTCTCGCGAACCACGCGCGATGGAGAAGGGACACTCGCGCAAGTCGTCGACCCGCGCGGCATTCAAGCGGCACAGAAGCTCGCGCGGCGCATTCCGATTGCTCGCGAAGTGCAGGATTGGTGTGTTCGCCTCGTGCTCGCGACGCACCCCGATAGTGACTGCTGTCCGGATGACCTTCGTCCGTTCATTCGCGTGGGATCGAGTCCGCGAGGGGCGCAAGCCATTGTCTCGAGCGCGCGTGTTTGCGCGCTGATGGCGGGTCGATTCGCCGTGAGTTTCAATGATGTGCGTCGCGTTGCGCGTGCGGCACTTCGGCACCGCATCCATCGGTCGTTCGAAGCGGAAGCAGAAGGTATTTCCAATGACACGATCGCGCAGCGCCTGATCGCCGCCGTTCCGACGCTGGCTCCTGAGGAGCGCAGCGTGCCCACCGATGCGCGAGGCACCCGATGAGCAGTACCAAGTCAGCGCTCCATCGACTCGATGACCTGATTGATGGACGCCTCATGGCGAAGCTCGATCAACTTGATGTTGTGAGTCGTAAGATTTTCTCAGGCAAGTTGCACGGCGAACGCCGGTCGAAACGGCGCGGGCAATCGGTCGAGTTTGCGGACTTCCGTCCTTATGCGGCAGGTGATGACCTTCGATTTGTGGACTGGAACATCTACGGCAGGCTCGATCGTTTGTTCTTGAAGATGTTTCTCGAGGAAGAGGATCTCTCGCTTGTCATCGCGATTGACGCAAGCGCGTCGATGCGCACCGGAACTCCCGACAGTTTTGACTACTGCAGAAAACTCGCGATGGCGCTCGGCTATGTCGGTCTTTCGAATCAGCATCGCGTTTCGATGCTTGCGTTCAATGATCAGGGCGTGCAGCGCATCTCGAATCTGCGAGGACGCCGCAAGAGTTCGGAACTCGCAAGTTGGCTCCTGCGACTTCAGCCCGAAGGCGGGAGCGGATTTGAGGCCGCGATGAAAACAGCGGCGCTCTCGCGGCTTGGACGCGGCGTCATGATCGTGGTGAGCGACTTCATGCTGCGCGAGGGATATGAGAAGGGGCTCAACATGGTGGCGGGACGAGGCTTCGACTTGTTCGCCCTCCAGGTGTTGTCGCCGCAGCAAGTTGATCCGACTCGAGAAGGCGGAGTGCAAGGGGATCTCAAACTCGTCGACAGTGAGTCGCTTGGCGAAACTGAGGTCACGGTGACACCTGCCCTCCTTCGAAGTTACAAAGAACGCCTCGATGGGTGGTGTGGTGGGCTGCGACAGTGGTGTGCGCGACGCGCAGTGACGCATCTGCTCGTCGAGAGCAGTCTTCCCGTGGAGACGCTCATGCTTGATTACCTCCGTCGTCGAGGGCTCGTGCGTTGATGCTTGCGTTGACATGGCTTACTCCCTTTGCCGGAGCGTTGCTTGCGGGCATCGTGCTGCCGCCGCTCCTCGCGCTGTGGTTCTTGAAGTTGCGCCGAAAACCTCGCGTTGTGGCGAGCACGCTGCTCTGGACGCGCTCACTCGCTGACCTTCGCGCCAACGCTCCTTTTCAACGACTTCGTCCAAGTGTGCTGCTCTTTCTTCAACTGCTGCTCATCGGGCTCATCGCGGTCGCGATCGCGCAGCCTGAATCCACGGGAGCAGTCGACACGGGTGGTCGTTATGTGCTTCTCATGGACCGCAGTGCGAGCATGCAAGCGAAGGAGCAGATCGATGGCGCAACGAAGACTCGACTTGATCTCGCGAAAGACGCGGCCATCGATCGCGTGCATGAGCTCCTTGGCGGCGGGTTCTTCGCGCCTCGTGCGGGCACGGTGATGGTGGTCGCGTTCGCGTCGCGAGCCGAGGTGCGCGTCCCATTTACCGACAGCATCACCGATCTCGAGAACGCGATTCGCGCCATCGCACCTACCGACGAAGAATCTGAACTCGGAGATGCACTCGAGGTCGCGCGAGCGTTTACCACCAATGTCGATCCTGACCGCCCCGATCGTGCGGTCGCGGCACCGGCGATCTTGGAGCTCTACAGCGACGGGCGTTTTTCGGATCTCGCGCAGCTCACGCTCCGACCGTTGGAGTCACTCGTCTACAGGCGCGTCGGTGAGGCGAAGGACAATGTCGCGATCGTCGCGCTCGCAGCGGAGCGGCCAGCGGACAGACCCGACGATGTGCAAGTGTTTGCGGCTCTCGCAAACATGAACCTTGAGCCGGTCTCCGTCTCGGTGCAATTGGCACTCGACGGCCGTGCGCGCGCGATTACTCCAGAACCAATCTCGATTCCCGCTGCGACGAAAAGCCCGGACGGTGCCGAGTTTCGCGCCGGAACTGCGCAAGTCATCTTTCGTCCGATCGAGCAGCCTCGTGATGTGGTGATCGAAGCGTCGCTGTTGCGGAAGGATGCACTCGCGAGTGATGACGCTGCATTTGCCATCGTTCCTCCAGCGAAGAAACTGCGAATACTTCTGGTGCATAGCGAGGGCTTTGTGCTCGCGAGTGCGCTTGAGTCATTGCCAGTCGAGCGCGTCGATCGTCTGAGCGGCGAGGAATTCGATGCGTTGATTGCTTCGCAGGCGCCCCTTGGGTACGACCTTGTGGTGCTCAACAACTATTCGCCCAAGTCGCTTCCGACGGGTCGATATCTCGTGTTTGGCGCGGCGCCGCCGCTGCCCGAACTCAATGTCTACGGTGCGCAGAAGGATGTCTGGTGTCGCGTGACTCGTGATGAGTCGCCGCTCCTGCGATCAGCGTCGCTCGATGAGTTGTTCGTCGCGAATGCGGTGGCCTCGCGCCCGAGTAAGGCGTGGGAGGTTGTTGCGGAAGGGCCCGACGCGCCGCTGATCATGACCTTCGATTCGGGGGATACGCATGCGGTCTATGTCGCGTACGACATCCTCGAATCGAACTGGCCTTTCCAGCGGTCGTTTCTGAATTTCGTCGCAAACGCGGTGGATGTGCTCGGACATGCAGGCGAGGCGATCACAGCGCAGGGCGTGCGTCCGGGGGAAGCGATCGCGCTTCGCGTTCGAGCTGGAAGCAAAGACGCTCGTATCACAGGTCCCGGTGATGTCGACGCTTCTGCGAAACTCGATGCCGATGGAAATCTTGTGTGGGGACCGGTTCTTCGCACGGGTCTGTACGACATCGCATTCCTCGAGCCCGGTCAGGAGGAGCGAAGTTCGCGGCGCGTCGCCTCTAATCTGTACTCCTCAGCCGAGAGCCGCATCGAGCCTCTCGCAGAGATTCGACTTGGGGTCGATGCCGTCAATGCGGTGGCGGTCACCTCCGAGCGTCGTGCATCGGTCTGGCCTTGGATTCTTGGTCTAGGACTTCTCATCCTCATGCTTGAGTGGTGGGTCTATCAGCGGCAGGTGCGGGTTTGAGCGGACGCATCGTTGTGGATGCACCTACACTTCAGGCTCTGCTTGATCCCTGCGCGCAACGAAGTTCCCATGAGTACTCCAAATCCTCCTTCCACTGATCGCATCGCTCAATTTGAGAAGATGGCCGCCGCGGATCCATCGAATGAGATGGCGCACTTCAGCCTTGGAAATGCATATCTCCAAGCTGGTCGTGCCGCAGAGGCCGCTGTCGCGTTCGAGCGGTGCGTGGCGGTCAATCGCGAGATGAGCAAGGCGTGGCAACTCGGTGGCGATGCGATGATCCAAGCTGGTTGGGAAGACCGCGCCGTGAAGTTTCTTGAGGAGGGCTACGCAATCGCCGCTGGCAAGGGCGATCGCATGCCTCAGACCGCGATGGCGAAGCTTCTTGAGTCCATCGGGCGCAAAGCGCCGGTGACGGAGAGCGCACAGGACATTGCAGCTGACGCAGTTCGCATTGCGGGTGGATTCGTTTGTCGGCAGAGCGGTCGTCCTGGAACCAAGATGGAAGCGCCTCCGTTTCGCGGAAAGATGGGTGAGTGGATTCAAGCGAACATCTCGAAGGAGACATTTGATGCCTGGATCCGTCAGGGCACCAAAGTCATCAACGAGCTTCGGCTTGATTTCTCCCGCGACAAAGATGTAGAGATCTACGACGGACACATGCGTGACTACCTCGGCATCGATGAGACTATCGTCCAGTCGTTTCGCTGATCCCTCGCAACCTTTCGCTTAGCCGTAGCCGAGACGCTCAAGGTCTTCCTCGTCGAGCCCGAAGTGGTGACCAACTTCGTGCAGGATGGTGATGCGAATCTCTTCGCGGATTCGATCGCTGCCGCCCCAGGACTGCCCGTCCTCGTCTTCCCACACTTCCCATCCACCAGCCATGTCAAGAATGCCGACGCGGAAGAGGTGAATAGTCTCGAGGCCGTCTGCGTGTTGCACGCTCCGTTCTGTGAGCGGCACGCCGGTATGCAGTCCACAAAGAATGTCATCGGGATCATCGGGGTCGATCCCAAGTTCCGCCGAGAGTTCCGCGGAGGGATGATCCTCAAGGATGATCGGGGCCTCCTCAAGAAGCGTGTGCACAGAAGCTGGAAGTGCCTCAAACACAGCGCGAAAGAGCTGATCGAAGCGCTCGCGCTCCTTGCGACTCATCCGCTGCATCGCACTCATGGGCGCGCAGTTCCGACGAGTTCTGCAATGTGCGCGCAGCCCTGTGCGCGTGTCCAGCGGCGGAGACCATCGACGACTGCGAGTGGTGAACGCGGGTCGATGAAGAGCGCCGTACCCATGCCCACAAAGGACGCACCGGCAAGGATGAACTCGGCCGCATCCTCCCAACGCGAGACGCCGCCAAGTCCGATGATCGGGCGTTTCGCATCTCGCGCGACACGGGTGTAGACATCGTGCACCATGCGGACTATGACGGGATGGATGCCGGTGCCGGAGTATCCGCCGCGCCCATTTGAGAGGCGAAATCGCTTCGAGTGCACATCGATAGACATCGCCGTAAAGGTGTTCGCCACCGTCAACGCATCCGCTCCAGATTGCACCGCGGCGTCTGCCATCTTGACGATGTCAGGCGCGTTGGGCGAGAGTTTCACGATGAGCGGTTTTCGAGTGATGCTCGTGCGAAGTTCTCGAATGAGCCCTCGCAACATGTCCGGATGCTCGCCGAACTGACAGCCATCGGCGGTGTTTGGACAACTGACATTCACTTCGATCGCGTCGATTCGAGCGTCTGCATCGAAGGCCGCGGCGAGCACGGCGTACTCCTGCGTCGAATGGCCAGCGATACTTCCAATCAGGCGACAACCGATCTCATTGCGGTGGGACAGTTTCTCCGACCGAAACACTTCGAGCCCGACATTCGCCAAACCGATCGCGTTCAGCATTCCCGCTGGACTATCGAGGATTCGCGGCGCGGCATTGCCCTCGCGCGGATCTTGCGTGATGGACTTGCTGACAATCGCGCCAACTTGTTTCAAGTCGAACGCATCACCGAGCTCCGCGCCGTAGCCCGCAGTCCCCGCCGCGAGGACGACGGGATTTGCCATTGGAACGCCACAGAGGTCGAGAGCGAGCGCGTTGCTAGCCTGCATCAACACCGAGTGTAGAGCAGATTCACCAACGCGAGAGAAGCGCGCGTGTCCAGGACCAACTGACTTCAGTTCGTGCTGTCGGAGCGCTTAGAGGCAGGGACCCCAGTTGCCGAGAAGGGCAGCGAGGTCCGACGCATCGGTTGTGCCGTCGCCGTTGAGGTCGCCAGCAGTGCCGCCCCAACTTCCGAGGAGCACCGCGATGTCCGCCGCGTCGACTGCGCCGCTGTCGTTGATGTCGCCCACGCAGGTCGATTGCGTGCACTCGATCACACGGATAACCAAATCGTCGATACCGGCTTCGGTCAACGAATTGTTCGGGTTATCTGAGGCCACGAATCGGAGCTTCATCGTATTGGTCAACGGAATGAAGTTTTCGAGGTTGTAGGTCTTCGTCTGCCAAGTGCTGCCTTGGCTTGCGATACTCGCGACGACAGTCCAAGTCGCGCCATCATTGTTGGAGACATCCATGCGGAGGTAGTCCTGTTGCGCAGGAGTCGTTGTCGCATCGTCGCAGTAGAACCAGCATGCGAAGGAGACGCGTGCGCCGAGGAACCCGCCGAGGTTGTAGCTCGGCGTCGTCAGCGTCACTGGACCGCCATCGAGATCTTGGCTGCTTCCGACTCCGCCGGCAACGCCGAGCCCGGTGATCCAGCAGATGGTTCCCTTTGGCGTAGCATCAGTTGCAGGAGAGGTCTGCGTCGCGCCGTTCACTGCTCCAACAGGGGCGGTCGCAACCCACCCACCGAACGTCACGCTCGCGTCTGCAGCGGTGGACCAGCCTGTGGTGCCTGCTTCGATCGAATCGGAATACGCGACATACTCGCCGGTTTGGACTGGCACGAGATTGAAGGTGGTCGGCGCTGTTGGCGGATCGCTGTAGAACCCACCGCCAGCGTACTGCGCGGTGATGTAGTAGCGAAGCTCTTGACCGCAGTTGACAGGTGGAAGTGTCGCCGTGAAGGTCGTCGCGCCCGTTGGCGTCATTGGCGTGGAGAGCCAGGGACCATGGTCCACGGAACTCTTGAGCGCCGCTGTTCCAGCAGCGATCGAGCCGCCGCCAAGAATGCCGACGGAGACAGGGAACGAAGTTGCAGTGGCTGGCTGGACGCTCGTCGGCAATCCGTTTGGATAGCTGAAGGTCAGCCCGATCGGAGGATTGTTCATCCACACTTCGATGCCGGCGCACTTACCCACCACAACATCCGGCCATGTGTCGCCATTGATGTCGAAGGTTGCGAAATCAAACACCGCGCTCGCGGATGCGTATGGAATGATCTCGCCGATTTCGTCGAGCAGTGTCGGGAGTGAACCCGTGTTGTGGTAGATGTGGGAGCGACGACCAGTGGTGGGGCAGAAGCTTGGAAGATCCGCGTCGACATCGGTGATGAGGACATCAAGTTTGCCGTCCTTGTCAAGATCGATCACACGAGTTTGATTCCCGAACTCGCTGAGGCTGTCCGCGATGGTGTAGCTCGTCCAGTTCGCAAGCCCATCGGTGCCGTTGCCCTGATTGATGAGGAACTTGTCCTGACCATCGTCCACGACAACCAAGTCAACCTTGCCATCGTTGTTCAGATCGCCAACATCGATTTCGTACGGCGCAACGGCGCTGACGCTGTCGGGACCGATGAAACTGTTTCCAAGATTCGCGGCATTCGCATAGAGGATCGCGACATCTTGACCGCCTGTAAGCGTGTTCACGCGAGCGATGTCGAGGTGTCCGTCACCATTGAAGTCAGCAGTCGCAACGGCGTTGCCGAACGCTGCTGAGAGCTGCGCGGCCGTGAAGCGTGTCGTGGTTGTGTCGACGAAGTACCCTGGATTTGCTGCGCCGAGGTTGACGAGGAACTTGTTCTGGAAGTCATTCGCTGCGCTCTCGCCAGGTGAGGCTTGGCACTCGCCAGCATCAGCGGTATCGCCGTCCATGTTCAGATCGATGCACACCGTTCCGCTTGTCTCTGGCGTGTCGTAATCGGTGTAGAACAGATCTGCGTAACCATCGCCGGTGAAATCAGCCGCGACGAACTCGCAGAAGCGCGGATTGGCGGTCGCGCCTCCGGCTGCAAAGAGTTGCGGAATGCGCGCGTCTTCAAAGCGGAATCCAAGCCAATTGCCGCTCGCATCATCGCCGCGATTGATGTAGACGCGAGGTTGTCCGAGCATCGTCGAGACGGAGTCTGACATCGTCGTCGCCGTCACGAGATCGAGCCAGCCGTCATTGTTGACATCCACTGCCTTGACATCGCGATCATTCACCGGGTCACGCATGCCTTGGCTTCCGGCGGCATCGGATGCCGTGCCGTACTCCGTCGTGCGATCCGTGAGAACGCCACTCTCATTCATGAGCAAGAGATCTGGGAATCCCCCCTGAATCGATCCAGGGAACTTTCGCATGCAGACCAAGTCGATGTCGCCGTCCTGATCGAAGTCTGCGTACTCGAAGTCCTTCTCGATGTTGTCGTTCACCACGAGCGCTGCTGAGGCAACGAGTCGAGTGGAAGTCTGATTGACAAAGGATGTCTGCCATTGCGCGAAGGAACTTGCACTGAGGAGTGCAATCACAGAGCACACTGAAGCGGTGGAGAGATGCATTTTTTGCATAAGGTGACTCAATGATGGACTCACAGGAGTGCGGTCGCAGACGGGATGTCAGGAATCATAAACCCAGAATGCAGGTGAGACAAAGAAGTGAGGAGACTTACTTGCAGCTTCCCCAGCCATTCAGCAGGATTGCGAGATCGGAAGCATCGGTTGTTGCGTCTGCATTCAGATCGCCCCCTGCAGAACCCCACGCATTGAGCAGGGTCGCGATGTCGGATGCATCCACTGTCCCGTCGAGATTGAAATCTCCGATGCACGGTGATGGGCAGTTGTCGCCGCGCCCGTCGCCATCGGCATCAGGCATGGTTCCTGAGAAGATATCGACAAGATCCGCGATGCCATTGCCATTGCAATCGCGGGCTGGATCCTCGAAGTTCTCGATGGCCTGCACAAACGCGTTTGCGTCGATTGTGTTCACGATTCCATTCTGATCGATATCTCCGATCGCGGAGTGCGTGTTTGGAGTCGCTGCAGCACCTGCGTATCCGCGGAGCGCAGTGAAGTCTTCGAGATCTCGTACGCCGTCGCCATCAAAATCAAACTCTGCGCGACCTAGCGAATCGAGGAACGCGATGAGCGCGTTCTTGTCGCCAGCCGCGAGTTCCGCAAATGCCTGTGCGCTCCCAGCGCCTTCGCCGAATGGTCCGTGCGCGTTGATCGCTGTCGTCACGCGATCCGCGAACAAGCCGCCGGCGGCCGTGCCGTTGTGGAGCATCGGATCGCGAGTTCGGAGATTCCAAAGCGTTGGCGTGCGGAACTCTTGCTCGGTTGCGTCGCCTTGCTGAACGCCATCTCCGAGCGTACCCATGTCATGCAACAGGAAGTCGGAGTAGGGGCGGATCACCTTGTTCCGAAGCGCGGTCTCAAGCCCCTTCGCCTTGCCGGTCGTCCAACTAGCGATGTGGCAGCTCGCGCATCCGATGGCATTGAAGATCACTTCGCCTGCCATGCCTGTCTTGGGTGTTTGCGGCGGTGGGCCGAGATAGCGTTGGAAGTCCGTGACGCGATCGATGAAGTGCTTGCCGTTGATGTCCGCAAAATCCTCGGGATCGGCGACGGTGTCGCATTGGCTGAGCAGAACCTCATCGCCGTTAGGTGCGGTCTCCGTCGGCACTAATCGATTCGTGAGTCCCATCTCGTTTCGACTTGCATCGCCGCTGAAAGTGAGCACTGTCGCGACCTGCGCCTTCCAACCGAATCGACCGGCGCGGAGCGGGCTGCCTGCGGTGGCTTCGAGTGGAAGCACCCAGTGCACTCGTCCGCTGATGCCGTCAAGGTTGCTGTCGGAAGGATCCTCATGCGCACTGATGCTCGCGTCAGGAATCGCCTCGATCAGGCCAAAGGCCATCGAAGAATTCGTGATGCGTGTTGCAGTCACGGTCGCTTCAGGCGGAATGATCTCGCGACACGCTTGCGAGATTGCTTCAGCTTGGAGAAGCGAGCCGCCGAGCTCGGGAATGTCCACGAACTCGCCCTTTTCATCCATGCCGAATCGGGTTACCGCGATCGCACCCCAACCGCCGAGCGGATTCGCGTGGCAACTCATGCATCCGCCCTTGTTGAACGCCGGTCCAAGACCTGTCGCAATAGTGAGTGGCGTTTGGTAGGAGAGCGCTCCAATCGCAAATGCTTCCTGTTGCGAAAGACTAAGGCCCGCAAGTGGGGCTCCAGCCTTCGGTTGAAGTGTGACATCCGCAAGGGCGAAGGTCGAAAGGAGCGGGGCGACGCAGGCGATAGAGAGGCGAAGGATCGACATGAGTTGACTCGGCAGGTCGGGCGCTGGGGCAATGCATAGAAAGAAGCCGTGCAATGTCTATGCACGAGCTTCCGCACCATGCAAGTTATTCACCGACGATCGAAGTGGAAATGGAAGCGATCAAGATTCGCAAAGATTGTGGGAGATTGGAATAGTTTCCTGCGAGGGAGCAATTTGAGCCGGAGTGGTTTGCGCGCCGCGAAGGGCATAACTTCTATACTCAGGTCGATGCTGTTACGCCCGAAGGACCCAACTGTTCGCCTCACGCTGATAATCGCGTCGTTCCTCGTCGTTGGGCTTGGGGTGTTGTTGACAACCCGGAAGGAGTATCCGCCGCGGACGGGGTCCGGAGGGATAACACCTTGGAGTCCAGCCCCCGCATTGTCGAGTCCGGAAGTTGTCCCCGCGCTGCCGGAGGTACCGCCGAGTTTGATCCCTGACGGCGCGCGCGTGATTCCCTTGGAGAGTTTCCCCGACGATCCCCGCCTCGATTCGGTTGGGCGGATGTTGAAGTCGGGGCAGTACGCAGCGGCTGAGGTCGCGTGTAGAACCGTCTTGAAAGATCGCCCCGACATCGGGCGCGCTGAGTTTCTCCTTGGCCTCGCGATCACAAAGCAGAAGCGCTACGAAGAAGCGAAGCCACACTTTCGCGCAGCGCTCGCCACGGATCAGCAATTCCTTGAACGGATGCACGCTGCACACTTTCTTGGATGGTGCCATTACCACCTCGGTGAAATGCCTGAAGCGCGCGTGCGCTTCGAGGAACACCTTGCGCTTGTTCCCGAGGAGTCGGATTCGTTGTTTGCTCTTGCGGTCGTCAGTATTGCCGAAGATCGAATCGAAGACGCCGAGCGACTACTTGCTCAAGCGTTCGTTGGATTTGGAGAGGGGAAACCGCGGGATCAAGCGCGCGTCCTGGTTCGTCAAAGCGATCTCGCGCTGCGGCGAGATGATGCGATCAAGGCAGAAGAACTTCTCGCGAAGGCCGCGACGCTCGCGCCTACTTTCCCAGAGATCTGGGCGAAGACGGCGCGTGTCAAGGATCGACTCGGGAAGTCGGAGCAGGCGGAGATTGCACGAACGAACGAGAGGACACTTCGCGAGAAGCTGTCGGGCTCGAGTGAAGGTGGGGCATAGTGCTGCTCCTCTCCATCTCTCTTGCTGCCCTCGTGCAGGCGTCGCAGAGCACGCCACCTCCCGCCTCGGTGCCGACGATGCGCTTCACCGATGTGACGCGTTTGAGTGGCCTTGCCGAAGTCGTGCCGTGCACTGGAAACCCAGAGGCGACCGAGATTCTTGAGGCAAAGGGCACTGGGCTTGCGATGATTGATCTTGAGGGCGATGGTGACCTCGACCTCATCCTGCCCAACGGCGCTTCGCTGACAAGCCCGAATGAAGGGCCTGGTTCGCGGGTGTTTCGAAACGATGGTGGGCTGCGATTTGTTGAAGTCACAGCGACAGCAGGACTCAAGCACCATCGTTGGAGTTTCGGCTCGACCGTGGGCGACGCCGATGGTGATGGGAGTCAAGACATCTTCTTCGCGTGCTTCGGGTCGGATGCGCTGTGGCTCAATGACGGAGCGGGACACTTTCGAGATGCGACGGCTGCATCTGGATTGGCCGACACGGACTGGAGTACGAGCGCAGCCTTCGCTGACTTTGATAAGGATGGCGACCTCGACCTCTTCGTAACGAAGTATCTGTCGTTTGACCCCTTGCATCCGTTGCCGCGCGCGAACTTCAAGGGGGTTGAGGTGATGGCAGGACCGAAGGGATATGTACCAACGCCCGACAGTATTTTTGAGAATATTGGCGGCGCGAAGTTCGTGGATCGCAGTCAAGAGTCTGGAATTCTTGCCGCCAAACCGGCGTTCGGTCTCAATCTTGCTGTTCTCGATTTCACAGGGGATGGAGAGCTCGACATCTTTGTGGGCAACGACTCACAGCCCAATCACCTGTTTAGGTCTGTCGGCCGGTTTCAGTTCGCTGAGGAAGGATTGCGGAGCGGGGTTGCCCTGAACGGCGAAGGGATTGCGCAAGCGACGATGGGTATCGCGGTCGCTGATGTGGATGGCAATGGTCGGGCGGATCTCTTCACTTCGAACTTCTCGAGCGATGTCAACACGCTGCACCTCAATCTCGACGGTGCGAACTTCGATGATCGATCGAATCAGTATGGGGTTGCTGCACCGAGTCGGCCGCTTGTCGGCTGGGCAAGCGGCTTTTACGACTTTGATCATGACGGGGATGAGGATCTGCTCACGGTCAATGGGCATGTTTACCCACAAGCGTCGAAGGAACTTATGGACAGCGTGCGCGAGCAGCCGCCACTTCTGATGGAGCGCAAGGAGAAGCGCTTTCACCGCGTGAGTGACGCAGGCGATCTTCCTGGCGCGGACTGGATCGATCGCACCGCGGTCTTCGCGGACTTCGATCAAGATGGCGATGTGGATGTGATCGTTGGAGGCATCGGCGCCGCGCTTCGCCTCTATCGAAATGACACGGTTTCCGCGGATAGGCCGGCATCGAACTGGATCGAAATCGTGCCTCGCGATCTCCGGTTGGGCGTCGCAAACCGAAATGCGGTTGGTGCGGTCGTGACTGCGAAGACCAGTTCAATGGTCGACGGC
The DNA here is from genome assembly GCA_005790605.1 of Planctomycetia bacterium. Lineage (GTDB taxonomy): Bacteria > Planctomycetota > Phycisphaerae > Phycisphaerales > SM1A02 > F1-140-MAGs142. The sequence goes on along the minus strand of SXUI01000055.1, from coordinate 71,807 downwards.
ACATCGATCCGCCAGACGCAGCGGCGCTGGATTTGGGGCGGTGGACCCTACATGTCCAACAACGCTCCTGAAGTCCACTTCGGATTTCCTCCTGGTGTCGAGAGCGCTGACATCGACATTCTCTGGCCCGACGGCGTCCTCGAAACCCGGAAGGGGCTCACGCTGGGAAAGCGGATCGCGTGGAATCGATCGTCAAGCGCAGCGACGCCCATCGCTCCTTAGACCGTGATTTCAAGAATGAGGAATCGTCGTTCGCCGCGCGGAAGGTCCACGCGAACGGTCTCGCCAACTCGCGCGCTCATCAAAGCGCTTCCCATCGGGCTCGTGACAGTGACTTCGGTGTATTCCATATCGAATCGACCACTCGAGAGTCCGACGAGACGATAGAGATCCTCTTCGCCATTGAGGATGTCTCGAAGCTTCACGGTTGATCCAACAAAGACGATGTCTTGCGGAAGGTTCGAGGCATCCGCAATCTGCGCAGTGGCGAGTCGTGCTTCGACTTCCTTCGTCTTCGCTTCATTCAGCGCTTTGTCTTCACGGGCCGCGTGATACTCCGCGTTCTCGCGTAGGTCGCCGAGGGCTCGCGCCTCACTAATGCGCTGGACGAGCACCCGCTCATTCGCGCGGAGCTCAGCAAGCGTGCGTTCGAGCTGCAACTTTTCATCTGCGGTGATGAAGTCCATGATTCAAATCCGAGGGGGCCGTGCATCTTTGTGCACTTGGGAAACACTGCGGGCACATTGGAAGGCGTCAGCGGCCATCCTTGAACACCCGTGCGGAGAAAGACCAACGCGGGTGCTGCCCAGCTGGGCAAACCCGCGTTGTGCGGAAAGTCTACACGACTTCTTCGGGTGGGCAAGTGCTCGGTTCTCGTGCGCGCGCTCTCCATGCTCGATAGAGCGAGACAAGAAGCGCAACCCAAAAGAGGAGTATCGATCCTCCAATCGCCTCCCTCGTCGCCACCCGCAGTGCGTCTGAGGGGATCGTCGGCGAAGATTGCGCGATCGCGTGGATCAGCGAGGCGTTCGGAAGTCGCGGGATGAACGCGCTCGCACTTGACTCTCCCGAGGGCAGGGACGTGGGGAGGACCGCGAGGACGACGAAGACCAGCATCCACGCCGCTTTGAGGATCGGTCGCTGCGTCGCCATACTCAGTGCAAGAAGGGATGCTGTTGAGAGCAAGATCCCACAGAGCGCGATATCGAGCAGTCCGGTTCGATCAACGCTCCAAAGGGTGAGCAATCGCGCCGGCCAGAGAATGAGCTGCAACACGGTCCCGATGACTGCCGCGTCGAACAGCGATTGGAGGAGGGGAGGCAGCGCGTCACCACTCAGTCGAAGGAGTGGCCATGCAACTGAGATTCCTACGGCGAGAAGCGTGAAGAAGAGTTGGACCGACGGACCGTAGCTCGCCGCTTGCGGCTGAATCGGCGGTCGAAACCCGAAGATCAATCCCCATGAGGCGATGATCCAGCAGCACGCGAGAATGAGGAGTCCGCGGGGGATGCGCACTCGCTGCGGAGTGTGCGTGCGCTCGTTCATTCCGTCTTGCCAGCTGCGAGCGTGACCAAGTCGCCGCGAAGATCCATGAGTTGCCCCGCGCCACTGTCGATGCGACCGTAGCGAGTGTAGAAGTGATCGATGTAGCCAAGCTTCGTTTCTGGAATCACTTCAGCAGCATCGTGATCGTTGGGAGGAAGTCCCCAGACGATCGTGCCGCCGCCCGCGGCGACAATCGCGAGCGTGCGCGCTTGCGTGAACTGACTTACATCAATCGCGCTGACCTGGTGAAACCACTTCTTTCCAGCGAGGTACTTCGCGAGTTCGAGGCCTGCGGCGACATCGCCGCCTTTCCATTGTGCTCCGACTTCTTCGGGCGGCGCCCACTGCGTACCTACGATCGTTGGGTAATGCGGCGTTGCAGGCCGAGTCCCCGCGGCCCAAGTGAGTCCGAGTCGTCGGCCCGCAACATCGACGAGGTATTCCGTGTCGCCAGCGCGCACCATCGCGAATGGGGTCGTGAAGGTTGCATCAACCTCAAGCGCTCCACTCGCGAGAAGTTGCACCTGTCGAACTTCGATGAACCAACCGCTTGACTTCAGTGTTGAAGCCGCCTTGGCAAGTCGCTGAGGATCAAACGGACTGCTCCCTCGGAGTTCTTCGGTCACCCGAGCCGCGACTTCGGTTTCGCATCCATTGTCAAACCACGCGGGTGCGTTGATGTACTCAATCGCGATGGCTTTCTCAGAGGAGATCGCGTCTTGGGAAAACCGCGCCTCAAGCTTTGGAATGCTCCATGCCACCGTGCCGACGATGCTCGCGAACGCCAGAACCCAGAGGAACGGAACGAGCGCGCTGCGATAGCGAACGAGCGCTGCATTCCATGCCTCAAGTCGATTGGCGATCGGTCCTGCTGATCCCTTCGCACGGGATGGTTTACTTGCGCTCTTCATTCCAATACTCCGCTTCCGAGATGCACTGAACCCCACGAATGGGTGAAGTGGATTTATCGGGAAGGAGAGGCGAAATCGTTGAATCTCGCGGGCGCGCGCGCACTGTTCTCGCGTGATAATGCGCAGTCGACGAGTCGGGCGCAAAGCTGCGGCATCGGCAGTCCAATGTGCAGCGCTGCCTTGGGCACCAACGAGTGCGTCGTCATCCCAGGCATGGTGTTGATCTCGAGGAACCACGCGCCGCGCTCGTCCACCATGAAGTCAGCCCGTGCGATGTCTCGGCAGCCGACCGCTTCCCATGCAAGGCGCGTTGATGTAATCAGCGTTTCGCGCACGCCCGGCGCGAAGGTTGGATCGAGGATGTACTTCGTGTCGTCGCGCGTGTACTTCGCTTCGTAGTCGTAGAACGCGACCGCGGGGAGAATCTCAATGATCGGAAGTACCACACCGTCGATGATGCCGACGGTCACTTCGCGTCCCTTGATGAATGACTCGGCGAAGAGGCGACCTCGCTTCGCTTCGAGTTCTGCGCGTGCGCTTGCGAGCTCCGCCCCCGTGTGGCAGATGCGCAAATCGACGCTCGAGCCATCGTTGATGGGCTTGATGACGATGGGTGGCGCGATCTCGAGCGGCACGCCGGGGAGAAGTTCGCATGCGCTCGGCGTTCGAACACCCGCCTTCGCCACGGTAGCCTTCGTCGCGACCTTGTCGATCGCGAGCGCTGCGGCTTTCGGACCACATCCAACATAAGGAACGCCGACCTGCTCAAGAATCTCTTGAAGGGGGCCGCCCTCTCCAAACGGCCCATGCAGGACGGGGAAAATGACATCCGCACGGGGGCGGCTCAGTTCCTGCGCGGTCGGTCGATCGATGAGGAGTTCTTCGACTTCAAACGCGGCACTTGCTCGGAGCGCTCGCGCAACTTCGGTCCCGCTGTTGATACTCACCTCGCGCTCGGCATCGGGTCCGCCCATGAGCACGAGCACGCGAACTTTCTCGCGGCATCGAGCCGACTCATGTTGTCCACGACAGCAGCTCATTCGATGTCTGCTCCCCAGAACACGACCTCGCGCTCGAGGGTGATGCCGTGCGCATCGAAGACCCTCGCGATGATCTGCTGCGAAATCGCGGCAATATCACTTGCGCGGCCGCCGACAGCGTCGACGCTGATGAAGTTCGCGTGCTTGGGCGAAACAAATGCGCTTCCGAGTCGGAAGCCCTTGAGTTTCGCGAGGTCAATGAGCTTTCCGGCACTCTCTCGCGTCCCGTCAGCAAGCAGTGGATTCTTGAACATGCAGCCGGAGGATTGGTCCGACATGGGTTGCGAGTTCTTCTTGTAGCTGAAGTACTCTTTGAGCCGCGATCGCACCGTGAGAGGGTCCTCTTCGCGGAGCTGGAGCACTGCCCAAAGAATGACGCCCTCGGGAATGTTGGTGTGTCGATAGTCAAACGCGAGTGACTCGCGCAGGTAAATGCGTTCACTTCCATCCGGTCCCATGACCGCGACTGAATGCACGGCATCACCGATGCAGCCAAACTTTCCGCCTGCATTCATGCGCAGCGCGCCACCGATACTTGACGGGATGCCTGCCATTTGTTCGAGGCCCGCGAGTCCACGCCGAGCAAGCTCTTGAACCAGTTTTTCTGTCGAGGCACCTCCCCAAGCGCGAACAACTTCCACGCTGCCCTGCTGGTTGTACTCAACCGTGCGCAACTCCGGCGCGTCAAGCGAGATCACCACGCCATCGACACCTGCGTCGGATACGAGAAGGTTGGCTCCCGACCCAAGAATCCGAACTGGGACCTGATCTCGATGGCAGCGCCGCATGAGCATCGCGAGTGACGCGAGATCTCGCGGCGTAATCAGCACATCTGCTTTTCCGCCCACGCCATACCAGGTACGAGATGCCAGCGGCGCGTCTGGTTGCGCGTCGACATTGAGATCCGCATAGAGGCTCGAAGGTGTTGCCACGGTCATGAGAGGATTCGCGTCAATGAGCGCTCAGGATGAAGGCATCAGACTTGAGCAGCGCACCTGACGCATGCGATCTTAGGCCGAGCGAACATTCTTGACCCAGTCGAGTGGGGCGCGAAGCTCTGCACCGAGGTAGGACTCAGCAATCTTGTACACCGGCCCGGCGCCCATCGTGACGACGAGGTCGCCGTCTTCGCAAAGGGATTCGAGTTCGCGGTTGATCGCTTCAAATGGATGGTGATGGCGAGCGTCGGTGCCGCGTTCCCGAAGGCGTTCGACGAGGTCGGAACTCGAGACACGTTGCTTGTCATTCTCGGAGTCGCGGGAGAAGTAAATGTCTGGCACGAGCACGATGTCGGCGTTGGAGAAGCTCGTCGCGAACTCTCCGAGAAGGTGTCGCGTGCGACTCGCTTGATGAGGCTGAAAGACGCAGATAAGTCTGCGTGGTCGTTCACTCGCTCGCAGGGCGCGCAGCGTTTTCTCGCATTCGGTTGGGTGATGCGCGTAGTCATCGAACACGCGCACGCTTCCACCTGAAGCGAGCGTACGAATGCCCTTGAGTTGACTGCGGCGATCGAGTCCACGGAATTCGCAGAGCGCTTCAGCGATCGCGTCCCAGTCCGCGCCGAGCCAATGCGCAGTGATCGCGGCCGCCGCGCTGTTGAGCGCATTGTGGTCGCCTGGCATCTGGTTCGTCCATTGCGCGATCCACATGCCGTCCTGCAAGATCCCGACGCGCTGTGCTTTCGCGTCGTAGGCCACTTGGTAATCCGCACTTGGCGAGAAACCCCATGTGGAAACAGCACAACTCAGGTCAGAGCAGACCTCGCGGCGGTGCGCTCCTTCGTGCGCGATGAGGAGTCTTCCGCCTTCCTCGGCGGCGGGAAGGAGTCCTGCAAACTCGCGGAAGGATTGGATGATCGCTTCGAGATTGGCGTAGCAATCGAGGTGATCCGCTTCAACATTGTTGATCACCGCAACAGTCGGTCGGTGTTGATGGAACGAGCGATTGAATTCGCACGCTTCACAGACCATGATGCCGGGATTGCCTTGGAGGTGACCGGACGGAATCCGTGCGGCACCATTGCGCGAGCCGCCGCCGATCTGTTCGCAGGTTGCGCCGACGATGACACTTGGGTCAAGTCCGGTCCGGAGCAGCACCCATGAAGTCATCGCTGTGGTCGTGCTCTTCCCGTGGGTGCCTGCGATGGAAACGGAAGTGCACTGCTGTTGCGCGAGGCCGAGGACTTCGGCGTAGGTCAGCGTGCGGATCGAGCGCTCGCTCGCGGCGAGCATTTCTGGATGGTTGCCCTTGATTGCGGCGGAGTAGACCACGAGGTCGAGGTCGCTTGGCAGCACGCTCATCGGCTCGCCGACATGCGAATGGATGCCAAGGTTTTCGAGTTGCTCGAGCAGAGGCGACCATGCTTGGTCACTTCCCATCACAGTCGCGCCGCGATTGCGGAGCATCTGCGCAAGGCCCGACATGCCAGAGCCGCCGATGCCAATGAAGTGCACGCGTTTGCCAGCAAAGACCAAGTCGTACGCGGCTTCGGCAGCTCGGCGGTCGCAAGACGTGACAGTGCCAGGCACGGTGGGGGAAGGGCTTGAAGAACCTTGGCGTGGCTTCATATCCGGTTGATTCGATTCTTGAAACTTGCTCTCGCGAAGTGCGGGAACATTCCGCGGCGGACGACTCGCGTGTTTGATTGCCTCAATCGTGCACGCACCACTACTCTCGACTCGAGTTTCTGGAAGACTCTATTTCGGCTTGCGTCTCGTTTCTGATTGAAGATTCTGTGCGATGTTTGTGTGCCTTTTTTGGTGGGTAATCCTTCAAGTGGAAGCGACCTTTTGACGGTGTCGTTTCGACTTGGAGGAGGAGGGGGTTGTGCCACGAGCCGCACCCGACTTCGATTGAGCGAGCGTGCAGAATTCTCGGCAAATCGCATCAGTCGCACAGGACGCGCCGCGAGCTTTACATGACCGCCGACCGTGCAGGATGAGGAGGTGGGAGAGGATGCGCCATTGCTCTCGAGGGAAGAGCGCCATGAGGTCCCGTTCGATCATGGTTGCAGTGGTCGCGCGAGAGAGCCCAAAGCGGTGGGCGAGTCGTTCGACATGCGTATCCACGACGACGCCTAAGTTGATGCCAAATGCGTTCCCGAGCACGACATTGGCCGTCTTTCGAGCGACCCCGCGAAGCGTCAGAAGTTGCTGCATGTTCGCGGGAACTTCGCCGCCGTGCTCCTCGACAAGGAGCGCGCAGGAAGCTTGGAGCGCCTTCGCTTTCGCGCGAAAGAGTCCAATCGAGCGGATATAGGGTTCGATTGCTCCCGGCGTGGACCGCGCGAAGTGCTGCGCCGTTGGGAAGGCCGCGAAGAGTGCTGGGATTACACGATTGACGGCGACATCCGTGCATTGCGCGGAGAGCATTGTCGCGAGAAGCAATTGGAGCGGCGAGTTTGCATCGAGTTCACACCGCGCGTCTGGGTATTGCCGTGCGAGGGCGTCGAAGAGACGCTTCGCACGAGCTTTGGCTGCAGCAGTTTTTCGAGGAAGCGCGAATCCGATCGATTCGCCCGCAGTGATTGTCGGCGTGATGCGCGTGAGTTGGTTTGGCTTCCGTGCCATGAAGGAGTTGCGCAGCGAGAAACTACGAGCGCCCTGAAACACCTACGAATCGCGGTGCCTGCGATGCCCCATCACGGCGCCGCCGAAATGGCGCGCACAAGCTACTTGTGGCAAACAGCACCAAGAGTCCCATTGCAATCGCAGTCGTCAACGCCGTTGAGTAGGAGTGATACTCGTCGAGTGAAACCTTGATGCTCGCGGCGCTCGCGATATCGCCGCCGCGTGCTGCGGCGCGATAGCTTTCGAGCACACGATCAAACATCGGCATCGTCCAGCACAACAGCAGCAAACTTGCGCCAATGGCAACACTCAAGGCGAGTCTTCCCACCTTCGTCCGCCATGCACTTGGGGTGAGTCCAGTCGCATTGCGGAGGAGCAACGCGATGAGAAATGTCGGGATGAGAATCAGCTGCGCGCGCGAGGTCAGTTCAAAGACACTCTGCGCGAAAAAGCCCGCGATCAAAGTGCGACCGAGCGCAGGTTCCGCCGCAAGAAATCCCTCGTACCCCTCCATCGAGATGGGGAGGTCGCGCGCGGTTGGGAAGATTGCGCTCGCCGCGAGCCCGCCTGCGACGACAACCGCAAGCCATGCAGCGAGCGAAATCCAATAGGCAATGTCGATGATGCGCGCCACAAGCGGATGGTAGTCGTTGAGGGTCGAATCTGTGCGATTCGCCGGCAGTTCGTACACTCTCATCAAGACATGGATTCCGACTCGCGACCACTCCTCGCTGCGACCATCGCTCCACTCGGGCTGCCTCCCCGCGACGCACTCGCCTTCCTGTCCAAGATTGGCATTCGGGGTGCAGCGATTTCTGCGACGGATCGATCGACTCGGCCGCGCGAACTTGACCGAAGCGCGCGCAGAGATCTGGTCGCTTGCATGGGGCGCCTTGAACTGCATTGCGCAGCGGTCGACTGCTTCCTCCCTGTCGCGCATTTTCTCGACCCCGCGGAGGTTGATCGCGCGACTTCCGCAGCGATTGGCGCAATCGAATTGGCGGCCGAGATTGCGTCGCTTGAAGGGCGCAAGGGGCTCGGGACGGTCGTACTTCCGCTTCCAGCCAGCGAAGAAGCGCTCTTCCAAGCGACAGCTGACGCGATCGCTCAGGCCTCACAACATCACGGCGTGCGAGTGGCGCAACCGTCTGCAGATCCGACATCCGTTCGTGCTCCATTTCTGGTTGCCATTGATCCGGCGCAAGTGCTCGCGAGTGGAAATGACCCCTTGAGCATCACGCTTGCCGCGGTTGGCAAGATCGGGGCTGTTCGAATTGTTGATCTTCTGCGAAGTGGGAATCGCGGTCCTATCGGCGAGCCACAGGAAGCTCAACTCGATCTGCACGCATTCGTCTCAGCATGCCGAGCAGCGGGATTTACTGAGGATTTCGTCGTTGACATGCGGCAGTGGACCGACCCGCGGGGCGGCCTGCTTGCAACGCTTGAACGATGGAGCGCGGGGGTGAGACTATGACCTCTGCCGTTCCGTTTCGTGTTGGCACAGATCTCATCGAGATCGCGCGTATCGAAAAGCTGCTCAACGAGCATGGTGAACGGTTCGCTGAGCGAGTGTTCACTGACGGTGAACGAGCGTACTGTGACTCTGGAGGGGTTCAACGCGCCGCCCGATACGCTGCTCGATTCGCAGTCAAAGAGGCTGTTTTCAAGGCGCTAGGGACCGGGCTGACGATCGGGTTTGCTTGGACTGATGTAGAGACCGTTCGCGCCGCGAATGGGGCGCCAAGCGTGCTCTTGCACGGTGGCGCCCACGCCGAAGCGACCCGGCTCGGCATCGTTGGTTGGAGTGTCAGCCTCTCCCACGCGCGAGAACTTGCCGCAGCGAATGTCATCTGTTGGACGCAATGACGCTACAGGGGTTTCGACGGCGCGCCACCGCGTTTGCGCTTCGTTTCGTACACTAAACGCATGGCCCGCAACAAGTCACCTGCGCTCTACGAGTTGTACGGAAGCGTGCCCGCGAGTATGACCGCGCGGCCGCGCCGAGACATTCGCCTCGCCGCTTGGGCGCCGATTGCGCTCGTGGGCGCTGGAGCACTCTTCCTTGTAGGCGCGTATCTGCTCGGAGTGGCTCGCGGCGAGCGCCTTGGTCGGGCTCAGGCGCAATCGGAGCGCGATGAGCTTCTCGCGAACATCGATCGTTCAGGAACTGGGTTGGCAGGTGTGACCGAGCCACCGATTCCAAGCCCCGATGGCTCGGTTGCTTCCCCCGATGCAGTTGGGGAAAGCGCAAGTGCCCCACAAGGTGCGACTCGTTATCCCCCAGTCGACCCGGAACTTGACCCACGGGAGGTCGGAAAACTGTATTTGACGGTTTGTACGGTGCCGACGGCGAACGCCCCGAAGGTCGCCAACTTCCTTCGAGAACAAGGACTTGAAGCGTTCGTGGTTCCATGCAATAATGCTCGGTCCCGCGAAGTGATCGTCCTGCCCGGTTTTTCCGAGCGAGGCGAGTCTGGAGCAATCGAGAAGTTGAAGGACCGAGTTCGCACCGTCGGACTGATCTGGAAACAAACGACGCGGGACACGCGAGGTTTTAGCGACTGCTACGCGAAGCCGTTCACCGGTCGATCGTGAAGTCGGCGCGCCGCGCGTATTGCAGTGAGCAGTTGTCCGGTTCGTTGTTCTCTGTTTCAGTTTTTCGAGTCTAGCCATGAGCATTCACAGCAGTCTGAAGACCAAGTCCGGCAACCTCGCCTCTCACCGCGGCGTGTTCACGCGTGAAGAGCGCATCACCAAACTCACCGAAGCGGAGAAGTTCGCGCCTGGCCGTAGCCCACTCGGGTTGCCCAAGGTGTTGAGCGTCAAGGTTGGCGGTGGCAAGAAGGAGAAGGCCGCCGCAGGGGATGCAGCAGCAGCGCCCGCCGCAGCTGGCGGAGCCGCCGCACCCAAGGCCGCAGCCGCCAAGGCGCCGGCACCAAAGAAGTAAGCGTTTCGAAAACGCTTTTTTCGATTCTGAGATTTTCCGACAGACCTCTGCCACGCAGGGGTCTGTCTGTTTTCAGCCGAGGGTTCCCCTGATAGAAGGAAGATGCGCGTACGCTTCTAGCAGCCTCCCATGACAGTCACCGCTTCTCATTCACTTGATATCTCCGCACTCCTCTCCAAGCGCGCGCATGCCATTGATGCGAGTGGAATTCGCAAGGTCTTTGACCTCGCCGCGCACCTGAAGAATCCGATCAATCTCTCCATTGGTCAGCCGGACTTTCCGGTGCCCCAGGCGATTAAGGACGCTGCCATCGCAGCGATCGCAGGCGACAAGAATGGCTACACACCTACGCAAGGTTGCCACGAGCTCATTGAAGCAATCTGGAAGCGACTTGAATATGAGTTCCAGTGGCCGCGCGGTGCGGAGCATGGACTGAGCGCAATCGCCACGAGTGGAACAAGCGGCGGGCTGTTTTTGGCGCTGCTGTGTCTCCTCGATGAAGGCGATGAGGCGATCATTCCCGACCCGTACTTCGTGATGTACCCAGCGATGGGACCGCTCACTACGGGAAAGATGGTGGCAGTCGACACCTACCCTGATTTCCGGCTGACCGCGGAGCGCATCGAGCGCGCGATCACGCCACGCACGAAGTGTGTGCTGCTCAACAGCCCGGGCAATCCGACGGGTGTTGTGCTGAACCAGCAAGAGATCCGCGACATCGTCGATCTTTGCCGCGCGAAGAATCTTCTCATCATTTCGGATGAGATCTACGACGAGTTCACCTTCTCTGAGTCGCGCGAGGACGGTCGATTCCCTTCACCCGCGTCGTACACAAGAGATTGTCTGCTGGTCCGTGGATTTGGAAAGACCTACGGATGCACTGGCTGGCGACTCGGATATGTGGCGGGTCCACATGATCTTGTGCAAGCGATGGCGAGGTTGCAGCAGTACAGTTATGTCTGCGCGCCAAGTATGGCGCAGCACGGTGTGGCGAAGGCGTTTGATGTGGATATGCAACCGTGGGTTGATCGATTCGAGAAGCGTCGCGCGATGATGCTTGAGGCGTTTGAAGGTGTCGCGCAAGTCACTCGGCCGGGAGGCGCGTTCTACGGATTCGTCGAAGTCCCCAAGCGACTCAATCTGACTGCTACGCAGTTTGTCGAGAAGGCCATCGCGAACAATGTCCTCATTATTCCGGGGAAAGTGTTCAGCCACCGGGATACGCATTTCCGACTTTCCTTCGCGCAGAAGGAAGAAGTGCTCGCCGAAGGTCTTGGGATCTTGCGCAAGCTGATGCAAGCTTGAGCGCGAAGTTTGAGCGCTCGCGACTTGCGGCGCGTTGAATCGGACCCGCCAATCTCAAGGTAGCCGCGCCGCCTCGCTCGCTTTGGTGTGCGCCGCCGCGAGTGAATCGCGAGCGGCGCAATTCCGATGTCTTCCGCCGCACGGAGCGCGTATCTTGAGCGCTCGCGACTTGGAATCTGCTCCAAGCAGCAGATTCCTCGCTCGCTTTGGTGTGCGCCGCCGCGAGTGAATCGCGAGCGGCGCATATCAGATGTCCTCGGACGGAATGAGCCCGCTCTCCGACCGTCGCGATTCATTCGCGCGGTCGGAGTCCAAAGCGAGTGCAATGATTTCGCCCGCTGCGGGCGAGAATCTTGCGCGAGCGCTCGAAGGATGCGACCAAAACCGCCGTTCAGACTTTCATCTGAAGCGGCGGCGGGTGGATGGCCAGATGGAATGTGGGAGGAAAACGGCGTGGCCGTTCCCCAACGCGCGCATCGTGGAAGCGGACGGTTCCGCTGCGCTGCACGCACCTCTCTTATCCGATGAATGCCATTGAAAGTTCATCGGTCTTGATCGTTTTCGAAAAGACCGTGCAGAAACTAAGCCGGTCTGTGTGAGCAGGGACGAGAACAACGCTCGGTCGCTTGTCCAGCTCTAGTTCCATCAATCTCGGGCGCAAAAAGAGCGCGACCCAACCAATCGGCTGGGTCGCGCGAAGCTTGCGGAAAGGAAAAAGGAGGTCAGTCCTTCTTGGTTTCGTTTGCACCGAACTTCACAGTGCTGCCCGGAGCGGCGATCGTTTCCTTTGGTGCTGGGCGGACCTGCTCGGAGTTGATCGGTGCGACTGTCCCAGTGTCTGGTCCACCGCAAGAAGCGAGGAGGAGGGCGGAGGCGACGATGGCGCTGGCGGTGAGAAGCTTCTTCATGATGTACTCCCTATTCGTGGGTTCGGGCTGAACTGTTGCGTTGCCATGCACGACGACCGTGGTTTGGCTCCATTTTTCGCTTGATGAAAACTCGGGAACGGCAGATTTCGGTTGATCCTACCCCGAAACCTAAATCCTATTGGATGCGTTTTTCCTCCCGCCGTCAACGAGGGGCGGGTGGCGCGGGCGCTTCTGATGGGAGGAGGAGCTTGGCTGGAAAGGACTTCGGCGCCAACCAACGCCATTGTGTGTGGTAATGGCCGTCATTGTCGGCGATGCCGATGTTGACGGTCAGCGGTCGTTCGGCCGGAAGGGCGTCTGGTGCAAGGTCGAACCGCAGCGTCCATTGTCCGAGTGCGGCGTCAAGGAGCGCGTTGATCTTGGGGCACGGGACGAGCGATTCGCCTTTGAGTTCGGTGAAACCTAAGTTCGCGCCGGTGCGGATGAACGCGACATAGGAGCGCGCGGACGCGCCAGTTCCAAGGTCGATTCGGATCATGTCCCGCGCGGGATCCACCGCGTCTTTCGCGGGTCGCTGTTCGGGACCATCCATGGACAGCAACTCATCTGGCGCGTTGACTTCGACGGAGAGACCGTGCGTGGAATCGAAAGCAAATCGCGCGGACGCATTCGCTTCGGTCTCGTCGTACTCCGAGAAATCCCACGCCGCGATCGGATACTGCAATCCATCATTCGCTGTCACGGTCCGAGCGATTGGGAGCCTCCGGCGGAGATGGACTGGCACCGTCCGATTCTGCGAGTCAGTGAAGTGCGCGACGAAATCTATCTCGGGAGGGGCGCAAGGAGCGGGACCCGAATCGGCGGAGTACGGGATCGCGAGTTTCGCACTGCCCCGCGGAGGAATCGTGACGGTCGGCGTAGGACTGAAGACAAAGGGTGTGTTGATGTCGGTGACAAACGGATTGAAGATGTCGATCGGCGTGCGCGAGATCCACGATTGCGTGCCAACTTCCCAAGGCACGGGAAAGTCCCTCACCGCTCGAGCGGAGATGGAGATCGGAATGTCGAGTGGGTTCTCGAATAAAACATGAAGCGATCCGGATGCGGCAACTTCGAGTGGATCGATCAGGGCATCTTCGAATTGGATGATCTTCGCGTTCCCTTTGAGGCGAAACGCTGCGGTTTGATCCGCGAGGCGAATCCAATCGACAGGGAGCGTCGTGCCGACCACTTGGTGGTAAGGCTCGATCGAGCCGTTCTCGTGCACAACGAGAAAAGTGAGATGTTGCAATTGTCCCGCGAGCGGGTGCTGATCGATCGAACCACCGCAAGTCCCAAGGATTAAGTAACGCGTGCTTCCGCGAGTTCCTTCATCTTGCAGCGCGTGATAGTGACCTGCGATAACCCAATCGACGCCGTATTTTTCGAGCAGTGGATCGATGCGCTCCTCCCACTTGGTTGCTCGGTCATGCCAGAGTGGTCGGTGCATGAGAAGCGCGATCGGTCGATTGCGAGCGGCCGCGGACTCGAGAGTCTTCGCGAGCCACGCGAGCTGCGCGTCGGAGAAGCCAGGCTTGATCTGCCCGTCGCCGTCTTCGGTAAACATCACGATGATCGTGACGAGCTCAAGTTCCGTCGCGTAATAGAGCGGCCCGAACTTCTCGCGGTAAAGATCGGCATATGTTCGATCTGCGGAACTGCGTGCGCCACTTACGACATCGTGATTTCCCGAAGTGGGATAGAGGGGAGCGTTGAGCTTTCCAACGATGGACAAATACTCTTCTTGCTGCCGCGTGTACTCCTCGTGAAGTCGCGTGTAGCCTTGCACGAGGTCACCGACGGTGAAGACGGCATCGGGCTGAATGCGATTGAGGTCCTCGACTCCCTCGCGCAGGTAACGCAGTCCCCAGTCGCGGCCAGTCGTGCGATCTGGGAATATCGCGATCACCTGCTGCTTCGCGGGAGTTGGGACTTGGATGGTGATGCCGTCGGCCTTCGACGAGGCGGATGCCGGAGGCGCAGCGTCGCTCGGCTGCGCAATCGCGCACCCTCCCCAAACCGCAGCGATCGAGAGAAGAGTCTGTGTCAGACGCGCTACGAAGTGCATTTTCGCAGCGTAACGGAGTGCCGAAAGAAAAACCCCGTTGATAGGGTTGGCCTGTCAGCGGGGCGGAGGGGAGAAAGATGCGAGTTTGGCGTCAGGAGATTCCGGTCCGCACACCGACGCGGGGAAGTCCTGACATGGAAAGAAGCCGTCCGACGGATCAAGTTTTCGGTTCGGTTCCCGTTCTCCCTTGAGAATTCCCAGAAGGAGGTGTTCGCCCTATGCGGGACCGGCTTGGCCCGCAGGCGCGCACACGGTTTCCTTCGCCCTCAGGGGCTGCCTACCGCAAGGGATCGAGCCATTCGCGCCAAGGGGCAGGCATCGCGATTGGTTTGCGGGAAGCGAGATCAACGTACGCCCAACGCGAAGTACTCGCGAGGAGCTGGCGGAATTGTCCGGTTGCCCCTTCGCGCCGGAACACTGCGCATTCACGCATGAGCGTTGTTCGCCCCATGGACGCAATCCAGGTAGCGCCGATGAGGTCGTCGCCAAAGAATGCCTCGCCGAGGTAATCAATCTCGTGGCGCGCGACGAACCACACGCGTCCGGCGGCAACCTGCGAAGCGCGCGAGGCGCCGTTGGCGTCGGCGTGGAGTTCCGCGAGCCGATCCACCCAGGCAGCCATCGCAATGTTGTTGGCATGCGCGACGGTCTGCGACAGTTCATGCGGCGCAATCACAATCGGCGCGAGAAACGCGCGCGGATGGGGGAGCAAGGCACGGAGAGTTGGGTCGTTCAACGAGGTCATTCGCATGCAGTTTGTGGGACGCAACTCGTCACTTGCCGTGCTCAGCGCACAGTTCTCTGAGGTACTCCCACGAGTAAATCCCTGTCGAGTGCCCGTCACTGAAGTGGATCTTGAGCGCGTAGTTGCCGACGAACTCGGCGCCGAGGGCGGTGAGGGGGTCGCTCGAGCCGCTTGTCGGAAGCACGGTCAGCGGGTTCGCCGCCATTGCCTTGCGGAGTTCTTTCGCATCGGCGGATGGCGAGTACCGACGAAGCACGGCGAGCGTGAGGAAGAACTTGCTTCCGTCCTGCCACTCGATCGATAGACCCTTGTTCTGGTCGAGATCGAGGTGGGTAGGACGCTCTCCTTGCATCGCTGCATCCTATCCAAGAGAGGGAATACACTTGTCGCGTCATGACCAGCACGCCGACCGCGACGCAGACTTCTGCTCATCCCGCCGACCTCCTTCTTCAAGCCATGAAGCAGGCTGGCAGCCCTGTGTGCGTTGGTCTTGATCCAGTCCTCGAACGACTGCCACATCCGCTCAATCCGCAAGACGCGAGTAATGCAGCGGCCGCGTACGCGATCGCTGCATTCTCCTGTGCTGTCCTTCATGCGGTGCAAGGCGTGGTTGGCGCGATCAAGATCCAATCAGCCTGTTACGAGCGCTTCGGCGCGGAGGGCGCAGCAGCGCTTGATTGCGTCTTCCGAGAGGCGCGGCAACTCGGATTCTGCGTCATCTTTGACGCCAAGCGCGCCGACATCGGTGTCTCAACCGAACACTACGCGGCAGCGTCGCGCGCCCTCGATGCGCAGTTCACGACTTGCTCGCCGTACCTCGGCGCGGATGGCATCGAGCCGTTTCTCGCCGAGGGGCGTGGCGCGTTTGCCCTCGTTCGCACGAGTAATCCGAGCGGTGATCTTTTGCAGTCGCTCGCCTTGGCCGATGGACGCACCGTCGCGGAAGCTGTTGCGGATCTCATCTCGCAGATCGGCGCGAAGCATCTTGGACAGGCTGGTTTTTCAAGTCTCGGCGCGGTGGTTGGTGCAACTAAGCGAGAAGACGCGATCCAACTCCGCAAGCGAATGCCACACGCGATGTTCCTCGTGCCTGGCTATGGCGCGCAAGGCGGCACGGCGGATGATGTGCGGGCATGCTTCCGCGAAGACGGTCGCGGTGCGATTGTGAATGCGAGTCGAAGCGTCCTCTATCCCAAGGGGACGCCCGGACAATCGTTTGACGCGGCGATTCACGACGCAGCCTGTGCGTTTCGAGATGAGATCGCCGCAGTCGTTGGGCCGATGGAGCGATCGTGCGGCTAAGACGCGCGCTCACCGTGAAGGAGTGTTTGCTCCCGCTGTGCTTGCTCGCGTTGGCACTGATGCCCGTCCTTTTCTCGAAGGGGATCGCATCGGCAGGAGAAGATGCGAGCGCTCGCGTCATCATTTACACGCCGCATAACGAGCAGATCCGCAGTGAGTTTGGAGCAGGTTTCGCTGTGTGGCATCTTGCGAAGTACGGTCGCGCCGGAACGGTCATTTGGAACACGCCGGGAGGCACGAGCGAGATTCGCAAGATGCTCGAGGCGAACGCCATCGCTGCCTTGCGAAACGGCGAGCCCGTCGGCGGAAATGCCGATCTCGTGTTTGGTGGCGGAAGTTACGAATACACCCAGTTCAAGAAGGAACTCTCGTTCGGGACAGGCGACTCTCTTCGCAAGGCGCGCATCGTTGAACAGGTTCCATTCGAGCAGTCGCGACTTGATGAGATCTACGGCGAAAACAAAGTTGGCGACGCGACGCTCTACGATCCAGAGAGGTACTGGTTTGGAACGGCGCTGAGCGGATTTGGCATCGTCTACAACCGTCCGCGGTTGCGCGCGCTTGGACTCGATGACCCACATCATTGGGAAGACCTCGCCGACGCGCGGCTCGATGGATGGATCACCCTCGTGAACCCATCGCAGTCTGGGAGCGTGACGACCGCGCTTGAGGCGATCTTGCAACGCCTCGGTTGGGAGAAGGGTTGGCAGATCATTCGACGCATGTCAGCGAATGCGCGGTCCGTTGCGTCGAGCGCGCCGAAGGTTCCGCTTGATGTCGTCGCGGGCGATGCCGCCGCAGGTCCATCGATCGATTTCTACGGTCGCTTCGAAGAGCAGGCCGTCGCGGACGCTGGTTTCCCGGACCGCATTGGCTACATCGATCCCAAGGGCGAAACCGTCATTGATCCAGATCCGATCGCGCTTCTCTCGAACGCTCCCAATCGCGAGACAGCGATGCATTTCGTCGAGTTCTGCCTGAGCGACGAGGGGCAAGCGCTGTGGCAGTTTGCCGTGCGCCACGGCCACAAGGGTTTGGGGCCGGATGAGTTTGAACTTCGTCGCATGCCCATTCGCCGCGACTTCATCGCGCGGATGATGCCTCAGTTCCGCGATAAGGTTGATCCGTTTTCGCTCGCGAGCTCGGTTGAGAAGCCCGACCCGAACGCGCGGGCCTTCATCCCCATCCTGTTCAGCGCGTTCTGCGCGGATCATCGGCCCTCGCTTGATCAGGCGTGGCACGCGATCATCACGCATCCGAGCTATCCCAAGGAACCCGCGCTCGTCACGGCGAATGATGTAACGGATCCGGAACTGAAGGCAATGCTTACGGCATTCGATGCCATGCCATCAGTGCAAGGCGTTGATGGTCTTGTTTCGCTCGCGGCTCCTGAAGGACGCGCATTGGTGCGCGACGGCTGGTTGAAAGGGAAGTGGAAGTCGGCCAATCTTTGGGATGCCGACAGCGCGCCCGCGGATGCATTGCGTCGATCATGGGGCGAGTTCTTTGAGCAGCAGTATGCGGAGATCTACGCACGCGAGGTGCGATGAGGAACGACGCTGTTGCGATCCTCAGTGTTGGCGATGAATTGATCCTCGGACAGATCGAGGATACGAACGCTCCGTGGATTGCTCGTGCATTGCTTGCGATTGGCGTGATGCCGGGACAGCGCCGCACCGTCGGCGACCAACGGGGTGACATCACTGCTGCGCTCGTCGAACTTGCTCGCACACACCGAGCAGTCATCGTTTCGGGGGGACTCGGTCCGACACTCGATGACCTGACGCGAGAGGCCCTCGCTGACGCGATTGCGATCGTCAAGCAGGAAGCGACTGGTTCAACGGAATTGGTGGAGGATCCAATTGGCCTCGCGCACCTCCGCGCATGGTTTGAGGAGCGGGGAAGGGTCATGCCGCCGAGCAATCGCAAGCAAGCGATGCGGCCGCGAGCCTGTGAACTTCTGCCGAATCCAATGGGCACTGCGCCTGGACTTGCGACAACTGACGATGCAGGATTCTGCGTGTACTGCTTGCCGGGTCCACCGCGCGAAATGCAACCGATGTTGAGCGCGGTCGTCGCGCCACGGCTGGCTGCTCCGGCTCATGAGATTGCGACATGCGCATTGCACACGGTCGGTTTGGGCGAGAGCGCACTTGCGGAGTTGCTCGGAGATTTGATGGACCGAACGCGAACGCCGAGTGTCGGAACGACGGCGCGGGGAGGCGTTGTTTCAATTCGGATCCGCGCCTCAGGATCCTCTGAGTCCGCTCGCACCGCGCTCGCTTCCACGATTGAGGCATGCGAAGCGCGCGTTGGTCACTTCATCTTTGGACAGAACGATGCGACGCTCGCGTCTTGCGTTGGTGCACTGCTGCGAGCACGCGGTCGCACAGTTGCGACGGCGGAGAGTTGCACCGGCGGCATGGTCAGTGCGCTCTTGACGGATGTCGCCGGTTCGAGCGAGTGGTTGCAGGGAGGCTTTGTGCCGTATGCGAATGTTCGGAAGATGGAGGATCTCGCGGTGCCCAGCGCCATGATCAACGAGTTCGGCGCGGTGAGTCATCTAACGGCAGTTGCGCTCGCCCGTGGAGCGTTGCATCGCACGGGATGCAACTATGCCATCGCAACCACCGGCATCGCAGGCCCGAGTGGAGGAAGTGCCGAGAAACCAGTCGGGACGGTGTTCATTGCGATTGCTGACTTCGCGGCAGGTAAGGTGTATTCGAGGCGATTTCAGTTTGCGGGCGAGCGCGCCGCTGTTCGCGAACGAAGTGCGGTCATGTCGCTAGCGTCCTTGCGATTCACCTTGATTGACGCACCCATGCAGCCTTTGTTGTGGGCGGAAGCGGAGCCGGTGCATGTCGAAGCGATCTGAGTTCGTACGCGTGGCTATCGCGCTGGGCTCGAATCTCCCGTCGCCGGATGGTTCACCTGAAAAGACCCTTCGTGCCGCGCTTGAGGCATTGCGTGCGCTTCCCAACTGTCGCTTCGAACGCGCGAGTAGCGTCTGGCGGACCCAACCGGTGGGAGGCGTTCCGCAACCTGACTTTTTCAACGCGGTTGTGACCCTCTCGACGACGCTCGAAGCCCGTGCGTTGCTTCATGAGCTTCACGCGATCGAGCAGGTCTGGGGGAGGGTGCGTGCCACCGAGACCCGGTGGGGGCCGCGAACCCTTGACCTCGACATCATTTTTTATGGCGCACAGGTCATCGAGGAGGCGGACTTTCGCGTCCCGCACCCGCGCTACGCCGCTCGGGCATTTGTTCTCTTTCCTCTCGGCGAGATCGCTCCAGACATGACGGATCCGGCAACGGGGATGTCGGTAGAATCCCTCCTCCAGTCCGTTTCCGGCCACGATGGAGTGGTACGGGTCGGACCCCTCTTCTCCCGCGACGATGATGAGTCGCAAGAAAGCTCGACATGAAAATTGTGATGGCTTCCCTTCTCGCATGCAGCGCACTCTTGGGTTCGAGCGCGATGCAACCCGCTTTCGCGCAAGAGGGTGATGCGCCTCCAGGTGTTGCGCCAGGAATCTCGCTTCCCGAAGCGCCTGATCTCGCGGGCAAGTTCACGGATGCAATGAAGACGCCAGGGGCACTCGCAGCCGGAGAGGCTGCGCTCAAAGCGGCTGCCGAAGCATACGCGGGTGCAAAGGCGTTCGAAGACAGCATCACGATGACTGTCGCGATGGGCGAGCGCAAGGAGTCCCAGACTTTCACGATCTCGCGAGATGGCAATGGCATGCGCCTCAATCTGCAATCTCTCGTGATCACTACGCTTGGCGAGAAGATTTACATCGAGACCGAGGAGGTCCAGGACAAGTTCGTGGGCTTCCCGATCGAGAAGTCCATGCTTGAGACCCTCACGACGAAGCTTCCTGGCTTTGATCTTCCATTCCCCCGCATGCTTGTCGACACCAAGGCGGAAGGCGCGGATCGCATGCGCGGCGCATTCCTTGACGCGCCAACGCTCGTTGCATTCGATGCGGCAGCGAGCGCGCTTTACTTCACCACCGAAACCGGTTCTGAAGCGATCGTCACCATCGATCCAACCACGCACTTCTTTAAGAGTGCGGAGTACGGCTTCACGCCTCCCGGCGCGCCAGCTGGATTCAAGGTTCCGATCAGCGTTGCATTCGCGCCAACCACCCCAGCGGCGCTTGCGAATGCCGTCGCATTCACCGCAGGTTCGCGAAAGGAAGTCGATAGCCTCGAGAAGCTGGCGCCGACGCCATTTGAGATCGGCGCCTCGATCCCGGACGCAACCTTCAAGCAGTTCGATGGCACCTCGGTCCAACTCTCTTCGATGCAGGGCAAGGCCGTTGTGATGGATCTTTGGGCAACTTGGTGTGGGCCGTGCCGAAAGGGCCTCCCATTCATCGGGAAGTTCGCAGAACTCGTGAAGGATGACGCGAAGATTGCGGTGTTTGGCGTCAACACGCTCGAGAACGCGAAGGGTGACGAGCAGATCGCTGTTGCGAAGAAGTTCTGGGATGACCAGAAGTTCACCTTCACCTGCCTTGTCGATGACGGCACCTTCTTCAAGACCTTCGGCGTTGGTGGCATCCCGCTCACCATCGTCATCGCTCCAGATGGCACCCTCGCGGCCAAGCACGAAGGCATTGACCCAAAGAACATGGAAGGCATCATCATGGAGCTGAAGAACGAGTGCGACAAGGCACTTGGTCGCGCCGTGACTGCAGCGCCGGCCGCCCCAGCGCCTGCAAGTTCTTGAGTGCATCGAAAATTGCTGATTTGCACAGGCCGAGCGAGTCATCGCTCGGCCTGTTGCATACCAGGCAGTGAGAGATTTCGATGACGAAGCGCGTCATGCCGCTTGCAACCCGCCGCCAACGGGGGAGAATCTCGCTCATGCCAAGCGCGCCGTTCTGCGTGTCACTACTGTCAATGCTCTGCGCTCTGAGCGCCGAGCGATCTGTGAGCGCGTTCGTCATTCAAACGCCACCCCAAGTCGCTGAGAGCAAGGCGGACTTCGACGCGCGCCGTTCGAAGGAGCGTGCCGAAGCGTCGACACTCTTGAAGTCGGTGATGGACGCATATCGTGCGGCGCCGAGTCTTGACATCTCCACGACGGTGAAAGTTGGAGCGCAGGGTTCACAAGCTTCGGCAGACGCGAAGAGTTCGAAAGCGGAGTTTCAGTTTGCGCCCAACCGCGAGGGAGTGCTCTCTCTCAACGGGTACACGCTGCACCTTCACGAAGGCAACATCCGAGCGTTTCATGTTTCGAACAAGGATGCGTTCGTTGAAGCGAGCGATGACGGAAGTCCGTTTTACGCGCTCTTCAACGCGTTTGGCGATCTCCCGTTCGTCGAACTCGCGCTCGCGCTCGGTGAGGATTCCGTTGAGGATGTCTGCATGCAACTCCTCTCGCACACACCCGATGTTGCACCGTCGCTCGTCGAAGAACACAAGTCGGCGGATGGAAGCGTTGAGTCATTGCATCTCTTCCTTGAGGCCGACGGTCAGCGCATCATCATGGTCGTCGACCCCTCAACCAAGTTTGTGCGCAGTTCGACAGCGACCGTGACGCAAGGCGCTGAGACGGAAGAGGGCACGACGCTCAGTTGGAGCTCAACCTCGATTGTCGTGCGCAGCGACGACGCGATGCCGGCTTCAGAGTTGTGGCCTGATGTCGGGACGCGTCAGAAGGTTGACGGTCTGCAATCTCTCTTGCCACAGCCCAGGGCGCCATCGGAGAGTGATGGAGCGGAGATTGGCGCGCCTACCGCGCCCGTGCCGCCGCCGGTCAAGGCGCCGCAGGTTGGCGAAGAGGCGCCTCTGTTTGAACTCCCAGAGTTGACGAGTGGATCCCTTGCGCTGAAATCTGTGCAAGGGAAGTTCGTGCTCCTTGATTTCTGGGCGACTTGGTGCGGTCCGTGTCGCGCCGCGATGCCCGCGATGACCAAAATGCTCGCGGAGCTCGATGGGCGTGTCGTCGGACTCTTGATCAATTCGGGTGAGCAAGGGGATATCGAGGAGCGAAAGACGCGGGTCCGTGAGGTACTGAAAACTGCCGGCGTTCCGCTTGAGGGAGCGCACGCGGAGCACGCGCTTCTTGATCTCGATGGTGCTGCAGCGCGAGCCTACGGAGTGCGCGCATTTCCAACGATTCTGCTCCTTTCCAGAGAGGGCGTGATCCTCGGTCAATGGGAAGGCTGGTCCAAGCGTGCCGAAGAAGCGATTCGCGCGTTGGTTGTCGAAGGTGCTTCGCCAACGAAGGGCACGCCTTGAGTTCGTCCGTCAGTCTCCCGCAGGCCCACGATCTGGAGGGAATTGACGCCGACCGACTGCGGATCCGTGCGCTCTTGAACCATGCAGCGCGAGGCGAGGCTTTGTTCGGCCGGCATGATCGCATGCTGTACGCGACTGACGCGAGCATCTACCAAGTCGAACCGATCGGTGTTTTCATTCCAGCCAGTGTGGAAGACGGGGCTCGCGCCTGCGCGGTGCTCGCCGAGCATCGCATCCCCATTCTCGCGCGCGGCGGTGGGACTGCGCTCGCGGGGCAAACCGTCAATCGCGCGGTTGTCGTCGACTTTTCAAAGCACTGCCGTGGGATTGGAGCGTTCGATCCGACCGCACGAACCGTCGAAGTTGAGCCAGGCGTGGTGCTCGATCAGTTGAATGCCTTTCTCGCGCCCTTTGGATTGATGTTCGGCGCGGATGTTGCGACAAGTTCGCACGCGACGATCGGCGGCATGATCGGAAACAACAGCGCTGGTGCGAATTCGATTCTGTACGGCAGAACGGTGGAGAATCTCGATGCGCTTGAGGTCTTGCTGCCATCTGGTGAACGAGTTTGGTTGACTGAGGGCGGAGCGGAGCGTGATGCCGTGCAACGCCGACTCGTCGGGCAACTCGCGCCGATCGCGCGATCTGTCGAGGCGGAAATCGATGCGCGATTTCCCAAGATTCTCCGTCATGTCGATGGTTACAACCTTGACCTCTTGCTAGCGCAACTTCGCGCGTCGACGCCGGGGACATTTGATCGTGTGAATCTCGCGCATCTAGTTTGCGGCAGCGAAGGCACGCTTGCGATTTCGTTGCGAGCGAGATTGCGACTCGTTGAGCGACCCAAAGAACGAGCGCTGCTCGTCTTTGGGTTTCCCTCAGTCAAGGAAGCGCTTGCGCCGCTCGGCGCAATCTTGAAGACGCATCCAGCCGCCGTGGAACTCGTCGATGATGTCATCCTGAGCGTTGCGCGAAAGAATGTGGAGTATCGACGGTATGTCGAGCTCATGCCCCAGCCACCCGAAGGCGCACTCGGCGCGGGGTTGTATGTCGAGTACTTCGGCGCCTCCACGGAGGTTGTTGACGCGAAGGTCCACGCGCTCAAAGCGCTGCTTCCCACACTGCCATGCCGTGTCGCCGCGACGGCTGCGGATCGTCTCGACTTGTGGAAGTTGCGTAAGGCGGGAGAGCCGCTCCTGCACGCGTTGCCGGGCGAGCGAAAGCCCGTGACTTTCGTCGAAGACACAGCGGTTGATCCCGTTCGATTGCCCGAGTTTGTCGAGCGGTTTCGTGAGATCGTCGCTGCACACGGAACTGAGGCCGCGTATTACGCGCATGCGTCTGTGGGGTGCCTCCACATCCGACCACTCATCGCGATCGAGAAGGCCTTAGACCGTGAGAAGATGCTCTCGATCGCCGAGCGCGTGGCGGACCTCGTTGCAGAATTCCACGGCGCATTGTCTGGCGAACACGGTGATGGTCGCGTGCGATCTCCTTTGCTCGAACGCGTGCTTGGCGGAAAGCTCTGCGATGCGCTGCGCGCCGTGAAGGCCGTCTTTGATCCGCATGGGCTTCTGAACCCAGGCAATCTCGTGGTGACTTCGCCGAGTTCCCTCATCCTTGAGAACTTGCGCGTCCAGTCCTCGAGTGCGGAAGCTCCTCATACTCCGATTTCCACTTACTTCGATTTTTCTGCTCAGGATGGATTCGAACACGCGGCAGCGCAATGCAACGGAGCAGGGCTCTGTCGGCGGCTAGAGGGCGGCACTTCAATGTGTCCCTCGTATCGCGCGCTCAAAGACGAGCGCCACGCCACGAGAGGTCGTGCGAATGCACTGCGTATCGCACTCACATCGAGGGGCGGAAGTCGGGCGCTCGCCGCGTTTGACGATCCTGAAACGCATGCCACGCTTGATCTTTGTTTGTCGTGCAAGGCATGCAAGACGGAATGCCCCTCCGGCGTCGACCTCGCGAAGTTGAAGTCTGAGTTTCTCGCGCAGGGTCACCGTGCGCGCGGCGAAGTTCCTGCCCAGACGCGCGCGTTTGGCCATGTGCGCGAGACACTTGCGACCGCGTCAAGATATTGGCGGTTCATCGCGCCATTCCTGCGAACTGGTCTCGCGCGACGCATCGCGGGCGCGCGCTTAGGCATTGATCTGAGGCGGAGCCTGCCTCCCATTGGTCCGTCGCTCTTTCGTTGGTTCGGACGGCGACCGATTCCTGCGCGAGCGCGCACGGTGATTTTGTTCGGCGACTGCTTCGCTGGATACAGCGAGCCGGAGATCGGCCGCAAAGCCATCGCGTTGCTTGAAGCGTTTGGGTACCGCGTCGTGCTTGCGGATGTAGGTTGCTGCGGACGAAGTCTCATTTCAAGCGGAATGCTTGAGGAGGCAAGCGAGGTTGTCGCTCGCGCATGCCGAGCCCTCACTGCTTTGATCGACGGCGTCGGCGCGGAGTGTGTGCTCGTGCTTGAACCGAGTTGCGCATCCGCGATTCGCGATGACTGGATCGAACTAGGCGTCGCAGGAAATCCGGAGGAAAGAGCGCGGCGTGAAGCGCTTGCCGCGCGCACCCGACTGGTCGAGGAGTTCTTGGATGAGCACTGGGACGCGCATCCTTGCCGACCGACCGTGCCCCCTTCGCACGACGAGGTGCTGTTTCACGCGCATTGCCATCAGAAGGCGCTCTGGGGTACGGCGTCAAGTGCACGGTTCTTGCGGCGGCTCTTTGGTGCGCGTCTACGGGTGCTCGACACGGGCTGCTGTGGAATGGCAGGGAGCTTCGGGATGACGAAGGAGCATTACGACCTCTCGATGCAGATTGGTTCGGACCGACTCTTCCCGCAAGTTCGTGCAGCACCAGACGCAGTGGTGTGCGCGCCGGGCGCGAGTTGCCGTCATCAAATCCATGATGGAGTTGACCGACTTGCACTTCATCCGGTGGACTTGGCATACCGCGCGCTGCGTCTTGAATCAGTGCTAAACTGCCCATCATGAGTTCGACGACCAACGCTCCACTTCCACTCGATGAGGCAGCGCTTGCAGATTTCGCAGCGGCGCGCATTCTTCTCGTCGATGACAATGTGCAGAATGTGGAACTCATGCAGGCATACCTTGAGAGCCTGCCTTGCAAGATTCTCACTGCGCGCGACGGCGTCGAGGCGATCGAAGCTGTGCACCGAGAACGCCCGGACATGGTGCTCTTGGATGTGATGATGCCAAGGATGTCGGGATTCGATGTATGCCGGAAAATCAAGAGCGATCCGTCGTCACGGGATACGACGATCATCATGGTGACCGCGTTGCACGAAGTGGGAGATCACGAGCGGGCCGTCGAATGCGGAACCGATGACTTCCTCACGAAGCCGGTGAACAAGCTCGAATTGCTGACGCGCGTGCGCAGTCTCTTGCGTGTGGCAATTCTGAAGAAGAAGCTCGCCGCGGCCTTGCGAGCCTAGTCGTGCGTTATGCGTCAGTTCCTTGGACTGCGACGAGCCGCTTCCGGCTTCGGTAGCCCCGAGCGCTACAGCGCGCGAGGGTGATTGGTCGATGAAATTGCGGTCATGACCGACCTTGAACGCATCATCGAAAACATCCGCGACCTGAATCCATCGGTCTCAGCAGCATGGCTCGCGCGTTTCTCGGAGCTTGAGCTGGCCCATTATCTCGATCACCTCCGCGTGCTTTCGCTTCCTCGCGGGAGTTCGTGGGAACGGCGCGATGATTTGCCCGCGATCTCTGCTTACGAAGCGGCGTGATGCGTCGGCTTTGCGTTTGCGTCGGCGAACGGCGCCGCGGCATCTTGTACCTCGCGGAGTTCAAGCGCGATGGGTCCATCAAGGTCATCCTGACTGGCGCTGAGTCGACCTTGGCGCATGAGTTCAAGCACGGCGAGGAAGAGCCCGATGCGCTCACTCCGCGTGCGCCCCTCAAACACCGTCGCGAGCGCGAGCTGCGTCCCTGCGGCGCGTGAGAGTCGATCCATGAGATCGTCTTGGTGGAGCGAAATCGGCGTGTCGTCGTACTCGACAGCATGCCCTTCGAGTCTCCCGAAATCCACCGCCGCGCTGATGCGCTCGTACGAGGTGACGAGGTCGAGCAAGTGCAATTCGTCGAGTTCGAAGTCCTCAAGCAGAGATTCGTCAGACTCAGATTGCCCTTCGTTTCCAACCTCACTCGCGCGTGCTCGGACACTTCCCCGTAGGGACCACTCCTTGCGCCGCGCCTCAAGCTGACCAGCGAGTGTGCGAAACTTTTGATACGCGAGCAGTTGTTGAATGAGTTCTCGACGAGGGTCAAGTCCAGACGCTGTCTGCGCGTCGTCAGCGAGCTCCTGTGCTTGTTGATCGATCGGCGCGAGCGCGCGCGATTTCAGTTCGACGAGGGTTGCCGCCATGACGAGGAACTCGCCTGCGAGGTCGATGTCGACGCGGCTGAGCCGACGAACATAGTCAAGGTACTGCTCCGCGATGCGATGAATCGGGATGTCCTGAATGTCTACTTCGGCGCGCCGAATGAGGAACAACAAGAGGTCAAGCGGACCCTCGAAGGCGGGGAGTCGAACATTCCAGTCGTCTTGGGACATTGCATCGGAGCGTACCAATTTCGCTCGTCTATGTCGGTGGCGCGACGCTCTTCGCATCGGCTGTTGTGGGTTTGATGCGCTAGACTCTCCGGTATGGGCGCGTCCTCAAGCGATCAGGTTGTCTCGCCGCCACTCGAACTCCAAGCAGAGCGCGATTTCCTCGCGGACGCAATGCTCGCCGAATCCTCCGCGATCGCGTCGTTAGCAAAGCGAACGCTCGCGTCTGGCGTCGCGTTCTCCGCCGCACTCGATCTCATGGAAGGTTGCCGCGGCCATGTCGTGATTTCTGGGATGGGGAAGTCCGGCCTGATCGGCATGAAGATCAGCGCGACCCTCGCGAGCCTTGGTCAGCCGTCGCATTTCGTGCACCCCGCCGAAGCGGTGCACGGGGACCTCGGTCGACTTCGATCCGAAGATGTGGTCTTGCTCTTGTCCTACAGCGGCGAGACCGCCGAGGTCGTGGCACTTGCCGCGATATTGAAGGCGGACGGCGTCGCAAGGATTGGCATGAGTGGTCGTTCTGAGTCCGCACTTGCCCGAAACTGCAGCGTGCACATTGATGTCGGGGACGTCGTCGAGGCCTGTCCGTTGAATCTCGCGCCGACGGCGTCGACCACAGTCATGCTTGCTGCTGGGGATGCGCTCGCGCTCGGGCTCGCGAGGCGGCGCGATTTCAAAGCCGACGACTTCCACAAGCACCACCCAGGCGGCATGCTCGGCGCGGGACTCCGACCCATCGTGGAGGTTCTGCGATTTCGAGTTGGGCACAATCTCGCGACCGTAAGCGACGCGCTCTCGGTGCGCGAGGCTTTGTCGCATGCCGGTGACGGCCGCCGCGCCGGAGCGGTGATGCTCGTCGATGCGGGGGGGAAGTTGTCAGGCATTCTGACCGACGGCGACCTGCGACGCCTCGTCAACTCGCATGGCGTCGCGGCGCTCGATCTCCCAGTCGCCCAAGCGATGACGCGGCACCCCGTTGCTCTACCTGCAGAGGCGTTGGTTCGAGACGCGGTTCAACTTGTGCGCGAGCGGCGCCTCGACGAGGTGCCAGTCGTCGACGCGCAAGGGCACCCCATTGGGCTCGTCGATGTGCAGGACCTTATTGCGATGCGCGTTGTGCGAGAATCGTAAGCACCTGTTGCACGGTTCTTGCGAGGGTCTCATCAGTTGCTTCGTGAAGTGAGGGGACGCGAAGGTCTAGCTCGTTAGGCGCGTCGCACGCGTCGTCGGCGGAAGCGGCTCCGCCATCCACAAACACTCCGACGAATCGTTCGGGACCGATGAGCGCGCGCGCCGCCTCGCGGACTTGCGCATCTGGCGCACTGAACGCGGCAAGTACAAGCATGCCTGCGTGATTCAGCGTTTTTGCAACCTCCATCGCGCGCCGAACATTTTCGGATCGATCGATGCGGCTGAACCCGAGATCACGCGACAGGCCCTGACGCATCTCATGCGCATCAAGCACGATCGCCGTCTTGCCCGCATCGAAGAGTGCGCGTTCGACCGCGCGAGCGAGGCGACTCTTGCCAGCGCCGCGACCGCCGTAGAAGAGCACAGTCACTGGTGCGGACCCCAATCGCGCGCGGCGTTCCGTGACTGTCACGGTTGATGGCTGGACTGCCATCGCGCCACTCTTGGGAGCGGTGGTCCAGTGCGCAGGCGCCTCGGACCGACCGCGAAGCAGGAGCGCGCCAGAGGTTTGGTTCGTGAGCCGGTCGATGAGAATCGCCGCACCTGTTTCGCGATTTTCGTCGTAACTATCAAACGCGATCGGTTGATCACATTCCACCGTGATGACGCCGATTTCATTGAAGGCGAGTGTAGACGCGGCGGCGGACTCGAGCGAATCAAGATGCAGTTTGGACGCCACGCGTGTCACCGTCGCGCGCACCGTGTGCACGCCATGCTTCATCAAGTACTGCTTCCCGCTCACAAGCGGGGAGGCATCGTCCATCCACACACAGGTCGCGTCAGCAGTGTTCGACAAACTCGGCTGCGCGTCCGGATGCACAAGCATGTCGCCGCGCGCAAGGTCTATCTCATCGGTCAGTGTGAGCGTGACGGCGAGTGGCGATTGCGCGCTCGAAAGGTCACCATCCATGGTGACGATGCGTGCGACACTCGTCGTGCGCCGCGATGGAAGTGCTAGAACAGAGTCTCCAACTCGCACGACGCCACTCGCGATGGTTCCTGCGTAACCACGGAAGTCGAGATTCGGTCGGCTGACCCATTGCACACCGAAACGCATCGGCGCCCGGTCAAGCGACGCGCGCAAGGGTGAGGACTCGAGAATCTCGAGAAGCGTCTTGCCTTGGTACCACGGCATTTGCGTGGAGCGTTCGACGATGGAATCACCAGCGGTGGCAACCATCGGAACGAAGTGCATCGTCGTGTCTTCGCGCCGGTGCCCGAATCGCTCATGCATACCGAGCGCGAACGCTTCAAACTGGTCGCAGATCGCAGTAAATCGCTCAGCGCTGCACTCGACAAGATCCATCTTGTTGACCGCAACGACAATCTGACGGATGCCCAAGAGGTGCGTGATCACTGCATGGCGACGCGTCTGCTTGACGACACCCGTTCGAGCATCGATGAGGATGATCGCGAGTTCCGCGGTGCTCGCGCCAGTCACCATATTGCGCGTGAACTGCTCATGGCCCGGCGTATCAGCGATGATGAACTTGCGCTTGGGAGTCGTGAACGAGCGGTACGCGACATCGATCGTGATGCCTTGTTCGCGTTCCGCTTTCAGCCCGTCCACAAGCAGTGCGAGATCAAGTTTTCCATCCTGTGTACCAAGCACCGTCGAGTCTCGCGCCGCGGCAGCGAGCGTGTCCTCATGAACGGCGTGCGCGTCGTGCAGGAGCCTGCCAATGAGTGTGCTCTTGCCATCGTCGACGCTTCCACAAGTGAGGAGGCGAAGGAGGTCCTTCCGCTCGTGTTGCGCGAGGTAGCCATCGATGTCGGATTGCAGAAGTTCGAGTTCGTGCATCGCGAGTGGCTAGAAGTAGCCTTCCTTCTTCTTTTCCTCCATCGAGCCTGCGGCATCGTGATCAATGACGCGGCCCTGTCGTTCTGAAACGCGCGCGATCAGCATTTCTTGAATGATCTCGCGCAGCGTGCTTGCGGTGCTCGGCACCGCGCCAGAAAGGGGATAGCAACCGAGTGTCCTGAAGCGCACCGATTCGTGTTTCACAACCTCGCCAGGCGCCAGACGCATGCGTTCGTCGTCCACCATGATCGGGATTCCGTCACGCACAACGACCGGGCGAACCGCCGCAAAGTAAAGGGGCACGATCGGAATGTTCTCAAGCAGGATGTACTGCCAGACATCAAGTTCCGTCCAGTTGGAGAGTGGGAAGACGCGAATCGACTCGCCGGGATTGATCTCCGTGTTGTAGATGTGCCAGAGTTCGGGACGCTGGCAGCGAGGGTCCCAGCGATGTTGCGCATCGCGGAAACTAAACACTCTCTCTTTCGCGCGAGAGCGTTCCTCATCCCGGCGCGCGCCTCCGAAGGCCGCGTCATAGCGACCGTTCGAAAGCGCCTGCTTGAGCGCAACAGTCTTCATGAGGTCGGTGTACTTCCGGCTTCCATGATCGAATGGGTTGACGCCTGCGGCACGAGCTTCTTCATTCACATGGACGCGAACATCGAGCCCAAGTTCACGAGCGGCGTACGCGTCGCGGAACTTGTACATCTCCTGAAACTTCCAAGTCGTGTCGATATGCAGGAGTGGGAACGGGATTTTTGCGGGGAAGAAAGCCTTCCGAGCGAGGTGCAGAAGCACGCTTGAGTCTTTCCCCATCGAATACAGCATCACGGGGCGCTCGAAACTGGCCATCACCTCTCGAAAAATGAAGATCGACTCGGCTTCAAGTTCGCGAAGATGGGTGAGCGGTCGGAGCATGCGCAAGGAGAGGAGGTCAAATCTCGACGGCGCTGGTGCGCGAGGAATGAGGTAGGGTATCGGCACGATGACGGTCGAACCTGACGCAAACAAGCCGCAGTCCACACGGGACATTGTGTGGGAGAGCGGCCGCGTCACGCGGGCCATGCGCGCGAACAAACTCCAGATGCGCGGTGCGACGGTCTGGTTCACAGGGTTGAGCGGTTCGGGCAAGAGTACGATCGCGATCGAACTAGAAAAGCAGCTCGTCGACGAAGGCATCGCCGCCTATCGGTTAGATGGCGACAACCTTCGCCATGGACTGTGTCGAGATCTCGGGTTCTCTGAGGCCGATCGCGCGGTCAACATCGCTCGGGCAGGTCATGCCGCAAGCCTGCTCGCTGATGCGGGCATCGTGGTCCTTGCGAGTCTTGTTAGCCCGCTTCGCCACGATCGCGACGCCGTCCGAGCGCTTCATGCAGCTTTGCGCATTCCGTTCATCGAGGTCCATGTCTCAGTCCCGCTTGAGGTCGCCGAGCAGCGAGATCCGAAGGGGTTGTACCGAAAGGCACGAGCGGGAGAGATCCTTGATTTCACTGGCATTCACCAGGTCTACGAAGAGCCCATCGCGCCGGAACTGTTTCTCGAAACGGATCGCACAAGCATCGCGCAGTGTGTCGAGCAAGTACGCGCGCGGGTGCGAGCGATTGCCTAAGCGCGATTTCGCTCTTCCCGCACTATCGACGAAGCACTTCGAGGATGCGCGTGATGAGAAGTTCGTCGCCGCAGAGCACACCTAAGTTGTTGGTGAGTCGCGCGCCGGTGCTAAAGTCGAGGGCGTTCTGATTGAGATCGCAGATTCGAGCTCCAGCTTCTTGCGCGATCAGTGCGCCCGCGGCGTGATCCCAAATGCACTCGGTGTAACCGGCGCGAGTTGGCATGCGCATGTACAGATCAGCGTCGCCGCGCGCGACGAGTGCATATTTCGACTGACTATCGAGGCGAATCCCGCGCACTTCAGAACCGAGCTCGGCCAGGATTCGCGCGCTCTCGTCGTGAGCGCTATGCGCGGCCTCGACGCTCTCTGCAAGGCGAATGGGAGCACCGGACTTCCACAACGCAGCGCGAATCTCAACTGCGTCAGCCCGCGCCTCGCGGAGGTTGAGCTCAAACGCGCCGTTCGCGCGCTCCGCATATTGCAAAGTTCCAACCGCGTCGACCGCGATGGAGTCTCCGCTCGCAAGGCGTGTTGGCGGCAGGTGCGGGCAGGCTAGCGTCGCGAGGGTTGGAGTTCCGTCCTCGATGAGCGCAAGCGCAATCGCGTACTGGCCCCCGCGAAGAAATCCCTTGGTCCCGTCAACCGGATCGAGCGTGAAGAAACGAGTTCCGAGCGCAGACTCATTGCAGTGCGCGCTCGCAATCGCATCCATCACTTCGTTTGCGCTGACGCTCGCACGATCGAGCGCGAACCCGACGGCGGCGCACACGCTCTCGCGAAGGGCGTGGTTCGCGGGCTCGGCAAGCGCGCGCGCATCCTCTTCTCCGAGCATCGCCACGGAGCGCGCTGCATCATCGTCCTGCAGTGTCATCGCGATGACCGCTTGACTTGCGAAGTCTGCAGCCGTCACAGGGCTCTTGTCGTCCTTCGCGATGGACGCGAATTTCGGCTGCCCCGAAATGAAACGAGTTGCTCGCATCGCTCGTTGCGACGCGAGGAGCATCGCTGGCATCAACGGGTTGGTGATCACAGGAAGTACACCGCAGTGATCGAAGCGGCTCCGACGAGTACCGCGAGTGGGATTCCCAGGCGCATATAGTCGCTCATGCGATACCCGCCAGGTTCTTGCACCATGAGGTTCGTTTGGTAGCCGAAGGGCGTAGCGAAGCTCGACGATGCGGCGACCATCACAAGAAGCGTCATGTGCTGCGGATCGATGCCCACCTGCGTGGAAGCAGCGAGCGCGATGGGGAACGCGAGCGCAGCCGCTGTCGCGTTTGAAAGCAGTTCGGTCAGGACCCAAGTCATCACGAAGACCGCGATCAGCACGGCGAGCGTCGAAGCACCAGCCATCGAGATGATGCTATTGGCCGCCCATGCGGCAACGCCAGTTTGCTGCAGTGCGAGGCCAAGCGCGACAGCACCCGCGATCACGAGAACAAGCCTTGGATTCGCGGCCTTTCTCGCCTCTGGTCCTGTCGTACACCGTGTGAGCAACATGGACCCCGCGCCGATCAAGGCTGCCTCGAACATGCCGAATCCAAACGGACCGATCGTCGCAATGGCGATGACGCAAAGCAGAATGATGGCCGCGATAGATGCGCGTTCTCTGCGAAGGGGAGTTGAATCATCCACTCGGCGCACGAGGAGAAAATCGCGAGCATCATGGAAGCGGTCCATGAAGTTCCCTTGGGTGAGGAGCAGGAGCGCATCTCCCTCTTGAAGTTCGATATCGCCGAGTTTCACGCCTTCGATGCGCGCGCCTCCTCGGCTCACGGCAAGTACAACCGCGCCGTAGCGGCCGCGAAATCCAGCGCTTCGAATGGACTGGCCAACCGCTGGTGAGGCGCGAGACACGATCGCTTCGACGAGGAATCGGTGGTGAGAGGGACTGTCCAGCTTGAAGATCTGGTTGGTCGCGATCCGCAGGCCCTCGATCTGGTGGAGTTCGACAACTTTGGCCACGACTCCGACGAAGACCAGGCGATCGCCACCGAGTAATCGCGTTGAGGAGTCTGCGGCGAGTGCGGTTCCGTCACGCTCGATTTCTGCGAGAAACAATCCTCGAAGTCCACGAAGCCCTGCATCATCCACCGATTGACCGACGAGTCGACTTCCAACTTCGACGAGCATTTCAATGCTATAGACGCGTGGGTCGGTCTCTCGCAGCGCTGGCGACCGCGCGGCCGGCAAGAGGCGTGGACCCGCGAGGATGAGAAATCCAAGACCGACGAGTGCAGCCGGAATCCCGACCGGCGCAACATCGAAGAGGTGCAGCGGTGCGTGCCCGCTTCTCGTCCACAAGTCCGCGACCACCATGTTCGTACTTGTTCCCAAGAGTGTGCACATGCCCCCAAGCGAGCAGGCAAACGCGAGCGGCATCAGTACGCTTGATGCGCGAAGGCCACTTCGGCGGCAAAAGTCGTTGGCGATTGGGATGGACATCGCCACGAGCGGCGTGTTGTTGAGAAACGCGCTGCAGCCCGCGATCGGCAAAGTCATGCGGAGCAGTGCCTGCCTCTCTGACCCTGTGCGTCCGAAGATCCTCGCTCCGATCGCTTGCACGAGACCGGTGCCGATGACGCCTTGAGAAACAATCAGCAGCAGTGGGATTGTGAGAATGGCGGGACTCGCGAGTCCACTCAGTGCATCGCTTGGCGCGAGAACACCAGTGAGGACGAGCAGGCCGATCGCGCCCGCCATGATCAAGTCCATGGACCATCGCCCGCGCGCGATGAGTGCGACGGCGAGAATCGTGATGGCGAGCGCGAGCCAGCCTGATGGCGTGAGAGGCGTGGGACTCTGAGCGAGGTCTTCCATCGCGTTAGCCACCGGCGGTGCTGAGTGCACTTCCGCTCGTGCGCATGGACGCACGCACAGGCGCGCAGAGTGCACTGTGAATCTCACGAACGATTGTGTCTTGCAAGGCCTTGGCTCGTGCGACACGGTCGCCTTGCTCGAGCGAGTTCCCGAGCACCGAGAATGCGACGCGCCGGCCGTATGGAGCGATGACGATTCCTGAGAGGCAACTCGTGCCTCGTATGTAACCAGTCTTGCAGTGCACGCGGACCGCGCTTTGCGCAAGATCCTTGAATCGCTTCTCGACAGTGCCACTGACCCCAGCCTTCGCGAGACTCTCAAGGAACACAGGGCCGTACTTTGCATCATTCGCGAAGGAGATGATCCACTCGCAAAGCGCTCGCGCAGTCACGCGGTTTGCAGCGGAGAGGCCTGAACCATCATCGATGACGAATCCTTGAAGTGCGCTTGGACCTAGGCGCGCTTGAATCGCCTCCGCCATGGTGGCGGTTCCGTTTGCCCATGTTCCCGCGGAATTCGTTCGAGCTGCACCTGCGCGCTTGCAGAGTGATTCGGCGTAGAGATTCGAACTGTCGGTGTTCGCGCGACCGAGGACTGTCGCGATCGGTGTTTGAATGACTGGGCCGATGAGCGTTCCAGTGGGAGCGGCGTCCTGTGCGCCCGCCTTGCGCACGGTTCCTACGGCGATGCCGGCGTGCGCGAGTCTTGATGCGAGAAACTCACCGAAGAGCGTCGGTGAGTCGTGCACGGTCAACTCGGCTGCGTCTCTTGGTTGCACCTTGGCGTTCCCGCCGAGTGTGAGTTCATTGGAGTTCGGTTCGCGAACCACGGTGAACGTGTGCTTCTCTTTGGAGCCAGTTCTCGATGTTGCCTTGTTGCGCTTGATGAGCCACGGCATCGCGGGACTCATCGAGGCGATCTCTGGCGCGCCGCCACTGCGAGGTGTGGGAATCACATGTACGACATTCGCGTGGAAGTTCAATCCCCACACTTCTGCGCAGTATCCGTTGGAGTACTGCTCGCGCGGCCAGTTCGGAGGAAGCGCGACGCTGTCGAAGATCCGCGCGTCGATGACGATTTCCTTCGCTTGCTTCATTCCGCTCGCAACCACCGCACCGACCCAAACATCGACAAGCGCGCTTGCGTCAAGTCCGCTCCGTACTTCGCCGTTCTGCGCAGTCCACGACATCTTCGAGAGCAATTCAGGATCCCCAAACGCTGGATCGCCGTCGCCGACGACGATGAGTCGATCGCCATCTTGAAGAAGTCGGGTGCGAAAGAGAAAGTCAGTCCCGAGTTGCACCAAAGCCGTCCCCGTCGAAAACAACTTCATGTTGCTCGCGGGTTTCATCGGTTGGTTTGAATCGATCGACGCAAGGACCTCCCCGGTGTCGGCGTCCTTCACGAAAATCGAAATGGTGCCTTTGGGAAGTCCAGCCTTCCGCGCCGCAGATTCGATTCGACTGCCGAGATCAGCACCACGCGCGATTGGCAGGGGGGTGGAGCGGAGAGGAGCGACGCTAGAAACGGCAAACACGCAGGCGAGCAAGGTGGCCAAAGGCATGCGTCTATTATCGGCGGAGATCCGGAAGTTGCTGCAGGGTTGAGGCATTCGCTGAGGCAGAATTTGCAAGCGACCTCGCCGTGCCGCACGATGCTATGGTCGCCCCTTCGCGCGCAACCTATGAGTCTCCCTCACCTTCATCTACTCGTCACCGGCGGCGCAGGTTTCATCGGAGCGAATTTCGCCCGCGCGTTTCTCACGAACGATCCAGCAACTCGGGTCGTGATTCTCGATGCGCTGACCTATGCGGGAAACCTCGCGAATCTCGAGGGGATTGACGAGGACCGATGCGTCTTTGTGCGAGGGGACATCCGCGACACGCCGCTCGTCTGCGACTTGCTGAGGCAGCACTCCATTCGCGCCCTCGTGCACTTCGCTGCGGAGAGTCATGTGGATCGGTCCATCTTGGGACCGGATCTCTTCGTCGAAACCAACATTGTGGGAACCCACTCGCTTCTGAAGGCAGCTCGGCTCGTTTGGCTTGAGGAACAGCCCGGCGCGCATCGGTTCCACCATGTGTCAACCGACGAGGTCTATGGGTCACTTGAACTCCGAGCTCCGGCCTTTTCGGAATCAAGTCCTGTGCGGCCGAACAGTCCCTACGCAGCGAGCAAGGCCGCGAGCGACCACCTTGTGCGCGCCTATCACGAAACTTTCGGCCTCGACGCCGTGATCACAAACTGCTCCAACAACTACGGTCCCTATCAGCTCCCAGAGAAACTCGTCCCGCTCTTGATCGTGAACTGCCTCTTAGGGGAGCGATTGCCGCTGTATGGGGACGGACTTCATGTGCGTGACTGGCTGCATGTGCAGGATCACTGCCAAGCCATTGCGTTGGCGATGCGCGTCGGCGTGGCGGGTGAAACCTACAACATTGGCGGCGAAAATGAGCGCACGAGTCTTGAGATCCTCCGGCTCATCGTGAGTGAGATTGATCATGCGTTTGAGCGCGATCCAAGCCTCTCGGAGAAGTATCCGCATTGCCCAGCGGCGACTGGGAAGAGCTGTGCGGAACTCGTTGCGTTTGTACGAGATCGACCAGGTGCCGATCGGCGCTACGCGCTTGATATCTCCAAAGCGCGTCGTGAACTTGGGTATGCCCCGCGCGCGGCGGCTGGCCCTGCGTTTGAGTCTGCGTTCCGCGGCACTGTACGGTGGTACATCGAACACGATGCGTGGTGGAAGTCCGTGATGGACGGCCAGTACCGCGAGTGGGTGGCGTTGAACTACAAGAATCGCTGAGGCGACCTCATTGCGTGCACTCTCGTACGAAAGGAAAACCGCCGTCTCGCGAGAGACGGCGGTGAGTTTGTTGTGGGAGTCGGTGCTCGGTATCAGGAGCCGAGGCGCATGCGCGCGAAAGCCTTGATGGTCGTGCCCTTCGGGATCAGCTCCCGAACTTGCTTCTTCTCGTCATGCACATAGGGCTGACCAAGAAGAGTCACTTCCTCGAAGAACTTGCGCATCTTGCCTTCGGCCATCTTCTCAGCGATGTTGGCTGGCTTGCCGGACGCTGCAGCCTCCGCGATCGCCTCGGCCTTCTTCTCGGCGATGAGCGTTGGGCAGATTCCAGTTTGATCAACAGCCATCGGCGTCGGTACATAGGCCGCGATGTGCTGACAAATGCCCTTGGCTGACTCCTCATCAAGCTCACCCTCGTACTGCATGAGGACCGCGAGCTTCGAGTCGTGGTGGAGGTAATGCGAGAAGTTGCCACCCGCCATGACGATGCCTCGTGCGAACGAGACATTCTCGCCCGTCGTGATCTTGATCTCGTCCACGAGATCGTTGATCTCTTTCGTAGCGGTGACATCGCCAGCGCTCTGCGCGAGAGACGCTTGCGCCACGGCCTTCGCCATCGCGCGGAACGCATCGTTTCGAGCGGTGAAGTCCGTCTCGCTGCGCAGCTCAACGGCAACAGCTTTTCCGCCACCGAAGGCGACCGCAAGGCAGCCTTCGCCAGCTGCGCGATCCGAACGCGCAGCCATCTTGCCCTTCAACTTTTCGCGAACATTCTTCTCAGCGAGGACGAGGTCACCATTGGCCTCGACGAGTGCTTGCTTGCAATCTCCCATGCCAAGGCCGGTGCGGTCTCGCAAGATCTTGACATCAGACGCGGTGATATTGACAGTAGTCATGACGAATTCTCAACGCAGATGAAACAACAGAGGAAGAAGTGA
This sequence comes from Planctomycetia bacterium, assembly GCA_005790605.1. Classification (GTDB taxonomy): domain Bacteria; phylum Planctomycetota; class Phycisphaerae; order Phycisphaerales; family SM1A02; genus F1-140-MAGs142. The sequence goes on along the minus strand of SXUI01000055.1, from coordinate 33,460 downwards.
AGTCGAACTTCACACAGTGCATGGGGCGAGATCACTCAGCAGCAGGGGCAGCGCCGGCATCGGCCGTCGCAGTCGTTGCTTCGCTCGAGCGGAACTGTGATCGAGAGGATCGTCGTCGCGGTGATGGGGCATCGCCGCGGCCTTCTGAACGGTCGCGATCAGCGCCATCGCCACCGCGGTCGCCTTGATCGCCGCGGTGATCTCCGCGCTCGATTTCGCTCGCAGCTCGCGCTTCCTTGCCCTTCTTAGCAGCGTCCACGAGTTCGCGGATCACGATGTCGATCGAACGCATCGAGTCATCATTGCCTGGGATGGGGAGATCGACCAATTCTGGGTCGCCATCGGTATCGACGAGGCAGATCGTTGGAATGCCGAGCGACTTCGCTTCGAGCAACGCATTCTTCTCGCGGTTGGTGTCAACGACGACCAAGGCGCCTGGCAGCTTGGTCATGCCGCGAACGCCGCCGAGGTTGCGCGTGATGACTTTGCGCTCGCGGAGCAGTTGCGACTCCATCTTCTTGGAGTAGTTGCGCATCTCGCCGCTCTCGACCAACGCATCGAGTTCGTCGAGGCGCTTGAGGCGCTCGCGAATCGTGCGGAAGTTCGTCAGCGTGCCGCCGAGCCAACGCTCCACGACGAAGGGTTGACCGGCTTCAGTCGCGTAGTGCTCAACAGCGCCGCGCGCTTGGCGCTTGGTGCCGACGAAGCAGATGTCCTTGCCGCCTGCGACGGACTTCTCAATGAACTTCTTCGCGAGAAGGAGGCCCTTCACGGTCTCGCGGATATCGATGATGTGGATTTGGTTGCGAACCGAATGGATGTACGGGGCCATCCTCGGGTTCCAGTTGGAACGGCGCTGACCAAAGTGGATTCCGGCTTCGATGAGGTCTTGAACGAGCGAAGGCATGACTGCAATCTCCAGCGACACCGACGGATGGTGGTGGCGTCTGCTTCCGCAGACCGTCCGTCACAAGGGCGCTTGTGTGTTGGTCACTTCGCTTGTCATGTGCGAAGTCGACCCAGAACTGTTTCGTGATGATCGCTCGAACGCTCGAGTGACTCCCACGAAGGGTGCATTCCTTACCGTCAGCCACCATGGCTCGTAAGGGTCCCGCTCCGAACTCCTCGGGCTGACGGGGATCGAGAAGTCTAGCAGGCAGGAAGGTGTTTGCGGAAGGTGTTTTCGGGTCGAATCCGGACGACTTTGCGCGGTCCTTGGCGCCGGGATGGGATACCTTCGCCCGATATGAGTCTTTCGAAGTGTTTCAAGGCGTATGACGTTCGGGCGGTGTATCCAGAGCCATTGAATGAGGCAGGGGCGTGGAAGGTTGGTTATGCGAGTGCCGGCTACCTCCTCGGTGAGGCAGCGCAAGGCGGGATTACCGGGGCTTCTGCGCGCACGATTGTCGTCGGGCACGACATGCGGAAGAGCTCCCCATCGCTGTCTAACGCGCTGGTCCGCGGCCTTTGCGATGCTGGCGCCGATGTCGTCCATGTCGGAAAAGTCGATACTCCGTTCACTTATTTCGCCGTGAATCACCTTGCGTGCGCTGGTGCGATCATGGTCACGGCCTCGCACAATCCAGCGCAGTACAACGGCTTCAAAGTTTCGAAGCACCACGCGAAGCCGGTCGGACAAGACACGGGGCTTGGCGCGATCAAAGTTGTTACCGAGACACTTGATCCAACGACCGCGAAGAAGCACGGCGGAAGTGTGCGCGTGATGGATCTGTGGGAGGCGTACAGCGCGCACCTGATGCAGTTCGTCGATCCCGCGCTTGTTCGCGGTGAGAAGCGGATGAAAATCGTGGTTGATGCATCCAACGGTATGGCAGGAACCATGCTGCCGAAGGTCTTCGCTCAAGTGCGCGGATTGGAGATCGAGCAACTCAACTTCGATAACTCGACAGGAGAGTTTCTGCATGAACCGAACCCGCTTGTGGAAGCGAATCTCAAGCAACTTCAGGACGCGGTACCTGCAAGTGGAGCCGCAGCTGGCTTCTGCTTTGATGGAGATGCGGATCGTTGCGCAGCGGTGGATGAGCGCGGCCTGACGGTCGGATGCGACATTCTGCTCGCGTGGATGGTGCAAGTTCTCCTACGCACAAAGAAGGGCGCGAGCGTGGTGTATGACCTTCGAAGTTCGCGCAGCGTGCCGGAGATCATTCGTGAATGTGGCGGAACGCCAGTCGAGAGCCGTGTTGGCCATGTGTTCATGAAAGCGAAACTCGCGGAAAGTCGCTCCGTCATTGGAGGCGAACTATCGGGTCACTTCTACTTCGAAGACATGTTTGGTGCCGACAGTGGAGCGCGCGCGTTTGCAGCGGTGATCACAGCGCTCACGCACGCGACGAAACCACTCTCGCAATTGCTCGCGCCGTGCGTGCGATACATCCAGTCGGGCGAGATCAACTTTGAAAACGAAGACAAACTCGGCGCGCTCGCGAAGTTGAAGTCCTCGTATCCAAACGCGAAGACGCACGAACTTGATGGGCTTTCGATTGACGCGGGCGAGTGGTGGGCCAACATTCGTATGTCGAACACCGAGCCGTTGCTTCGTCTCAACCTTGAGGCGCGTGACAAGGCAACGGTGGATCGCATGGTCGCGAAGCTTGAGCCGATCCTTGGTCATCGCGTGGCGCATTAGTTTGAGCGCTCGTGCAAGATTCTTGCCGCGAAACGCGGCAAAATCGTTGCACTCGCTTTCTACTCCGACGGGCCGATTGAATCGGCACCGTCGGAGGGCGGGCTCAGTGCGTCCGAAGACGCTGGAGTTGCGCCCTTGGCGATTCACTCGCCGCGGCGCGACTACAGAATCGACCGCGGTTCGGTCCCAACGCATCGCAAGCCGCGCGCGCTCAAGATTTGCAATCTCGCGCGGGGAGCGGCCAGGATGCGATCAATGTCGAAGGCGTCGTCGGGTATGCGATCACTGCTCGGTAGAGCGAGAAGTCGTTGAGTGAGAATTGAAGGGCGACCGCGGCACGCTGGCGCAGCTCTCTGTACACGCCACACAACGATTCGGCGGTTTCAGTGGAATCGCGGAGGTGCTCGGTGAGTTGCGTCGTGAGGTCGATGTCTTCATCGCTCTGGGACAGTTTTCTGAGTGTCGTCTCGGGAGGTAACTCTGTTTGCGCTCGAAAGTACCGATGCCCATAAAGCGCGTTCTCCGTACTGTGCATGCGCAGAGCGATCTCGCCGACCATGGGGACATCGCGGTGCAAAAAGATGTCGAACAGGGCGAGATGGCGGGGAAGTTCGAGCGGGAATCCTAGTTCCGCTCGTTCACCATCAGTGGTCGCATAGGCAGATGCAAGCACAGGCGCGACTTCACCAAAGCACGCGCGGATTGAGCGGTTGTTTCCACCGACATGACCGACGAATTCGAAGTCCTCTCCTACTCGGCGGGGCTTGTCCGCAATCTTGATTTCATTTCCCAGAACGCGCTCCGTGCTCAGGTCCTGAATCAGGGCGGTTGAACTGGTGCTCGGATCGAGCGGGCGGTATCCGCCGTCAACCAATTGACCATCTTTCCAGGTGATCATCGAGATGTAGATATTCGCGGGTGGGCGCGGACGAAGTTGCGTGAGACGGTCACGCACGCGGAGCGCGGCGACTCCAACCATCCCGGGCTGTGGTGACGGCGCGATCAAGAACGAACTGATACCCACAGCCTCCGAAATCCCAAGCGCAGTCATGCGTGCCTCTGTACCAGCGCGACGAAGCGCGAGAACTTCGGGCGCACCATGCACACTTGAGAGCTGCCGTGTCGCAGCACTCACGTCAGCGGCGAGTACGCGTCGCGAGAGTGGGTGCACATCGAGATGAGAGTGGAACGCAACCACCGCCGTTACCAGCTGGCCGACAGATTTGCGGTTCGCACCGTGTTCAAACAGCCCCACGCGCACGAGATCCCAGCCTCGCAGCCCTGGCACTGCGGAAAGTGCGCGCGAAAGATCGCCGTCGATCGCGAAGGCAACGCGATGAACCCTCCACGCGAGCGTCTTGTCGATCTTTAGGATCCGCCCGAGCTCGGACGCTGTGCAGTTGGTGAGCCCCGCTGAATCCAAAACGGAGCGCACCTCCATGCGCAGCGTCGAGAACCTCTGGAGTAGTTCAGTGCTCTGTCGCGAATGTCCTTCGTTGTGATGCTCGTCGATCATGATCGTGGCTGGCTAACGCGAACCTCTTTCGGCTCTCTCGGCTCTCTCGGAGCATCCGTCTCGCCGCTCCGACCATCCATCCTATCCGTCCGCGAAAGATCCAAAGGGTGGACGAATCGGAACGGAACGGAATGGTCAGAACGCGGATCCGATTGTCATTCGGAGCGACGATACACCAGATCCGAACTTCTCAGAATCGGTTTCGGCGTCGATATGCCGAAGCGATAGAACGGCGGCGGGTGATCGCCTCGAGCCGCCCTGGTTTTGCAGTGGGTCTGCACGATCCGCGGCGCATGCCGCGCCGCCTCGAGTGGGCAACTCTGCGGCCCTCGTGTCTACGGGTATGGAACTGTAGGTTGGCGCTTCGAATCGATCGCAATTCTCCTCGCATGTTCTCCGTCGCGATCTATAACTTCGTTTCAGGAGAAACAATTCTTCTTCGCCGCTGGGCTACAGCGCTTTGACGCGCAACTTTTCAATGTAGGTTTCAGCCGTGCCTGGACCATCTCCTTACGAGATAGTGAACTTGCCTAATTGCGGAGGCTTGATTCATCGAAATGGAACGCGTGATAGCAGACTCCCAACCGCGTTCGTGTCGCGTGGGCGGCGGAACGGAGCACGCGCGCCCTCGAGAGGTGCAGGATGTTTGAATGGCTTCGATCCATGATTCAACTGAGTTTGATTGCAGTTGAATCCCGATCATGCGCTTGCGGTTCGACGAGCCAGACGCGCGCAGATTCCCCGATTCTGGGGAGGGTACTGACAAAGGGCCTGGGGTTTTGTCGTTCGCTAGAAGTGCTCTGGTGCCTTAGCTTGCTGCTGCTTGCGTTCACCTCCAACGCGAAAGCAGACGGGCTGGGGATGGTTCGGGCTTGGGGTCTCGATGTCGGCGGGTCGACATCGGTTCCTCCAGACCTAGGGCTTTGCAAGGAGATAGCTGTTGGTGAACATCATTCCGTGGCGCTTACTGCCAATGGAATTGTTCGCGCCTGGGGACTGAATGATCAGCAGCAGACGACGATTCCGAACGGGCTCGGTCTGTGCAAAAAAATTGCCGCGGGACGGGACCACACGCTCGTTGTCACAGTGTCCGGCGGTGTGGTCGGTTGGGGTTCGAATTCACATGGACAGCGCGCGGTGCCATCCAACTTGGGCATATGCGCGAGTGTCGCTGCAGGGGAGTTCCATTCACTCGCCATCACTACCGCTGGCAGCGTTCGGGCGTGGGGAGATAACAGCGAGTATCAATGCTCCGTACCGGAGTGGCTTGGAGCCTGCACCAAGATTGCCGGCGGGCTCGCGCACACGGTCGTGCTCCGACAAAGCGGGGACGTGCTTGTTTGGGGCTCGAATGAATTCTATCAGTCGGAGACCCCGCCCTTCCTTGGACCTTGCGTGCAGATCGCTGCAGGGCAGTATCACACCCTAGCCCTCACTCAAGCGGGAGTGGTGCGCGCGTGGGGTTGGAATGAAGATGGGCAACTCTTCGTCCCTACCGATCTGGGAGCATGCACCCGCGTCGCAGCTGGGGGATCAGCCTCCCTTGCGCTTACTCAACTCGGCGTGGTGCGCGGGTGGTGGAAGGGGTTTCCAACCTACATCCCTTCAAACTTAGGGCCATGCAATGATATTGCGGCGGGCCCGATTCACGCGCTTGCGATCGAGCGCTATGACTGCAATGGCAACGGAGTGGATGACTACCTCGAGATTGCGGGAAACGATTGCGATTCGGACGGCCTCTTGAACTCGTGTGAGATTGCATCGGGAGCACCAGATTGCGACGCGAACGGGGTGCCCGATGCATGTCAAACCGACACTGATTTGGATGGTGTGATCAACGCGTGTGATGGTTGCCCGAACGATCCTGCGAAGGCAGCTGTCGGTCAGTGTGGATGCGGTATCCCGGACACCGACACAGACGGCGACGGAACCGTGAACTGCAATGATGGGGACGATGACAATGACGGCGTCGGTGATGCGCAGGATGGTTGCCCGCTCGATGCGAACAAAGTCGCCGTCGGTTCCTGTGGTTGCGGGGTCCCAGATGTGGACATCGATGGCGATGGGAACTTGGACTGTGCGCAGCTCGAGGGGGGCTTTGTGCGCGCGTGGGGTGCGAGTTCCTTTGGTCAGTGCGCAACTCCTGCGGACCTCGGCTTGTGTGTGCGAATCGCCGGCGGCTCGCCGTTTTCCGTGGTGCTGACTCGGATGCGAACCGTGCGTGTGTTTGGCGCATTCGAGGACCCTCCTGGTAACCTTGGACCCTGTATCGACATCGCCGCGGGGGCTGCTCATGCTCTCGCGTTGACCGCCGCGGGAACGGTTCGAGCGTGGGGGGGGGCTAACGAGTACGGCCAGCTCAATGTTCCGCCTACCTTAGGTGCGTGCTCAAGAATCGGCGCGGGTGTAAGGCACTCGATCGCACTGACAACTGCGGGCGGCGTGAAGGCGTGGGGTTACAACTCAGAAGGTCAAACTCAAGTACCGACGGACCTTGATATCTGCACGGAGATTGCCGGAGGTGGATTCCACACGATAGCTCTATCCCGATTTGGCGTGGTTCGAGCGTGGGGCAGGAGCTGGATAGGACAATGCGATGTTCCTAGCGATCTCGGGGCGTGCACCCAGGTTGCCGCCGGAGAGAACCACACTTTTGCACTGACGGCTACTGGAGCGGTTCGCGGTTGGGGCTTCAATGGCGCACAGCAACTCAATATTCCGAGTGACCTCGGTCCATGCGTCGGGCTCAGTTCTGGGAGCTCTCACGGGATAGCGCTCACTCAGTCTGGGCTGGTCCGCGTGTGGGGAGGGAGCGGAAATCCCGCACTCGGCGTGCCAGCCGATCTAGGCGCATGCACGCGGGTCTCCGGGGGGGACTATCACAGTCTCGCGATCCAACGCCTCGATTGCGATGGGAACGGGATCGACGATTTTCTTGAAATCGTGGGTCACGACTGTGATTACGACGGCATCCTCGATTCATGCGAGATCGCGCTAGGTGCATCTGACTGTGATGCCGATGGCATTCCTAACCAGTGCGAGATTGTCGCGGGAGCACCGGATTGCGATGGGGATGGAGTCCCGGATTCCTGCGAGTCAGATGCTGATGCGGATGGCGTGATCAATGATTGCGATGGATGTCCGAATGATCCGAACAAAGTTGCTCCTGGGCAATGTGGTTGTGGAGGCGCGGACACGGACAGCGACGGAGACGGCACAGCGAACTGCAATGATGCGTGTCCCAACGATCCGTCCAAGATTGCTCCAGGACAATGCGGTTGCGGCAATCCCGACATCGACGCGGATGGCGACGGCACAGCAAACTGCGTTGATAGCTGCCCGAATGACCCGAGCAAAGTTGCGCCGGGACAGTGTGGCTGCGGCGTCGCGGATACCGACAGCGACGGCGACGGCACAGCAAACTGCAACGACGGCTGTCCGAATGACCCAAGCAAGATCGCGCCCGGCGTTTGCGGTTGTGGAACGCCAGACACGGACTCGGATGGCGACGGCACGAAGAATTGTCAGGATGGCTGCCCGAACGACCCGAACAAGATCGCGCCAGGACAATGTGGTTGTGGGGTGCCTGACTACGATGCCGATGGCGATGGCACGGCAAATTGCATTGATGGATGCGTGGAAGACCCAAACAAGACCGCGCCGGGACAATGTGGCTGCGGCGTAGCCGACACCGACAGCGACGGCGATGGCGCGGCGAATTGCAACGACGGTTGCCCAAGTGATCCCAACAAGGTCGGCGCTGGGGTTTGTGGTTGCTTCATCCCTGAGACGGATACTGATGGTGACTGGGCACCCGATTGTGTTGACAGTGATGATGACAACGATGGCGTTGCGGATTTGGGCGATGCATTCCCACTGAATCCAAGCGAGTCAGCGGATAGCGACGGCGACGGAGTCGGCGACAATGCCGATACCGACGACGACAACGATGGAGTGCTTGATCTCTCCGACGGGTGTCGAACCGATCCGAACAAGTCCGCGCCAGGCGCGTGCGGCTGCGGGACTCCGGATGTGGATGCGAACGGTGACGGCATCGTCGACTGCCTCGTGGGTCGCGGCACGGTCGTCGCGTGGGGGAGCAACATCGCTGGCGAGTGTAATGTGCCTACAAATCTCGGCGAGTGTTCACAAATCGCAGTCGGTGGCTACCACAATGTCGTGCTCAAGATTGGTGGCTCTGTCGCGGCGTGGGGCGCGAATGACTTCGGACAATGCACCGTTCCCGCCAATCTCGGTGCATGCTCACAAGTCGCAGCGGGCGGATTCCATAGCCTCGCAATCAAGGCGAATGGCACGGTGGTCGCATGGGGAAGTAACCCGCAGGGTCAGTGCACGATCCCCGCAACTCTTGGTTCGTGCTCGCGAATCGCGGCTGGAGAAGCGCACTCTGTCGCGATCAAGTCCAGTGGTGTTGTGGCCGCATGGGGATTGAACTGGGCGGGGCAGTGCACCGTGCCAACGACTCTCGGAACCTCGATTGAGATCGCGGCTGGTTCGGGACACACCGTGGCTATCAAGACGAACGGCACAGTTGTTGCGTGGGGGTTCAATGGGTACGCTCAAGGCAATGTTCCCGCCGATCTCGGCGCTTGCGTGCGAGTTGCTGCAGGCGGCTATCACACCGTGGCGCTCAAAGCCGATGGCACCGTCGTTGCGTGGGGTGCGAACAATCACGGACAAAGCACGATTCCAACCAGCCTTGGCGCGTGTTCGTTCGTCGCTGCGGGTGCCGACTGCACGATGGCGGTGCAGGAGAGCGGCGCCGTGGTCGCTTGGGGATCGAATGAGCAGGGTCAAGTCAGCGCTCCGGATAGCGTCGGATCATGTGTTATGGTTGCTGCGGGTTGGCGGCACACCGCAGCACTCCAAGGATTTGATTGCAACGGCAACGGAATCTACGACCCCGTCGATATCTCTTCAGGTGTGTCAACCGACTGTAACGGCAATGGTTGGCCAGACGCGTGCGACACCGACACGGATTCTGATGGCACCATTGATCCGTGCGACGGTTGCCCGAATGATCCGACGAAGTCCGCACCAGGCCAATGCGGCTGCGGCGTTACCGACACGGACTCCGATGGCGACGGCACAGCGGACTGCGTTGACGCATGTCCGAATGACGCGGCGAAGACTGCGCCGGGCGTATGCGGCTGCGGCGTCGCGGATACCGATTCCGACGGTGACGGCGTTGCGAATTGCGTAGACGGCTGTCCGAACGATCCGAACAAGATCTCGCCCGGAGGTTGTGGCTGCGGGGTGTCCGACACGGATACGGATGGCGACGGCATGCCAGACTGCGTTGAACCGCCGATCAGTGGATTCGTGCGAGCATGGGGTAGGAACGATTGGGGGCAGTGCAACATCCCAAGCGACTTAGGCGTATGCACCGCCATCGCGGGCGGTGGCACTCATACCATCGCACTCACGCGCGCCGGTTCGGTACGCGCATGGGGAGCCAACAACTTCAGTCAGTGCGCAGTCCCGAGTGACCTCGGCGTGTGCACACAAGTCGCAGGCGGTGGCTATCACGGGATCGCACTCACGCTCACGGGCGCTGTGCGAACATGGGGGTGGGATGGCTACGGGCAGGCGGCGATCCCAGCAGACCTCGGTGCGTGCAGGCAGATTGCCGCGGGGTTCTATCACACGATCGCCCTCACGCAAGCTGGCGGCGTTCGCGCATGGGGAAGAAACAACTACGGTCAGACCACGGTCCCAAGCGATCTCGGCGATTGCACCAACATCGCCGGGGGCGACGAGCACACGATCGCAGTCACGCAATCCGGCGGCGTGCGCGCGTGGGGCAGGAACGACGATGGGCAGACCTCGATCCCAACAGACCTCGGTTCATGCTCGAAGGTCGCGGGTGGCGCATCTCACACGATCGCACTCACGAACGCGGCCGTCGTGCGCGCGTGGGGAAAGAACAACTTAGGCCAGACCACGATCCCAAGCGACCTTGGTTTGTGCACACAAGTCGCAGCAGGCTATTCGCATTCAGTCGCGCTCACGCAACAAGGTGTGGTAAGAGCGTGGGGAATCTCGGGCTTCGGCGAGTCCACAATCCCAAGCGACCTCGGTCCCTGCACGCAGATTGCGACGAGTGGAGATCACACGATCGCCATTCAACGACTCGATTGCAACGGAAATGGCATCAACGACGCCGTCGAACTCACAGGCAATGATTGTGATTCGGATGGCATTTTGAATTCATGCGAACTCGCGTCGGGCGCAGCTGACTGCAACGCGAATGCTCTGCCTGATTCGTGCGAAGTTGACAGCGACGCTGACGGAACGATCAACGCATGCGATGGGTGCCCGAATGACCCGACAAAGACTGCGCCAGGAGTGTGTGGCTGCGGTGTGGCCGACACCGACACCGACAGCGACGGCACCGCGAATTGCAACGACAGCGATGATGACAACGACGGTGTTTCTGATTTGGCTGATGCATTCCCGCTCGATGCGAGTGAATCTGTTGATTCGGATGGTGACGGGGTTGGCAACAACGCTGACGCAGACGATGACAACGACGGCGTCAATGATGCGACGGACGGCTGCCCTCTTGATGCGGCAAAGAACGATCCAGGCCAATGCGGTTGCGGCAACCCAGACACCGACACCGACGGTGACGGCGTTGCGGATTGCGTCGAAGTGATCGGCGGGGCTGTCCGCGCGTGGGGGCACAATGATTACGGGCAGCGCGTGGCCCCGATCGACCTCGGCGCGTGCGCGCAGGTTTCCGGTGGTAACTACCACTCCTTGGCACTCACTCGCAGTGGTGCGGTGCGCGCGTGGGGGTATGGCGTCCAAGGGCAGGCTACCGTCCCAAGCAACCTCGGGATGTGCACGCAGATTGCAGCGTGCGGCAATTTCTCGATGGCGCTGACGCAGGCTGGCACGGTGCGCGCATGGGGATCGAATTCATTCGGTCAGACCACGATTCCAATTGATCTGGGCGTGTGCATACAGATCGCAGGCGGTAGCGATCACGCCATCGCGCTGACACAAGGCGGGCTCGTCCGCGCATGGGGTCAGAACAGCGACGGTCAGAGCACGGTGCCGAGTGACCTCGGTGTTTGCAGTCGGATTGCGGGTGGTATGTCGCACACAATCGTGATTACGCAGGCAGGAACTGTGCGCGCATGGGGGCTCAACGGGCACGGCCAGACCATCGTGCCGAGCGACCTTGGTGCGTGCACGCGAGTTGCTGGGGGTCGCCGTCACTCCGTCGCCGTCACCCAAGCTGGTGCGGTGCGCGCATGGGGATGGAACGCCTTCGGACAGGCCACAGTTCCAAGTGACATCGGCGTATGCACAGAAATCGCGGCGGGACTTGATCACACGATCGCGCTTACGCAAGCGGGTGTTGTGCGCGCGTGGGGTTGGAACGGGTCTGGCCAGACGAGCATTCCAACCGATCTTGGAGCATGCACGCGCATCGCGGCGGGCGGATTCCACTCGCTGGCCATTCAGCGGGTGGATTGCAATGGCAACGGCATTGATGACTCAATCGAAAGCACTGGGCACGATTGCGATTCAGATGGCGTGCTGAACTCATGCGAAATCGCGTCTGGCGCTGCGGATTGCAACGCCAACGGCCTCCCTGATGCATGCGAAGCGGACAGTGACGGCGATGGCGCGATCAACGCGTGCGATGGATGCCCGAATGATTCATCGAAGATCGTGCCCGGCCAGTGTGGTTGTGGTGTCGCAGACACCGACAACGATGGCGACGGCACTGCGAACTGCAACGATGGTTGCCCGAACGATCCGAACAAGATCGCCGCTGGAATCTGTGGATGCGGCGTCGCCGACACCGACAGCGACGGCGATGGCACTGCGAATTGCAATGACTTTTGCCCCAACGACGCTGCGAAGACTGCACCAGGTGCATGTGGCTGCGGCGTTGCGGATACTGATTCCGACAGCGATGGCACCGCCGATTGCATTGATGGTTGCCCGAACGACGCCGCGAAGACTTCGGCAGGCCAGTGTGGTTGCGGTGTTGCAGACACTGATTCCGACGGCGATGGCAGTGCCGACTGTAACGACGGTTGCCCGAATGATCCGAACAAGATCGCGGCTGGAATCTGCGGATGCGGTGTAGCTGACACTGACAGCGACGGCGACGGTACTGCGAATTGCAACGATGGATGCCCGAGTGATCCAGACAAGATCGCGGCTGGAATCTGCGGATGTGGAACTGCCGACACCGACAGCGATAGCGATGGCACTGCGAATTGCAACGACAGCGACGATGACGATGACGGCGTTGCTGACGGTTCTGATGCCTTCCCGCTCGACGCGAGTGAGTGGACCGACACCGACGGCGATGGGCTCGGGAACAACGCCGACCCAGACGATGACAACGACGGCGTCGCGGACGCATCAGACGAATGTCCGCTTGATTCAAACAAGTCAATCCCAGGTCAGTGTGGTTGCGGCAACGCGGACACAGACACCGACGGTGACGGCACTGCAAACTGCAATGACCTCTGCCCGAACGATTCCAGCAAGATTGCGCCTGGCGCGTGTGGTTGCGGCGTTGCCGACACCGACAGTGATAGTGACGGCACTGCAAACTGCAATGACCTTTGCCCCAACGACGCCAACAAGATCGCGCCCGGCATTTGCGGCTGCGGCGTTGCCGACTCCGACAGTGATAGTGATGGCGTCGCGGACTGCAATGACGGATGTCCAAACGATGCGAACAAGATCGCACCCGGCCAATGTGGTTGCGGAGTAGCCGATACGGACTCCGACAGCGACGGCACTGCAGATTGCAACGACCTCTGCGCGAACGACCCGAACAAGACTTCACCGGGCGCATGTGGTTGCGGTGTTGCCGACACGGACAGCGATAGTGACGGCACGGCCGATTGCAACGACGGCTGCCCGAACGATCCGAACAAGTTCGCGCCTGGAGTTTGTGGTTGTGGCGTCGCCGACACGGACAGCGATAGCGACGGCACTGCGGATTGCAACGACCTCTGCGCGAACGATCCGAACAAGATCGCGCCTGGACAATGTGGCTGCGGCGTTGCTGACACAGACAGCGATAGCGACGGCACTGCGGATTGCAACGACGGCTGCGCGAACGACCCGAACAAGACTGCGCCTGGTGCGTGTGGTTGCGGCGTCGCTGACACCGACAGCGACAGTGACGGCACGGCGGATTGCAATGACCTCTGTCCCAACGATTCGAACAAGACTGCGCCTGGCGCGTGTGGTTGCGGCGTCGCTGACACAGACAGCGACAGTGACGGCACGGCGGATTGCAATGACCTCTGTCCCAACGATTCGAACAAGATCGCGCCCGGCGCGTGCGGCTGCGGCGTTGCTGACACAGACAGTGACAGCGATGGCACGGCCGATTGCAACGACGGCTGTCCAAACGACGCAAACAAGATTGCTCCCGGCATCTGTGGTTGTGGCGTATCCGACACGGACAGCGATAGTGACGGCGTTGCGGACTGCGAGGACAACTGTCCAGGGGTCATCAATACCACTCAGGCTGATTGCGACAGTGACGGAGTGGGCGACGCGTGTGAAGTTCTCGCCGACTGCAACACGAATGGCGTTCCAGACTCGTGCGACATTGCTTCAGGCGCGAGTACCGATGTGGACAGCAACGGCGTGCCCGATGAGTGCAAGGCGGATTGCAACGCCAACAACCTGCCCGATGCGTGGGAACTCTTGCAAGGTCTCGTGCCGGATTGCAATGCCAATAGCATTCCGGATTCGTGCGACATTGATTCAGGCGCGAGCACGGATGTGGACAGCAACGGCGTGCCGGATGAGTGCAAGGAAGATTGCAACGCCAACGGTTTGCCCGATGCATGGGAACTCCTGCAAGGTCTCGTGCCGGATTGCAACATCAACGGCATTCCTGATTCGTGCGACATCGCGACGGGTCTTGCGGATACGGATGAGGACGGACAACCTGATGCATGTGAGTATGAGTACGGCGATCTCGACCTCGACGGACTTGTTGGCGGCGCGGATCTCGCCATCCTCCTCGTGAACTGGGGAGTGGTGGATCCCGAGCTAGGCGATCTCACGGGCGACAATCAAGTCGATGGTGCAGACCTTGCGCAATTGCTCGTGCGATGGGGGCCGGTCCAGTAGGGCGAGCAGAGCACTCCGTCGCTCGCACGAGACATCGGCGCAGGGCGCGAGTTCGTGTCAAGAAAGATTCGCCCGCGTGGTTGCTCAATGCCAACGCGCCCGTCGTCTTACGCGAGCACGGGCTTGGGCGCGCTTCGAACCCAGCGGCGACCGAGTTCCGTTTGCGCGAACTCCGGTTCCTTCTGCGCAATCGCTGCCGCAACGAGCCCCATGAAGAGAGGTTGCGGAACCAACGGCCGGCTCGTGAGTTCAGGGTGGTATTGCGCGCCGATGAAGTAGGGGTGCGTGGATTGCGGAAGTTCGAGCACCTGCATGATCTTGAACTTGGGGTGTCGGCCGCTGAACACGAGTCCTTTGGTCGTGAGTTCGCCGACGGCGCCCGGCTCAACTTCGTAGCGATGGCGGAATCGTTCGCGCACTTCGGTCTTATTGCCATAGAGGAAACTTGCGAGCGAACCCGGCTCGAGAATCACATCCTGCGCGCCAAGCCGCATCGTGCCGCCGAGGATCCCTTCGAGTTTCTTCTGTTCGGGAAGCTCTCCAATAAGCGGATGCTTCGTGAGTGGATCAAACTCTGAAGAGTTCGCGTCTGCGTAGCCGAGCGCGTTGCGCCCAAACTCAATCACCGCCATCTGGAAACCAAGACAGATTCCGAGGAACGGCTTGCGACTTGCGCGAACGGACTTGATGCATCGGATCTTTCCTTCCACGCCACGGGCTCCGAATCCACCCGGGACGATCAACGCATCCACCGCCGCGAGCGCCTTGTCGCAGGCAGCGTCGCTGTCGAGGTCGGTGGTATCGAGCCAGCGCACTTGCACGCCGCAGTTCAATTGAATGGAGCAGTGCTCGATCGCCTTATCAATCGAGGCGTACGCATCGCGAAGTGCGGCATACTTGCCAGCGATGGCGAGTTCGATCGTGTGCTTACGGGGCTGGAAGAGTTTGCGGCTGAAGTCAAGCCAACTGACCCGTTCGCGATCTTCCATCGGCGCGTTCACGCGATCGTGAAGTCCGAGGAGTGAGAGAATCTCGCGATCCAAGCCAGCCGCGCGCATCGCCTCTGGAATCGCGTAGACGCTCTCGCGGTCATGCATCGAAAAGATGCGCCGCATTGGGACATTCGAGAACATCCCAATCTTCTCCATCACCTTTTCAACGACGGGATTCTTCGCGCGGCACGCAACGATGTGGGGCTGCACGCCAGCTTCCATGAGTCGCTTGATGCCCAACTGCGCAGCTTTCGACTTCTGCTCTCCAAGGATTGACGGCTCGAGGATGTAGGTCAGCGCGACGAAGCAGGTGGAGTCCGTGCCCTCTTCGAATGCGAGTTCGCGAAGTGCTTCGATGTAGAAACCATTCTCGTAATCACCGGCGGTGCCACCAACCTCCACGAAGACGATGTCGGCCGGCTTGCCGTTGTTGCCCGTCATCGCGAGTTCGCGAAGGCGCAACTTCACCGCACCAGTGACATGCGGAATCATCTGCACATCGCGACCGAGGTAACCGCCACGGCGTTCGCGTTCGAGAATGTCGGTGTAAATCTGCCCCGCAGTAATGAAGTTCTTGCGCGTGAGATCTTGATTGAGCAAGCGCTCGTAGGTACCGAGATCCATGTCAGTCTCGCATCCATCAGCGAGGACGAAAACTTCGCCGTGTCGATATGGATTCAGCGTGCCGGAATCGATGTTGAGGTATCCCTCCATCTTGATCGGCGCGACCGAGAGGCCCTTGTCCTTTAGCAGTTTCGCGAGTGAGCTCGAAAAGATTCCCTTCCCTAGCCCGCTCATCACCGTGCCAATGACAACGACGAACTTGGTTCTTCCGCGTTGGTATCCGTCGGGGATCGGGGAGTGCCACTCGCCGACATCGGTGCTCTTCCCAAACTGCGACAGGAATCCGCAGGAATCAATCGTCTCTGCTGAGTCGGAGGGATCGTTGGGGGGCATTCCTGAATGTAGGCAGAAACACCCCTGTGGCGCAAGTACCCCCGTGGCGATTGTCGCATCATTCGCGGAAGTTTTTTGAATTGAGGCCGAGTAGGTTCGACTCACCGGCGCAAGCGATTTGCGTGACGGCTCACGAATGCTTCGTACTGTTCCGGAGTATCGATCCCTTGGGTAGAACTTTCCCGAATCCCGACCACGATTGCACGGTCGTTCTCGAGGACGCGAAGCTGCTCAAGCGACTCGGATCGTTCAAGGGGCGAGGCAGGCCACTGCACAAACTCTTGCAGAAACGCGGCACGGTAGGCGTAGAGACCGACATGCCGGAGCATGGGCGCGGGGACCAAGACGCCGGCCGCAGCGTCCCTATGGCACGGGATTGGCGAGCGGCTGAAGTAGAGGGCTCGACCGTTGCCTGCGAGGACCACTTTCACCAGATTCCGGTTCCCAGGGTCTTCGTGTGGGCTGAACGGACTCGCGAGTGTCGCTACATCAGCCCACGGGGTTGCAAGCAACAGGTTTGTTGCGGCATCGATTGCATCCGCTTCGATCTCGGGTTCATCACCCTGAATATTGACGAGGATCTCCGCCCTAGTTCGCTCAGCGACTTCGGAGAGTCTGCTCGTCCCGTTAGGGTGATCTTCGCGGGTGAGCATTGCTTCGCCGCCATGTGCACGGACCGCTTCGATGATGCGGGGGTGATCTGCAGCGACTATCACGCCGTCGAGTGACTTGGCTTGGAGTGCCGCCTCGAGGACATGCACAACCATTGGTTTGCCTGTCTTGCTGGCAAGCGCCTTCTCAGGAAATCGAGAACTCGCGAGGCGCGCCGGAATGACGCCGAGAACTCGCCCTCGAGCGGCCATCAGTTCGGAAGTTCCTTCTGCAGCGCGTCGATGTCCTTGCGCTTCTGCCGGATGTCGCGGTAGCCGATGTTCTTCCGCAGGATCGCCGAGCAGATTTCGGCGGCTTCGCGAGCCATGTCGCCGCGCTTCTCCAGTTTCGCGCGCTCGATCAACGATGCCATCAGGTCATAGCGAATCGAAAGTTCGCGCTCCGCTTCGAGCCCGACGACCTGCGTAAGCGCGTCGCGGAACTCGCCAACCGCTTCCTCATGCCAACCTTCGGCCGCGAAGCAGCGCCCAAGCATCTGCGTCGCGTACACGCGGAACTTCGCGTCCTCCTTGCAGAGTTGGAAGCAAGTCATCGCTTCTTGATAGTTCCCCTGGCGGTACTCAAGGCGACCAAGTTCCATCTTGACGCCGCGGTCCGTGGGGTAGTTCTTCTGCCGCTCACGAAGTTCTTCGAGCTCAAGCGCGAGGAGTTCCGCGGCTGTGGTTGCAAGTTCCGCCTTCAGGTCTGCGTCATTGGGAGCGGACTCCGCCTTGAGTTCAAGTGCGCGGTGCTTGCGCCTCATTTGCATGAGTTTGATCTCGCCAATGGCCATTTTGAAGCGATATTCGGTCAATCGCTCCCAGCCCGCTTGATAGACGGCGATGGCTTCTGCTTCCGCTTCAGGCGTCGCGACCTTGCGAAGTTGCGCGCCGAGTTTGGTGATCGCATCACCGGACATCGGATTCGCTTCAAAGTCCTTTCGTGCCGCGTCGAGCAGGCGTTGCGTCGCATCCTCGCCGCTGACGATCGAATCTTCCTCGATCAGCTGCCGCTGCTTGTCGGCGTCGCGAATGACACTTCGGAAGCCACCTTCGCCCGCCTGGATGGCTTGCGAGAATCCGCCCTGTGACATCGCGCGCGCTGCGGTGAGTTGCTTAATCTCATTCACGAGCTGCGTGTCGTGCGGATCGATCTTGATCGCCTCCTCGGCGGCAGCGAATGCTTCCGTGAACGCCTCGATGCTCGTGAAGAGGTCTTTGATCTTCACCCACTGCGACTTCGAGGGTTTCTTCGATGCGCGGCGTACGAGGCCGAGTACTTTGGGCGCGACCCACCGTCCAAACTCGAACTGACCCGCACGCGCGGTTGCGTCGAGCATCTTCAGGGCAGCGTCCACGCTCTGGAGATCCGTGAACCAGATGTAGATCGCGGTGACGAACTTATCGATGGGACCTGGACCGTCGATCTTCTTGAGATTCTCGCGCGATGCCGGTTTTCCAACCGTCTGAGCGTACTGAATCGCCAATTCATACACACGGTCGTAGATCGGGAGTTGCGTGGGATCGAGTTTCAATCCGCTCGCGAAGCAGATGAGGGCGTAGTCAAAGTTATGCGTTCCCGCGGCGACATCGCCATGCTTGAACCAGGTGCGAGCCTTGTCCGGCTGCGGAACAAACGCGCCTGACGCCGTGATGGGGGTCGCAGCGTCACCGACTGGCTGTCCTGCAGACTTCTTGCCAAACGAAAAGAAACCCAATGCTCGCTCCTGACCAAGAACGCGGCGCGTGTCCGCAAGAAGAATCAACGCGTGCTGATGAAGGACGGATGTTATCCGTTTGCGAGCCTGAAGCGGATGCACTCCGTGGATTCAATCGGAGAAGGCAGTTAGGATCTGACAATGGCCGCCCCTCCACGAAGAATTCCCACTCCGCGCTCCAATGCCAACACCGTCCCATCTCGCCGCGATGCGCGAGGGGAGGCCGGTCGGGATGCTCCGAAAGGTGCAGGGCGTAGCGGCAAGTCAGAAGCAGCCCCGCGCGACTCGAAGCAGCCCGAGGCAGGAGCCGCCGCTGGGTCACACGCACACTTCTTCGCCGAGTTGCGCCCGCCGCGAACGATCGTTGAGTACCCCGATCCGGTACTGCGCCGGAAGGCGTTGCCAATTCTCAACATCGACGAGCACATTCATGAACTCGTCGAAGACATGAAGCGCGCGATGCTTGCTGAAGAAGGTGCCGGGCTTGCGGCGCCTCAAGTCGGCGTTCCGCTTCGATTGTTCATCACGAGTGCAAAAGGAAAGTTCCCTGATCTTGTCTTCATCAATCCAGTGCTCGAGATCGCTGGCGCCGTCGAGGCGCATGACGAAGGCTGTTTGAGCCTGCCCAACATCGTGGTCTCTGTGCTCCGTCCCACGGCGGCGCGCATTACAGCAACCGCGCTCGATGGCACTTCGTTCACGCTTGAGACGAGCGAGTTTGACGCACGTGTCTGGCAGCATGAGTTCGATCATCTCGATGGCAAGCTGATCATCGATCGCATGATGGCGAAGGACAAACTCACGAATCGCAAGGCCATTCGCGACCTCGAACGCGCATACGAGGAGCATCGTGGCGGCTAAACAGCGCCTCGTGTTCTTCGGCTCGGGCGCTTTTGGGCTTCCAACGCTTGAAGCGCTTCTCCAAGTTCACGAGGTCGCATTGGTCGTCTCTCAACCTGATCGCAAGGCGGGCCGTGGAAAAACACTCACTCCGACGCCGATCGCGGAGTTCGCCCTTTCAAAGGGCATTCCGGTCCTGCGGCCCGAGGACGCAAACGCGCCAGCAGTGCTTGGCGAGATTCGTGCAGTCGCTGCGGACGCTTGGGTGATCATCGCGTTTGGGCAGAAACTATCCGCAGCGCTTCTCGCTGATCGGTTCGCGATCAATCTGCACGGGTCACTTCTCCCGGCGTATCGCGGCGCCGCGCCGATTCAGCGTGCAGTGATGGACGGGAACGCGGTGACTGGTGTCAGCGTGATTGGTCTCGCCGAAAGAATGGACGCGGGCGCTGTTTTTGCCACGCGAGAACGACCGATTGGCGGCCGAGAAACCGCTGACGATGTGCATGATGCTCTCTCATTGCTGGGCGTGGACGCGGTGCTTGAGGTGCTTGATGGATTTGCGCGTGCAACGCCACGCAGCGAGTTTCGCGGCACTTTGCAGGATGAATCAAAGGCAACCCGGGCTCGCAAGCTATCGAAGGCAGACGCGACGGTTGATTGCACGGTGCTCTCGGCGCAGTCAGCGGCCGCGCGAATCAATGGTCTCAACACATGGCCAGGCTGTGAAGTCGGGCTGCAATCTCCCGATGAGTCTGCTCCATCCGAATGGATCAAGCTGTGCCGTGTCGAGGTTGCTGTCGTGGCAACGGGCATCTGTGTTAGCGAGTTGACCGCGGACGGGCGAATTGGATGCGCAGGCGACTCTGCCGTGCAGTGTTTGGAGGTCCAGCGCGCTGGCAGCCGACGAATGTCATTTGAAGAGTTCAGCCGCGGTCGTCCTATCGCGCAGGGAACTCGAGTTGTCCCACGCTTGGCGTCAGAGATCTCATGAACGCGATGCGTCTCTTCACGCAATTCGTCTTTGACTTCCTCGGCGCGACCCCAAAGCCGCGACGAAAGGCGAGGGGGCAAACCGCGACGGTGCGCAAGGCAACCTCTCGGCGACACAGCGAAGCCGTCAGGCCATCGCGCAGTGGCAGCCCGCGCCAACTTCACTATGACGCGTTAGTCGACGCCATGCAGCAACGCTACGATTTTCGCGTTCGGAAGTGGCGGACGAACTTGAGCGGGGTTGCGATCCGAGTTGAACGGCGAGATGGCACGACGGAGAAACTGCTCGAATCGCCGTATCCCACAAGTCCACTTCGCTGCGCAATTTTTCTGCACGAAGTTGGGCATCACGCGCTCGGTGTTGGTTCGATCACGCCGCGATGTTTGGAAGAGCACGCTGCGTGGATGTGGTCGCTCAACACGATGCGTGAGCATGGATGCCTGATCGATGCACGCGTGGAGCGTCGCGTCGAGCGTTCGATGCACTACGCAGTTGCCAAAGCGGTACGGCGAGGATTGCGGCGGTTGCCGGTGGAGTTGCTGCCGTATCTCCCTGCGCACGCGCGCGTTCAAACGCAGAGCATGGCATCGCCGTAACTGTAGAAGCGATAGCGCTCTTGCACGGCAGTTGCGTAGGCATGCTTGAGCAGTTCCATGCCGGTGAACGCTCCGACGAGCGCAAGGAGCGTAGACCTTGGTAGGTGAAAGTTCGTCAAGATGGCATCGGTGTTTCGGAACGTGAAACCAGGCTGGATGAGCAGCTGCGTCTCTGCGCGGTGCGTGCCATCTCGCGCCTTCCAATCAGGAGGCAAACTCTCGAGCGCGCGAACGGTCGTCGTCCCGACTGCGACGCGGCGCCGAGGCGGAGTTGCAGTCGCTGTTTCGAGTGCTTCGAGGGCGCCGACAGGGATTTCGAGGTGCTCAGCATGCATGGGATGCTCTTCGAGCGTGGGCTTGTCGATCGGCTTGAACGTCCCCGCGCCGACATCAAGATGCACTTCCGCTCGCTGCACGCCGTTTCGCGCAAGCGTGTCGAGTAACTCCGGTGTGAAATGTAAGCCTGCGGTAGGCGCAGCGACGGAGTTGCGCTGTGTCGCATCCGCGTACACCGTTTCATACTGTGTGCGATCGTCAGCATCCATGACCGAGATTGCATGGTTCTTGCGCGCTTTCAGAATGTACGGGGGCAGGGGAGTAAGCCCGGATCGATCGAGTGCGGCTTGTGGATCGAGCTCGCTCTGAATCTGGACGATCCAGCCCTCGCCGCAACGCGCGTGGAGCAACATGAAGTCGCCAGTTTCTTCTCCGTCGCTTCCCCGAAGCGCGAACTTGTCAAGCACGTTGCATCGCTTCGATTGACGGATCAGTGCCTGCCAGTACTTCTGCATGACCGGCTTCAGGAGCAGTCCTTCCGTCTCAAGCCGCGGAGTAGACCCCTCAGCGTGACGCACAAGAGAAAGTCGCGCGCGCTGAACACTTGTTGCATTGACGAAGAGCGTGTCATTCGCGCCGAGAAACTGCGGCAAGTCGCGTACGAGGTGATGGGTTAAGCGGCCCGTCTTGCGGTCCACGAGCATCAACCGCGCTGCATCCCGTGGCGCTGCGGGAGTCATCGCAATCAGGGCTGGATCGAAGTCGTAATCGAGTTCTTCCGTGCGCATCGAGGCGGCATTACCGTTTCTTGCGCTCTTTGAACTTCGACTTCATGGATGGCGTTGCAGTGGATCCCTTCAACGAGAATCCGCCGCCTCCCGCACCTGGCATACCGCCGCCCTGGCTCATCTGTTGCGCGGCTTGGAGTTTTCCGGCGAAACCGCCCGAAGCCATCGCAGCGGTCATCTTCTGCATTTGTTCGAATTGTGTCGTCAGGCGACTCACTTCGTTCGTCGTTGTGCCAGAGCCGTTGGCGATGCGCTTGATCCGACTCTTCGACAACATCTTGACATTCGCGCGCTCGGCGGGCGTCATCGAATGCACCATGCCTTGCAGCCGATCGAGTTGCTTCTCGTCGATGTTCACATTCTTGAGTGCGGCGCCGACTCCTGGGAGTAGGCCAAGCACAGACTTCATCGAACCCATGCGTCGGAACGACTGCATTTGTTTGAGGAAGTCGTCCATCGTGAGTTTGCCTTTGGAGAGCTTTGCAGCCATCTCCTCGGCATCCGCTTCGCTCACTTCTTCGCGGGCTTTCTCCACGAGCGCGATCATGTCGCCCATGCCGAGAATCCGGCCAGCCATGCGCTTCGGACTGAACTCATCGAGCGCGTCGAACTTTTCGCCGGTACCTACAAACTTGATCGGCGCGCCGGTCACGCGTCGCACGGTCAGCGCTGCGCCGCCACGGGTATCGCTGTCGAGCTTCGTGAGAATCACGCCATCGATGTTGAGGCGATCATGGAATGCCTTGGCGCTGTGTACCGCGTCCTGACCAGTCATGGCATCGACGACCAGCAGGATCTGATGTGGCTGCACCGCGCTGCGAACTCCTTCGAGCTCTTTCATCAGGTCATCGTTGACATGCAATCGACCAGCCGTATCGAGGATGACGATGTCGTACTTTTCCGCTTTCGCTCGCTGCACTGCTCGGCGGCACACGCCAACGGCCGCGCCGACCGCTTTGCCGTATTCGGCGCACTGTTCAATCTCGCCGTGAAATCCAACGCGTGTGCCGCCCTTCGCGTCGTTGGCGACGGTTTCCGCAACGATTCGGAGTTGCTCAACGGCGGCAGGGCGCTGCAAATCTGCTGCTGCGACGAGCACGCTTCGGCCAGACTTCTTGAAGAACGCCGCAAGCTTCCCGCACGTCGTCGTCTTTCCCGAACCTTGCAAACCGCAGAGCATGAAGACGGTCGGGCCGGGATCGACATAGAACGCCTTCTCATCCTCGCTTCCCATGAGGTCGACGAGTGAGTCGTGGATCGCGCCGATGAATTCCTCGCCTGGCCGAAGCGACTTCGTCACCCCGCGCCCGATCGAATCCTTCAGCACGGTCGCGCAAAAATCATTCGCGATGCCGTACTCGACATCTGCCTCAAGAAGCGCAGTGCGAACTTCCTCCAACGCCTCCTTGACATTGGACTCTGAGATCGTTCCACGCCCCGCGAGATTGCGAGCAGCGGTTGAGATGCGTTCGGTCAGTGATTCAAACATGGCGTTTCCTAAGTTGTTGAGTGTATGCGCGAGCGCTCAACTGCAAAACTGCGGAATTGCGCCAGTGGCGATTCACTCGCCCCGGCGCACACCAAAGCGAGCGAGGCGGGGCGGCTACATCAATGCCGGCGAACTGCACGCATCGCGCCGCAAGTCGCGAGCGCTCAACTAGAGCGGCCGAATCGCTCGCATGTCGTGTTTCGATTCAAGCACTGAGCGAAGATTGCACAGGTACCAGCGCCAGCTCTCCGCCGCATCCGCAGCAGCAAGCAGGCTGTCCGTCGCTTCTGAGAATGGACCGAGGCGAACGATCACTCTGGCGCCCGCTTCGACCTGGCGATCGACGAGGAATTCGAGCTTGACGGTCCAATCTTCGAGCGGAGTGGGAAACCAGACCCAACTCACGCGGCCCTGAGCGATGTCGTACTCCTGAATCGTGGTCTCGAGGACATGTGTCGCTTCACGATCCCATGCAAGCGAGAGTCGTCCGCCGGCGTGCGGCTCAAAGCTCGCGCCAACGCTCAGCCATCGCGTGAGTCCCTCGGGCGTTGTGATGCACTCGAGCACTTCATCTGGCGACGCTGCAATAGTCTCCTTCAGCGTGACCCACACGCCTCCAGTTTCACGGCGAACCATGGTGAACACCCTCCGCATTGCGCCGATGGCGCACGCGATCGCTTGGATCAAAGAAGCACAGTGACATGGCGCTCATGCTCCATGAGATCTTCGACCGTCTCGCGTTCACGGATGAGGGCGACGCGTCCGCCTGTCACGAGTACCTCGGCGGGCAACGGGCTGGAGTTGTATCTGCTTGCCATGCTCATGCCGTAGGCGCCAGCGGTGAAGACCGCGAGAAGATCACCTCGCGAGAGCGGCGGGAGTGATCGATCAAGCGCGAGAAAATCGCCAGATTCACACAGCGGTCCAACGATGTCCTGTGCAAGGAGTCCAGGCATCGCGAGGGTGCTCGACCGAGTTGGCGGCACGAGGCCGTTCGAAGGCTGCACCGGCCAGACGAAGTGAAAGCTGCCGTAGTGCGATGGCCGTAAAAGCGCATTCATGCCCGCATCGCAAATCGCGAATCGCTTCTCGCCGGACTGCTTCGTGTAGAGCACCGAAAGCAGAAGCACTCCTGCGTTGGCCGCAATCGAACGACCTGGCTCGAGAAAGAACTGCACGCCGCGTTGTTTCAGTGGCAATACGATGGGCAGGATCGCGTCGGCGTAATCCATGGCGCTTGGCGACTGATCTGATTCATAGTCTGCGCCGAATCCGCCGCCGAGGTCGATCGATCGAATCGTCACGCCATCCATCGCAAGTTCATCGATGAGCGCGCAAGTTTTCGTCAGCGCTTCGACATAAGGCTCAACGGTGTAGATCGGGGAACCAATGTGAAGGTGAAGACCCTCGAGCTTCGCGAAGGCATCCTGACCGTACTTCTGGAAGAACCTTCGGGCTCGCTCGAGGTCGACGCCGAATTTCGTTTCCTTCTTCCCAGTCGAGGTGTACCGATGCGTCTTCGGATCCACATCAGGGTTGATGCGAAGTGCGCAGCGGACACTTATGCGGAGTTGACCGGCGAGGCGCGACACATTCTCAAACTCCGCTTCGCTCTCGATATTCAGGAGGCCGATGCCAGCTTCGAGCGCCGCGATGATCTCGTCATCACGCTTGCCGACGCCGGCGTAGACGCAGTGGCTCGCGGGGACACCCGCTTCCACAGCGCGCTGCAGTTCTCCAATGCTGACCACATCCATGCCTGCGCCCCGCGCTGCGAGCGTTCGAAGCACGCTGAGATTTGCACAACTCTTGACTGAGTAGCAGAGCAGTGGATCGAGAGGCGCGAAGGCTTCCTTCAATCGATCAAAGTGCCCACCGAGCGTCGCAGAGGAATAGACGAATGTCGGCGTCCCTGCGGTGCGCGCAATCTCGCGCATAGGAACATCTTCGCAGTACAACTCGCCGTGACGAAATTCAAATGCATCCACGGGAGAGAGTCTAGACGAAGTCGGAGCTCAATCGCGTTCGGATTCGGCGTCTGGTTCGCTCGTTCCTCGCATGATGAGTTGCGCGAAGAACCCGATCGCCGCAATCGCAGCCCAACTCCCGAGCCACGCGAGTGGATGGAGCGGCTCTGCAAGCGCGTCCGATTCGCGGGCGAGAAGCGGGATTCCACCAACGAGGAGGAGAAGCGCGCCGAGAATCGCCGTGAGTAATGCGGCGATGTCCTTGGCGAGCAGCAAGCCCAAGAGAGCTCCCATGAAGAATCCCGCTGCGGCGTTTGCGAGAAAGAGCGTCCGCATCTGCGGGGGTTCAGCCTGCCAGCGCGCGGCAACCCAGGCGATGAGGGGACGAACAGTCGAATGCACGCGCTCAAGTGCAGGTCCCACTCGGTCAAGTTGCGATGCTGCCTCTGCGAATTGATCTAGCGGAAGCGCGCCATCATTCGTCGGCTGTACCTCGGAGGTCTCCGCACCATGCGCGGCGTCGATGAAACCTGCTTCGACGAGCGCGCGGCTCCCAATGACGAGCACCGCAGCGAGCACCACTCCGAACGAACATGCAAGAAGCAGCCTCCACGAAAGCGCAATGAAGATGAGTCCCGCGATGCCACCGATCACGGGCCAAAGGATCGAGGGCAGTTTTGCGGCGACCGGGGGGCTCAACATGCCGACGAGAGGGCCTGCGATCCACGCCCCGAGAACGATCGCGGCGCACACAAGGCTCGGCTTCAGCAATTTCTGCCCATAGAACAGCAGTACCAATCCGATGAGCGCGAGGATGCCTGCGGGGGCAAGGTCAAACCACGGGAGAGCCTGCAGTTGCCGTGCGGCTTCGTGAAGGGTTGGGGATTGCGAAGGGATTTGATCTCCCACAGCATTTCGACCGAGCAAGGAGGATGAGTGTGCCGATAGAAGTCGGCGCGCGAGTGAGTCAACATCGGCTCAATCGCGGCTTCAACTTCGGATTCCCACCCCGCGCGAATCGTCCTCGAGCCTGGTCCGAAAAACAAATCGACTTCCTCCATGAGCACTCCGTCGTGACAGATCTTGCCCCCGATCCTTCGCGTTCGCCAAAGAGCCTCGAAACCCTTCGCGGCGAGATTGATGCCGTCGATGCGGAGCTTGTTGGCCTTCTCGCCAAGCGCGGGAACCTCGTGGTGGAAGTTGGTGTCGCCAAGCGGAGTGGCGTAGCGCCGATCTATGTCCCGAGTCGGGAACGCGCAGTCATCGAGCGCGCCGTCTCTCGAAGTCATGCTGCATCGAGCCCGCTCGCAGATCGCACGATCGAAGCCGTGTTCCGCGAAATCATGTCTGGGTCCTTCGCGCTCGAAAGGCCGTTGCGTGTGGGTTGCCTTGGCCCGACTGGTTCCTTCAGCCACCTCGCAGTTGTGCGGCACTTTGGCTCAAGCATCGAGATCGCCTGCGTTCCGACCATTCCTGATGTGGTCATTGAAGTTGCCGCTGGTCGATGCGACCACGGTCTTGTGCCGTACGAGAACTCGAGCATGGGTTCGATTCTTGAGACACTCGATGCGCTCCTCGCGCATCCGGTTTCCATCCGCGCCGAGGCTCTCGTCGCTGTTCGACTCGCACTACTTTCGAATGCGGCACCTGACGCGATTCGCCGGATCTATTCCAAGCCACAGGCGTTTGGTCAATGTCGGAAGTGGTGCGCTCGGGTCCTTCCAAACGCAGAGCTCGTCCCTGAGTCCAGCACATCGGCCGCAGTCGTTCGTGCGAACGAAGAAGAAGGCTCTGCAGCGATCGCGTCAAGTTTCGCAGGTGAACTGCACGGTGTCCCTGTGCTCTTTGATGGCATCGAAGATCGGGCAGGCAACACGACGCGCTTCTTGGTGATCGGTCGAGAGAGTGTGGCGCCGACGGGCAATGACAAGACGACGCTGTGGTTCACCCTCGCTGATCGCGCCGGTGCGCTCGTCGATGTGCTTGACAGTTTTCGCCAAGAGGGGATCAACCTCTCGCACATCGAAAAGCGCCCAAGCGGTGACGCGCACTGGGACTACCTGTTCTTCATCGACGCACTTGCGCATGAGAAAGACGCTGCGATGCAACGGGCGCTCGTGCAGGCTCGAACGCACTGCACGCGGCTCGAAGTGCTCGGAAGCTACCCTCGAGCAGAGCGCGTGCTTTGAGCGCTCGCGCAGGTTTCTCGGAGCAGGTCGCACTCCGCTAAAGTGCCCTCCCTATGCCCTCGAGTGCAGCACTGCAGAAGCCATTCCAGATCGCGCTTATCTCCACGGGCGGAACGATCGAGAAGACCTACGATGAACTTGGCGGTGTGCTCGCGAATCATGTCAGCGTCCTTGACATGCTGATCGCGTCGCTTGAACTTCGAGGCGTGCGTATCGAGCGGGTGGGACTCATGAACAAGGATTCGCTTGAAATGAGCGAGGCCGATCATGATCTGATCGCTGCAACCGCCATCGCGATGAGTCAGACGCACGATGGAGTTGTGATCGTCCACGGAACGGATCGGTTGGCAAAGTCAGGGGATCGAATCGAAGCGCTCTCGAGCACGCAAGGCGGTGCGAGAACGCCAGTTATCCTCACCGGAGCGATGCGTCCCTACGAATTGCGGCGGACGGATGCGACGCAGAATGTCACCGAGGCCCTCTTAGCGGTGCAACTCTGCCCACCAGGTATCTATGTTGCGATGCATAATCGCGTGCTGCGATTTCCCGGCGTGAAGAAAGATACGGAGCAGGGAACTTTCGTCAGGGCGTAACACGATGAGTGAAGCGGCGCGCATGCAACACTCACGGCTCACCCGTCTGTTGCTTGCTCTCGAGCGAGTCGGGAATCGGTTGCCCGATCCTGCGACGCTCTTTGTACTCATCGGTCTTGCCATACTTCTTGTCAGTTGGGTCGGCGCGGCGTGGCATTGGTCGGTCGTTGATCCTCGAGACTCGACGAAACAGATCCTCGTGGATAATCTGCTCGATGCCGAGAGCATGCGCTGGATTTGGACGAGCGCGCTCAAGAACTTCCTCGATTTTCCGCCGCTCGCGATCGTGCTCGTGGCCATGCTTGGCATTGGCGTTGCCGAACGCACTGGTCTCTTTCCATCACTCCTGAAGCTCCTTGTTCGATGGACTCCATCACGGCTCATCACGCCAGCGATCATTTTCATCGGCGTGAACTCAAGTGCGGCGGCGGACTCTGGGTATGTCGTGCTGCCTCCGCTCGCTGCTGGTGTGTTCGCGATGCTCGGTCGAAGCCCACTCGTCGGAATCGCAGCTGCGGTCTTCGGCATAGCCGGCGGGTTCAGCGCAAACATCGCCATCACCAGCCTTGACCCGTTGCTGTCAGGTCTTACTGAGCAAGCTGCGCAGTCCATCAATCCGGGCGCTGTTGTTGCGCCAACCGCGAATTACGCGTTCATGTTCGCGTCGACCTTCTTCCTGACTGGGCTTGGGTGGTTGGTGACCGCCAAGATCGTTGAACCACGGGTTTCGGCGCAGCGCGTTGCTGCACAGATCGAGCAGGGTGGGATCCCGCACACGGAGGCCAGCCTTTCGCATGTCGAGCGTCGTGGGCTTCTTGCGGCCCTTGCAGCTTTTGTGCTTGGGGGCGGTGCACTACTCTCGATGGCGCTCGTTGAAAACGGCCCACTCACAGGCGTCGTCACGCGTCACGCGACGAACACGATGGCGCCGGCGTGGAGCGAGGCGCTCGTTCCGATCATCCTTGTGATGTTTCTACTACCCGGCCTCGCGTACGGCATCGCTGTGGGTGAGATCCGCTCCGATCGCGCGGTGACGGAGCGTATGGGGCAGTCAATCGCAGGCATGGGTTCTTACATCGTGATCGCTTTCTTCGCAGGACAGTCCATCGCTTGGTTTCGACAGTCGAACCTCGCGGTCGTGATGAGCGTTGAAGGCGCTGAAGTCATCCGCGGGTTGCACCTCGGTCAAGGCGTGATGATCGTGGCGATCGTGTGGGGTGTCGCGACGCTTGATCTCTTCCTCGCGAGCGCGAGTGCGAAGTGGGTTTTTCTCGCGCCTGTCCTTGTGCCCATGCTTGCGAGCGCGGGGATGCAGCCTGATCTCGTGCAGGCTGCGTATCGGGTTGGTGACAGTTGTGTTAATCCAATCGCACCGCTGAATGCGTACCTCGTGATCGTGCTCATCGTCATTCGCCGTTACGACAGCCAAGCCGGGCTCGGGACGCTGCTCGCGCTCCTCGCGCCTTACAGCCTCGCGGCACTGATTGGCTGGACGGCATTCCTTATCGCATGGAATGCGCTCGGAATCCCGCTCGCGTTCTAGTGTTCAGCGCCAGTTACAGGCGATTCGTCGGAGCCTTGGATGTACTCCTTGCCTCGATAGAAGTTCGACGCGACGACATAGACGATCGCTGCACCGAGACCGAGGTAACTAAAGAACCAGTAGTACGACTCGCCCTCGAGAGTTGAATTGCCATTGGCATCTTGCGTGTAACGATTGACCAACGCGACGAGCACATTGCCTGCCGAAACGCTCAGCAGATAGAGGCTCATGATGAACGACTTCATCTTGGCGGGTGCCTGCGTGTAGCTGAACTCAAGACATGTCACGGAGACGAGGACTTCTGCCGCGGTAATGATGAGATACGCCAAAATCTGCCAGGCGATGGACGGCCACTGTGCAAACTGCGTCGTGCCATGCACACTGACTGCGATGCCACCGACGGCGAGTGCTTTCGCGGTCTTTCCGGTCCATTCAGTATCAAGTGGCTTCGGATCTGCGCTGAGCATTTCAAGCTCCGTCGCAGTCGCGTTGCGCTCTACTTCCTTCAACGCGACGATGGTCTTCGGGTAGTCAATCTGCGAGGACGCGACGAGGGGAGTTACCGCATATTGAAAGTCTCCCTGCGCGGTATCGATCCGCGCCTGCGCCATCGCTGAAACGACGAATGCGACGACAACGAGGAAGAGCCCCGCGCCAATCTTTCGGAGCGGTGTCAGTCGAACGACCTTCCCAAGCGCGGGATAGATCGCGTACGAAAACAACGGGATGTAAATCAGAATGAGAAGTGGATTGATCGCTTGGATCTGCGACTCAAGCCAGTGAATGCCGAGGAAATTGCAATCCATCTGCGCTGCTTGCAGCACCCACGCGCCGCCGGTCTGGTCATAGAGCGCCCAGAAAACCGCGACGAACACATAGAGCCCAACAAGGCGACCGATCGCACTGAGTCCATCTGGCGAGACCAACTCCTTCAGGAACCCAACTCCCTTGGGTGGAATGTGCGCGTATCGATGCCGCCCGAGCCAGAAGACGAGCGTCGCGATCGCCATCAACACGCCGGGAATTCCGAAGGCCCAGCCCGGTCCATACTCCTTGAGCATGTAGGGCGTGAGCAGCGTAGAAAAGAACGAACCAAAGTTGATCGAAAAGTAGAACCAGCCGAAGACGCGCGTCAGCAGGTGCTTGTTCGCCTGCCCGAACTGATCGCCAACATGCGCGCTCACGCAGGGCTTGATTCCACCAGCGCCAATGGCGATGAGCAGGAGTCCCGCAATCATCCAAGTCTTGGGCTCAAACGATGCTTGAAGCATGGGAGATGGGAGATCAATACATGCGAGAGCTGCGTGGCCGAGGCAGTACACGAGCGAAAGCAGAATGATGGTTCGGTATTTGCCAAGGAACACATCCGCGAGAAGCGCTCCGAAGACTGGGAAAAAGTACGCGCCGGCCACGAACCACGCGACACTCTCCCGAGCGTCAGATTGCGACATGTAGGCCGGGAGCCCGCCGCTCGTGATCAGGTACTGCGTCATGAAGACCGCAAGAATGGTCTTCATGCCGTAGAACGAAAACCGCTCCGCTGCTTCGTTGCCAATGATGAAGGGGATGCCCGTAGGCATGGACTTCGTGATGGCCGGAGCAGTCAGGTATCGTGCGTTGGACATGGGGCGAGAGTGTAATGAACATCGAGAGAGTCCGTCCGTTGCGCATCATTCGACTTCGTCGCCCACCCGTTTTCGCGTCTGTCCCTGAGCGATTCGTTCCAACGCATGTCTCGCTGGAGGAAGTCGATGCGTGTTGGAGTGCCTTGTGTGCGCGAAATGAGAAGTACTTTGACGGTGGACTTGTGCAGGTGTTGGGAACCAGTCGCAACGGTCATGGCGGGGTCTCTATCCATGTGCAGCCATGCGCGTATCGTTTTTTTGCGGTGCAGATGCACGGGCTCGCATGCGGCGTGCGGCCGCTTGGAGTGAAAGCAATCGTTTCGGCTGGCGCGAGTTACCTCATCGGCAGACGCTCAAGGCATGTTGCGGCGTATCCGGGCACATGGGAGTTCGTGCCAGGCGGGGGGCTTGAAAACACCGAGGACGTGGAGAGCGAGTTGCGTCGCGAGTTTGAAGAGGAAGTTGGCAGCGCCCTTCCTGCGGGCGTTCGCCCAATCGCCATCGCGCTCTTGGATGATCCGGTCACAAGGACCTGGGACATCATCTATCGCGTCCAACTCGAGGCAACCTGCGAGCTCAAACCAAGTTTCGAGCACGATGCGATGTGCTTCGTGAACTTCGATGCGTTGCGTGCATTGACTTCGCCCTCGCCAGCGCTCACCGCGATGCTCGCGCTTCTTCCGTCGTCATGATGCGAACGCTGCTTGGCAGGCCGCTTCGAAGCTCGCCATCGTGAACGGCTTCAGGAGCGCAGATGTCTTCGCAGGAAGTGCTTCGTCGATCGGCGCGCCAGAAATCACCACAGCCGGAATCATCACACCATTCGCTCGAAGTCGCTGCAGGGCTCGAAGCCCTGATTGCGTCGGCATCGCCGCATCGACCACGATCAATTCTTGTTGCGAGAGATCAGGGTGGGTGTCGATGGAGCTCGGATCGTCGCAGGGAACCACATCCGCGCCGAGCGTTTCAAGCATCTGGACGAGAAGCGCTCGAATGAGCATCTCGTCATCGGCGATGAGGACGCGTTGCGCGACTCGTCGCGTTTCAGCAACAAGCGTCAGGCTCACGGTAGAGCGCAGGCACCCAGCTGCCGTTCGTTCAAGCGCGACTTTGCCACCAAAGTCCCGCAACGCTCGCGCCGCGGTCGCAAAGAAGAGTTGCTCAAACGCGAATCCAGGCTGCAGAAAACTCGGGCTTTGTGTGAGCGAAACAATTTCAGCGGCGTCAACCGTCTGGTCGTCTTCCATCACGACGAGGAGAGACGCTGCTTCGAAGCGACTGGCAATGGAGAGTGCCCCTGCGCCGTTCAAGCGGATCGCATGCAGCGCCAACAACTGCCTGAAGCAAATCGCGAGCGCGCTCGCAGGGACTCGGAACATGCGCGTTGACAGGGGAAGATCCGCGCGTTCGATGCGGATTTCACGCAGAGACTCCTGCGTCTCGAAGAGCGCTTCGTCGATCGCGGTCGCGAGTGTTTCATTCGCTGAAACCGCTTGCCCATGAGGAATGTTCCTCGCGCAAGCACTGGCAATCGATGCATTGATCGACTCGAAGAATGCGATGGTCTTGCCCAACTCGCCCGCAAGCCCTTGCAGCGCTGGGTTCTCAAGTCGGCGCTTCAAGAGTTCAAGCCGACCCGTGATCGCGAAAATCGCGTTGTTCAAATCGTGGACAATCGTGTTACCGAATTGCTGCAAGCGATCTCGCTCGGCCGGAGCGAGATGGTGCTCACTTGGAGCAGCATGCAGCGGTGATTCGGGCAAGTGCATGCGCGTTAGGATCGTGCTTTCGGGTGCAGAATGCAAACTGCCGAGGAGGAGTGAAGGCCTCAATGCAGGAACGAAAAAACCTGCGCGAGCGCAGGTTTCATCGGACAAATCTCGGATGTCACGGACGGGATGCCCCCTGAAGGACTTGAACCTTCGACC